>CBFGMV010000167.1:0-13583 GCA_965649915.1 uncultured Dyadobacter sp.
TCCATCCTGTTTGATAAAAGGCCCTCTGCCGCTCTGTTGTTAAGTTTTTTTAACAAAACAGTTTCAATTTCCAATCCAACACATCCAGCCATGAGGAGACATTACCTTTTGCCGTTCCGGAAGGACACCCGCATTTTGTTGTGCGGCTTCCTGCTTACCGTCTGCTGCCGGGCCTTTGCCCAGGTGAGCCCGTTCATTCACGTCGATCAATTTGGTTATGCGCCAAGTGCAGAAAAGGTCGCCGTACTCAGCGACCCGATCCAGGGTTACAATGCAGGTCTGAGTTATAGTCCGCCGTCGACGATGGAGGTACGACAGAGCGTGAACAATGCCGTTGTCTTTTCAGGTCCTGTTACCGTTTGGAATAATGGCAACACAGAGGCTACTTCCGGGGACAGGGGATGGTGGTTTGATTTCTCGCCGTTGACAGCGGCCGGGAGCTACTATGTGTTTGATCCGGTAGGCAACCAACGTTCCGCTGTGTTTGACATTGCCGCCAATCCCTACGGCAACGTCATGCTGGCGGCGATGAAAATGTTTTACTACAACCGCTGCAACCTGGCCAAGGCATTGCCTTACGCACAAAGCAAATGGACCGACGCCAACAATTTTATGAACCCGTTGCAGGACGCCAATTGCCGTTACATTAATGAGCAGGGTAATGCTGCACTTGAAAAGAACCTGACGGGCGGCTGGTTCGATGCCGGCGATTATAATAAGTATGTTTCCTTTACCCATAGCCCGTTGCACGACCTCCTGTACGCGTACGAGGAGAATCCGACGGTTTTTACGGATAACTTCAATATCCCGGAAAGCAAAAACGGCGTGTCGGACCTGCTCGATGAAGTCAAGTGGGAGCTCGACTGGCTTTTTAAAATGACCAACGCCGACGGCAGCACACATAACAAAATGGGTAGCCGGAATTACAGCGAGAACGTATCTTCCCCTCCGAGTATCAATACCGACGGTCGCTATTACGGGCCGGTCTGCACCTCGGCCTCGGCTACGATCGCCTCGGTATTTTCGCATGCCGCGATCGTTTATGCGGGTGTTCCCTCGCTGGCTGCCTATGCGGCCCAGTTGGAGGCAAAGGCGATCAGCTGTTTCAATTATGTGCTGCCATTCCATAACAATTCCACCCTGCAAACCGATTGCGATAATGGGAGCATTGTTGCCGGGGACGCGGATGTGGGCGTGGTTCAGCAGCGGAGTATGCTGGTGATTGCCGCGATCTACCTGTTCGAGCGCACCGGGAATGCAGCCTATAACCAGTTTGTGATCAATAATTATGCAGCTACCGACGTCATGACCAACGGCTACTGGGGCGTGGATGCGACCGAACTTCAGGATGCTTTACTCCGGTATGCGCAACTGCCCGGCGCCAATGCGACGGTGCGCAATGCGATCCTGAACTCAGCGGGAACGGCTGTCGACGGCAACTGGAACGATTTCTTTGGTTGGACTACCGCCGATTTGTACCGCGCATTTATGCCCGACTGGTCCTACCACTGGGGCAGCAACATGCCCAAGGCCGATTACGCGAATGTGAACCGGAGCATGCTGAAAGCCGGACTCGGCAATGCGGCCAGCCTGACGAGGAAAGCGGCCGAACAGGTTCATTATTTCCATGGTGTCAATCCGCTGGGGCTGGTTTACCTTTCCAATATGTACGGCGTGGGTGGCGACCGTTGCGTAAATGAAATCTATCACGCGTGGTTCAACGACGGCACGATTTACGACAATGCGCTTACGTCACCCAACGGCCCTGCGCCGGGTTACGTGGCCGGCGGGCCGAATGCCGATTATACGATCAGCGGCCAGTCTCCGCCATTCGGGCAGCCCCGGCAGAAGAGCTACCTCGATTTTAACACGGGTTGGCCAACCAACAGCTGGGAGATTACCGAGCCGGCCATCTACTATCAGGCAGCTTACATCCGCTTGCTGGCACATCATACGTTGCCGGTCGAAGATCCGCTGCCGGTGGAGCTGGCCGATTTTTACCTTAGAGAACTCAGCGACGGTAAGGTGCAGCTTTACTGGAAAACGGTTTCCGAAGTGGATAATGAGCGTTTCGAAGTGGAACGGTCTGCCGACGGGCTCGATTTCAGGATGATCGGGGAGGTTAAGGGTAACAGTACCACATCGCAGGCGCATCATTATACATTTGCGGATGGTGAAGCGCCCCGCAATACCGCTTATTATCGTTTGAAACAAATCGACTTCGATGGCAGGTTTGAGTATTCCAAAATCATCGCGCTCTATCGTAACGGAGACAATGGTTTCAGTGTCGGGCCGAATCCTATTTCGGATTACTTTCAGCTGAAAATGCCGGGGCATATCGGCAACGCCAAACTGAAACTCACCACCGTAGGGGGCATCGAAGTACTCAACCGCCCGATCGGCACCGAAACCCGCGTGCAATTGCCATCGCTTGCCAGCGGGATTTACCTGCTGACCATTGAAAAAGGCAAGGAAACAGTTTTTACGCAGCGAATCTTCAAAAACTAGTACGAATAGCGGGGCGGGGATTGGCGGCTAGCCGCCAATCCCCTTTTTTGTTACTGGTCGATCCCCTTGTTTTTTCTGTAATGGGCCGGAGAAACGCCCATTTGCTGTTTGAAAAGCCTTGAAAAATAGAACGGGTCGTCGATACCGATCTCCGAAGCGACCTCATTGATCCGGAGCGAACTGAAATGCAGTAGCTGGCATGCTTTCTGAACCCTCAGGTAGTTGAAATACTCAATAGGTGCATAGCCGGTATCCTTTTTGAATTTCCTGGAAAAAAATGATACGGAGAGGTGTACTTCCCGGGCAATATTATCCAGTGTGAGCGTGCGGGAAAGGTTTTCCTGCATATGGCGGATGGCCTTGTCCGTGGCGCCTTCGACGGATAGGGCCTGATTTCGTATACCGAAGTGCTCGGGTGCAATGAACGACGAAAGGTAATGGGGCAGGGCCAGATTGGCGTGGAGCAGGTTGGAAGCACTATATCCCTTGAGCAAAGTTGCGGCGATATGTGCAAAAAGTGCATTGCGCTCGTCGGAAAAGCCCACCTGGGGAGCCCGCCCGGTTTCACTGCTCCGCTCCATGACTGATCTGGCGACTGCCGACCCCATCGGCCCGACCAGGTGCAGCCAGTAAATGCTCCATGGATGTTGCTGGTCAGCGCCATAGGAGTGCGGGATCTCGGATGGCAGGAGAAAAACTTCGCCGGGATGTACCTGTGTGATGGTGCCCTGCAATTCCACCCAGCCCTGGCCGTCGGTGCAGAACAGGAGGATTACCTGCGAAATGCCGTTGGGCCGTTGGTAATAGTGGTGTAATGCTTTGGGATAAAAGCCCATCCGCGAGATGAACAGCGGGCTGATCAGCGGTAGTTGCTGGCAGTGACTGATGGCGACCTTCGGGATTTCAATGATCAATTCACCCTCGAAGCCTCTGCTTTTTCGCATGCCGGTTTCTTTTATGATATTAATTTCATCAAAGGTAAAATAATCCATGTTTTAGACAAGATCCTTCATTCGTTTGTGTCTTGAAATAGATGAATTTTGTACTGTTTAAGTGCAATTATTCAACCTGTTTCTACCGGGTATCATTCAATTCACACAACCATGGCAAAGCAATCTTTAACCCAGGCGCAAATTCAGCAGTACCACGAAGATGGTTTCCTTATCATTCCGGGATTTTACGATGTCGGGGAGGTCTCGCGCCTTTATCAAATAGCCATCGACGACAGCGCGATCAGCAAGCACGCCATCGATGTGAACGATAGCACAGGCAAGCGGAGCCGTTTGTCGCTCTGGTATAAGCCGGGAGATGATGTGTACGGTTTGCTCACGCGGGGGCAAACGCTGGTGAATGCAGTGGATCAGCTGCTCGAACGCCAGCGTGGCGACGAGGGACATTCCGTGTGCCATTACCATTCGAAACTGATGCAGAAAGAACCGCGTGTGGGGGGCGCCTGGGAATGGCACCAGGATTACGGTTACTGGTACAAGAATCAATTCCTCTTTCCGGAACAAATGATGTCGGTGATGATCGCCGTGACTGACGCCAATGTGGCGAATGGGTGCCTTCAGGTGATTAAAGGCTCTCACAAAATGGGCCGTGTGGAACATGGCTTTTCCGGAGAGCAGGTAGGTGCGTCACAACGTTACGTTGACCTGGCGCTGCAAACGATGGAGCATGTTTTCGTGGAACTGAATGCCGGTGATGCGTTATTCTTTCACAGCAACCTCCTGCATCGTTCGGAAGCCAATTTGTCGGACAGGGCCCGCTGGTCGCTGATATCCTGCTACAACAGGTCTACGAACATGGGTCACAACGAGTCGTCGTCATCGTCGGCGAGCATCACGCCGATCGACATCGTGCCCGATGACGCGCTGCTGAATCGGGAGGCTTCCGGCTTAGCCGAGGAAAATGCCGATTTTCTGAGCAAGGAGGCTGATGTGTCACTAAAATAATTCAATATATCTATGGGAGTCGCAGTCGTGCCGGATGCTGGCCTGGATCCGCATCCGGTTCTTGTCAATAAACGTTTTGTGTACACGCTCAGCGCCATAGCGGCGCTGGGCGGTTTGCTTTTTGGCTTTGATCTGGTGATCATATCCGGAACGGTCTCATTCTTTCAGGCACATTTCGAGCTAAGCGAGTTCGAAACAGGCTGGGCGGTCGGGTGTATCAATCTCGGTGCGGCGATCGGCGCAATATGCGGAGGCTGGCTATGCGAGGCACTCGGGCGTAAGAAATTGCTGATGATCTGTGCAGTGCTTTTTGCTGTGACCGGCGCCGGAACCGGGTGGGCGGAGACTTTTCCGGCATTCGTATTTTTTCGGATGCTGAGTGGCGTCGCGGTTGGGGCGGCGGCGCTGGTGTGCCCGATGTACCTGGCTGAAATCTCCCCGGCTTCGATGCGGGGGAGAACGGTGTCCTTTTACCAGCTTTCGATCGTTATCGGCATTTTGCTGGCCTATTTGTCCAATTATCTGCTGCTGAATGTGGAGGACAACTGGCGATGGATGTTCACCTCTCAGTCCGCTCCCGCGTTGCTTTTTTATTTTGGCCTTTTCACGGTTTCGGAAAGTCCCCGGTGGCTGATCCGGAACGGCCGGGAGTTTGAGGCACACATCGTCCTCGAACGCGTTGGCGGCGTCGATTACGCATTATCCGCAGAGGTTCAGATCGCACAGAGCTTTGCGGAAAAGAGTACGGTAAAAGTGTCGGACCTTTTTGGAAAGGATCTCTGGCATATCGTTTTCATTGGCATGATGATAGCCGTGTTCTCGCAGGCCGTCGGACAGAATTCGTTGTTCTCCTATGCGCCCGAACTATTTAAAAAGGCGGGCATGGGTCAGGATTCGGCTTTTTTACAGTCGATTATCATCGGCATCACCAACTTTGTATTTACATTCATCGCCATCGGCACGATCGATCATGCGGGCCGCAAGAAATTGCTGCAGTACGGGGCACTTCTATTGGGTTTCGACGCCCTGGCATTGGCAGCGGCGTTCCAAATGCAGTGGCCGGGCATATGGGTACTGATTTTCGTACTGGTATTCATCGCCATTTACTCCGCTACGCTCGGGCCGGCTACCTGGGTGACATTATCCGAAATATTCCCCAACCGGATGCGTGGCAATGCAATGGCTTTCGCTACGCTGGCTCTTTGGATCGCCAATTTCTTTACTACGGCCCTGTTTCCGGTGATGAATCAGTATTTCGGAATGTCTGTTACCTTTCTGATCCATGCGGTGATTTGTTTCGCCTACTTTGTCTTTGTCCGGAGAAAGGTTCCCGAAACCAAAGGGAAATCCCTGGAAGAGATCGAAAAAATTTTACAAAACAGCTGATCCACAATCGGATGAATATCAAGTTCTTTGCGCCTGAATGGGGGAATGTGCTTCCTTTTGAAGTGTTTTGCCGCAATGTGAAAGAGGCGGGTTATGATGGTGTCGAAATGTCGCTACCTTTCGAGCCAGGCCCGAAAAAGCAGATCCTGGATGCTTTGAGGGCCTGTGAACTGCAACTGATCGGCCAGTACTGGCAGTCGTTTGAGAAGGATATCGACGCGCATGCCGCCAGCTATGAGAAATACCTGCTCAACCTCATCGATGTCCAACCCCTGCTGATCAACTGCCAGACAGGCAAGGACTACTTTGATTTCGAACAAAACAAGCGTCTGTTCGCCATTGCCGCCAGTCTTTCACAGGAATCGGGCATCCCTATCATCCACGAAACGCACCGCGGTAAAAGCCTGTTCGCTGCACACATTACCAAAAGTTACCTGACCAGCGACCCGGCGCTCCGCATTGCGCTGGACATTTCGCATTGGTGCAGCGTGCATGAATCCCTGCTCGCCGACCTGCCCGAAGAGGTAGACCTGGCTATTTCGCGTACCTCCCATATCCACAGCCGTGTGGGGCATCCCGAGGGTCCGCAGGTCAACGACCCGCGCGCACCCGAGTGGGAAGAGGTATTGAACGCACACCTGGGATGGTGGGACCGTGTGGCAGCGGCCCATGCCGAAAAAGGCTCTACGCTCACCGTGACGACCGAGTTTGGCCCGGCACCGTATATGCCGGAGATGCCCTACACCCGGATGCCGCTCGTGAGCCAATGGGACGTAAACGTTCACATGATGAACCTCTTAAGAGCGCGTTACAGTGCTGTTTAAGGCAGTTTGGCGGTCGCAGGATAGTCAGGGATATTCTGCCCGAGCACGATGTTCCGCCCGCCTTTGAACATGTTGCCCACATCTACAAGCTGCACTATACCGCTTCCCCCGCGGTTTTCCAGCTTTTGCTTTCTTTCCGGGGTCAGCAACGGGTCATCGGAGAAAAGGAACTCGTCCACATAATATTCGTTGATGCCGGGTTCTTTTACGATTACGTGTATATGCGCGGGCTCGTCGCTACCGGGGTATGAACCAGGCCGGAGCGTTCCGAACTTAAAAAAGCCCTTTTGGTCGGTTTTAACCCAGCCGCGGATATACCCGTGCCGTCGTGCCCAGCCCTTCTCATCGCCTTTCTTGGGATAAATGCCTTTCTCATTGGTATGATATAAGTATAGCACCACATCCGGAGCGGGTGTTTTGCCATCCGCTTTGAACACCGTTCCGTGTATTCCGAGAGGCTTTTTACCTTCCCAGGTGACTTCCGGCAATTGGGTGAATGCCGGTAGCTTCTCAAATGGAACAGGATTTTCGTAAATGGCTTCGCAACCCTCGCAGGGGCCTCCGACTCTTCGCTCCGGGCCGAAATTGAATGACACCGAGGCAGCGAGCATGATCAATGAAGAAAACAGTAGCTTTTTCATAATGTGCACATGATAAGTTCGGGGTAAAGCAAAGATTTTCCGGATAGTTTGCGAAAATAAGTAGACGAGCTGCCTGAATAGTAGACAATCGTGCCCGACCGGCAGTTATTTTCGCGTAAATGGTAATATGATGCCCATGCCGTTAAGTAAATTTAATGGTTATAATGTTTTGATAATGAGTGTGTTTTAATATTTTTGATAGTAAATATTATAGCTTAGGGAATTTTTAAGGACCATTCAGATGTTTCGGCGTGCCTGAATATTGTCTCGGGTAATGAGTTAATTCATAAATTTGCCTTGAAGTAACCCCGATCGATAATTAATAACTATGAGCATCCTTTATGTTGACCATGAAGTTAATAATCTGAATTCCTTTAAAGCTACGTTCCGAAGGGATGCCAAGATTTATCTGGCCAAATCAACCAAAGAAGGATTAAAAATCCTTGACGAAAACAAAATCGACGTCATTTTTGCCGACCATCAAATGCCGGAAATGACAGGGCTCGAATTTCTCAAACTCGCCTCCGACCAGTATCCCTCCAGTGTCCGCGTGCTGCTTACCGGCAATGCCTATACAGATGAATTCCGGAGAGCGGCAGGTAAAGGGTATTTTCACAGCTATGTCAACAAACCCTGGGATGAGCAACAGCTCAGGAAATTGATGATTTCGCATTTAATGTAGGTCAGGCTGCCCGTAAAGCAGTAAAGCGTTGGGATCCCTTCCGGATTCCAACGCTTTTTTTGTCTCGCTGCAAAAAAATTGCCACACGAATATTTGTTGGGAATATTGACTACATTGGAGTTTCGATCCTATTAATTTCCTTCATCTACTGCCGTAAGGCTAAACCTTAACCCATGAAAAGAAGAGACTTCATGCAGATGTCAGGCCTGGGATTTGGAGCGATGATGCTTTCCCAGGTGCCCGTCATCGGATCTCCTGTGCATGAAATGCAGTTGCTCAATCCCTGGCTCGATGTTTCTGCCAAAAAGAAACTGGCCGAAACGGCGCTCAATGCTGCCCGGGACAAAGGTGCGACCTACACCGATGTCCGTATCGGGCGATACCTGCAGCAATATGTGTTTACGCGCGAAAAGCAGGTGCAAAACATCGTCAATGCGGAATCCTACGGCATTGGCATTCGGGTGATCGCCAACGGTACCTGGGGGTTTTCCGCTACCAGCGATGTCACGCCGGATGGGATCGCCAAATGCGCGGCCACGGCGGTCGCCATTGCAAAAGCCAACTCGAAATTCCAAAAGGAACCGGTGGTTCTAGCTCCTCAGAAGGGTGTCGGTGACAAAGCGTGGAAAACGCCATTGCAAAAGAATGCCTTCGAAATTCCCGTGCGGGAAAAGATCGATCTGCTGATGAAGGTCAACGGCTCGGCCATGGACAATGGGGCGGGCTTTGTGACGTCTAACCTGTTCTTTGTCAACGAACAAAAGTATTTCGCTTCAAGCGACGGCTCATTTATCGATCAGGACATTCATCGTGTATGGCCGACGTTTACAGTGACGGTTACCGACAAGGCATCCGGTAAATTCAAAACCCGGGATGCGATCAGTTCTCCGATGGGAATGGGTTATGAATACCTGGATGGGCTCGCTAGCGAAAAAATCGCCGGACCGAATGGCCTTATCGGATATCGGAATTCCTACGATATGGTGGAAGACGCCATGATGGCTGCAAAACAGGCCAAGGAAAAAATCACTGCCAAATCGGTGATACCGGGCAAGTATGATCTGGTATTGGATCCCAATCACCTCGGTCTCACGATCCACGAGTCGGTTGGCCATCCCACAGAGCTGGACCGCGTGCTCGGTTACGAGGCTAACTATGCCGGCACCAGCTTCGCGACGCTCGATAAATGGAAAACGAAGCAGTTTGCCTACGGGAGCAAAATAGTCAATATTGTAGCGGACAAAACGCAGCCCCACACACTGGGGGCGGTCGGTTACGACGACGAGGGCGTGCCATGCAAGGAATGGGATATCATCAAAGACGGCATCCTGGTCAACTACCAGGCGACCCGCGACCAGGTACAGATCCTCGGAGAAAAGGAATCGCATGGCTGCTGCTATGCCGACAACTGGAGTTCGGTGCAATTCCAGCGCATGCCGAATATCAGCCTGAAACCCGGAACGGAGAAACGGAGCGTGCTGGACATGATCAAAGGCGTTGAAAAGGGTATCTACATTGTGGGAAGGGGTTCATACTCGATCGATCAGCAGCGTTATAACTTTCAGTTCGGCGGCCAGGTTTTCTATGAGATCAAGAATGGAGCCATTGCCGGTATGCTGGACGACGTAGCTTATCAATCAAATACCCAGGAGTTCTGGAACTCATGCACCCAGCTTTGTGACCGGGATGATTACCGGACATTCGGTTCCTTCTTTGACGGCAAGGGACAACCCGCTCAGATCAGCGCCGTATCACACGGCTGCGCCACCACGCGGTTTGATGGAGTTAATGTTATCAATACGGGGAGGAGGATTTGAATGATTGAATGATTGAATGAGCCGCAGTGGAACTGGGAATAACCCGCAGTGGAACTGACTAAGTGAATTACCGGGTTGCTTGGGCGATGAGTGGCTTTGGAACGTGCTGCGATGGAGTTGAGATTTTGAATAATTGGAGGGCAGCAATGCAGCGGGGATGATTTAATCGCGTAGCGATGTAATATTGGTAGAAAGGGGTATTTTTTTAAGAAATTCAAAAATCCCGTCAGGGATGCAACGACAAAAAGAGCGCCACGCCCACGATCATGCATGGTTGTTACATGCCCAAAGGGCATTTGAACAATCGCAGGTATTGTGTTCTGCTACCCATATTACATGCCTGACGGCATTACGCCGCGATGCTTTTGTCATCGTACCAGCAAACCGGTTAGTGATTATGTCATCGCCCCAGTCACTCATTCACTCATTCAGTTCCACTGCGGCTCATTCAGTCATTCACTCATTCAATCATTCAACATTCTAACTAATCACGACCACCAAAAAGGCATCACGCAACATGGCTATTTTATCCAAAGAAGAAGCGAAAAAAATCATAGATAAGGTGCTGGGCTTTTCCAAGGCGGATGAGACCAGCGTTGGATTGTCGGGTAACCGGACCGGCAATATCCGTTATGCCCGCAACTCGGTTTCGACAAGCGGTGAGACCACGGATCTGTCGTTATCGGTAACTGCGGTTTTTGGTAAAAAATCGGGCACTGCCACGATTAACGAGTTTGACGACACGTCGCTGGAAAAGACGGTCCGCCGGGCCGAGGAGATCGCCAGACTGGCTCCCGACAATCCGGAATATTTGCCCATGTTAGGCCCGCAGCAATACCTGGAAACGAAAAGTTTTTTCGAGAGCACTGCTGGCATTAACCCGGATTATCGCGCTCAGGCCGCATTTGGCAGCATTGACCCATGCAGTAAAAAGAACCTGACCGCGGCCGGATACATGGAAGACAACAGCGGTTTCTCGGCTCAGGGGAACAGTAAAGGGCTTTTTGGCTATAATAAAAGCACTTCCATCGATTTTTCAGTGACCGTCCGGACTGCTGACGGAACCGGATCCGGCTACGTGGCAAGGGACTACAACGACCTTTCCCGATTCGACGCCCGCGTAGCTACCGAAATCGCTATGCAAAAGGCATTGGCTTCGACCAACGCAAAGGCATTGGAGCCGGGGAAATACACGGTGATCCTCGAACCGACGGCCGCTCAGGACCTGGTAATGAACATGATGCGTAACATGGATGCCCGTAGTGCTGATGAAGGGCGGAGCTTTCTGGGCAAGAAAGGTGGGGGAACCCGCCTTGGTGAAAAACTTTTCGATGAGCGGATAACGATCTACTCCGATCCGATGAATTCCGAAATTCCGGGATCGCCCTTCGGAGGCGGAGACGGACGTCCGCAGGAAAAAGTAACCTGGATCGAAAACGGCGTCGTTAAAAACATGTACTACTCCCGCTTCTGGGCCGACAAAAAAGGAGTCAAGGCTATCCCGCCGCCGGGTGCCATCGTGTTCCAGGGCGGCACCGAATCCATCGCAGATCTGATCAAAGGGACCGAAAAAGGCATTCTGGTGACGCGATTCTGGTACATCCGGAGTGTTGACCCGCAGACATTGCTGTACACCGGCCTCACCCGCGACGGAACCTTTTACATTGAAAACGGGCAGATCAAATACCCCGTTAAGAATTTCCGGTTCAATGAAAGCCCGGTGATTATGCTGAACAATGTGGAGGCGATGGGCAAGCCCGTCCGTGCCAGCGGCAACCTGATTCCGCCGTTGAAAATCCGGGATTTCACCTTTACAAGCCTTTCCGACGCGGTATAGCGCTAAGTGTAATCCATTTAACCCGTTATCCCGCCACCCATACCAGGTGAGTTGATCTCAGTGCAGGCATTCATTAACTTATGAATTGCACTTTTTTCAACTCACCCAATCATCACTATTAGCTAAACATCTACACTTTGAAACGACGAGATTTTATCCAACTGGCCGGACTGGGAACGGGAGCATTCATGTTGCCGGGCTTTGCAAACGGCAGGCCTGTCGGCCCCGAAGCATTTCTTGTGCCGGGTGACGATGTGGCCCTGAAAAAGCGGCTGGCCGATGCGGCCCTCAATGCCGCCAAATCGAAAGGTGCTTCTTATGCCGATGTCCGCATCGGCCGCTACCTTAACCAATATGTAACTACCCGGGAGGACAAGGTCGAGAATATCGTCAATACCGAATCTTACGGTATCGGGGTGAGGGTGATTGCGAACGGTTGCTGGGGTTTTGCGGCGGTGGTAGATGCCAAGAATGAAACGCAGCTGGCGAAAGCGGCAGAAGAGGCGGTTGCGATTGCGAAGGCTAATGCAAAACTCATGAAGGAGCCGGTGCAGCTTGCTCCGCAAAAGGGTTTTGGGGAGGTTAGCTGGAAAGCACCTATTAAAAAGAATGCCTTTGAAGTGCCTATCAAAGAAAAGGTGGATCTGCTGCTTTCCGTGAACGACGCGGCGATGAAGAACGGTGCCAATTATGTGAATTCGGTTCTGTTTCAGGTGAACGAGCAGAAATATTTTGCCTCCACCGACGGCTCCTATATCGATCAGGACATTCATCGGATCTGGCCACTTTTCAATGTGACCGCCATCGACCCTAAATCCGGGAAATTTGAAACGCGGAGGTCGTTGAGCGCTCCGATGGGCATGGGCTATGACTATTTGCAGTCAAATCCGTCGGATAAGGTGGCGGGCATCACGACCCGTTACAATAAAGGTTATGATATGCTGGAAGATGCGACCGCAGGTGCCAGGCAAGCCAAGGAAAAGCTGACGGCCAAGTCGGTGGAAGCAGGGAAATATGATCTGGTGCTCGATCCTTCCCATTTGTGGCTTACGATCCACGAGTCGGTAGGTCACCCGTTGGAACTCGATCGCGTGCTGGGTTATGAGGCCAATTTCGCGGGAACCTCGTTTGCTACACTGGATAAATGGCAGTCTAAAAATTTCCAGTACGGCAGCAAGCAGGTCAATCTTGTGGCGGATAAATTGCAGGTAGGATCGCTCGGTGCTGTGGGCTGGGACGACGAAGGGGTCGATACCAAACAATGGGACCTTGTGAAGGACGGTGTGTTGGTAAACTACCAGGCCATCCGCGACCAGGCGCACATTATAGGAGCCAAAGAGTCGCACGGCTGCTGCTACGCCGACAGCTGGAGTTCGGTACAGTTCCAGCGCATGCCCAATGTATCGCTGGCCGCAGGCAAAGCGCCATTATCGGTTGATGATATGATTAAGGATGTCAAAAAAGGCATTTACATCGTCGGCGACGGCTCATTTTCAATTGACCAGCAGCGCTATAACTTTCAGTTTGGCGGACAGTTGTATTATGAGATCAAAGACGGCAAGATCGCGGGGATGCTCAAAGATGTGGCGTACCAGTCGAACACACAGGAATTCTGGAACTCGTGCGTGCAGGTATGTGACGAGCGCGACTATCGCCTCGGCGGCTCTTTCTTCGATGGCAAAGGCCAACCCATGCAATCCAGCGCCGTATCGCACGGCAGTTCGACAGCGAGGTTTAATGGGGTGAACGTTATCAATACGGCGAGGAAGATATAGTGAGTCAATGAGTGAATTTTGAATGACCGAATGACTGAATGATTGAATAATCATCGTTGAGTCAGAAGTAGTCATGAAATTGTCGAGAAGGTAACACCCGACCTCACTTGGCTACACTTGACTTTTATTCAATCATTCAAAATTCATTCAATCATTCA
>CBFGMV010000168.1:0-13500 GCA_965649915.1 uncultured Dyadobacter sp.
ATTCTCCCATACAAACCGGAACTGTTCCCTGTTTTTGATCTCGCAGCCGTCATTGATCTTCTGATCACGGTCCCAGTCGGTCAGCCACCATTGCGAATCGGCTACGATGACCACGACATTGTCGTTCAACTCCACCACCTCCGGGCCCGAGCAGCCGTTCAGGGGCAAAAAATAGTCCTCATAATCGTCCTTATTGGTCTTTCCGCGCCGTTCGTTGATATATTTCTGAATGTACTTCTCTTGCCGCTTTACACCCTTCACACCCCAGCCGCGCCAGTCATGGTTTCCGGGCGTAAAAATCGGCCGCCCTTTGAAGTGTTCGAGCGTTTCCAGCTGTGAATCGATCCGGTATTCCGCTACTTTCCGGGCAGCCGAATCCTCTGCCGGCGGCATTCCGTATTCATATATGTTATCTCCCAAAAACAATGCAGAACTGTTCTTCGACTCGGTGGAGAGCCTGGTTTTGAGATATTCCAATACCGGTGCAGGGCTGGCAGGAGAATCGTTTCCCGCATCTCCGATCAGGTACATGGTGTGTTTCAATTCCAATGCAGGATCGGGTGCGGCCGACTGCCATTGCGCCCCTTCCCGGGAAAAATGCGTTTTATAGCTTGCGCACGAGGATATTGCTGCCAGAACTGTCCCCAATACGAGTAAACGGAGTATATTTTGAGTCATAGGATGTGAGATGGGGCCTACCGGCCTGATTTTCTGAATTTAAGCACATTCCCGCTGAACAAATCGTCTCCCTCATTGGAAATATACAGACTACCCGCATTGTCGAAAGCGATACCCTCGGGCTGGATAAACATGTTGCCGTTCAGAGGGTGCGCGGCTTTCACCTGCCATTGCGCATCGGTGACGACGATCAGCTTGTTGACCGCCGAAATAATGTACCATTCCCCCGTAAGCGGATTTTTGGCAAGCCCCGACGGCCGGAATCCCCTGGCGACCTTCCCGGTAATTGCCTTGATCTGATCAACCTGAATGGCAAAATCGCCTGTCCGCGCAACCGTCGAGTCGGTCTCCGGCTTCAGTGTGTATCCTGAAACGCTGTTTTTGGAATCATCATCCGCGCAATTCTTGCATATCACATATAGCTCACCGCTCGCTTCGTCGGCATACATCCCTTCGTATTCCCCTTTGGGCAGCATTCCTTTGATCTCATGCACGTCTTCGGGCTCCTCGTACACGGCTTCGGCGAGCGGAAAGGCAAATATTGTCCCATTGCTTTTCAGAATGTAAACCCGGTCCCGCAGGATGGAAACATCTTCGTAATCACCCTTTTTGCTGAACTTGGCATGCAACTGCTTTGGAATATCCCAGGCCAGCCTGAACAGCTTGCCTTCCTCATCCTGTATGGCATAGATTGTGTCACTTTTTCCCTTCGCAAATGCGATTCCTGAAATCTCGAACAGGCTTTCCGGCATATTGAACTTTTCAGGCTGATTCATGTCATAGCCTTGAAACAGGTCCTTTTCTTTTTGTGTTGAGTTGCATCCTGCGAGCATTATCCCCGTCAGCAGGGCCAGCAAGCTGCTTTTTAATAAAAATGGGTTCATCAGAATGTCTTTTTCAGGTTTTCTATTCCTCCCTTGAGATAATGGTAAATAGCCTCCTGCGAGCGTACACCCCCGGGGAGCGTTGTGACAGGTACATTTTGCAGTGCGTCATTAATCCAAACAGCCTGCATGGTATCCTCCCATTGCAGCGCGATCATTTCAGTCAGTTGCCGTTTCAGTTCTTCGTGGTAAATGGGGAAACAAACTTCGATACGCCGGTATATGTTCCTATTCATCCAGTCGGACGAGCCCATGAATACCTCCGGTTCTCCATTGTTATGGAACATAAAAACCCGTCCATGTTCGAGATAGCGGTCTACAATGCGTTTGATCCGTATATTTTCACTCTGCCCGGGAATTCCCGGAACAAGCCTGCAAATGCTCCGAACGATCAGATTTATCCGGATGCCCGCATTGGATGCCTCGTACAGTTTGTTGATCAGCACTTCCTCTTCCAGGTTGTTGAGCTTAATGGTAATACCCGCCGGCAAGCCGTTCCGGGCGTTACTGATCTCCCTGTCGATCAATGCGATAAAACGTCGTTGCAGGTTGAACTGTGCCACCAGCAGATGGTCAAAATGAATGGCATCGATCTTTTCCGGCTTTTTCTTTTTGCTTAAAAAAGTAAATAGCTGCTCGGTTTCCCGCAACATGCCTGGGTGGGCGGTCATCAGAATATGATCGGTGTAGAAACGGGCAGTGCCCTCGTTGAGGTTGCCGGTCGCCAGCAGACCGAGGTAGGAATGCGTTTCATGTTTCCGTTTGACCAGCGCCAGCTTGGCATGCACTTTCAGGGCATTGACGCTGTGGATGATCTTTACCCCGGCGGATTTCATTTTTTTAGCCCAGCGAATGTTGTTCGCCTCATCAAAACGGGCTTTCAGTTCAACGAGTACCGTCACTCTCTTTCCATTCCTGGCCGCGGTAATGAGCGCATGTGCGATCCTGGAATCGTGCGCGACACGGTACATGGTGGTATAAATCTCCTGAACGGACCGGTCGATCGCCGCTTCATTGAAAAACCGGAGAATGGTGTCGTAAGTCTGATAGGGCGCGTGCACCATCAGGTCACGGCGGGTTAGTGCTTCAAAAAGGGTTTCTTCCTCCAAAAAGCCTTTCAGCTGCTGCACCGCTGGCCAGGCCGGATATGAAATGGCAGACGAGGCAACAGGCAATGCGGAAAGGTCTTTCAGGTTGTGATAGCGCCCACCTTCCACGAGCGACGCTTTTTTCAGGTCAAAAACATTGACAATATATTGCAAATGCCGCAACGGGAGTCCGGGCTCGTACAGTAACCGCGTGGCGAGGCCGAAGTCCCGTTTGCCCAGCTGCTTTTCCACTTGCTCTGCCATATCTTCGCCGTCTTCGTCCAGCAGGTCCAGTTCGGCGTCTCGTGTTACCTTGATATTGAACGCCGCAATGCTTGTCGCGTCGGGAAAGAGATTCCCAAGGTTATGCCGGATGAGATCTTCCAGAAAAACAATATAGTCGCCGTCCGGCTGTGCTGTTTTTACAAAGCGATCGATATAAGGCGTGGGGATATTGACCAGTGCTACTTTTTCCCTGTCATTGGGAAGTTGCAGGATCACCACAATGTAGATCTGGTTGTTTTCCGGAAAGAAAGACGTTTTGTCATTCAGGTAAACCGGCTGCAAAAATCCCGCGATGTGCGTAAAGAAGTAGCGCCTGGCAAATGCTCCGATCTGCGCCGGAATTCCTTCCTTGTAACAAAAATGGAAACCGAGTCTTCGTAGTGCGGGAGTAACGGACTGGCCCAGGATCTGACCGAATGCCTCCTGCTGCCTGTTCACAATGGCTTCGGCTTCCAGATATGCACTCTCAGTGGCATCCCGCATCGCATTCTTTTGCAAATAAGGCATCCGCACCCGGTAGAATTCATCGAGATTCGAAGAGTAGATGGAAAGGAACCGGATCCGTTCCATCAGCGGGACGGCCTCGTTGGCGGCTTCCATCAGCACCCGTTCGTTGAAGGAAAGCCAACTGATATCCCGGTTAAAGTAGCGGAACGCTTCCATAGGTAGCCGGCTCAGTGTTCAAACAGAATGGAGGCGATCACAAATGCGACCACGGATACGACTATGCCAAACATAAAAACATTGTAGCCCACCCGCAACAGCCGATACTTCCTGCCCAGTACAACTCCCTGGGAATAAACATCCTTCGTAAGGCTTCCATACAAGAACTCCCGGTCGTTCATCATGGTTTGCATACCGCTGGAATATTCGTCGAACGACATCCGGTAGAAGTTCCCGAAGAAAAGCAGATTGACGCTCTTTCTATCAATATCATCCTGCGTAAATGTGCCTTTCGGAATAGTAGGGCGGGTCGAGAGAATCGAGAACACCATCGTGATCATGCAGACCGTCAGCAGCATCATGGTCGGGAGGATGAGATAGGTATTGTCTTCCAGCTTCCTTACCAGCACGCTCAGTAGTACGGAAATGATAATCGAAGTGGTGGTGATCATGATATGCGCTTTATTGTCGGCCATATCACTCAACCGCTGGTGGTTGTTCGAGCTGATCCGGAACATCGTTTCAATGCCTTTGTCCGGCCTGTCGTTCTTTTGCTTCTTGCCTTCGGCGATTTCCGGCAGGAATGCCTTCTCTGCTTTGACCTTATGCTCCGGAAGTACATGCACCGCTTCCTCCGGCTCCGGGGCAGGTTCCGACTCCGCTTCCAGGTCCTTTTGCCGGAGCTTTTCGAGGTTCTTCATTTTTTGCTTATCCAGCAGGTCGCGGCAGTAGTCGGTCTGGTAGGTGTGCGATTCCAGCAATTTGATGGTGTTCTTACGCCATTCGCTTTTATCTATCTTTTTCCCTAGGCGATGCTCCGCTTCTTTTCTGACAAGCTTATTCCAATCGCCGAACTCTGCTGTCCCGAGATGGAACAGGTCAGCGTCACATACGACCTGCTGGAGAAAATTGGCAGGCCTTTGCGGCCACACCGTTGCCAGGATGCAACCTTCGACCTCGGCGATCACGTCCTCTTCCAAACCTTCGCCGCGGAGGAATGCGGCGGCCATCTCTGCCCCTCTGCGTTCGTGTCCTGCCGCTTCACCCGTGCTGTAACCGGTATCATGAAACCATGCGGAGGTAACGACAATAAAAGTCTCCCTGTCTTCCAGTCGGTAATGATTCGCAATCTTGACGGCATTGGCTACCACTGCCTCAGTGTGGATGAGGTTATGGTAACTCAGCTGCGCAAGCGCTTTCGTACCGAAAAAATGGTGGACATGATGCTTAACCTTGTCGAGCCGATGGTTATAGTTCATAGAACGTTCAGTTATATTGTAAGCGCTTCGTTAATTCCAGTCCGCATTCAGGTTGACTCCGATCCGCAATGCTTTCAACCCCGTAACCCCCTGTAATTCTTCCAGGTCAAGAAATTCCAGATCATCCATTAAAGTGTTCTTTTCCTGCAAATAACGGATATAACCTACATATTCCTCGGCAGATTTACTATTGAAATAAACCAAAGCAATTTTGCCGGGCTGGGTGAGCCTCTCGCCGGTAGCCTTTACATGTACCTTGTCGATCCTTTTCTTGATCACCTGGTAGCGGATATTGTAAGCTCCTTCCACATCGAACCTCCTTTCGTCGTCGCGGAAGCTGATGTCGATACTGCTGGAATGGATAAATATCAACTGGGTGGTTTCGAGCGGTTTCTCCATCTGAGGGATCAGCGAATGCGTGATCCTGGCAATGGCGGCCATTGTCGTGAGCTGCCACAGACGGATGTTTTTCAGGTAAAGTTCACTAAATCGCTTCTCAGGCTCAATGGACTGACCAATGTAAATGTCGTATTCGATACCGTCTGTTCTGAATTTTTCGAAATAACTCGGATAGGCTTGCTGGATTTCTGTCCTGAAGAGGTCCAGATACATATTGACCGACGAGTTGATCGTCTGCATGGACGCTTCCAGTTCACGGCGGTTGGCGAATGCGGCTCCATTCTGCTCATCGATCATCGCAAAGTACTCGTCGATGCGATTCCGGAGCACGAGGTCACCGGGAGCAGCGGCCCCGGAACCGTAGCGCTGCACGTTCTCTTCCTTGAAATGCAGTAAAAAGGGGTGTACCTCCGTTTCCAGAAAATCCCTTACCCGCATTTCATCATGGTCGTTACTTTCGTCCGACAGTTCATTGATCCACTTTCTGCATTTATAGATCATTTCATCCGCCAGGCTGAATCCAAGCTTCTGTTTCAGGACTGTAAAGGTTTCTATCAGTACATTGAACTGAAGTCGCAGGTCGTCCCGCAAGGCCAGGTTTCTTTCAATGGTGGAGTTCCGGATATCGATCGCCCCATACAACGGAAAAACGTCCCTGAATTGAATGCTCTCGATGGCGGCCGTCTGCGGATTAGAACTTTTGTCCCGGATATAATGCCAGGCCGTTTCACGAAACCTCCATTGTACCGCGGGCTGCAGAGAAGTGAACTTATCCCGGATCACATTCTCGATCTGCGCATTGAACTCGTCGATGTAGTTCTTCATGATTTGTGCAATCCACGGCAGCGCGACATCCAGCCTGGCGATCAATTTTTCGTCTATGGATTTGGCCTCACGGGAATACACTTCCAGTACACCCACTACTTTATTTTCGTAATAGACCGGTACCAGCGCGTAAGCCTCCACGCCGTCGTTTCTGAGCATGCGGATAAAGTCCTCCTTTTGTTCACCATCCGCTCCCATGTTCCGCAGGAGTAGTGTTTTGGGCGCGTCAAAATACTGGGTGGCCATGTTCAGGTACGTTTCCTCGGCCATTCCATTTTCGTTAGCCGCGCTCATCAGCTTACTGAACAGCATCGAGCTTCTGTCAAAAACCAGCCTGTTGTTGACCCGAAGTACCGCCATCAGGCCAAAATCGATCTTTGCATTTTCCACAAGCATTTTCAACGAACCGGCCACGTAGTTGAAGTAGGTCTTCGGATCGTAAGATGCACGGTCGAGAATGGTATTCTTGATGCTTTCCACGGCATATTCCGCGGTAACGTCCGTCAAGGTGATCAGCGAAAAACCTTCAAACCGGAACAGGCTGTGAGGAAGTAACGTCGAGAAAGTATTGAGGTCAAACGAATCCTGCAATTCCGAGCGGATCAGGTCGAGGTCCAGTTCGGGCAGACTTCCTTTCGCGTAAACTTCGCAAAAACGGTTGTCGATATGGCCGCGGTAGTATTTCTGAAGGCCCGATTTCCCGTCCTTCAGGGTAAAGATCATATCGGGGTGGTGGACCGGCGGAAAATGGTAGAGCTTTTCCAGTATGAAGGAATAAAGCACCTGCATTTTCTGTTTCCTGTTGGCCTCATGGTCCACAATGAGGTCACATTTAATTTGATTCGATCCGTTTTCCGTCACCAGGTCGTAAAACCCTGTGGTGCCATAGAAAACGATCGGACTGACGGGCGCACTCATGGCCCAGAAAACTTCCTTTTCGTTTGCGATAGGCGGCATCAGCATGCCGTAGATCAAACTCAGCTCTTCTTTATAGTTGGGGACATCCGTCAGCGGAATGTCTTCACTGAATGCGGGATTGGCTTTCAGCTTTTCTAAAACCAGCGAGAAAAATGTTCTTTTGACCGTTTCTTCCTCATCGATTTTCTTTTCGAGGAAATTGATAAAACCCCGGAAGGAAATGGAAGAGTCAATTTTCTGGAGACCGTATGGTGTGTTTTGTGTTACATCAATGATTGTCGGTTCCATTATATGTTTGTTTGCACACTGAGTACGGCAGAAACGCTTGCAGCTGCCTAAATTCAGTGTTTTTTATCAAACTGCCAACGATAAACGTCGAAATCGGGTTCCATCACACCGATTCGACTTTTTCCTGCGTTACCGAGGGCTTGATGATCATTCGCAGGGACTGATCTTTGGTGAAATAGGCCACCATCCAGTTATATAGGGTTTTGACCCGGTTGCGGTAATTAATCAACGAAATAAGGTGTATGAAAAGCCACGCCAGCCAGGCGATCACCCCGCCGAAGTGCCATTTCGGCGACGGCAGGTCTACGACCGCTTTGGCCCTGCCGATGATAGCCATCGAGCCTTTATCATTGTATGAGAATGCGCTTAACGGCTGCTGTTCGGCAATGCGGTTGAAGTTTCTGCCCAGATTTTTCCCCTGCTGAATAGCTACCTGCGCTACCTGCGGGTGCCCGTTCGGGAAATTGGCGTCGCTGGTCTGAAGACTACAGTCTCCGATCGCATAAATATTGTAGGTCCCGTTGACTTTGTTGTGTGCGTCGACCAGCATCCGGCGACCGCGGCCGTAAGCTTCCGCCGGAATACCGTTGAATACTTTACCCGTTACACCGGCAGCCCATATGAGCGTCTTCGCCTCGATAGAGTCTCCTTCCGAAAAGTATACCTTATCATCCACAAAGTCGGTAACATGACTATTAAGCCGAATTTTCACACCCAGCTTGCGCAGGGCATCGTAGGTATGCTTTTGCGACTGCACGCTCATAGGCGACAGCAACGCATCTCCTCCGTCGACCAGGTATATTTCGCTTCCTTTTCCGGCAAGCTCGGGATATTCCTTCCGAAGGATGCCGTTCCGCATTTCGGCAAACATCCCCGAAATCTCGACACCCGTAGGACCGCCCCCTGCGATCACGACCGTCAGCAGCCTTTTTACCTCTTCCGGATCATCGCAGATGGTCGCTTTCTCCATCTGAAGAAGCAATTTATTCCGCATACCGATCGCATCTTCCAACGTCTTCATCGGAGTCGCATTCCGTTTGACGTTCTCCATTCCGAAGAAATTGGTTTCCGCACCGGTGGCGAACACCAGAAAATCATAGCTGAGCTCTCCGTTATTCAGAATGATCTTGTTCTCTGCCGGCAACACCTGCTGTAACTCCCCCAACCGGAAATGAATGTTACCCTTGCCCGCGAAAAGCTTCCGGAACGGGTAGCTGATGCTCGATGGTTCCAGGAATGCCGTGGCGACCTGATAAATCAGCGGCGGAAAGAAATTGTAGTTATTCTTGTCTACTAATGTTACTTGAAACTTGTCGCTTTTTGCCAATTCCAGCGCCAGGTTCACGCCGGCAAATCCTCCTCCTATGATGATAATGTTCATGGTGCTTTTATTAGGGGGTTAATCTGATGTCAGACTACTTCAATCAAAAAGGGTAGGAAGGCTCTTTCCATGGCATTGCGGCATTTGGCGCCGCCCGCCCGGGAAAGTGATTCATAGGATGTGGTGCTTCATTTCAAGCCATGCTGTCGGTCATCTTCCCTGATTTTTTCAGGTATCTGACATATCCGTAAATGGCTCCCAAGGCCAGCACGACGGCAATGAAAACCGTCAGTCGGGTGTCGGGATGCGGCACGATAACCGGATATTTGAACAGCAGTATGGCCACGATACCGATCAGCCACACCAGTAATGTGTTGTATTCCTTCAAAAGCCAGCGCTTGTAGTTGAACCGCATGCCGCTCAGTGTAGCCGAAAAGCCGCTGAAATTGATCAGCCAGCGGTGGACCCTGGTGCAATAGGCGTCGAACTGCGCGCCAAACTTATTTCTTAAAAAATTCTCTTCGGCCAAAACGATGGCCTGATAAATAAACAAAAACAACGGCATTACGATTCCTACATAGATCGCGGAATTGGCCAGAATGCCAACTCCAAGGAGCATCAGGATGTTCCCGACGTACAACGGATTTCGGCAATGCCTGAAAATACCCTCGGTCACCAGCGTCTCGGCATACACCTTCTTGTCTCTGCCGCCGCGGATGATGTATGCCAACCCGATGGTAATGCCCCGGATGATCTCCCCGGAAAAAGTCACGAGCAAACCCAATATAACCGGGTACAAAAAGTAATTCGATCCGAAGCGCTCCGGTGTAAAGATCATCGGCGACGGCAGGAACAGCAGCAGGTACAACAGAATGAACAGGTTATTCCGGTGCTTGAAAAAAAAGTTACCGATCGCTATCATGATTTCTTATGGGCTATCATTCCTGAAAAATTGTACCACTTGAAGAAGATTTCACAGTCCGCGAAACCCGCTTCTTTGAGCAGAAGCATGTTTTCAGACAACTTGTAAGGGATCAGTACATTTTCGAGCGCCTCCCTTTTCTGGGATATTTCGAGCTCGCTGTAATGGTTGCGCCGCTTATAGTTGTAATAGTATTTAATGAAATCACGGTTGAAAATGCTGCTCTCGGCGAGTACCTTTTCGACAAGCAGTAACACGCCGCCGGGATTGAGACCGTCATAAATGTTTCTAAGCAGCCGCTCCCGATACAATGGACGGACAAACTGCAGGGTCAGGCAAAGGATTACGACAGAACCATTGGAAATTGGAAGTGGTTGATGCAAATCGCCGGCTATCAGATCGTAAGGTCTCACAAAACCTGCATCTTTCAGCTTGATGTCGCATTTTGCGAGCATTTCAGGCGACTCGTCGATACCGATGAAGCGCACGTCGGAGGGTATGAGTTTGTCGACTTCAATGAGGGTGGTCCCTGTGGAACAGCCCAGATCATACACACAACTACCCTCTTTCACGTGATCCGCCGCAATTTCGCCGAGCATTCGCTGCATCTCGTTGTAATACGGCACTGACCTGCTGACCATGTCGTCAAAGACATTGACCACCGTTGTTCCGAACTTAAAGTCGGATGCTTTTGTGATCTCTTCCTTGAAGACCTGGTCCAAATTCGCACTTCCAAGGTTCTTCATAAGTTACAGTTAGATTGAGTTAGATTTCGGGGGCCGCCTTTCGTTTGAGTCGAAAATCCTGTCCCAAATATCTGAACTTACCCCGTAACCTTTACTGGCATCCGAATAATGATGTTGCATATGATGCTTTTTTAATTTTTTCCAGAGGCCGGATTTGAAATTGGCATGGTGCAAAGCATAATGGCTCATATCATAAAACAGATAGCCGGTCATAAATCCCGAGTAGAATGCCGCCACGTCATATTCACCCAAAAAGATAGTGAACAGAAAGTAAAAGCCCGTTGCGAGCGGAATGCTTACCGATGGCGGCATAACCAGCCTTTTGGCATCATTCGGGTAATCGTGATGCACGCCGTGGAAGACAAAATGGATACGCTCCATGAACTTGCCACGCGGTGTAAAATGAAAAACAAACCGGTGCATAAAGTATTCGGTGAATGTCCAGAAAAAAAGACCTCCCAATACCAACAATACAAAACTGTACCAGGCCAGCCCGCCGACCCATAGTGACTTCCACGAAAAGTAGCCGATCACGGGGACAAAAATGAAAAGCGGGACGCTGTAATGCACTTTGGAAAAAGACTCAAGGAAGTTGCTTTTGAACATCCTTGTGGATTCCGTGGAGTTAGAGACATAGTTTTTAGGCATGTCAGGATGGTTTTATTCGCTGGATAATCGTTTTACCGGTGGCTGTGTCAACGCCTTTAAGTTCGATGTACAGGACGTTCGGTGACCAGAATGTACCGCCATCGATACGAATGAACACCCGGCTGAGGATGCATTCCCGCTTATCGATGCTGGTATACACATGGTACTGGTTACGGCTATCCCTCCGCAGATAAAGCGGCAGTTTGGAATAAGCTACCGATCTCAATTCATAGGCTGCATTGCCGATCGCTTTGGAATTGATCCCGTAGGCAAATTTCCGCTGCAGATAATTGAGATCTTTCCTCACCCCACCTTCCGGATACCTGATCCAGAAAGTGTTAACAGGATTCTTTTCGCTGATTCTTCCTTGTTTGTCGACGTTAAGCTGATAACAAATTGTATTCGTATTCGGATCACGCTGAATGTAAAAAAGCAACCCGGGTACATCGTCGGGAACCGGAAACTCATCCGGGTCCGTGGTGGTCGTGCCGGCCTTTTTGTCTGATAATCCTGTTGCATACGAAACAAGCGTCAGGCCGATCGCCATCAGAATGCTGAGTATGTATTTCATGACTGTTGAGCTGCTACTATTATTAATAAATGGCTTGTGCGATCACTTCACGGTCGCATTCACCGTATTGCAAAACCTCCTCAACCATCCGGGCGTCCCCCGAGAACGGTCCCGATGACTGGATTTTCAAAGTGGCCATGGCCGCTCCGTACTCGCCGGCCTCCTGGACACCCGCACCTTTTACGCGCTGGCTCAGATAGCCCGCCATGTAGGTGTCTCCACATCCAGTCGCATCCACTACGTCCGTAGGCTTATAAGCCGGAATCTGGAAAAAATGGTCGTCTTTGTAAATCAGTGACCCTTTACTTCCCAGCGTGATGATCACTTCTTTTACACCCAGATTGGCGAGATATTTCGCACCTTCGATCACGTCGCTCGTGCCTGCCACCACTTCCATTTCGAACTCGTTGGCTTTGAGTACGTCGATGTAAGCCAATGCTTCCTGCTTATCTGCCCAATCCGTGTAAAAAACCTTCTGGTCTTTCACGTAGCGCAGGTAACCCTGAATATCAAGCGAAACTTTGCCTTTCGCGGCCAGCATTCTGATCAGGTCCACGGTAATGTCATCCGAAAGCAATGGTCCCAAATGGAAGTACTTTGCTTCAATGGCCGGCATTTGCGATACCGTGAATGGGGCAGCCTTGTGCAGCACATTCTGCTCGCGGTGGTCCTGGTTGGCGCTGTAAATGTTTTCGAAATAGACTGTGTAAGGGCTGTTCTGGGAAAAAACTTCGATGTTCTCTTCCCGCAAGCCGGCAACTATATGGCTTTCCTTCTCGGCCAATGCGGTTACCAGCATATAACGGACGTCGAACTGCCGGAGCGCCTTCGAGAAATAGAACGAAGTGCCCCCGGGCATATACTTGACAGACTGGGCAGTAACTACTTTATCCAAAGTGATATGCCCGATGGCACATATATCGTACATGGTACTGGTGTCTCAACCCAAGCCTTAAGGCTTGGGTTATGGGTGATGGTACTAGCCCAGGCTCTCGATGGTGTCAGCCACCTGGGCAAAATCTATAATCTCGGCATCGGCAACCGATACCTGCGTGTCCGCATCGTCTTCGAATCCCGCTACATTCAGCCAGATCGCCTTGGCACCTGTTGCCTTTGCAGGCAGAATGTCTTTGGAATACGAATCACCTACTGCCACGCATTCATGCGGAAGAAAGCCCTGCGCCTCCACACCCAGCTGCCAGATCTGCGGGTCCGGCTTCCGGACGCCGACCACTGCCGATTCTACGACAGCCTGGAAATAATGCGCAATGCCAAATTCCTTTAAAACACTGTTCAGGTTTCCATAAAAATTGGATACCATTACGAGGGGGTAGTTTTGCGCCAGTGCTTCGAGCACGGACGCAGCTTTTTCAACAGTAGTGCGTGCGACTCGGTCGCATTCGCGTGCAATGGCCTCGATGGCCTGGCCGTCCAATTCGTACCCGTTCTCCCTGAGATAGCCAAACTGCTGTTCTACTTTCAGAAACAGCACATCATAAAACACATGATGCGGCTGGATGATCGGATGGATGGCCAATGCCCTCTCGCCAAATTTGTATGCGCCTGCAAATGCCTCTTTGTCAACCTTCACCTGATTATGCTGATAGGCGTCCCACAGTACATTGGCCCAATGCAAACCATTTGTGTCGATTGTACCCCCATAATCAAATAATATTCCTTTAATCATCTTTTTAATCCCAGGGATTGAATCCCTGGCTATTAGATTTTTATATTGGTTCTTTAAATTATCTCTAATAATTATTTCAATTGAGCCCTTTTCTGCTTCCACTAGCTCTCTTGCTCCCTTTAACTCCTTGTCCGTCCTCTGAAGAGGGCGGCAATTGATTTTTTCTTATTGTTGATTCTTAATCACTTTTGTTTGGCTGTGCATTACAATCCAGAAGCCAATCCCCTTGCCCCGGACTTTAGCCCGGGGATCACAGAATAAGATTATAATCAGATTCAGATCACAATCAGATTCAGATTCAGATTCAGATTCAGATTC
>CBFGMV010000169.1:0-13482 GCA_965649915.1 uncultured Dyadobacter sp.
CTTTACTCCATATATTCCTGCTCCTTTCGGGCACGGTGATTGCCCAGGCCGGAACCCTTAAAGGCAAGCTTCTCGAAGCATCCACCGGCGAACCCGCATTGGGTGTGGTGATCATGATCGAAGGCACCAACCTGCACGACATTTCGGGACTCGATGGGTCGTTCTCGATTTCGAACCTTCAAAAGGGCTCCTACCGGCTTACGGTCCGCCACATTTCCTATGCTCCCGTGCAAAAGGAATTTGCTATCAACGGAAACGAGGTGATTCAAATGGATCTTTCGCTCGAAGCCGCTGCCGGTCTGAAACTCGATGAAGTGGCCGTAACCGGCAAGCGCGACGGTGCAAGCGACAATACCGCTCGCCTTATGGAGCGCAATGCGAGCCAGGTGATGAATATCGTTTCAGGCAAAACCATCCAGATCTCTCCCGACCTCACAGTTGCAAACGTGATCCAGCGGATTTCGGGGATTTCCATTGAACGCAACAGCAATGGCGACGGCCAGTACGCGATCCTGCGCGGCATGGACAAAAGATACAATTACACCCTTGTGAATGGGGTCAAGATCCCAAGCCCGGACAACAAGTACCGCTATGTGCCGCTGGATATTTTCCCATCCGACCTCCTCGACCGCCTCGAAGTGTACAAAGCATTGACGCCAGCCATGGAAGGCGACGCCATCGGCGGGGCTGTGAATATGGTGATGAAGGACGCGCCGAAGAAATTTACCTTCTCCACGAACGTCTCGACCGGCTATAACGAGCTGTTTATCGACCGGAAATTCATGGGTTACGATTTCGCGAGCATCCAGTCGAAATCGCCTTACGAGCGGAATGGCAACCAGTACAATGCGACCGCAGCCGATTTCTCAACGGCAGCGGTAAATTACAAACTTAAAACGCCAGCGCCCAACCTGCTCGGAAGCATCGCAGTAGGTAACCGCTTCCTGAAAAATAAACTTGGCATCCTGCTGGCAGGAAGTTACCAGAATACCCATCGCGGCAGCAACAGCCTGTTCTTCGACTCCGAGGCGGTGGACACATTACGCGGTGAAGCGCTTACCAAAATGAGTGAGCGCCAGTATTCGGAGCAGCAGATTCGCTATGGCCTGCACTCCAAAATAGACTACCGGGTGAATGAGAAGCATAAAATCCAATTTTACAATGCATTCATGAACCTGACCAACGTGCAGGTGCGGGACGTGAAATCGACCCAGCTGACCATCGGCGGCTACGATCCGGTAGCAGGCAATGCGACGCTCGGTTTTTCGACCCGCTCGCGGCTTACCAAACAGCAGATCTTCAACAGCACATTACAAGGCCGGCACCAGTTGCTCGATGCACTTGCATTGCAATGGTCGGCGGTGTATTCCAAAGCGACCAACGAAGTTCCCGACAATGTAACTGTCCCCCTCATTGGAGTAATGCAAAATTTCCAGGAACGAAAAACGACTGTCGGCGATGCATCGCGCCGCTGGGAGCACAACTCCGACCGCGACCTCTCGGGCTACCTGAACCTCACCTACAATACAACAATAGGCTCCGCCCAGGTAGAATGGACCGCTGGCGGCCTGTATCGCGACAAGTCGCGCTCCAATTTTTACAACAACTACCAGCTCCGCCCGGCTGACCCATTTGCGGAGTACGGTAAAGATTTTACCGACTACGCCCAGATCCGCTGGACCATCCAGAACCCGCGTGGCTCGGTCGCAAGCGCATTGAACTACGATGCTACCGAGCAGATCAAGGCCGGTTTCATTCAATTCAAAGCAGAAATAAAAACTCTGGAAATTCTCGGCGGCGTGCGCGCGGAAGCAACCGACCAAGGTTATGCAATGCTTTTCCCGATTGGCGAGGATCGCCCGAATGGCAGCCAAAAATACACCGATATGCTCCCGAGCCTGCATTTGAAATACAAACCAGAGGAGCATGTCAACCTGCGGGCCTCGTATTTCCGATCGATCAACCGCCCCGGCTTTTTCGAAATCGTACCTTACCGCATTGTGCAGGAGGAGTACCAGGAACGCGGTAACCCCGATTTGAAACGCGCCATTGCCGACAATATCGACTTCCGATACGAACTTTTTCCACGTGCCTCGGAGCAGTTTATGGTAGGTGTATTTTATAAAATGATCAAAGATCCGATCGAATACACACTCCAGCGCGACGCTATCCGCGGGCAGGATTCCTACTACTCGCCGGGCAATTTCGGAAATGCAAAAAACTACGGTCTGGAAATCGATTACATCAAATATGTGAAGCAGTTCGGTATCAAAGCCAATTACACCTATACGCATTCGCGCATTACCACGCCCAAGTCCAGGCGCATACGCAACGAGAGCGGCGACTTGCAAACGATTAACGTGGATCAAACGCGACCACTTTACGGGCAATCGGCGCATGTGGGTAATCTTTCTGTTCTCTACAAAAACCAGGAAAACGGCATCGACGCACAGCTTGCCGGTAGCTACACCGGCGATCGGATCAACACCGTTTCTCAGTTTCTCGACAACGACCTCTGGCAGAAAGGCTTCGTGCAAATGGACGCTTCCATTGAAAAGACATTCCGCAACGGTCTGGGCATTTTCCTCAAAGCCAACAACCTGCTCGACACGCCTCTGGAAGTGTATATGAAAAATATCAGCGCGTCCAATGCCAGCATTCCGCACCAGGACCTGAAAGGCAAAACGCTCATCCGCCGCGACCGCTACCAGCGCTCCTACCTGCTGGGCGTACGATACAAGTTTTAATCAATCATCAAAATTTTTAAATCTCATGAACCATTCCAAAATGAAACAACTATTCATGCTATCCGCCCTGGCGACACTCTTCATCACCGGTTGCAGCGACGACAAAGATGAGCCGACACCTGTGACTCCACAACCTATCGAGCAATCCGTAACCGGTGAAGTTTCCGGTACCTGGGCCAAAGGCAATACCTACAAAGTAACCGGCCACATTCAAATCCCGGAAGGCAAGTCGCTTACCATTGAAGAAGGGGTGACGGTACTTTTTAGCGACTCGGTGATCAAGCCGGAAGTGGTGGTGAAAGGTAACCTGTACAGCCTTGGAAGTGCAGCAGCACCTGTGAAATTTACGGTTCCCGATGCCTGGAAAACGGCGGGAAATCAGTTTGGGAACCTTTGGGGCGGGTTGATCGCCGGCCCTAATGCGGCTGAATTCGTATTGAGCAATACCATTCTCGAATACGGCGGCGCGGTAACAACCGAAGAATCACCATCCGTAAAAGCCGGCTTGTACAAAGCGGCTGCCGGCGAGCACGTTCCTGTGATTTACTACCCCAATGTAAATGGCAAGCTGGTGGTGGTGAACAGCGTTATCCGCAATTTCAACGAAGACGGTTTTTACATTGAAGGCGGCAAAGTGATCATCGCTAATAACACCTTTAACACCACCGGCGTATCGGGCGGCGATGCGATCAATATCAAATCGGGCGTGCAGGCCGATGTGGCCTTCAACGTGGTTTACAGCCCCAATACCAATGCATTGAAACTTTCGAATTCGGGTGACCGCACGCCGCAGGCCTATGTTGTGGGTTATAACAACACGATCATCAATGCCGGTTGGAGAAGGCCTACTACCAAAGGAGGCTCCATATGGCTGGAAAAAGGTGTTCGCGCAGACCTTTACAATAACCTCCTTGCCAACGACCGCTTCGGTATCAAGAAAGAGAATGTCGACAAGTCGGTAGACGACCGTTCGGTGATCAACAACACCTTGTATTATGGTGCCAGCGAAGAAGGCGTGAAGCAATTCCAGCCATCGGTTGAGATCCTGAAAGGTGCCAATGACCTGATTTCCGCGAAAGTGGGCGACAACGATCCTAAATTCGTGAACTACCCATTGACGACCGACAACAAAAATGCCGCTTTCAACACGGCCTGGGACTTTCATTTACAAGCCGGCTCACCGGCACTGGGCAAGGGTAAAACCGGTTTCACCCGCCTTTATGCCGACGGTCTCGTTGTCAATGGTGTAACCTACAAATCTCCCGCTCCTGCCGATTACATCGGCGCGTTTGGTACTAAGTAATTTTTATTTAAGTATACGTAACACTACGGCATTGTCAGCCTGAGCGGACCGGACGAAATTTGTCAGCCTGAGCGGAGTCGAAGGCATCGTGCACGATGTTTCGACTTCGCTCAACATGACAATCTCGGTTCAGTACAATCTACATTCTTCCAACACCAGTGAAAGCATTCATTATCCCAGCCATTGGCCTGGCGGCAGCATTCATTGCCTGCCAGGGCCATCAGAACGCCCCGATTCAATCTGCCAAAGCTGACACCGTGAGCGCGGTCATCCAGCCCGCATTCATTAGCGACACCGTAGCCCACGACACCGACGATCCTGCGATCTGGATCAACCCCGCCGATCCCGCAAAGAGCCTCATCATCGGTACCGACAAGGACCAGGACGGTGGTTTGTATGTCTTCGACCTGCAAGGCAGGATACAACGCGACAAAAGCGTAACCGGCCTGAAACGGCCTGATAATGTCGATATTGAATACGGCCTGACCCTGGCCGGAAAGCCTACCGACATTGCCGTCACCACCGAGCGATTCACACACAAGCTGCGCATTTACAGCCTGCCCGATATGAAACCCGTCGATCAGGGGGGCATTGAGATGTTTCAGGGCCAGGCCGGTGTCAATGAACGCGACCTGATGGGCATTGCGCTTTATAAAAACAAAGCTGGTAGTATTTACGCCATCGTGGGCAGGAAGTCGGGGCCGACAGACGGTACTTATCTTTGGCAATATCTTCTTGAGGACAATGGAAAAGGACAGGTAAAGGCCTCACTGGTCCGTAAATTCGGTAATTACAGCGGGCTTAAAGAAATCGAATCCATTGCGGTCGATGACCAGCTGGGCTACGTTTACTATTCCGATGAAGGAAAGGGTGTCCGCAAATATTACGCCGATCCAGAGAAAGGTAACCAGGAACTCGCCCTCTTTGCGACAGCAGGTTTTACCGAGGACCACGAAGGGATCTCCATTTACCAGCTTACGGATTCGACCGGATATGTCCTCGTTTCCGATCAGGGAGCCAACAGTTTCCAGATCTTTCCGCGGGAAGGAGCGCCCGGTAACCCTAACGAGCATTCCCTTTTGAAAAAAATCACCGTCAAAGCGAGCAATAGTGACGGATCTGACGTCACATCCGTCCCCCTCAATGGTGATTTCCCAAAAGGTCTGTTCGTCGCCATGAGCGACGACAAAACTTTCCACCTCTACCGCTGGCAGGACATTGCCGGCAAGGAGTTGAAATCAATAAAGTAATTAAAACAATCATCACCACCATTGATCAGACCGACTACCAGTCTGAGCGCATAAAAACCAAAACGCCGCCGGATAATGTCCGGCGGCGTTTTTATTACTACTGCTATTAAGCTTGCCTAAGCTTAATTATTAACCTAATCTATGAATCAATATCCTACGTTCTGTTTCAGATTGGTGTTATTCCGCACCTCCGCTGTGGGAAGCGGGAAAAGCAATTCGCGGGCGGTCACGGTAGGCCCGTAGCTGAACTTGTGACCTACATAATCCTCGAACTTCTTGGTCTTCACATTGAATGCCTTACGCAGCCTTACCATGTCGAACCAGGTGATGTTCTCGAAACACAGCTCATACCAGCGCTCTTTCCATACAGCTTCGCGGAGAGCGTCCTTTGAAAGACCTGTCAGATTGGGCAACTGCGCACGCGTGCGGATCGCGTTAACCGCGTCGTACGCTTTGGCCGACGGCCCGCTCACTTCGTTGGCTGCTTCGGCATAGGTCAGCAACACATCCGCATAACGGATCACCGGCCAGTTAAGGTCACTGTTGGCAGTGCTTGTCTGAGCCACATTGTCGAAATGCTTGTAAATGAAATAGCCTCCCAGATCCACTTCCTTGCTACGATCGGCTTCGTTGGTAAACTTGGTAAAGAAGAATTGTTTCTCCTTCGCGCGAAGGTCATTGGCCTCATAGGACTTCACAAAATCGCCGGTGGCATAAATCCCGCCTGTTTCATCGGAGTATTGAGAAATGTTTTTGTTGTACGGGATAATAGCCACCTGCCAGTTGGATGGAAGGATCTGCGTTTTAAACTGTACCATAAAAATGTTCTCTTCGATATTCTTCTTGGCCGGATTATGGAGGTCGTCATAAGAACCAAACAGTTTGAACACCTTCGAATCAATTACTTCCTCTGCTTTTTTTGCAGCCAGATCATAATAGGCCGCACCTTTCTGCAATGGGAACCCGGCCATCGTGAGGTAAACTTTTGCCAGCAATGACTTTACCGCTCCTGTGCTCACCTTTCCTGACGCATCCGTCATCGGCAAACCGGCTGCTTCGGCCAGTTTGAGATCTTCTACGATCAGATTATAGACTTGCTCGGGTGTGGACTGGGTCGGACGGAGCTGGTCTGATTGCAGATCCACCGGAGCCGTGATCACCGGAATGCTTCCGAACATCTGCACCAGATTGAAGTAGTAGAATGCACGAAGGAAATACGCCTCTCCCATCAGCTTTTTAGCCTCTGCCGCATCCATGCTGATGCCGGGAATTTTAGCGATGGAAAGGTTGGCATTGGCAATTCCCTTGTAGTAAAACTGCCAGTAGGACTGTCCGTAGCCGTTGTCGGAAGTGTTTCTGAGGTCCTTCACGAAGTAGCTGTTTACAGCCTGTCCAAGGTCGGTTGCCGCAAGGCCAGTGGCAAACTCGGTCATCATCCAGGTTCCGCCTCCAAAGCCGCTGCCCAACGGCACACGAAGGTTGGCATAAATTGCATTCACAGAGCTTCTGGCATGCTCCGGCTTTGTGAAATAGTTTTCAACCGTAAAGTTGCTGGGGTCCGATTCATCAAGGAAGTCGGAACAGCCCGCCGTCATAAACGCGCTGAGCAGCGTTGTAAAAAGGCCTATTTTTCTTGATATACGATTCATTGGTATTTCAGATAATGGTCAGAATAATTATAAACCGATGTTTAAACCCAGCATAAATACCCGTGGCTTCGGATAATCATACAGTCCAAACCCTTGATCAAACGGCGAGCCCGAATTGGATACTTCCGGATCGTAACCTTTGTATTTGGTGGCTACAAAGAAGTTCTGTATCGAAGCATAAGCTCTGACTCTGTCCAATTTCAGCTTGGAAACCACATCTGCCGGGAAGTTGTAGGCCAGCAGCAAGTTACGTCCGCGGATAAACGAAGCGTCAGTTACCTTGTGGCTATCGTTGTTGGTATCGTAATAGGCATTGATCGGACGAATCTGCGCGATCGGCGTATTCTGGTTGGTTTCGGTCCAGGCATTGAGGACAGTTTTATAACTGTTGGCGATGCCTTGTCTGTCCTCAGCCGAGTGGATACTTCTGTCGAGCACGTCGTTGCCGTACATGTATTGCAGATCCACCGTCAGCGACCAGTTTTTGAAGTTAAATGTGTTCAGGAATGTTCCGAAACCGTCGGGGATACCTTTACCGATAATCGCACGGTCGTTGTCATTGATGAAACCGTCTTTATTCAGGTCTCCGTACTTGACATCGCCTGGAAGCTTGTTGTACTTCTTGGCTTCCTCAGCTTCTGCTGTCGACCAGGTTCCCAGGTGCTGTCTTCCGAAGAACGATCCAACCGGTTCGCCTACCCGGATAACCGTCGCGCCGGAGAAGATGTCGCTACCTCCTGAAAGCGCCAGCACTTTATTTTTGTTGACAGAGATATTGAAAGTTGTGTTCCAGGAGAAATTGTCGGTACGGATATTCGTAGAATTCACCGCAAATTCAACCCCTTTGTTTTCCATGCTGCCGATGTTCGTAAAAATGCTGCTGTAACCGGTAGTGAAAGGCAGCGGCGCATCGAGCAACATGTCGTTCACCTTTCTGCGGTAAAGATCGAGTTCGAAGCTTACCCGGTTTGAAAACAAACCCAGCTCGATACCAAGGTCAACCTGCTGGGTTTTTTCCCATTGGAGGTTGGTATTGGACATCCTCGCAATACCTGTACCGATGTTGCGCGTGCCATTGAAGATCACACTGTAATCGATCACATTGGGTACGTTGTTGGCCATCCCCGCCAATGCGCGGTAGGCAGGGATCTCGGAGTTACCGGTAGCACCATAGCTCGCACGGATCTTAAGATTGGAGATTGCCGGCACCGTCTTCATGAACTCTTCCTCGGTCACGCGCCATGCTACTGCCGCCGACGGGAAGAATGCATACCGGTTGGCCGCACCAAACTTGGACGAGCCGTCGATACGTCCGGTGAAAGTCACCAGGTATTTGTTCATCAGGCCATAGTTCAAACGTGCGAAGTAAGAGTTCAACCCATAGGCCGTTCCTTCCGATCCCGGCGGTTGCGGGCTCGCCCCTGCGCCCAGGTTATTGAACTGGAAGTAAGTATCATCGAAGCCCTGCGTAGTCGCGGTGTTGTCAAAGCGGTCAACATGCTGCCAAGAGAGACCAAGCATGGCATTCACGGAATGTATTTTCGCAAAGTCCCTGTTGTAGGTCAGGTAGTTTTCAAATTGCCATGAATTGAGCCGACTGTTGATCACGCTCGCATCTCCGTTGGTAGAAATATATTGCAGTCCTTTTGCCGCGAAATAGTCTCTCCGCTGATTGATCACATTGGTACCGATGGTAGTCCGGAATTCCAGTCCGGGGGCCAGATTGATATTGGCATACATATTCCCCAGCATCGTTTGCGTGCGGAGGTAAAAAAGGCGTTCTCCGGCTACACGTAAGGGGTTATCTCCACCTTCCATACCCGGATAGTCCCGGTTGCTGGCCCACGAGCCATCGCTGTATTTAATGGGGATGATCGGCAATGCTTCCAGTACCTGGCGCATGGCTGTGATACCGCCGCCGCCAAGCTGGTCGATCTGCTTCTCGTTCTGATCGGTGTAGCCCAGGGTACCGCCCACTTTCAGCCAGGATTTGATTTGTGTATCAAATACAAACCGACCGGAGAAACGTTTCTGCCAGGATTCCTTTACAATACCGTTCTCATTGCGGTAGTTCACAAATGCTCCGTAAGTACCTTTTTCATTGCCGCCGGTGAAACCCAACTGATGGTTTTGCGTAAACGCCTTCTGGAACATCACATCCTGCCAGTCGGTGTCGTACAATGGATTACCGCTGGAATCGAACAAGCGCGGATTGGTACGTTTCAGCTTCGGATTGGTGTATTTGGTTCCGGTGGCCCAGCCGACGGGATCGTATTTTGCCGCATTGGCATAAATTGTTTCCTCCACGGCCAGAAACTCCTTCGAGTTAAGCACATCCAGTTTTCTGGGAGCAACACCGATACTGAAATCCGTATCGTAAGTAACCCTTCCACCGCCTGCGACACCGCGCTTGGTCGTCACGAGGATTACCCCGTTAGCACCGCGCGCACCATAAATAGCGGTTGAAGAAGCATCCTTCAATACTTCAATGGAAGCGATATCATTGGGGTTGAGATAGTCGATCGGCGTACTACCATTTTGAAGTTCCACTGCATTCAGGATCACTCCGTCGATGACGTACAATGGATTATTGGAAACACTGATGGAACTTGCTCCGCGGATACGGATATTGGCACGACCACCAGGACGACCCGAATTGGACGATACATTGACCCCGGTAATGCGGCCTGACAGTCCCTGGTTCAATGAAGATGCCGGACGCTCCTGAAGCACATCAGCCTTGATAGTACCGACGGCACCGGTAAGGTCAGATTTTTTGACGGTACCATAGCCCACGACCACTACCTCCTCCAATGCATTCTCATCCGGAGCAAGTTTGATATTAACGACCGATTGGTTTCCGAGCGTAACCTCCTGCGACTTATAGCCGACAAAGCTAAAAACCAATACGTTCTGACCACTTTCGGGCACATCGAATGTAAAATCCCCCTCAGCCCCCGTGGAAGTTCCGCGCTGCGTACCTTTCAGCAATACGCTCACACCGGGCAGGGCCGCGCCCGATTCGTCGGACACCCTTCCCTTTACGGTCCTGTCAACGGCCGCGATTTCCACCGTAGCGGGAGAGGCCGTCAGGTTTACCGGTAATTGCTGTTCCGGCAGCGCCATGGCCTCCTCCTTATTGTCTTTCACGGGGGTAGCTTCCTTTGGCCTGCCTTCGGTGATTACAAATGTGTTTTTCCTTGTCTTTTTATATTTCAGCCCATTCTGTCTCAACAGCGCGTCCAGGTTCTTTTCAATCGGCTGATTAAAATCGAGGTTACCGGACGCCACGTTTACAGAGCCAACCAGGCGGTCTTCAAAGATGATTTCCACTCCGTAATGCCTTTGCAAATCGAGCAAAACATTTTTGAGCTTCATTTCCTGACCAATGGAATTGTGTTGCTTGGGCGGCACCGATGCAAAGGCAATGACCTGGGAATGCACGATCCGGGACGATTGTGTCATCAACACGATCCCGATCGCCACCCATTGCTTGGCAGATAGCGTTAGATTCATAAACAAGTGGTTTGGAATAATTAATTGTTCGTTAAAAGGATGTTGGAGCCATGCTGCTCGATCCGCACATCAAGCACTTCCGAGATCGTTTTCAGCAGCTCCTCCGCGTTCTTGGTCTTGAAGTTTCCGGTGATCGAACGCTGGGCGAGGTTCGAGTCGGAAAGCGTTACTTTCTGTCCGAAATTCTCCTCGATCATCGCCAGGATCTCCCGTACCGGCGTCCCGTTGAACATATACCGTTGCTCTTTCCAGGCAGCGAATGTTCTCATGTCCTGTTCTCTCTCCAATTGCACTGCGCCTTCCTGGTCGAGGAATGCCAGATCGCCCGGCTCCATCATGACCTCCCTGCGTCGGTTGTTCTGCGAATAATCTATCCTGACACTTCCGGATTTCAATGCTACCTTGGTGCCCCGGGGGCGTGCAAAGACCGAAAATGTCGTCCCAAGCACTTCCACCTGGAACTGATCCGAGGTTTTGACGACAAATCGCTTGTGATCAATGGTATGACTGACAGAAAATTCCGCTTCTCCTTCGAGGACAACTTCACGTACGCTCCCAAAAAAGCCCAATCTGGGGACTTTCAACCTGGAATTAGAGTTCAATGCTACGCGGCTCCCGTCTTCGAGGTACACATCGGTACTCTGGCCATAGGCAGTCTGGTAGGATTTGTACAACAGCGGCTCGCGAAACCACCAGCCGCAGCTCACCAGCAAGGTTACAGAAGCTGCTGCAAGCCAGAAACGGTTACTTCTGCTGCTCAGCCACGAAGGTGCAGGACTCTCCTCTTCCTTTACTTCCTCCCCGGTAGCCTGGATTCCCGAATCCAGCCGTCGGAGCAGTCCTTCCAGCGCTGCGTCCTGATCGGGCATAAACTGCGGACATTTGGTTTCGTATTCCAGGAGCCATTGATGAAAAGTTTCTGCATTCTGCTGCTGGGCGATCCAATCCTCCACCAGTTGCCTCTCCAGCGGATTGGCACGCCCGCCCAGATACTCGAAGAGCGTATATTTAGATATAATTTTTTCCATGTTCGTTCGGTTTACAACGTTGACTGACCTGCCCGTTGCGGGCTTATATCGTGCTCAAAATGGTAAGACAAAGAGAGATCATCCATTCCCCGTGGAGGGCAGAGCGAAGGTGTTTCAATGCCTTCGAGATATGTACTTCGACAGTTTTAGGCGAGATATGCAGTTCATCCGCGATCTCGTGGTATTTCTTATTTTCAAACCGGCTCAGCAGGAACACCTTCTGACATTGCGTAGGCAACCTGCCGATCACTTCATTGACTTTCAGGAACAGATTATTGTAATGGATCTCGGCATCCGGCTGCTGATGGTAGGTAGAAATCGTTTGCTCCTCGGTTACTTCAAGCGAATCCATTTTCCCGAACTCTCTACGCATATACGTATAGCATTCATTCCGAACGGAGCGAAAAAGATAGCTGGTATAGGAAGAGGTAATGTTCTCGTAAGCCCTCGTGCGATAAAACTGAAAAAACACCTCGCTGACCAGGTCTTCCGCGATCTGTTTGGAATACACGAACCTTACCGCATGACTGCAAAGCGGGTTGTAATACCTCTTGAAAAGCAATTCCAGACCCTTACCCGGGTTTTGCTCGAATGTCGCTTTCAGGAATGTAGCAGAATCAATTTCACTTACGGGGGCCCTGCCTTCGTGTGCGGGGGACACAAATGGCCCAGGGCGCTTCGTTTCCGGGTTGAGCAAAGGATCGTGCATTGAATATCTGTTCGTATGTAATAATTAGAAGACTTTCTTGCACTTAAAATCCCTTATCCTCAAATTAAAAAAATTAAAACTTTTTTTAATTATATCTCAATCCAGCTTCACAGGGCACGAAAAAACCGCTACCCGGTCGGATAGCGGCTATTCACTCAAAAAGGCAATAAATGGTTACAAATTCTTCGCTTTGCTTTGCTTCACAGCGTAATCCACCGCGCGTGCGGAGAGTGCCATATACGTCAGCGACGGGTTCTGTGTGGAAGTAGAAGTCATGCAGGCGCCGTCAGTCACAAAAACGTTCTTGCAATGGTGCAGCTGGTTCCATTTGTTGAGCAGGGACGTTTTAGGATCTTTGCCCATACGCACACCGCCCATTTCGTGGATGTCGTTACCGGGGTTACGGTGATTATCGTTGGTCCGCACGTTAGTGAAGCCCGCTTTGGTAAACATTTCGCTTACCTGCTCCATATAATCCTTGATCATCTTCTCGTCGTTGTCGTCGTAACCGACATTGATCCGCATTGTCGGCATACCGAACGGATCCTTGCTGGTTTTGTCGAGGGCCACGTAGTTGCTTTCTTTCGGGATCGTTTCGCCCATCATGTGCGAGCCCACGCTCCAGTTACCATACTTGGTTTCCTGCAAACCGGCTTTCAGCGATTCGCCCAACCCGCTGCGGTCGTTGTACGTATTGCGGTTGGCACCGAAACCGGCCGCATACCCGCGCAAAAAGTCGGTTTCCTGCTTGTACACATTGCGGAAACGCGGGATATAGCCGCTGTTGGGACGCTTGCCGTCTGTCGTCGAATCGAGGAAACCCTCATATTCGCCGGAAACAGTTGCGCGGTAGTTGTGGAATGCGACGTACTTGCCGAGCAGGCCGCTATCATTGCCGAGCCCGTTCGGGAAGCGGCTCGATGTGGAGTTCAGCAGTACGAGGTTGGAATTCAATGCGGCCGCATTCAGGAATATAATGTCGGCATAGAATTCGATCATTTCCTTGGTGTTCGCATCGATCACGCGCACGCCCGAAGCTTTCTGCTTCTTGTCGTCGTAAATGATCGAATGCACGACCGAATGCGGGCGGAGCGTCATGTTACCCGTTTTCATCGCCCACGGAATGGTGGAAGCGTTGCTGCTGAAATACCCGCCGAACGGGCACCCACGCTCGCACATCACACGATGCTGGCATTTGGCACGTCCCTGGTCGAGGTGGATCTGCTGCGGGTCGGTGATATGCGCCGCACGGCCGATGATGATGTGCCGGTCTTTGTATT
>CBFGMV010000170.1:0-13348 GCA_965649915.1 uncultured Dyadobacter sp.
ACCTTCAATCCGGCTGCGACGATCAAAAATGGCAAGATCGTGGTGCTTTACCGGTCGGAGTACAAGGCTGGAAAAGCGATCGGCATGCGGACGTCGCGGCTCGGCTATGCGGAAACTACCGATGGGATTCATTTTAAAAGAAAAAAGGAGCCGGTGTTGTTTCCTGCCGAAGACAGTCAGAAAACCAACGAATGGCCCGGTGGTTGCGAAGACCCCCGTGTGGCCGTGACCGAAGACGGCCTGTATGTCGTGATCTACACCCAATGGAACAAGGATAAGGCACGCCTGGGCATAGCTACCTCCCGGGATCTGATCAAATGGGAGAAACACGGCCCGGCATTTCAGAAGGCCTATCAAGGCAAATTCAACAACATATGGACCAAATCGGGCTCGGTGGTCACGAAGCTGGTCGGGGATAAGCAGGTTATTGCAAAAATCAACGGAAAATACTGGCTCTATTTCGGCGAAGCCAATGTGAACATCGCTACGTCTGACGACCTCGTGAACTGGGAGCCTGTCGTGGATAGCAAGGGGGAGCTGATCAACCTGATTTCCCCCAGAAAAGGATATTTTGACAGTAATCTTACCGAATGCGGACCTCCGGCCATCCTGACTGAAAAAGGTATTGTTCTGCTTTACAATGGCAAAAACGACAAGGGTGAAGATGGCGATAAACGGTTTACACCCAATAGTTACTGCGCAGGCCAGGTCCTGTTTGATAAAAATGATCCTACCAAAGTCCTGGCCCGTCTCGATACGCCATTTTTCCGTCCGATGGAGGCTTTTGAGAAAAGCGGACAGTACGTGGCCGGGACAGTGTTCATTGAAGGGATGGTTTATTTTAAGAAGAAATGGCTGCTGTATTATGGATGTGCCGATTCACGGGTGGGAGTGGCTGTGTATGATCCGGCGGTAAGAGCCCCCGGTGACCCGCTTCCGAACTGAGGTCTTGTGAAGCCGGGCTTGGGGCAAGCAGGTCAGTACAGGATAGTGCATCAGATATTTTTAGGAATTTTTGGATATTAATTTCTGCTTTTTTAAGAGCGGAAGTAATTCAAAATCCCCCTTGCAATAAGGGAAGTCAGTTGTTCAGGAGTCACTAAACCTATAAAGGAGATCCAAATGAGTTCCAGATTTATCAAGGCCGGAATATTGATGGCCGCTATGCTGACCTTCACCTTCCAGGTCGACAGTTTAGCTCAGAAAAAAGAGAAAGGCGAAAAAGGTTTCGTATCCATTTTTGATGGGAAAACGCTGAAAGGCTGGGATGGCGACCCCAAGTACTGGCGCGTCGAAAATGGCTCCCTGGTAGGCGAGATCACCCCGGAAACACTTCTGAAAACCAACTCCTTCATCATCTGGAAAGGCGGAGAACCCGCTGATTTCGAACTGAAAGGCTCTTTTAAGATCGCAGCCGCCGGAAACTCGGGTATTAACTACCGCAGTGAGCAATTAACCGACGTTCCCTTTGCATTGAAAGGGTATCAGGCCGATATCGATGGTAAAAACAACTACACCGGCCAGAACTACGAAGAACGGAAGCGTACCACATTGGCCTATCGCGGTCAGAAAACGGTCATCAAAGAATATACGGGTGAAAAAACGCCCGAAGCGGTCCGCGCGAACGTGGCCCGGAATGCCTGGAAAGGATTTGAAGTCGTAGGCTCACTCGGCTCATCCGATTCTCTGAAGACTTTGATCAAAAGCGAAGACTGGAACACCTTCCACCTGGTGATCAAAGGCAACCACCTTCAGCATTACATCAATGGTATCCTGATGAGCGACGTGACGGACAACGATACGGTAAATGGCGCCAAAAAAGGTCTTTTGGGTGTGCAGGTACACGTAGGCCCGCCTATGAAAGTGGAATACAAAGACCTGCGCATCAAACAATAACTAACCAAACATCGGCTGTCGGCGTTCGGCAGTCGGCTTAATGCAGAAATTTTAATGCAAAGCTTATAGCCTAAGGCTTAAAGCATAAAACCCTTGCAATGAATAAAATCGGATTTAATGTGCTGGCCTGGACGGCAGCGGTTTCGGATGATCTTTTTCCAATTATTGAAAGGCTGAAAACGATCGGCTATGACGGTGTCGAGTTTTATTTAGGCCCGCAGGAAGCGTCCGCTTACCAGCGCATGGGCAATTTTACTAAAGACCTTGGCCTGGAAACCACAGCGGTGATGACGCTCGGTAAAGACGACAATCCGGTGAGCGAGTCGGCGGAGGTGCGGCAGAAAGCATTGGATAAGATCAAATGGGCCGTCGATCGCGCTCATGACCTCAATTCCAAAGTTATTTGCGGGCCTTTCCATTCCGGGCATACGATCTTTGTAAACCGTCCCGCCGAAGACCGGGAATATGCGCTGGCGGGAGAAGTCCTCAATGCGGCCGCAGATTATGCGGCACAGGCCAACATCACCTTTGCATTGGAAGCGCTCAACCGGTTTGAATGCTACCTGTGCAACACCATGGAGCAACTGCTCAAACTCGTCAAAGCCGCCGACCACCCGAATGTACGGGCGATGTTCGATACGCATCACTCCAATATTGAGGAAAAAAGCTATTTAAATGCATTGCAAATCATCGCACCCGTGCTCGCGCACGTGCACATCAGCGAGAACGACCGCGGCACGCCGGGGACGGGACAGGTGAAGTGGGACGATGCATTCGCGGCGCTGGCTGCTATTAAATACGATGGCTGGCTGACGATCGAAGCATTTTCGAGGAACGATCCCGGTTTCGCGAATGCGATCGGCGTGTGGCGCGAGTTCAACGAGCCGTGGGACATCGCCGAAAACGGTTACAAGTTTATCCGCGAAATGAGCCTGAAACACGGCCTTTGATCAACCACCTTTTTCAGTCCGGGTTTATGAAGAATTTATTAAAATCAATGCTGGCGCTCGGCATTGCACTGATCACTTTCAGCTCCAAAGCGCAGGACGATCCCACTAAACACCGGGTCGTGTACAAAGGCGATAAGGGACCGGGTGTGGGTAAAAACATCGTTTTCATCGCTACCGACCACGAATACCGAGGTGAAGAATCACTTCCGGCGCTTGCGAGGATCATGGCTAAAAAGTACGGGTTCACTTGCACAGTGGTGTATGCGCTCGACGAAAACGGATACATCCTGCCCGGTGGTTCCAATGTCAAAGGTCTGGATGTGCTCGACAAGGCCGATCTGATGGTACTTTTCATGCGGTTTGCGCATTTCAGCGATAGCGAAATGCAGCACATCGACGACTACGTTAAGCGAGGAGGCCCGATCGTGGCATTTCGTACTTCCACTCATGCATTCGACATCAAGAATGACCCGAAATGGGCGCATTATGGCTGGAATTACAAAGGGCCGAAAACGGAATGGAAAGATGGTTTTGGAGAATACATTCTGGGCGAAACCTGGGTGTCGCATTATGGTACCAACCACAAGCAATCCTCTAAACTAATCATCGACGAAGCCCAGACAAAGCACCCTATCATGCGCGGTGTGAAGGATATGTGGGTACAATCAGGCGGATACACAGCCTATCCGAAAGGGACTGTACTTGCAAAAGGCCGGGTATTGAATGGTATGACAGCCGATTCGCCAGCCGACGCCACCAAAGAATTGCTGCCCGTAGCATGGGTCAGGGATTATCAGGTAGCGGGTGGAAAAAAGGGCCGTGCATTTACAACAACCCACGGAGCTTCCGAAGATTTAAAAGACTATGGTTTCAGGAGAATGGTCGTGAATGCGATGTTCTGGGGGCTAGGTATGGAAAAGGCAATTAAACCGAATAACGACATTGCATTTGTAGGTCCCTATGAGCCAACAACTTTTAATTTTAATGGCTACAAAGCGAATGTCAAACCTTCCGATCTGGCTGGCTGGGATTCGCTGATCATGCCCGGGGAAGTCGTTAAGAAGAAGTCGAAGTAATATTTACAATTATCTGAAAATAGCAATTAATGTCTCAGCAACTCCCATTCCGCTTTGGATCAGAAGTTTATACCTGGTTCATGAGCAACGGCGGCCAGACGCATCAAGGCCGGTTAGGACACATGATCGAAGTCATCGCGAAAGCGGGCTTCACGGGTATTCAGCCTATTTTTACCTGGATGGGCGACCTGGTGGATCCCGATAAACTGGAAGCCAAGCTGAAAGAGCAAGGCATCGAACTAGCGGCGCTGGCATTGGCTTTGGACTGGAATGAAGCGGAAGAGACCGAACGCGAACGGGAAGTAGCGGATCACGCGATCCGCGTGCTGCAGCGTTTTCCGGGTGCAGTTCTAAATACCGTACAAATCCCGACCGGCCGGCATGACCTCGCTGAAAGGCAGAAACGCCTCGTCAATATTGTCAACACCGTCTCGCGCCGCGCAGCCGCCAAATGCGTGCCGTGCAGCTATCACCCCAATTCCCCGCATTCGTCCATTATCCGAACCGAGGAAGATTACAAAATCGTACTCGAAGGGCTCGATGCGTCTGTCACAGGCTGGACGCCCGATGTAGGGCACATTATCAACGGTGGCATGGATCCGCTGGCCAAAATGAAGGAATACCAGTCGCTCATCAACCACGTGCATTATAAAGACTGGAACGGCGATCCCGAATTCGCCTTAATGGGCAAAGGAAAAGTGGACCTGCTCGGCGTGACGCAATGGTTGAAAGACATTAACTATACAGGCTGGATTATCTGCGAGGACGAAGGCGAAGAAGCCCTCGAAGATCCGGATTTCGTGACATTACACGACGGAAAGTGGATTCAGCAAGATTTGGTTCCGAAGTTGCAATAGGCTGTAAGCCATAAGCCGTAGGCCGGTTTCAAAGTATTCACAATCAAAAAGCTTATAGCTTAAAGCTTACAGCATTTATCCACAACCCATGCCCACAATCAAAACCAACGGTATCAACTTTTACTACGAAGAACGGGGTTCTGGGGAGCCTTTGCTGCTGATCATGGGCATTACCGCGCCGGGAGCCGTGTGGAATGTGCATGTGGCCGACTGGAAACATCATTTTCGCTGCATTATTGGGGATAACCGTGGTGTAGGATTGACCGACAAACCCGCTGGGCCTTACTCGACCGAGCAAATGGCGGATGATTATGCCGGTTTATTGGATTCTTTGGGTCTGGAAAATGTAAATGTGATCGGTTGTTCCATGGGCAGTACGATCGCCCAGCAACTGGCGATCCGGCATCCGAAGAAGGTGAAATCGCTCGTATTAATGTGTCCCTGGGCGCGTTGCGACAATTATGCCAAAGGCCTTTTTCAGCATATAATGAATGCCAAGGCACGTTTCAGGCCGGAAGAGTTCAGCTTGTACATTCAGTTGCTGATCTTTTCAAAATCGTCGTGGGACGATGCTAAACAGCACGACGACCTCGAAAATGGCCGGAGCATCGACGCATTCAACCCATTCCCGCAGCCGCTGCACGGACTGGAAGGGCAGGCTGCGGCTTGTATCAACCACAATGCACTGCCTGATCTGAGCAAAATTAATGTGCCTACGCTGGTGATAGGAGGCAAGGAGGATATTTTTACCCCTGTGTGGATGGCCGAAGAGGTCGCCAATGGAATACCTGGTGCCGAGCTGTTCTTGTATGAAAAGCTTGGGCACGCCTTCCATTTCGAAAATACCGAAGATTTCAATGCTCGGATAAGGAACTGGCTTACACAGGTGCCGGCAGCCTGACGCGGGGCATTTTTCAAAATAAAAGCATTAAAACAAGGCAATTTGCGCCTTTTTCAAGTTTAGGACGATTACCAGGTCAACGATATATCATGGAGATTGCTGCTTCGAAACATCAGGATGGGATAGTGCAGGATTGGAAAGACAAAGTTTCCAATCACGTGCAGGTAGGAGGCATCGAAACTTCGGTGATCGATAATGGCGCAGGCAGGGGTACGCGTATTGCGTGGGTCAACACGGGTACCGGTCTTCGGTTTAAAGTGGTGATCGACCGGGCAATGGATATAGCCGAGGCATTTTTTAACCAGCACAGCCTGGCGTGGATTAGCCATGGCGGCATCACCGCCCCGCAGCCTTTCTCGGACAAAGGCATCGACTGGCTGCGTACATTCGGCGGGGGCTTGCTCACTACCTGCGGTCTCTCGCACGTAGGCGGGCCGGAGTCGGATAGTCACGGCGACCGCGGGTTGCATGGGCTGATCGGTAACCAGCCTGCCGAAGTTGTTTCGATTATCCAGCCCGATCTGCGGGCCGGAAAATATGAAATGAGCATTACCGGCATTATCCGGGAAACCCGTCCATTTGGCCCTAGTTTGGAACTGAAACGGACCATTTCGGCCACATTGGGTGAAGCAAAGCTGCGTATTCATGATGAAGTAATCAATAAAGCCAATACGCCGGCGGCACATATGCTGCTGTACCATTTCAATTTCGGCTGGCCGCTCGTCGACGAGGGCACCGACATTCTCTGGAACGGCCAATGGCATCCGCGCCACGGTGCTGAGAATGCGAAGATTTTCAAAGAAGGTAATGCATTCAAAAAAGCGCCCGCACCACTGGAAAGCCATTTGGGCAGCGGCGAAGAGGTGGCGTTGATCGACGTGGACGCTGATATTTTTGGGGATAGTATTTGTGGTTTGCACAATGAGAAGCTAGGACTGGCCGTCGCATTGAAATTCAAAAAAGAGCAATTGCCGTGGCTGGCCAACTGGCAGCATTGGGGCAAAGGCGAATACGTGACAGGCATCGAGCCAAGCACGCATCCGCTCTCAGGTCAGGCGAAGGCGCGCGAGGACGGGACATTGATTTTCCTGCAACCGGAAGAAACACGGGAATACGACCTCGAACTGAGCGTGTTGACGGCGAAAGAAGAGATCGAAGAATTTGAATTGAAGGTGAATGTGTCGTGAAATTCACAAATAGTTAGCAAGACGTTATTGTCATCCTGAGCGGAGTCGAAGGATGGTAGCGTGATGTAAAGGGCATCTCGCAGGTCCCCTTGGACTCCGCTCAGGATGACAGTACCGTTAAACCGTCCGGCGGCCCGGTCCGCTCAGGATGACAGCAGCATAAGACAATATTTAATTTGTACCAAAAACCAATTTTTTAATACAAAAACAATGGGACTTTCAAGTATAGCTGAGAAGGCGTTGGAGCAGGGAAAGGGAATTTTGCGTCTGGCGCCGACCTGGGTGCCGCGCTCGTTTTGCGTTCCCGGCCGCAGGATCAAATTGCACCCCGACGATTACTACATACTGGGTGGTGAGCGTGGCGGTATCGATGAACGCTGGTTGTCTTCAACTACTCCGGCAGAAAACGGGCCGCTTACAGGCGAAAATGAAGGTTTGAGCCAGATCGTTCTGGAAGATGAATCAGGCGTTCAAAAAGTGACATTGCGCGACGCGGTAGCAGAGCTGAAAGGTCAGATTATAGGCGACAGACTCTGGGATCAATACAAGAGCTGGCCGATGTACTCGAAGTTTTTTGACAATATGGGGCCACTTCCGCATCATATTCACCACAGAGATGAGCACGCCGCTATGGTGGGCCAGAACGGAAAGCCGGAAGCCTACTATTTTCCGCCTCAATTGAACAATCACGGCGGCGATTTTCCATACACTTTCATTGGTATCGCTCCCGGTACTACCAAAGAGCAGATCAAAGAGTGTTTGATGAATTTCACCAAGGGAGACAATAAGATTACCAACTACTCCCAGGCATTCCGTCTGGAACCAGGCACGGGATGGGATGTGCCTCCTGGCATGCTCCACGCGCCGGGCAGCTTGTGTACCTATGAGCCTCAAAAAGCATCAGATATTTTTGCGATGTATCAATCACTTGTCAATGAGGCGGTTATTCCGGAGGAGTTGCTCTGGAAAGGAACGCCGAAAGACAGAATTGGCGATTACGACCTGTTGATGGAAGTGATCGACTGGGATTTGAACGTCAATCCTAATCTGATGGAAAAGCATTTCATGCGCCCCAAACCGGTTAAAGACGTTGCAGAGATGGAAGCAGAGGGATATAGCGAAAACTGGATTTGCTATAAAAACGAGGCTTACAGCGCCAAGGAACTGACCGTTTTCCCAGGGCAGACTGTAACCATCAAAGACGGCGGTGCATACGGAATGATCGTGATGCAGGGCCATGGCAAGTTCGGTGTGTGGGATATCGAAACCCCTGCATTGATTCGCTACGGACAACTGACCAACGACGAATATTTCGTAACCGAAGCCGCTGCGATCGAAGGCGTTACGATTACCAACCTTTCGAAAACCGACCCGATCGTGATTTTGAAGCACTTCGGTCCGGGTAACCCTGATTTAGTATTGTAAGGGCTGTAAGCTATAAGCAGTAGGCTTTAAGCTCTCAGAATGCTTACAGCCTATCGCTTATAGCTTACAGCTTATTATTCACTAGGCCCAGAGCTTACAGCCTAAGGCTTACAGCTTAAAGCCCTTATCTCTTAAACCATGCCTGAAAATAATTTCCCCAAGCTCCACAATGCCACATGGCCTGGTATTGTGGGAAAAGGTTCTGATTCGGAGCCAATTATTTCTTTTGATACATTACTGGAAAAAACCGCTGCCGCAGAGGTGGACGGCGTGAAATTCGACGGCGTCGATATCGGTCTTTTTGATGAGCATATTGGCGAGTATTTGAACAATGCCGACGGCGGCAAACGCCTGGCCGATAAGCTGACGGGTTATAACCTCGAAGCGGGTAGCCTCGTGGCGAACGTGTGGGCTGGCTCTGCAATGGGCACCCAGGATGCGCGCGATACATTTGTGGAGCAGGTGCGCAAGGCGTGCGAATTCGGGAAGCAGCTTCGTGACGCCGGTGTGCGCCAGGGTGGTGTGATCCGTATCGACTCGGCGGCATCGCCCGAAGCATGGTCGGCAGACCCGAAAGGCAATACCAAACAAATCGCGGAGACTTTCAGACGCGCTGCGGACGTTGCCGCCGACTTCGGCGAAAGACTGGCAGCGGAAGGAGAAATCTGCTGGGGTGGTATGCATAGCTGGAAAGCGATGATCGATACACTCGAAGCGACCGACCGCCCGAATGTAGGCTTCCAGGCCGATATGTCGCACACATTCCTGTACCTGCTGGGCTACAATGCGCCGGAAGACCGCATTCTGCCGGTAGATTTCCAATGGGATGACCGCGCGACACTGGATGAGGCTTTCAAAAAAATGACTGCCGCATTGCGTCCCTGGACTATTGATTTCCACGTAGCACAAAACGACGGCACCGTCCACGGAACTGGTTCGCATGACAAAACCGGCCGCCACTGCCTCGCCACTGATCCGAATGGTAAGCTCGACATCGCACACCATGCAGGTTTCTGGCTCCGCGACGATAAGGGCGAACTGACAAGGGCATTCCGCCACATATGCTGGGATGGCTGTATGTTCCCCAACGAGGTGATGTACAAGCAGCAAACCTGGAACGATATCCTCGCCGCACTCGTGAAGGTGCGTAACGCGCATGGGTGGCAGGCGTAGGAACTTCGGCTTTCGGCTGTCGGCCGTCAGCTTTTTTGAGCCGCCAAATTAACACCATTTAAATCCAAAGGCCGAAAGCCGACAGCCGACGGCCGAAGTAAATTCAAAACCAATGTCAGAAAAAAAGCAAATTCGCGTTGCCCTGATCGGATCCGGTTTGATGGGCCGCACGCATACCAATGGTTATAAAAGAATCGGGGACTTTTTTCCTGAGCTTGAATACCGCCCCGTGCTGGCGGCGGTATGTTCCCGTAATGAGGAGAAAGTGAAAGCTTTCGCCGAGCAATGGGGCTACGAATCGTACGAAACCGACTGGCGGAAAATCATCGAGCGTGACGATATCGACGCGGTGGACATTTGTACGCCCAACGATACCCACGCAGAGATCGCACTGGCCGCTGCCGCAAAAGGAAAGATGATCCTTTGCGAAAAGCCGCTCGCCCGTACGCTCGAGGAGGCCAAAACAATGGTGGAAGCCATTGAAGCTGCCGGTGTAAAAAACACGGTATGGTACAACTACCGCCGCGTTCCTGCTGTGACTTTGGCCAAACAGATCGTAGATTCCGGCAAGTTGGGCCGTATTTTCCATTACCGTGCAAACTTCCTGCAAGACTGGACGATCAGCCCGGATGTACCGCAAGGGGGAACGGCGACGTGGCGTCTGGACGTCGATGCGGCGGGTTCCGGCGTGACAGGCGATTTGCTGGCGCATTGTATCGACACCGCAATGTGGATCAACGGTGGTATCAAGGACGTGTCGGCAGTTGCGGAGACATTCATCAAAGAGCGCACGCATGCCGGCACAGGACAGGTTCAGAAAGTGGGTATCGACGATGCTTGTATCTTCCATTGCCACTTTGACAATGGCTCACTGGGTCTTTTCGAATCGACGCGTTATGCACGTGGTCATAAAGCACTTTATACCTTTGAAATCAATGGCGAGCATGCTTCGATCCGTTGGGATCTGCATGATCTGAACCGTTTGGAATATTTTGATCATAGCGACGATTCGATCGTGCGTGGATGGCGGTCGATCCTCGTAACAGACGGCGATCAGCCTTATATGAAGCGCTGGTGGATCCCTGGTACCAGCATTGGTTACGAGCATTCATTTGTACACCAGGCGGCGGATTTCTTTGAAAGTCTGCAAACCGGTAAGCCCTGCTCACCGACATTCCGGGATGCTTACGAAACGCAGAAAGTGTGCGACGCAGTACTGGAATCGGCAGCTTCGAAAAGCTGGAAAGACACAGGCGTAAATTGGGAAGGTTAATCCCGTAACGCTTTCAATAGCAGAGGCTTTAACTTCGCTTCGGGTAACCGGGGCGGGGTTGAAGCCTCTCTTCAAATACCCCTATGACAGAAACCATCCTCACAGTTCGGGACCTTTCCAAATCTTTTTCCGGTGTAAAAGCGCTGGACAAAGTCTGTTTTGACCTGAAAAAGGGAGAGGTGCATGCATTAATGGGAGAGAATGGTGCCGGTAAATCGACTTTCATGAAAGTTCTGATCGGGCTGGTTACACCCGATTCGGGGGATGTGACACTGGAAGGAGAAAGCCTCGCAGGCTGCCATGTGAATGAAACGCTGAAAAGGGGTATCTCTATGATCCATCAGGAAATTCTGATTGTATCGGAACTTACTGTGGCACAGAATATCTTTCTCGGGCGGGAAAGGGAAGTTTCCGGGAAAAGCGGGATTCTTTCAGGCTGGCTGAATGATTCGGAAATCAACCGGCGTGCAGCGGCATTGCTCGATCGCATGAACGTTCACATCGCCCCGAATGCGAAAATGAAGGACCTCAGCGTGGCACAAATGCAGATGGTGGAGATCGCCAAGGCCATTTCCAATAACGCGAAGGTGATCATTATGGACGAGCCCACTTCGGCCATTTCAGATAAAGAGGTCGCTACGCTATTCAATATCATCCGCGATCTTAAATCGCAGGGAGTCAGTATAATCTATATATCCCACAAAATGGACGAGATCTTCGAGATTTCGGACACGATCACGGTGCTTAGGGATGGCCAGTACATCGGAACCAGAAGCGCCGTTGAGCTGGATCAGCATGCGTTGATCGCCATGATGGTGGGGCGGGAGATCGGACAAATGTTCCCGCAAGCGGTCAATGCACCTGGGGAAGAAGTGCTTGCTGTGAGCAACCTTGGAAAAGTTGGCAAATTTTCGAATATCACTTTTAAGGTGTACGCGGGCGAAATACTGGGACTGGCCGGCCTGATGGGCGCCGGACGTACAGAAATAGCCCGTGCCATTTTCGGGCTGGACGAATGGGATGAGGGGGAAATTTATGTTAAAAAACAAACCATGCGTATAAGATCCCCACGCTAGGCCATTGACCGGGGGATCGGCTATGTCAGTGAGGATCGTAAAGGGCTCGGGTTTATTCCCCGCATGTCGGTAAAAGACAATATCACACTATCCAGCATTGGCAACCATCGCAAAGGGCCTTTTATCAACACACAAAGCGAACAGACGGTAACGGGGCAAATGATCACTGATTTAAGGATCAAAACCGCAGGAACCGGACAAAAAGTAACCTATCTGAGCGGAGGCAACCAGCAGAAAGTCGTAATTGGCAGGGTGCTGCTGGCCTCGCCGGAAATCATTATTCTCGACGAACCGACGCGGGGTGTCGATGTGGGAGCGAAATTTGAGATATATAAATTAATCCGCAGTCTTGCCGACAGCGGTATTGCCATTATCATGATATCATCCGAGCTTCCCGAAATCCTGGGTATGAGCGATCGCATTGTGGTCTTGTCCAAAGGCAGACAAACGGCATTGCTTTCGAAGGCGGAAGCGACACAGGAATTGATTATGAAGTATGCGGTTGCTTAGAGCTTTCGGCAGTCGGCTTTCGGCAATCGGCTATCGAGTTGTAGACTTTAACTATACACGCCAGGCAAAAGGTTAAACATTATTAATAAGCCGATAGCCGAAAGCCGACAGCCAAATTGTGCAAGGTTAAACATTATCAAAAAGCCGAAAGCCGACGGCCGACAGCCGAAGCCCACATATGAACAAACTCTCCAAATTAGGCCAGTACGGCATTTTTCTCGCCTTCGCACTGATATGCGTGGTGCTGGCATTGACTACGCCCAGGTTTTTCACGGTTTCCAACCTCCTGATCATCGGTAACCAGGTTTCCATCAATGCATTGCTGGCATTCGGGGTGACGTTTGTGATTATCACTGGCGGAATTGATCTTTCGCTGGGTTCGATGGTGGCCGTTACAGGTGTAGTAGCCGCGACATTTGCACACCCCGATACTTTTCCATTGGTTGTACCCATACTGGCCGGCTTGGCAGCCGGATCGGCAATGGGGGCATTTAATGGACTGGTAATTACCAAAAGCAAAGTTCCGCCATTCATTGTAACGCTCGGGACAATGACCATCGGCCGGGGGCTTGCATTGATTTTAAGCAAAGGCCGGCCGGTTTCAAATCTTTCGGACGAGTTCAACTTCATCGGCGGCGGGAACCTGGCGGGTATTCCCTTCCCGATCATCATTCTGATTATCGCGTTCGCTGTCTGCTCTATTATTTTGAACAAAACCATTCTGGGGCGCTACATGTACGCGGTTGGGGGGAACGAGCCTGCTGCGCGGGCGTCGGGGATACGGGTGAGTCGTGTCAAAATGTGGGTATATACCATTTGCGGGATACTTTCTGCATTGGGAGGGATTTTGTTGACATCCCGCATTACAACGGGGCAGCCCAATGCCGGGGCCGGTTTTGAACTGGACGCGATTGCGGCGGCCATCATCGGCGGCACCAGTACATCGGGAGGTACGGGCACCATGACCGGCACGTTGATCGGCGCGTTGCTGATCGGGTTGATCAGCAATAGTCTGGATTTGCTG
>CBFGMV010000171.1:0-13119 GCA_965649915.1 uncultured Dyadobacter sp.
CGGTGGAGCAGGATACCAATCCGGATCTGCTCAATCTGATCAAGAAGCGCTGGGAGATCGATGATCATAATGTATTCCCGATAGACGGGATGATCGATTATACTTCGCTGTGGAGCATCATTAAACATCCGGAATTTAAAGACCAGATTCCCCCGATCCGCCCCCCGGTGCCGCCGCTGGGCCTGGATCGCGAGCGCATTCCGGATATCTTCGAAGTGATGCGGGAAAGGGACATTCTCCTGCACCATCCCTACAACAACTTCGAGCCCGTGCTGCAATTGCTGGAACAGGCCGCAGAAGACCCTAAGGTGTTATCCATTAAACTGACGATTTATCGCCTTGCCAAAAATTCACGTGTAACAGAAGCACTTCTGCACGCGGCGGAGAACGGTAAGAATGTAGCCGTCTTATTCGAAGTAAAGGCGCGTTTCGACGAGGAGAACAATATCAAAGAGGCGCAGCGGTTGCAGAAAGCGGGCTGTTTTGTCATCTATGGAATTGGCCTGTTGAAAACCCATACCAAACTGTTGCTGATCGTCAGGAACGAGGGTAACCGGGTATTGCGGTATGCGCATTTGTCCAGTGGAAATTATAATGAAGATACTTCTCGGCTTTACACGGATACCGGGCTTCTGACCTCCAATGAAGAGTATACCCACGACATTTCTGAGTTCTTCAATGTCATTACAGGGCATTCGATCCCATCGGAATACCAGAACCTCATCACCGCACCGCGTTACATGCGTGCGAAGCTGATCGAGCTGATCCAGCAGGAAGCGGAGAATGCAAAGGCTGGCCTGAAAAGCGGAATTTGTATTAAAATAAACTCTCTGGAAGACAGGGATACGATCTACGAACTGTACAAGGCTTCCGAAGCAGGAGTACCCATTCGACTCATCGTACGGGGCATGTGCTGCCTGCGCCCGAAGCGGAAAGGGCTCAGCGAAAACATAACCGTGCGTTCGCTGGTGGGGGATTTCCTGGAACATTCAAGGATATTCTACTTTCACCAGAATGGCAACCCGCTCGTATATGGCGGCAGCGCCGACGCCATGGTGCGGAGCTTCGACAAAAGGATCGAGTCGCTCTTTAAGCTGGTAGACCCGAGGGTGCGCCAGGAGGCCATTCACATTCTGTATTATAGTTTGAAAGACAATGTGAATGCCTATGAAATGCAGGAAGATGGTGACTATGTCAAATGTGAAATCGCACCTGGCAGCGAACCATTGAACGTGCATCAGGCATTCTACGACGTTACGCTCGACCAGGTGATGGCTACGCAGTTATTCGAAGTGGAAGACCAACGCCTGGAAGCCGCTGTCGCACCTTCCGAACCCAATGGGGCAGATCCGGAAGTGCAGCAGGCAGAAGCAGACAATTAGGCTGCTCACTCTTTGTAAAATACACGCTTGACGCGGTCTCCAATGCCCGTCAGGATTTCATAGGGGATGGTGCTGATGGTTTTCGCGAGTTCCGTAATAGGAACTTCCTTACCGAAAACAATCACTTCATCCCCTTCTTCTACCTGGGCATGGCTCACGTCGATCATTGTCATGTCCATGCATACATTGCCGATGGTTGGGCATAAGGTGCCATTTACCCACACTTTGCCGAACCCATTGCCCAATCCGCGATCGTAACCATCGGCATACCCGATGGCGAGCGTGGCAATGGCGGAATCGTGGTTCACCTGGCCTTTACGACTGTATCCGACGGTTTCACCCGAAGTGAGGTATTTGACCTGTGAGACAATGGTCTTCAAAGTGCCTACCGACTGTAATGCGCGCTGGTCCTGCCCGGTCGCTTCGACCCCATACAGCCCAATGCCAAGCCGGACCATGTCCAGGCGATATTCAGGGAAGCGCACGATGCCCGCAGAGTTGAGGATATGTTTAAGGGTTGTATAGCCCAATGCGTCCTCGATCAGCGTAGCACCTTCCATGAACTGTGCGTACTGTTTCCTCGAAAACTCGTTATGCACTCCTTCATCGGCACCCACCAGGTGGGAGAATATACTGGCTACCTGAATGGCCGGGTTCAGGCGGAGCTGTTCCAGGAGCCATTCATAATCATCCTTCACGAAACCAAGCCGGTGCATACCCGTGTCGAGCTTCAAATGCACCGAGGGTGCCTGAGTCGGTTCGCCCTTTTTTTCGACGTAGCCGATCCAGTCGGTGAGGATGCGGCGGCTGTAAATCTCAGGTTCCAGCTTGTACTGCCAGATCAGGTCGAATGTAGGTAAGGTAGCATTCATGACCATGATAGGAAGCGTAATGCCGTTCTGCCGCAGCATAACCCCTTCATCGGTGTAAGCTACGCCCAGGTAGTCGACGCGATGGTATTGTAACAATGCAGCCACCTCGGAGCTGCCGCTGCCATAGGCAAACGCTTTTACCATGGCCATGATCCTGGTGCCCTGCCCGGCGCGTGCCCGGTAGTAGTTCAGGTTATGCACCAATGCATCCAGGTTGATTTCAAGGACAGTGCCGTGCGCCTTCTGCTGTATTCGGTGAACGATCTTTTCAAACGAGAAAGGTCGTGCGCCTTTCACGAGTACGAGCGTATCTGCGAGCGTGTGGAAAGCAAATGTTTTGAGGAAACTGTCTGTATCGTCATAAAACTCCTGCTCGGGGACGTCGAACAACGCCGCCTGGCTGCTGATTTGCTTTCCGATCCCGATCAGGCGGTGAATGCTTTTTTCTCCCAGTAGTCGGGCAACCAGTTTATACAGTTCCGTGGGCGTCTGTCCGGTTTGGAGCACGTCCGAAAGGATCACTGTTTTTCTATGCCGCTGTTCCTGTTGCGCCAGAAAATTCAGCGCCATCGATAAGCCTTGCAGGTCGTTGTTGTAGGCATCGTCGATAATATAGGAGTGGTTGATACCTTCTTTGAGTTCTAACCGCATGGAAACCGGTTTTAGAAGCAGAATCCGGTCTTGTATCGTAGCATGTTCAAGGCCGAAATCAAGCAGGAATACAATGCAATGGGTAAGGTTTTCCAACGAAGCATCGTCACGGAAGCCTGTTTCAAAGGTGTGCTCGCCAAGTTTTCCTTTCAGCGAAATGATGGTTTTGTCCTTCTGGGGCACAAAGGCCACCTGTACGTGCGCGCCGGAGTAGTTACTTCCCCAGCTCAGCGTTTCCAGGAATGAATTCACCGGTTTCAGGATCAGACTGATTTCTTCGTCGATCTCGTGGTAATCCTTGCGGTAGATCAGCTTTTTGACCTTCGTGAACAAACGCAGCTTCTCGGTAATCTTCTGTTTCCGGCTTCGGAAACCATCGTCATGGGCGGGGCCTATATTGGTGAAAATGCCGACGGTGGGCTGCATAACGGGTTGGAGGTACTCCATTTCGTGCGCCTTTGAAATGCCTGCCTCGAAAACGCCGAGCGTATGCTCTTTGCCGAGGTTCCATACCGACAGCGGCACGCCGATCTGCGAATTGTAGCTTTTCGGGCTTGCTACAATGCTCCGGCCGGGTGACAGCAGTTGCACGAGCCACTCCTTAACGATCGTCTTGCCATTGCTGCCCGCAATGCCGACCACCGGAATGTCGAACTGTTTTCTCCTATCAGCAACCAACTGCTGCAACGCACGGATGCTCGACGATACGATCCAGATCTTCGCGTCGGACCAGGTCGATACCAATTCGCGCAGGGCGCCGGTAAAGGCGGCCTCTTCTACGACAAACTCCCTTACACCCGCCGCATATAGCTCAGGGATGAACCGGTGACCGTCGTGTCGTTCACCTTTGATTGCAAAAAAAATGCTTTGACCGGGAAAGGAAACCTGACGGCTGTCGGTCAGTATGTAGCGGGCTTGTGTAGTTACAAAAGGGGATGTGTTGGCAGTAAGACTCATTCCAATGCGCGTTAATCAAAGTACAAAGGTATCAATCCTACATCCATTTTTTAGACTTGAAATAAAATATCATCCCGGCCGTGACCGCGATCATCAGGCCCCAGACATAGTAGTAGCCGTAGGGCATTTTGAGCTCGGGCATGAAGTCGAAGTTCATACCGTAAACCCCGACTATAAATGTCAGCGGCATGAATACAGCCGAGAAGATCGTCAGGGTTTTCATAACAGAGTTCATGCGGTTGCTGATGGTGGACAAATGGACGTCCACCAGGCTGGCCAGCAATTCGCGGTAGGAGTCGATCGTGTCCAGTACCTGCATGATGTGGTCGTAAAGGTCCCGGTAATAGGGGATCGCCTCTCTGGTGATCTGCCCGTTGTCTTCGCGGATCAGCTGATTGACCATGTCGCGCAAGGGCCATATCTGTCGCCTGGCCAGGGTAAGCTCACGTTTCAGCGCATACAGATCTTTAAGGGAAAGGTCTTCCTCCCCCCGGATCACCTGATCCTCGGTGGTATCGAGGGCGTCTCCGAGTTTTTCCAGCACAATAAAGTAGTTGTCGACCACTACATCTATTAATGCGAACAGCAGGTAATCCGGCCCATTGCGGCGGGTTTTGCCTACGGACGCTTCCAGCCGGTTCTCGACGGACGTGAAAATATCGCTCGTAAGCTCCTCCTGAAATGACAGCACATAGTTTTTCCCCAATACAAAACTGACGTGTTCGGAAGAAATACTGATCGGGGATTCGGAGTCGACATGGAGCATTTTGAGCGTCAGGAACAAATGCCCCGTGTCGTATAATTCCAGTTTGGGTTTATGCTCCGTGTTGACGACGTCTTCCAGCAACAGTGGGTGGAGCGAGTAGAATGCGCCCAGTTTCTCGATCAATGCGGTTTCGTGGATGCCATCTACATTTAACCAGGTAATATAAGATTCCCCGTTCACGGCAGCTTTGCAATCGTCCAGCGATTTTACGGCCTCGTCCTTATACATGCTTTCGCTGTACCGGATACGCCGGATCTTGGTTTTTAAGCCAATTTCAGGCCCGATGTATGTAAGCGTACCCGGGGACGTCAGCAGGCCGCGTTTTTTGTACCGTTTGGATTTTTTTACGCTGCCGGTTCGCGCCCGGGTACCTTCTGTCTTATTCAAAACAGTCCTTATTTAAGGTGAAACACAAGCAAAGGTACGTGTGTATCGATAATCAGCTTACGGGTGACGCTCGGATTGATCAGGAATTCTTCGATGAACGACCGTTGCCTCGACGACACGATGAGGAGGTCGGCTTTTACCTCGTCGCAGTAAGCTTCAATGCCGTCCAGCACATGCCGGTCTTCGCGGATCACGATCTGGCCTTCCCGGATATCGAACTGTGCTTTGATCTCTGCAATGTACTGGTTGTCGGGCTGGATATCCGGCTGAGAATCCGATCTGATTTTCAGTAATGTCAGGTTTGCACCCAGTTGGTTCATCAGTACGAAAACTTCCCTCAGAATGTCTTTTTCTTCGTATTCAAACTGGGTTGCGTATACTACTTTCGTGAACTTGCCGAGCTCGGCTTGTGGGGGGATCACCAGCACGGGGCAGGGTGCATGCAGCCCGATTTGCGTGGCAGAGCTGCCGATGAGTTTGTCAAGAAACCCTCCGGTTCCGGTACGGCCGATCACGATGAGGTCGGGCATATGTTCCTCAATGGCCTCGTCGATGGCGGATTGTATGCTGCCAAGCGCCCACACCGCCCGCGCCTTGTACCCTTCGGCTACCACGCTTTCGGCGTATTCATCGAGGCGGTCGCGGAATTCCTGTTCCAGGTCCGAGGTCATAGAAAGGAAGTCGGCTCCCCCGACACCGGGCATCAGGTTACCTGGTGTAACATTTACATCCGCAATGTAAGGCTGATAGGCGTGCAGGATCAGGAGTTCCGTCACGTCTTTATCGGCGACCATTTTCGCGGCGGACAATGCGCGCTCTGCATTTTCGGAAAAGTCGATGGCAATCAGTATACTTCTCATGTTCTTAAAGGTTGATATGGGGGTATGGATGATCCGAACATATCAATTTTAGCGACCGTAACCAAGAACTTTGGTCATCTTTAGATGTTCTGACCGGAATTCGGGGAGATTTAATATTCCCGTAATCTTGAAGGTTTCAAATTTTATGCCAAATTGAACCGTGGTTGCCAGCTTCCGGCTGATCTGCACGGGCCGGCTGTTTGTATTTTGCATTTGTCCAATACATTTCGGAGTTTGAGGTAAACAGTTGTTTATTTTAAAAACTTCCTTTCATTTAGTACAATCATTCATTTTTATTGTTCAAAACCTATTATAAATTTTGTGTTTTGTTCAAAATGCATTGCCTTGGGTAGCTGGGCTTAATTTGATTTTTTATAAGTTTACCGTTACAAACTAATTTCCCATTCCAAATATCCTGTATGAAGAGCAAGATTACCCTTGTCAATATCGTCCTGGTTACTATTGCCGCGATAGCCTCTGTTCTAAGTGCCTATGATATCCTGCCGCTGCCTGATCAAGTGCTGATTGGCCTTCGCTGGCTGGCATTGGCGGGGCTGATCGTGTACGCGGTACTTAAAAAGAACCTGACGACGTCGATACTGATCTCCATGCTGGTGGGCACGGAAATCGGTTATGATTTTCCGAAGATGGGGACCGAGTTGCATTTCCTGCGGCAGATTTTCCTGCAAATGATCAAGACAGTGATCGCTCCCTTACTTTTTGCGACGCTGGTGACGGGTATAGCGGGCCATTCAGACCTGAAACAAGTGGGGCGAATGGGCTGGAAATCGCTGCTGTACTTTGAAGTGGTCACTACATTTGCGCTGATCATCGGATTGGTTTTCGCCAACTGGTTCAAACCGGGTGTAGGCATCATCCCGCCTGAAAGCCTGAATGCAACCTTGCCGAAAGTCAGCCAGCAGACCTGGCAGGAAATTGTCCTGCATTCATTCCCCGAGAACATTGCCAAGTCCATTTATCACGGTGAAGTATTGCAGATCGTTGTTTTCAGCGTTTTGTTTGGAATAAGCCTCGCATTGCTTCCTTCGGTGAAGAAAGAGAAATTTGTACATGGGGTCGAGCTGCTGGCGGAGGTCATGTTTAAGCTTACCAAGATCATCATGTACTTTGCTCCGATTGGTGTGGGAGCGGCTATTGCCGAAACGGTCGGCCATATGGGGATCGATGTGTTGAAAAACCTGGCTTTGCTGCTTGCGACACTGTACTGTGCCTTGATCGTATTCATTCTGTTGGTGTTTGTGCCGGTAGCGATGATCGCGAGAATCCCGGTCATCAAGTTTGCCAAAGCTATTTTTGAACCTGTTTCCATTGCATTTGCTACTACCAGTTCGGAGTCGGCGCTGCCGAAAGCGATGGAAAAAATGGAGAAATTCGGCGTGCCCCGGCAGATCGTATCTTTCGTCATGCCAACCGGTTACAGTTTTAACCTGGATGGATCTACCTTGTATCTCGCGTTGGCGACGGTGTTTGTGGCGCAGGCTACGGGAACCGAAATGTCGATTGGGCAACAGTTTACGATGGTACTGCTGCTGATGCTCACGAGCAAGGGCGTGGCCGGTATTCCCCGCGCCACATTAGTGATATTGCTGGGCGCGATTGCTAACTTTGGCATGCCCGAATGGCCTGTATTGCTGATCATGGGGATCGATGAGCTCATGGATATGGCCCGTACCTCCGTAAATGTAACCGGTAACTGTCTGGCAACAGCGGTGATCGCACGTTGGGAAGGCGAGCTCGATGATCAGAAAATGCACGATTCGGACAAGGTTATAGAAGAACCTGCAATCCATGAAGTTTAATGTAAGTTATTTTCAGAGTAAAATTTATGCTGACCGTTTACGGAATACCCAATTGCGATACCATTAAGAAGGCGCGTACCTGGCTGGACAAAAACAAAGTACCATACCAGTTTTACGATTACAGAAAAGACGGCATCAGTGCAGAAAAGATCAGCACTTGGTTCACCGAATTTCCCTGGGATAAGGTCTTGAACAAGGCTTCAACAACCTGGAAAGAGCTTGGCGAGGAAGAAAAGAACGGGGTAACCGACGCAAAATCGGCCGCCAGATTGCTTTCGTCCAACCCTACCGCCATCAAGCGGCCGGTGATCGAGGATGAGAATGGCAAGGCGCTTACGCTGGGTTATTCGGAAAAAATCTACGAGGAAACGTACCTCAAACGGGCTTAACGCAAACGATCACGACTTTGGTTTGATCGGCAAGGGTGGTGGCGAACAGGTAATGGTCGCCACCATCTTTTATTTTCCACTTCTTCCTTAATTCTTCGGGTTTTGCGGGGAAGTTGCGGGTGGTAATGTTGGCTTTGCCACCGCTAATGTGCTGCGCGATGTCCCGGATGTCGGGTTTGCAAACTGCCAGTATCCTGAAACTGCGGCCGGGGAAATCATGAATGTAGGCTTGTGAGGTGTAGAGCTGGCTGTGAATAGCTAACTTTTGTACATCGAACCGCGCACAAATGGTTTTGAAGGCGCCTGCTTTAAGAACTGCGGCGTGCGGTTCATATAAGTAGGCGAGGGGTTTGGCATATTCCGCTGCCGCAGATCGCTCTTCTTCCCGCGTAAAATCCAGTTGATGAACAGGATATCCGGCAGAATCGATAATGCGGACCCTGATCGTAAAAATTTCTCCCGCCATTTCGCGATCCAGCACGAACAGCAACTCTTTGCATTCTTGTTCATAGCCCACTACATGTACCTCTTTCAGGTTTCGCAACTCTTTGGAAGCCAGGTCAATGTCCAGCAGGGGAGAGGTTTTGATGAGGACATTCGGTGCGGCGCTCAGCAGCAGGGCTATATTGCCGGCCACATCCGGGGTGCAATCGGCAAGGCGTACTACTTTCTCCTTGTTGGTACCGCGACGGGCCGGATCGGCGTAGAGCCAGTCGGCGGTTTGGCCTGCTTCCAATGCGGTTAGGGACTCTCCTGCGTGCACATGGATACGTGCGGCGCCCAGCTGCGCGAAATTGTAGGCGGCGCTGGATGCCACTTCGGGTTGTTGTTCGAAATAGTGCGTTTCATGGAAGCTGCGGCTCATATAATAGCAGTCGATACCCATGCCGCCGGTAACGTCGATTAGTGTTTTGCCGGAAACTATACTTTCCTTGTAATGCGCTGTGGCCTCGGAAGAGCATTGTTCTACGGATAATGCCGGAGGAAAGATAAGCTGTTCGTTAGCCGACCATTCGGGTAACTTTTTCAGGGCCTTCTGCCGCGACTGGATCTGCGCAGCGAGGTTCTTGACATCGAGTCCTTTAAACTTTTTCGCTTTCAGGATCAATTCGCCCGGATTATCGTGGAGATGTTCCTGAATGAATGCGATTTCATCCGCTGAAAAGCCCTCTTCTACCTTATGCACATGGATGCTGTCTGAATGGATATTCATTTGTTCAACTAGTTCGAGGCCCGAAAGTACATCTTTTTGGCATGTTCCCGGAGCGGGGAGTGATGAAATGGAATTTTGAAATATTATTAGAATGATAACAATTGTTGGCTTTTCGCTATGGATTGATTATCAGCAAAATGGCCTCCAAGTGTCTGTCAGACAGTTTCTGGCTAAGTAGGACTAACCAAATGAAAATTATAACTTGGCAGCCAAATCCTAAATTTCCCTAAGTTAAACCTTTATTGATCATGAAAATTAAGACCTTTGAAGAGTATCAGGTTGCCTACAAACAAAGTGTGGACGATCCCGAAGGCTTCTGGGCAGAAGTAGCTCAACAATTTCAATGGCGTAAACCGTGGAAGAAAGTGCTTAGCTGGGACTTTCATGAAGCGCGTACAAAATGGTTTGAAGGTGGTGTGATGAACATCACGGAGAATGCGCTGGACCGTCACCTTGCTGAACGCGGCGATCAGCCCGCGATCATCTGGGAGCCCAACAACCCCGAGGACCGGGCGGTAACATTAACCTATCATGTCTTGTTTGACCAGGTTTGCCGTTTTGCCAACGTGCTGAAAAAGCACGGTGTTCAGAAAGGCGACAGGGTTTGTATATATCTGCCGATGGTTCCCGAACTTACGGTAGCCGTCCTGGCCTGTGCCCGTATAGGCGCGGTACACTCAGTCGTGTTTGGAGGTTTTTCCGCAAAATCGATTGCAGACCGTATCAATGATGCCGCCTGCACGATGGTGATCACTTCCGACGGTGCGTTCCGTGGCTCCAAGGTCATCCCAATGAAGGATACCGTGGACGAGGCGCTCGTTCAATGCTCAACGGTAAAGAATGTGATCGTCATGACCCGCACCCGCACGCCGGTTCACATGCTGAAGGGCCGTGACCTGTGGTGGGAAGAAGAAGTGAAGCAGGTCAATTCAATCTGTCCGGCCGAACCAATGGATGCGGAGGACATGCTCTTCATACTTTACACATCCGGTTCTACCGGAAAGCCCAAAGGGGTAGTACATACCTGTGGCGGGTACATGATCTATGCTACCTATACATTTGCAAATGTGTTCCAATACGAGGAGGGCGAGGTGCATTTTTGTACCGCGGACATCGGCTGGATCACCGGTCACAGCTACATCGTGTATGGCCCGCTTTGCTACGGAGCCACTTCACTGGTCTTTGAAGGGGTACCTACTTATCCCGACGCCGGTCGTTTTTGGCAGATCGTGGAAAAGCATAAAGTCAACATTCTTTACACTGCCCCAACGGCGATCCGTTCGCTGATGAGCTTCGGACTGGATTATGTGAAAGGGCACGACCTTTCTTCCCTGCGTAAACTGGGCTCCGTGGGTGAGCCCATCAACGAGGAAGCGTGGCATTGGTATAAAACGAATATCGGAGGAGACCGCTGCCCGCTGGTGGATACCTGGTGGCAGACAGAAAACGGAGGCATTATGATTTCCCCGCTGGCAGGAATCACGCCGGAGAAGCCTACGTATGCGACCTTGCCGTTACCGGGTATTCAACCGGTATTGGTGGATGAAAGCGGCCAGGAGATCGAAGGGAACGGCGTGAGCGGTAACCTTTGCATCAAATTCCCGTGGCCTGGCATTATCCGGACCACTTATGGCGATCATGAGCGTTGCCGGCAGACATACTTCTCAACGTATCCGGGGATGTATTTTACCGGCGACGGCTGTTTGCGTGATGAGGATGGCTACTATCGTATTACCGGTCGCGTAGACGACGTTCTGAACGTTTCCGGTCACCGGATCGGCACTGCGGAGGTGGAGAATGCGATCAATATGCACCTGGGTGTAGTGGAGTCTGCTGTGGTAGGTTACCCGCACGACATCAAGGGGCAGGGGATTTATGCCTACGTGATCACCGAGCATACACCCGATGATCCTGAGATGTTCAGAAAAGACATTTCGGCAACCGTATCCCGTATCATCGGACCGATAGCCAAGCCCGACAAAGTGCAGTTCGTATCCGGTTTGCCCAAAACGCGTTCCGGCAAGATCATGCGCCGCATTTTGAGAAAGATTTCGGAAGGGGACGTGAGTAACCTGGGCGATACGTCCACCCTGCTCGACCCGGCGGTTGTCGAGGAGATCAAAGGTGGTGCATTGTAATTTAGAGATGTAATATGTGACACAGAAGGCCCGCTGGGGCCTTTTGTCGTTTTGGGGCATCGGGTTTTCAATAAACTAGGACGCTTCCGTCATCGGTTAAATTGTTGATTATTTTCTTGTTTTTTGCAAGTGAGGAGGCCCCGTCGGGGCCTTTGAATGTATCGGTTGTTGGGTTTTCTATAAGCAGGGGATGCCTCCGGCATCGGTTAAACTGCGGAGCTGTTGCCTTCCATAGCAAACGACAGTCCGCCCCGCGGGGCTCTTGGCGACGTCAGGTTGTTGGGATTTTTATAAATAGGGGATTTCTCCGGCATCGGTTAAACCGCAGAGTGGTTTCCTGTTTATAGAAAATATGCGGCCATTAACAACAAAAGGCCCCAGTGGGGCCTCCCATATCGCGAAAAGTGACTTCTTGCATTAAAAAACAATGCATACCGGCATTTTCAAAACACTATTTCATCTTAACCGAACTCACTTTGTCCGCAGCGCAACCGCACCCTTTGGCGCAGCCGCCGCTGTTTCGCCGGTCGAATGCTTTCCAGATACGCCAGCCCATGTAGCCGGCAGCGCTCAGAAAAAGCGCCCAGATGATGATTAACTGCATTTCCATGACTCCTGAACAGGAAATTACTGCCAATTGTTCCGTTGTGCCAGCCTGAAAGCATGCTGGTAGTGATGTTCGCTATGCCAGGCGTAGTTTGCGATCACCTCGTCCATGCGAATTGTCTTTTGTGAGCCGGGGTGAAAGTATGTTCTTGCGAGATCCTTTTCATCCATTGAATTCAGTAACAATACCCAGCGCAAATGGACATAGCGCAGTAGCTGTATAGATAACTCAACCTGGGCAGTTTTTGCATCCGGCAGTTCGGCCCAAAGTTGCTCTTCGTAGGGCTTGATCGTCGGATTATCTTCGGTCAATGCAAGCCTGCACCGGGTGTAGGCATTGATATGGCTGTCTGCAACGTGGTGGATCAGTTGCCGGACCGTCCAACCGCCCGGCCGATACGGCGTATCCAGTTTTGCATCATCCCAGTTGCCCAGGAGGTTGATAAACTTGGAAGGCAAGGCGCTGATCGTCTGGATGTTCGACTTGATTTCAGCGGCGGTGTAATGCTCCTGTGGCTGGAAGTCGCCGATCGGGTAGCGGAGTTGATCTGTGTTCATGGCGCTTTTAATGAGTGAATGAGTGAATGACTGAATGAGTGAATGAGCCGCAGTGGAACTGGGAATGACTGGCTCCTCAGAAGTTTTCGCTGATGACTTCTACCAATTCCCGGTGTGCGCCTGCGGAGGCTATGATATCGCCGCCAAAAAGATAGTTGTCGCCTCCATTGAAATCGGTTACAATGCCTCCGGCTTCTTTGATGAGCAACACACCCGCGGCCATGTCCCAGGAATTGAGATTGTACTCGTAAAAACCGTCAAAACGGCCCGCAGCGACATATGCCAGATCCACTGCCGCGGCACCCATACGTCGTATGCCGTGGGTTTTTTGCATCAGCAGTTCCAGAATGTACATGTACCGCTTCTGTTTTTCGAACTTATAATAGGGGAAGCCAGTTGCAATGAGCGCGTCCTGCAACCGTGGAACCGTCGATACCCTGAGTTTTTTTTCATTGCACCACGCGCCGCCGCCTTGCCACCCATAGAACATTTCATTGAGACTGGGTTCGTGGATGACCCC
>CBFGMV010000172.1:0-13110 GCA_965649915.1 uncultured Dyadobacter sp.
GCCGCTCAGCCTTCAGTACTGATCGACGACGATGGCACCTGGCGGATGTGGTACATTTCGGGCCATAAATGCGAGGTCATCCACGGCTATCCCGAGCCTTACTACCGCGCCCAGTCCGCTACCTCGAAAGATGGTATCCGCTGGGAAATCAGCGACATTCCTACATTGGATTTTGACGATTTCCTGCATGCAGTAGGCCGCCCGAGCGTATTTAAGGAAGATGGTATTTACAAAATGTACTATTCCTACCGCCATTCCCGCGACTACCGCACCGACCGCGACCAGAGCTACCGCCTGGGCTACGCGGAATCGGCCGACGGTACAAACTGGGAGCGCAAGGATCATTTGGTAGGCATTGCGAAATCCGACAATCCGGAAGATTTCGACTACGAAATGATCGATTACGCCAATTTCTATCAGCACAATGGCAAACGTTACCTGCTCTACAATGGTAATGGCTTCGGTGCGGCGGGATTTGGTTACGCGGTTTGGGAAGATTAATATTCTGAATCAAACTGAGGCTCATCATAGTCTCAGCAACAATGGCGAGATAATTTTGAAGAAATCACCATTAAATGTCACAAACGTGATCGCAAAATGAGTACACTTCAGGAGCAGTTCAACCGGGATGGTTATGTCCTTTTGAGAAACTATCTCGATAAGGGCGTCATTAATGAAATATATACCGAAGCCCGCAAAATATTTGCGACGCAGATCAAGCGTGTAACGGGCAAAAATGTTGATATCGACGACCGCGATACATTCGAAAATGCCATGTTTGAATTCTTCGAAAAAGATTTCGACGGATTTGTAAGCACTGGAAAAACGGTTCAGCATTCATTTTCGCTCCACCGCCTGGGCGTCGACCCGGTTATTGAAAATCTTTTGAAAGAAACAGGCCTTTCGGCTCCCATTATCGGGGCACGTGCTGCCATGCAATTCAACAGCCGTTTTTTGTCCAAAGGTGGCAGCAAGCACTGGAAACTCGACGCGCATCAGGATTGGCGCACCGGCCAGGGCTCGCTCGACAGCGCGGTGATCTGGTTTCCGATGGTCGATGCCGGCGCGGATATCGGCGCATTGCAGGTGATCCCGGGAAGCCATAAGATTGGCTTGCAGGCTTCTTCCACTTCCGGTTACCAGGGCGGTATTACCGTTGAGTTAAAGGATGAAGATTTTGTTCAGACTGAATTCCAGGTTGGTGACATTCTCATCTTCTCGGCATTCCTGATCCACCAGTCGGGCAACAACATCACTAACAATATCCGCTGGTCGGTGCAGCTGCGTTACAACAACCTCGACGAGCCGACCTTTATCGAGCGCGGCTACCCGATGGCGTATATTTACAAGCCCGAAACCGAGCTCGTAACGCCCGATTTCCCAACAGTGGAACAGTTGAAAGAGGTGTTTAGCTAAAATTTGCAATGAAACTTTCCGTTTGCGTCCCGACGTACAACCACGAGCAATACATAGGTCAGATGCTGGAAGGTGCATTCATGCAGCAAACCAGCTTCGATTTTGAAATAGTAATCGGGGATGACGCTTCGACCGACGCGACGCCGGACATTATCCGAAAATATGATGCAAAAAAGCCTGGCGTGTCCACGCGGGGCGTAATCCGGGCTTTTTTGCATTCCGAAAACCAGGGCCCGAACGAACCTCGAGAGTTTGCCGGCAGAAATAATGTGCTGCAACTCCTGAAAGCCTGCCGGGGCGAATACGTAGCCATGTGCGAGGGCGACGATTACTGGACAGATCCGTTAAAGCTCCAAAAACAGGTCGATTTTCTGGACCAGAATCCAGATTTCGCAGTTTGCCATCACAATATGGAGGTCATTTACGAAGATGGCTCTCCTTCCCATTTTTTCAATGCACCAGATCAGAAAGTCATTTCAACGATTGAAGATCTGCTGGAAGACAAATGGTTTATGGCCACTGCCAGCTGGGTTTATCGCAACCATTTCCTGACCGAAGATTTCGCCGAATGGCACGCGAGGGCGGCAGCGGGCGACTGGGCGATCATGTTTCAGCTGGCTGCCAGAGGGAAAATTGGTTATTTGAATGAAACAATGGGCGTTTACCGAAAACACATCGCCGGGCTAAGCAACATCCATGCCCACACCAATTTCAATTTTTTGCAAAACAGACGGGAAATGTTCGAAAACGTAGGCAAATGGCTCGGCGGCGAATACGATGCTACGGTAGCTAAAACCTTGCTGCGTTACGATGAGTTGCTGTCAGGCTTTGAAAAAATTGGCAGTTCAAATTAATAATCTTTAATTTGTACTGTTTAATACCTATCACATCTATGAAGCTAAGCGTCGTAATACCAGCCTATAACGAGGAAGAATCTATTACCCACACTCTTACGTCATTACACAATACATTAAATAAATACAATATCCCCCACGAGATCTGCGTCACCAATGACAATTCCAAGGATGGGACGCTAAGGGTGCTGGATGAGCTTTCGCTTCAAATCCCTACACTGGTTTATTACACCAATCCCGGCCCTAACGGTTTCGGCTATGCGGTGCGCTACGGGCTGGAACGCTTCAAAGGTGATTGCGTAGCCGTTTTTATGGCGGATATGTCCGATGATCCCGAGGATCTGGCCAAATATTATTTCAAAATGGTCGAAGGCGACTATGACTGCGTTTTCGGCTCGCGCTGGGAAAAAGGCGGTAAGGTTATCGACTATCCTGCTTTGAAGAAAGTGATTAACCGCGTTGCCAACTTTATTGTTCGGATTGTAATGGGCATCAAATACAATGATACCACCAATGCATTCAAACTGTACAAGCGGGAAACGATCGAAGGTATCAAGCCCTTTCTGGCGCCTCACTTCAACCTGACCATCGAGTTGCCACTCAAAGCAATGGTGCGCGGCTACAATTATGCCGTGGTACCCAACAGCTGGACCAACCGGAAATACGGGGTTTCAAAGCTGAAAATTAAGGAAATGGGCAGCCGGTATTTCTTTATACTGATGTACTGCCTGATCGAAAAATACTTCTCGCAAGGCGATTTCATGAAGAAAAGCACCGCGCCAAAGAAAGAGGTCAGCAGGTAAGCTATTATTTACTACTTAATCCACTCCTGGATAAACGTCATTTTGTGCGCGATGTAGGAAATCGCCAGCCCCCATACGAGCGCGCTGGCCGACATCCACATGAATATCGACGCCTTAGGTACGCGGAAAGCGACCGCCAGGATAGGCCCAAAAAGTGGTGTGAAAAGCGGAGGAGTTAAGAACGCGATGCCTATGATCCCAAACTTCCGCCAAATATTGACGGCAATACGATTTGTTTTCGTGAATCTTTTAGGAGGAGATTTGCGGTATTTCTGAATGAGGTTTCTCACGGCTCCGCCCAAATAGGTCAGAACAAACACCGAGAACATCATACCCACTGCCGAGCACAATGCAGTTTCTATCCAGGTAAGTTTAAGAACAACCCCCGCAATCGGCCCTCCGAAGAATTTAAGCGTACTGGCAAGCGCAACGGACAAATATTTAAGAATGGTGGTTTTCATCTACACTTTAACCTGTATCATTTCAGAAGCAAAACGCCTTGTCTCTTCGTTCGTCTCAACATAATCAGCAAATGAAGGATTCCCTACAAATGTGATTTTGGCAAGGCTCTCGACAATAACGTCCGAAATATCCAAAAATCCTATCTTATCGCGAAGGAATGCGTCAACGGCAATTTCATTGGCTGCATTGATGATACAAGCCGCATTTCCCCCTTTTTCGAGTGCCTCGTAAGCGATAGCCAGGTTACGGAATGTATCCAGATCAGGCTTTTCAAAAGTGAGGGAAGGGTAATCCATAAAATTGAAGCGCGGGAAATTCGATTTCAGCCGAAGCGGGTAATTGAGTGCATACTGAATGGGTAGTTTCATATCAGGCAGGCCCATTTGTGCTTTCATACTACCATCTTCAAACTGCACCAGCGAGTGAATGATACTCTGCGGATGCACAATCACGTCGATCTGGGAAGCATTCAGATTAAACAACCATTTCGCCTCGATTACTTCCAAACCCTTATTCATCAACGTCGCGGAATCGATCGTGATCTTTGCGCCCATGCTCCAATTGGGATGTTTGAGCGCCTGCGCTTTCGTTACGTGTGCGAGAAATTCACGGTCTTTGCCTCTAAATGGCCCGCCTGATGCCGTCAGAACGATTTTCTCAATCGGATTATCCGATTCGCCGGCGAGGCATTGGAAAATGGCCAAATGTTCCGAATCGACCGGGTAAATGCTTACGCCATGCTCCCTGGCCAGCGCAGTGATAAGTTCACCAGCCACTACCAGCGTTTCTTTATTCGCCAGTGCAATGTTCTTTTTGGCTTTAATGGCATGGATCGTCGGCAACAGGCCCGCATACCCTACCATGGCCGTAAGTACTACATCCACGTCACCGGATTCCACAACCGAAACCAATGCCGCCGCACCGCTGTAAACCTTGATATTGAAAGGCAAGAGCGCGGACTTTACCCTTTCAAAATGTTGTTCGTTACAAATGACGACCTCCGCCGGTTTGAATTTTACTGCCTGCTCGATGAGCAGGTCTGCATTATCGCCGGCAGTAAGTACCGATACCGAAAAAATATCCGGATTAGCGTCGATCACTTCGAGAGCCTGGGTTCCGATGGAACCGGTCGAACCTAATATGGCAACTCTTTTTTTCATTACATTCTCACGGATAGGTTCGGATTAAATACGGTTTAGACGCGTCAACTCGTCGGCGATCTTCCTGTCATTGGAAAGGCGGGGCACCTTGTTTTGCCCTCCGAGCTTACCGTTTGCCCGCATATAGTCGATAAACGAATTCTTTCGCAACGACACCAGCTCCAGAGGCCGTAGGATGCCGCCGGTGATCAGGTCTTTGTAATAAATATTTAGCTCCGTCAGGCGGCGGTCGAGATCGTTTGCGAATTGCTCCATATTGTCGGGCGGGGTGGCAAATTCTATCAGCCATTCGTGATAAGGAAGGCCTCCATCAGGAGAATTTACCATCGGAGCGACAGTCAATTCCACAACTTCCGCCTCGGGATGTCTTTCCTGTGCATAACGCAAGGCTTTTTCGATTTCCTCCCCAATCACGTGCTCGCCAAATGCCGAGATGAAATGCTTGATTCTTCCCGTCACGAGTACTTTATAAGGGCTCGTCGATACAAATTTCACGGTATCGCCCAGCGAGTAACCCCACAATCCTGCATTGTTATTGATAATGACAGCATAATTGCGGCCCACCTCGACTTCACCGATCGAAAGACGGGGCGGCTTTTCGTCGAAATAATGCTCTACCGGAATGAATTCGAAAAATATGCCGGTGTTGAGCAAAAGCAGCAGTCCCTCGTCGTCCTGCTTGTCCTGGTAGGCAAGAAAGCCCTCCGAAGCCGGGTACAATTCAATGGAGTCGATCCTCTTTCCAATGGACTCGAACAACTTGGCGCGGTAGGGCTCAAAATTCACGCCTCCGTAGATAAACAACGAGAAATCGGGGAACACGTCCTTAATCTTCTTACCAGTCTTCTCGATAATGCGGTCGAAATACATTTGTACCCAGGGCGGAATGCCGGAGATCAGCGACATTCGCTTATCCAGCGTTTCGTCGATAATCTTGTCCAGCTTGGTTTCCCAATCTTCAATGCAGTTGGTGTCGTAGCTGGGCAGCTGGTTGGAGCGTAAATATGCCGGAACATGGTGATTGGAAATGCCCGACAGACGGCCTGTCAGTACGCCGCCGGTGTCTGTCAGTATGGGGCTTCCAGAGAGAAAAATCAGCTTATTATCCAGAAAATCAGCCTTTTGAGTTTCGTCAATATACGTCAAAATGGCATTCCTGGCCGAATCGATATGGTTCGAAATGGAGTCTTTGGAAATGGGAATGTATTTGGTGCCTGAGGTCGTACCCGAGGTTTTGGCGAAATACAGTGGCTTACCTGGCCACAAAATATCATTTTCCCCGGATTTGATACGTTCCACATAGGGTTTCAGGTCTTCATAATCATTGACGGGTACAGCCTCCCTGAAGTCGGAAAAGCTTTGGATATCTTTGAAAAAATGGTCTTTCCCAAACTGCGTCCCGGCGGCTGTCCTCACCAACTCCGTCCGCCACTTTTCCTGGACCTCGACACTCCTGGCGATCCATTCCTGCTGCTGTTTGACAATGTAACGGGCCAGCGGCCTGCTCAAAACTGATCTGATTCCCATAGTGAAAACAAATGTACGCAGGATTTGCAAATTACCCGATTTACCACCGTCTCAGGGCTGTTTTATAGCCTCAAAACACCCTGTGTCGAAATTTTTTAAATGCCTTTGTTTGTGGTTAATAATCTGTAATTTTGCCATCCTGAAATCAAAGTGAGCAAAAGTTTTTAAAATTATATATGGGATTGTTTGATTTTTTGACGAGCGATATAGCGATTGATTTGGGTACGGCCAATACCTTGATCATCCATAAAGATACTGTTGTTGTTGATGAGCCGTCGATTATTGCCATGGATAAAACCACCGGCAAAGTGCTTGCCATCGGGCACACGGCAATGCAGATGCACGAGAAGACGAATGAAAATATCAAGACGATACGTCCGCTGAAAGATGGCGTTATCGCCGATTTTACTGCGGCTGAAATGATGATCCGCGGGATGATCAAAATGATCGACACCGGCAGCCGCTTTTTCACACCTTCACACCGGATGGTCGTTTGTATTCCTTCGGGAATTACGGAAGTTGAAAAACGCGCTGTAAAAGACTCCTGCGAGCATGCAGGCGCCAAAGAAGTGTACATGGTACACGAGCCTATCGCAGCAGCCATCGGGATCGGGATCGACATTACCCAGCCCAATGGCGTCATGATCGTCGATATCGGCGGTGGTACTACAGAAATCGCGGTCATCGCATTGTCCGGTATCGTTTGCGAGCAGTCGGTACGAATTGCAGGGGATGTGTTCACACGCGACATTGTGGATTACATGCGCCGCGAGCATAACCTGCTGATCGGCGAGCGCTCAGCCGAACTGATCAAAATGGCGATCGGTTCCGCTTCTCCTGAATTGGAGGTCCCGCTCGACGACTACCAGATCCGCGGACGCGACCTGATGACCGGTATCCCTAAGGAAATCCGTGTTACTTACAGCGAAATCGCATATTCTCTCGATAAGTCCATTTCCAAAATCGAAGAGGGCGTTATGAAAGCCCTTGAAATTTCTCCGCCGGAGCTTTCTGCCGATATTTTCAAAAACGGTATCTACCTCACGGGCGGAGGCGCGTTGATCCACGGATTAGACAGACGAATTGCGCAAAAGACAAAACTACCCGTGCATATCGCCGATGACCCATTGAAAGCGGTGGTTAAAGGCACCGGGGAAGTCCTCAAGAACCTCGAACTTTACAAGCCCGTACTGATTTCATAGCACCGGATCGCCCGCAGTTCATCCATCGGTGCGTGGTGCACTGTGCGCCGATTGATGAACTGCGTGTGAACATCTTAGCCCATGCTCCAACTCGTTGATTTCGTAGTCCGGAATCGTTTCTTTTTGGTATTTGTATTGCTGGAAGTGCTCAGTATCTGGCTCGTCGTGCGCAACAATACTTACTGGGGCGCTACCTATTTCAATACCTCCAATTACTACGTCGCCAAAACCCTTGCATTTTCCAATTCAGCGAGAGAATACACGAAGCTCGACGAGATCAATGCAGACCTGGCCAACGAAAATGCCCGTCTTCACGCCATGGTGACCGCATTGAGTCAACAAAAACCGCGTGAGGCTCCGGCAGGCTATGTTCCTGATTCGACTTTTGCTTCAAGGTTCACCTACACGATCGCAAAAGTGGTAGACAATGAAACCAACCGGGCGAATAACGTACTTACGATCGACAAAGGAACCAAGCACGGCATCAAACCAGGTATGGGGGTGATCTCTGCCACCGGAGTAGTTGGCAAGGTGCGCTTCTGTTCCGAAAATTATTCCGTGGTTACCTCGATTTTGCATTCGCAGTTTATGGTCTCTTCCAAACTCATAAGGAGCAAGGAGATCGGTTACGCAAAATGGCCGGGGAAGGATCCTAATTTTGTGGATCTCATCGATGTTTCGAAGTACACCAAAGTTTTCAAGGGTGATTCGGCCGTGACCTCGGACCAAAATTCGGTATTTCCGCCGGGCATCATGGTGGGAAAGGTACAAAGCGTAACTGTTAACCCGAACCAGACTTTTTACAATATCGTCCTGCACCTCGCTACGGACTTCCGGAACCTGTCCTATGTGTATGTGGTACAAAATCACCAACTTGTAGAACAGGAGAATCTTAAATCAAGAACAGTAGAAACCCGATGAGCTTACGCGAAGCGATACAATATTCCCTGATGATCCTGCTTTACCTGTTTTTGCAGATCTTCTTTATGCGGAATATCGTGCTGTTCAATTATGCATTCTCCTTCGTCTATATTGCCGCGGTGCTACTGTTACCGGCCGACATCGACCGCATGTATTCACTCCTGATCGCGTTTGCCGTAGGATTTACCGTGGATGTTTTCTCAAACACTTTCGGCATGCACGCATCTGCAACAGTGCTGGTAGCCTATCTGAGACCATTCCTGATCCACTATCAGATGAAGTCCCGGGGAGCGGAACGTGCCGAGGTAGGTATCCGGGCGCAGGGACTGGGCGCATTCCTTTCTTATATCTTTCCGCTGATCCTGCTGCACCATTCGATGCTGTTCCTGATGGAAATGAATAATTTTGGAATGATTCTTTACACGCTGATCCGCATCGGGGCCAGCGCCCTCTTCACCACCATCCTCATCGTACTGCTGGAACTATTCTCCAAACGGTAGTATGACATTTTGACGCGATTCGCTTTTTGGCTCGGAATTTGATGTAACAACATTGAATTAACGATAGGAGGCGACACCGCTTGGAAGGCTTGTTCATTTCCATCTCTTTTTAATTTTATCGTGAATCTAGGGCAGTTAGGACGCTCCAAATAGCCATTTATCAAATTTTAATTTGTACGATTTGGAGCTGTTATTAATCTTTGTAAATTCAGCATTCCTATGTTAGTTGCCATGTCAGAAACGCTCACGACTAATGAATACACGGACGATCTTCGGTATGAAGTATTTAACCGCGAGTTCATGCCACACATTGATTCCATGTACAACTTCGCCTTCCGCCTTACCATGGATGAAGACGATGCCAACGACCTGGTGCAAGATACATATCTGAAAGCGTTCCGTTTTATTTCCTCTTTCGAGCAGGGTACCAATGCCAAAGCGTGGCTTTTCAGGATCCTCAAAAACAGCTTCATCAACGACTACCGTAAAAAAAGTAAAGAACCTTCCAAAGTTGATTATCAGGAAGTTGAAACGACCTATAATTCTGAGGAAGCATCCGATACTACTTATACCGTAGACCTCCGTGCTGATGCTGTACAGGAACTGATAGGCGATGAAGTGGCCAACGCGCTCAACGCTCTCCCTGTCGACTTCAGAACGGTCATCATACTCTGTGACATCGAAGGTTTTACCTACGAAGAGATGGCCAAAATCCTGGACATTCCGATCGGAACGGTAAGATCCAGATTGCACCGCGCGCGTAACTTGCTGAAAGAAAAACTCAGAAGCTATGCAAGCTCAATGGGATATGATTCATAGGTTGTGAAACTTTTTTTGCAACCTCTTCGGTTATAGGGTACAACTGTACATATATTCCATTATTCTTTTTTTCATTTTAACTAATGAATGCATCTTCCACGACGCCTTCTGTAACAGAAGTTGCGCAAAAACAAATGAAGCATACCTGCGAGCATCATGCTGAGTGTATGAAAATCATTCAGGCAATCCTGGATGACGAAGCCACAGAAGCTGAGAAGGATCATTTCCGCGAGAACATGGACAAGTGTATCCCCTGCATCGAGTCGTACCGTCTCGAAAAGTGCATCAAGGACTCTCTCAATTTTAAAATTGTAAAGAAACCCTGCCCGGAGAGCATTCTCAACACGATCATATCAAAAATTAACAGTTAAGCTGTTCGAGTGAAAGGTAAGCTAATTATATTTTCTGCCCCTTCCGGTTCCGGAAAGACTACGATTGTAAGGCATCTTCTTAATAAATACACACAACAACTGGCATTTTCCGTATCGGCATGCACGCGCACACGGCGCGACCATGAGGTGGACGGCAAAGATTACTACTTCCTGACCTTACAAGATTTCCGTCAGAAAATCGCGGATCAACAGTTCGCCGAATGGGAAGAGGTTTACGCGGGAAACTATTACGGCACGCTTAAATCTGAAATTCAGCGACTGTGGGATCAGGGCAAACATGTCCTTTTTGATGTCGATGTCAAAGGCGGACTCAAATTGAAAGAGGCGTATGGCGACGCAGCTTTGGCCATATTTGTAAAAGTCACATCCGACGAGGAAATCAAGCGGAGGCTTTCAAGCCGCGGTACCGAAACGCCCGAAACGCTTGCTACGCGCCTGGCCAAAGTCCGCTACGAACAGAGCTTCGAATACGAGTTCGATGAGGTCCTCATTAATGACAATCTCGACGAAACGCTCGCCAAAGCAGAAGACCTTGTCCAGGCATTCATTCAATCTTAATCATCCCTGGCAATGAAGATCGGCCTGTTTTTCGGATCGTTCAATCCCATTCACATAGGCCATCTGATCATAGCGAATACGATGGCCACTACCACCGACCTCGAACAAGTGTGGTTTATCGTAAGCCCCCAAAATCCATTTAAGAAAAATAGCGGCCTGCTGCACGAATTCGATCGGTACGATTTAGTGCAACGTGCCATTGCCGACAATGCATTGCTCCGGGCCAACGACATTGAGTTCCATATGCCCAAGCCGAGCTACACCATCGATACGCTTGTGCGCTTGCAGGAAAAATTCCCGCAGCATCAGTTCAAGCTGATTATGGGTGAAGACAATCTGTCGCAGTTTTCCAATTGGAAGAATTATGAGAAGATCCTCGAATACACGGGCCTGTACGTGTACCCCCGCCCGAATTCCAGGTCACACACATTTGGTAACCATCCCGATGTGAAATTCGTGGAAGCCCCATTACTCGACATTTCTGCCACCTTTTTACGGGCTTGTATTAAAAAAGGCGCTTCGATCCGCTATATGGTGCCTGAGCCGGTGGAGCAACTCATTAAAATCAAGAAGTTCTATTTGTGATCAGAGCGGGCGGTCCTGGTAAGTGATTTCCGAGAGCAAGCCGACAGCATTAAATTTAAGGATTACCTTCCGGGCTTCCGACCTGGCTTGCATGTTTTCACATTGCGGCCCTTTTTCGAGGAAATAAACGTAGAGCTTGGTATTCCGCTCTCCGAGCTGCTGAATATCCGGCCGGCCCAGGAGTTCTCCCACACCATCGGCAAACTTGCCCTTCAACTCTTTTTCTACTGCTTTAAAATCGCCTTCCAACCCTTTTCGGGCATTATTGCAGCCTCCACGATCGCCCCGCCACTTTTTAAGGTCCAGATTGCCTATTTTCTCCGGCGCATCCGAGCAGGCACTGAGTAAGCTTAACAGGGAAAGAAAGAGGATTTTTATCTGTAAATTCATCATTCCAAGGCAAGGTAATCGTTCATTCCAATGTAGAGGCGAATCTAGCCATACCGCGCGAGAATTTCACTATTCACTTCCCCTAATGTCTCACAGATCTGACCATATGAAACAACTGCTGACTTTCATTTTCCTCATCACCGCCTCTCCCGCATTCACTCAAAACATCGTCCCGCAACCAATCGACGGTACCGATTGCTCCAATCTTTTCTTTAAGGCGCTACTGGATGAGGATGCCACGAATGTCGCCGCTCTCATTTCCAATGATTTTACCGTAGTCAATTTTAATGGCCAAACGATCGATGGGCGGGCATTACAGCAAGCCGTCGGTCAGGGTTACATTATAATCGATTCGGGCATGCTCACGGGAACACGCACCCGTAACTACGGGGATGTGGCTATTGTGCAGGGACTTTGGAATGTGAGCGCAAGGATACAGCATAACGGCTTCAACGGCGATGTCGCATACACGACGGTATGTGTGCGCTCGGGCGGAAAATGGAAGGTTACAGCTGCCCAGCTTACGCCGGTACAATGACAAGTACGGGCATAAAAAAAGAGAACCGGAATCAGTTCTCTTTTTAAGTATAGTCTAACATTACATTCTAAACATTCATCAGGGATTCGCGACGGCGCATTTTGCCAGCCGGAATACCGAACATCATCTTGAATCGGCGGCAGAAATACGCAGTGTCTTTATAGCCTACGTCCGAACCGATCGCGCGGATGCTCTTTTTAGAGGTACGCAACAAATCAACGGCCTTCTCCATACGCTGATACTCAATGTAATCCTGTGGGTTGATACCAGTCAGCATTTTGAAATACTGTCCTACATAATCCTCAGATACATTCGCTACGTTCGCCAGCACCTTGTTTGACAAGTCTCCGCCCAGGTTATCTTTAATGTAAGCAAAGATGTCGATCAGGCGGGGATCTTTGAAATACGTACTGTTGGTAACCAGCTGCTCTACAAATAACTTGTTTTTGAGGATATAACGGATAATCTCGATCACGACTTCCTCTGTCTTAATCTTGATGATACGGCCCTTGCCGGGTGTATCCAGCATATCTTCAGTCAGGATCTGGTTAATCGTGGCTGCAATCTGATCGTCGCGTTTGATCAGGAATGGAGGCACGTCCAGCGACGTGAAAAAGTTAACTGTATCAAAAACCTTTGCCTCAAACGAGATCAGTCCGAATGAGTTAGGCAATTTTCCGATCAATGCAGGATCGTGACCCGCCTCAATGTAATTATCGCGGTTAGTCATGAACTCTTCGTTCGATACGGTCTTCGCAGTCTGCGTGTTACCGTACGTCACTGTGGCGTGCTTGCCTCCCGGAATAAAGAGCATATCACCCTCCTCAACCCTATGTGACTCCTCGGAACCGAATGAAACTTCACCATCGTACAAAATTGTCAGCGAATTCTGTACGTCATAAAAGTTTTTAATCGTAATAGGCTGTAAAATCCTGATATGACGGGCCTTGACAAACTTCACTCCCAGCGACTCAATAATCTTA
>CBFGMV010000173.1:0-13030 GCA_965649915.1 uncultured Dyadobacter sp.
AATTATTAAACACAATAAAGCCACTCAGAAATGGGTGGCTTTGTGCGTTTAGGGCTGCTCATATACTTTAAACCGCTGCGCTGGACCGCTCTAAAAGATCAAGTCCATTTTGAAATCTGATGCACCGTTAAATCACTAATGAATTGTGTGATGCTAGAATGATTTGCTAAATGTTGTGCAGTTTATTTGCTCGACATTGCAAAGTGTTTTTAACGTAATGCAGTCGGGCAGGATTGTCGTGCGGCAACCCTACCCGGCTGTAACGGCCGTTTCCTCTCTGCTTATGCCGGTTCGATGGCTCCCAGGTGTGCTTCACCATGAGGGACCAACGCGGATTGTGGAATGATTGCACCAAAATACTCGGGCCTGTCGGTGGGTACCAGCGTTTTCGAATCGCCCGAAGTTCTGATGTATGAGGCGACGAAGTCGATTAGCGGTCCACGCTTTGGGCCTGCAATCTCCACAACACCCTGGGCCGGCTCGGAGAGCGCGAACCGGGCTACGAAAGTTGCGACGTCTTCGGCTGCGATAGGTTGGAAATCTACCTTTGAAATGTGTACTTCATCACCTTGTACGCCCGCACCTGCGATGGCCGGGACGAATTCCTGGAACTGGGTGCTGCGGATAATCGTGTAAGGTACTCCCGAAGATTTGATCAGATCTTCCTGAATCTTTTTGGCAAGCATATACCCCATCGTACCCATTTGATCCACCCCCACAATAGAGAGCGCCAGGTGGTGCTTCACACCCGCTTCAATTTCAGCAGCCAGCAGGTTACGCCCCGCCGTTTCGAAGAACTTGATAGCCGGACCTTCTTCGAAAGAGGGGGAATTGGCCAGGTCGATCACGACATCAGTATTTTTTAATGCCTCCGCAAGTCCTTCTCCGGTTAATGTGTTAATGCCTGTGGATGGTGCGCCTGCTACTACGGTGTGACCGAGCTGGCTAAGTTTCCGGGCTACATTTGAGCCGATCAATCCAGTGCCGCCTATGATTACAATTTTCATGGGTATTGATGTTTATGTAAAAAACGTGTTGACGATATAATGCATGCCATAACAATGCCAATGTTTAATGAACTGATAGAGAGTGGAATAGGTAGAATTGTCCGGTTGGATATCCACGATATTTAGTGGAAATGCCAAATTATGCACGATATAGAGTGGGCCTTGATAACAGTCCGCGCCGTCTGTAATTGTGTTGAAATTACTTTATCCCCTTATTGAGCGAGTATAAGAAATTAGCGGTGCGACTTTCACATAAGACCGCTCTAACCATCGATTTCAATTCCTTTTCTTCAAATAAAACCAGTCTATCATGAGCCAGATCAGAAAGGAAGATATTAAACAGGAGGTGTTCGATCTCTACGACGATTATGCCCACGACCGCATCGACCGGCGCAATTTTGTCCAAAGTTTGTCTGCTTATGCAGTGGGAGGCATTACGGTGGCTTCGCTGATGGGATTCCTGATGCCCGATTACCAGGGGGGCATTCAGATACAGGCCGATGATCCCCGATTGCATTCGGACTATGTGCATTACGATTCTCCCAAGGGCGGTAAGAGTATCAAAGCGCTGCTTTCAAAGCCGGCCGGGGCCACCGGGAAATTGGGAGGAATTGTAGTAGTGCATGAGAACAGAGGGCTAAATCCGCATATTGAAGATGTGGCGCGCCGCGCCGCGCTGGCGGGATTTATTTCTATTGCGCCGGATGCCTTGTCCCCGCTTGGCGGATACCCGGGAAACGACGACAAGGGACGGGAGCTCCAAAGCAAACGTGACCGCAACGAAATGCAGGAAGACTTTATAGCGGCCTATGAATATCTGAAGAGCCACAAGGACTGCAACGGAAAAGTCGGTGTGGTAGGATTCTGTTTTGGCGGTGCCATTGCGAATATGATGGCTGTGCGGATACCCGACCTGTCGGCGTCTGTGCCTTTTTACGGTGGCCAGCCCGCTACGGAGGATGTTCCCAAAATAAAGGCTCCGTTACTGCTGCACTACGCAGGACTCGACACACGCGTGAACGAAGGCTGGCCGGCGTATGAAAAGGCCTTGAAAGAAAACAGCAAGGAGTATACTGCATATATCTATCCGGAGGTCAACCACGGGTTCAATAATGACACGACGCCCCGGTACGATAAGGCAGCAGCAGATCTTGCCTGGAAGCGCACGATTGATTTTTTCAAACAAAAATTGGGGTAGGGTCGGCAGAGCAAATGCCGGCTTGTATCGGGCGGATGTAAACTATCGCCTAATGCCCTGCGATTTCCGGAACAGTTTTCCGGAAAGCCGCAGGGGCCGCACATTTATGGTTTTTGTCTGTTGAAGTAGTCGACGTGATATTGACGAAGCTTCTGGTCGAGCTGATAGCCCGTGCGATAGCGTTCGCCAATGCGGAACCCGCGGGTGTAACTGTATTCCCAACGGAATTCATCCGTGGTGCGGAACCGGAACTTCTTGCTCTGGATGATCTTCCCAGGTGGGATAGGGACCGCAAAATTAAATCCGGCCGTAGTCCCGTTATTCGTTTTCATGACATAGAGGCCTGCTTCTACATTGGTAAACTGGCGGATTAGGTCGAATCGTGCGCCTTCGTCGCCTGCAAGGTACCTGCCGCCCGATAGTTTGAGCGTAATGTCGGGGCGGGACAGCTTGTAGGCAGCGTCTGCATTGAGCAGTAGCCTGTTCATACTTTCATAGTAAATTCCTTTGGTTGCATAATAATACAACCCTGTAAGGCCTCCTTCGAGGCCAAACGACCAGGGACCAGCCAGGTCATGATGGCGGTATTGTACATTCACACCATATTGGTCGTTGTGAAAATAGCCGGCCGAAGCGCTGATGAAATGTTTGCCGAATGCCAGGAACTGGTTCAGGAAAACGGGTGCCGGACGGATCTTTTTTGGCCGGTTATCCATGTCGTTGGTGATGGGGAACAATACACCGGCGTTCAGAGCCAATCCTTTCCAGAGATAGAACTGAGTTTGCAGCAGCACGCTCGTGTTACTTTGCAATGTCTTTTCCCGATAGCCAAAATTGGCCGCGAAAACGGGTTGCAGCCAGAAATCCAGTTTGTATTTATGAAGCAGAAGGTCCCTGGAACGCATTTCATTTTGCGCCAGCGGACGATAGCCGATTTTCTTGCCCATCCGGTAAGATCCTATCGGAACGCCCTGAAACAGGGGAATGTACTCACGGACACCCGAATCGGCCAGTGCCCGGCGCATTTCCAGCATACCCAGGTAGGGATTGCGGTAGAGACGTTGCTCGTAGATTACCTGGCCGACGGCCGTGTCGGAAGATACGTTTTCGAAATTTTGGAGAAGCGTGGGGCGGCCCGAATCAATGGACGACAATCGTGGCGATTGTTCGTTGCGTGGGGCTTGCTCGTATTCGCGGAACCTTCGGGGCAACGGCAGCATGTTGAGCGCATAGGATGTGCCAAAGCTGATCTGATCAAAGTTCAGGACTCCTGCCTGGATCGTCCACCTCCTGAAAAGCGTTCCATAAAAGCCAAAGTTCAAATGCTGGCTATCCCACTCGGCCATCAAACCTGCTTTCTTATCAAGCCTTAAGTTGAAGCCTCCGAATGGTCCAGACAGATATCGGTAGGCCTGGTTCTTTTTCCGGATCATTTCAAGACTGTGGAAAATATCGTAGTTGCTTTTCTCGGAATCATCCCGTTGAATGTACCACGGGCTGCCAAGTCCTGCTGTAATGTCTGCGTATAGTCTGGCCCCAAGTCGTATCGTTTTACTGGCAACCAATGCATTGGTGGATAGTGAATTGTCAATCCCGAATGGCGCCGAAATGATCAGTGCAAGGGACGGACGTTTCGGCGTTTCTTTTAAGAGAAGATATTTGAGGTCGAGTTGCCGGTCGCCAATTCCCTTCTGGCCTCTTTGTTGTTCATTGTTGACCCGAAGCAGGTTGATGTTGATTTCCAGTCTCGGAAGCAATGTCAGATTTGCGAAGTAAATACCTTCCGAATTCTTCCTGTTAAACCTGAATCCGTAGCGGATCGGGTTATAGTGGTAGCCGAATTGAAAAGCTCCGTCATCGGTTTGCTGAGCCGATGGGACGTATATAAGGCCCGGTTTACCCGAAATGTTTGTTTGCCCCTGTGCAGGGAGGCTCAACCAGAGGACAAACAAAAGGGGAAACAATACATTTTCCCCCCTGTTTCTTAAATATAGCGTCATTTATCTAATGATTAGATACCGCTGCCCTGATTATGGCAGTTCTCGATCATTTTGTCTCTCAGTTCGATCGCTTTGGCCAGTGCTTCATTGTAGTTTGCCTCTACCTTGGCGGTGTTGGAATTCTTCACCTCCGTAGCGCGGGCCTTGGCAAGTTCAGCGATTTCGGTACACGTCCCGATTTTAGCGGCTTCCAGCTGGTTGACCTTATCGAGATAATCCAGCAACTGAACATTGATAAGCGCTTTCAACAATTCATATTGGCCGGGTTTCAGAAATGGCTTTGCTTTTTCCAATGCTGCCAAAGCCTGGTTGGCTATTTTGATGCCCGTTTGCCGCAGAGCCTCAAAGTGTGCAGCACTATTTTCTCCGGCGCATTTTTCGAGATTTTTCTGAATTCTTTCCAAATCTTTGGCATAAGCATCATTGATTCTTTCCAGATCTTTGGCTTTGCTTCCGTCCAGACGCTCTTTGGTCTTGTCAAATTTCTCGTTGGCGCGGGCGATGCAATCATCCGACTTGCCGGCTTCGACGGCATTCACCACAGTCGTACCTTCCGTTACGGCGCCCGTTCTCCCTCCGTCCGGCAGACCATCAACTTTGGTCAGCGTCAGCAGCGAAAGGTAGCTTTGCAATTTTACGTCCGCCGAAACTTTGGTGAGGATCGCGCGCACCTGGCCGGAACTGAGTGTATTCTTGGACGATGCCTGCGACGGTGTAAACTGGTTCAGCGTCTTGATTTCAGCGTCGGTGAGAGAGTTGGAAACATCCTCTGCGGCAATTGTGACGCCAGCCGGTACATTCCCGGACGTGACGGTGCCCAGTGAGCTGTTCAGCGCTTGTGTTTTGGCGGAAGCCTCTACTTTTCCAGGCACAAGTTTGATATCCGGCGTTTCCTGCAATGCTGCCGGCGCTAATTCCAGTTTATCCAGTTGGTCCGATAGTTCTGTATTGGCAGGTTCCAGGGAGCCGGCGTCCTTGTCCTTACAATCGTAGAGGAAAAAGGTAAGGAACATCAAAAGGGTAAACAGTTTCAGTGTACTTGTTTTCATACTGACTTCGATTTGGTGAAAAAAGATATTTGGCGGATTAAATAGATTCAAGCAAAACAATAGCTGCCCGGGCCAGCAGCCTTTAAGGGCCTGACCGAGTGGGGCTGATTACCGGATGTAAACAGTCGCGTGTATCTGTGCGCAGCCAACCCTTACATTGCCCGGACGACAGGCAAGTGGCACGCGCGAACGGATACGCCTATATGATCCCTGTTAATTCATTGGACAACAATGGCTGTCGGTATGAATAATCAGGGCCGCACGTTTCATTCCCGCATTCAAAAAAGAAATTCTGCTATTATCAGTAAGAGGAAGATGGCAGAGTATCCCGGAAATGGGAATCCGTAAAGTAGTATTGTTAACAGGTAGGGTCGGATCTTTCAGGCGACCCGGGCCGGGTGGCAGGTTGCTGCTTAGCGAAAGCCTTCGATTATGATTTTCCATCTTTGTTAACGTTGAGTGAGTTAGGCCGCTCAAATTCGTATTTGCAGCGGGTTTGTAGATGTTATTTTACTAAAATTTTCATTACTGTAAAATAAAATCTACAACAAGTTTAAAGGATTGGATTCCAATTTCCTAGTAAAAATATATCTACAAAGTTGTAATCGCTTTATATTCAACAATTTAATTTATTCATATGCTAAATAGTGACACATCTTCTTTGAAAATTACAGTGTCAGGAAAGCTGAAAAGACATTCGGTGCCGGTCTTTTTGTAGTATTACTCCTAATGCAATGCGTTTTCGTATAGTGTTTTGATATTCTTTGGTGAAAATAGTGGGATGCATTATTAAAATTGGTGCAGCGCAGGCTTTTCCAAATGAATACCTGGTCTTGTTGCCTCGTTGCTGCGAGCGTGGGTTATTTATCCTAAACACCTGTCCCATGAGCTTTTTCAAACACCTGACCCGCAACCCCCGATATCTCCGGGTTGCAGTAGTATCGTTACTCATTTCATGGCTTTCGGCCTCCGGGTACTGCCAGTCCATCGACCTGCTTATTAAGGGCGGGCACGTCATTGACCACAAGAACCGCATCGATGACAATTTGGATGTTGCCGTTGCCGGCGGTAAGATCGTACGCGTGGCCCGCGACATTCCTGCTTCGGAAGCCAAAAAAGTCGTGGATGCGAGGGGGATGTTCGTAGCACCCGGTTTTATCGATATGCACGTTCATGTGTTTAATGGCACAACATCGGATGCCTACATTGCCAATGGTTTCACGAGTTTGCCGCCCGACGGTTTTACATTCCGCGCGGGTGTTACCACAGTAGTAGACGCTGGTTCCTCAGGTTGGCGGAATTTCAAAGTCTTCAAAGCTCAGACGATCGACCGGGCGCAGACGCGCGTGCTGGCATTTCTCAATATCGTCGGGACAGGCATGGCGAGCCGGTATGAGGAGCAGGACGTGAGCGATATGAACCCGGTCATGACGGCCAACATGATTAAAAAATTATATCCTGGCATCATCGTCGGTATTAAGTCCGCCCATTACTGGGGCGATTACACCCAGGTGCAGCGGGCCGTGGAAGCCGGTAAGCTGGCTGAAGTGCCCGTGATGGTAGACTTTGGCGAACACAGGCCGCCATTGTCCATTGAAAAGCTGTTCAGGGAATACCTTCGCCCCGGGGACATTTTTACGCACACCTACGCGCACGGACCCAACGATCGGGAAACTGTGGTGGACGAGCAGGGCAAAGTGAAGCCCTTCGTTCTGGAAATGCAGAAAAAGGGCCTGGTGTTCGATGTGGGGCACGGCGGAGGCGCGTTCGCCTGGCGACAGGCGATACCATCGATGAAACAGGGTTTTCTGGCGAATGTCATTAGTACCGATCTCCATACCGACAGCATGAACGGCGGCATGAAGGGTTTAGACAATGTGATTTCGAAGTTTTTGAACATGGGCATGTCGCTGGCGGATGCGATTCTGCGCGTGACATGGGGCCCGGCACAGGTGATCAAACGGCCGGATTTGGGCAGCCTTTCGGTAGGCTCGGAAGCGGATATATCGATTTTCAGCATCCGAACGGGGGATTTTGGTTTTTTGGATGCCCGCAGACTGAAATTAAAGGGCGATAAAAAGCTGGAAGCAGAGCTCACGATCAGGGCGGGTAAGATCGTCTGGGACCTCAATGGACTAAGCGCAGCGCCGTGGGAATCTGAGCTCCAAGGTAAATAAATGGCTATGAAAAAGGTATTTACCTGCACCGCTGGGCTCAAAACGATGGCAGTCGTGTGCACGCTGATTGTGTCGCTGGCACCCGGACGTGTGGTGGCGCAGCCTTACGAACTCCTTATCCGCGGCGGGCATGTGATCGATCCGGCCAATGCGCTGAACGGAGTGATGGATATTGCGATCAGTCAGGGACGTATTGCCAGAATAGCTCCGAAAATCGAGGAGACTGCGGAAAAAGTGATCCGCGCCGATGGTTTATATGTTTCACCCGGTTTTATCGATATCCATACTCATGTGTTTGTAGGTCCGAAGGCGGGCCTTTTCGCGAACGGGGTCAACAGTGTTTCCCCGGACGACTTTACGTTCCGTTCGGGCGTTACGACGGTCGTTGATGCGGGTACTTCCGGCTGGCGTAGTTTTCCGTTGTTCAGAAAGCAAGTTATCGATCAGTCTAAAACCCGGATTCTGGCTTTTATCAATATTTCAGGAGGCGGGATGACCGGCTCGGACCATGAGCAGGATTTAGGCGATATGAATGCAGATTCGACCGTGAAGCTGATCCGTATGTATCCCGAAATCATAGCCGGCGTGAAAATCGGTCATTATAACGGAAAAAGCTGGGAACCTTTCGACGAGGCAATCAAAGCTGCGGAGCTGACAGGCAAACCACTTTTTGTAGAATGCCATTTGCCGGAATACACCTTGGCCGATCAGCTCGGCAGATTACGTGCAGGGGATATCATTACCCATACGTTCGAAAATATCAAAGAGCGGATGCCCATTGTCGGGGACGACGGGCAGGTGCGTTCCTTTGTTTGGGCTGCACGAAAAAAAGGTGTGCTTTTCGATCTGGGACATGGTGGGGCGGGGTTCTGGTTCGATCAGGCGGTACCTGCGACGAAGCAGGGCTTCTTGCCTAACGCATTCGGAACAGACCTCCACCGGTTCAGCATGAATTCGGCGATGAAAGATATGAGTAATGTAATGTCTAAGTTCATGGCAATGGGACTCACATTGGAACAGGTCGTTGCGATTGCGACAACCGGCGCTGCCAAAGCCATCCGTCACCCGGAATTGGGTAATCTGAAAGCAGGGAACCCGGCCGACATTGCGCTGTTCCGGGTAAGGGAAGGGAGCTTCGGGTTTATGGACTCCGCTGGCAACGGAATCGATGGAACCAGCAAGCTGGAAGTTGAAATGACCGTCAGGCAGGGAAAGGTAGTCTGGGACCTGAATGGTCTGTCCGCAAAACCGAAGAATTCTAACTAATGTGCATTATGGTTTTTCATAGATCAGAAAGAAACAAAGGAATCGCTGTTCTAAGTCTTTTGATACTCGTTTTCGCATTGGCCGGCGCGGCGCTGAGGCGGGATCAAAAGCTCCCTCGCGGCGATGCCGACAGCGGCGGGCTCACCACACCACAGGGCTTTGAAACGCTGGTTGTAGCCGATAGCACCGGCCTCGCCAGGCACATTGTGGTAAACGACAACGGTGATATTTACATTAAGCTCCGCTATTTTGGAAAAGGGCAGGGAGGCGGTACCGTAGCGCTCAGGGACACTAATGGGGATGGTAGGGCCGACATCATCCGCAATTTTGGGAATTACCAGGACCATAGCAGCCTGGCTAACGGGATCGCGATCCGGAATGGCTATCTGTATTATAGTTCATCCCTCGCGGTATACCGGAGCAAGCTTGTTCCCGGCCAATTGCTTCCGGATGAAAAAACGGAGCTGATCCTCAGAGATGATCACGAACATGGGGCGCATTGGCATATCACCAAACCCATGGCTTTCGACAATGAGGGTAACATGTATGTGCCGTTCGGTGCACCGTCGGACGCCTGCCAGGATATGGTCAATTCGCCTGGCGGAAAGCCCGGGAGCCCGGGCATCAATCCCTGCCCTGACCTGGAAAAGCACGGTGGGATTTGGAAGTTCAGTGCTGATAAGCCGGATCAGACACAGGCTGACGGGACCTTGTATGCGACCGGTCTCCGAAGTATTGTCGGGATGCGGTGGAACCCCACGGACCAGAGCCTTTACGCGGTCGTGCATGGGAGGGACAATCTGCACCGGTTGTTTCCGGAGTTGTTTTCGTCCTGGCAAAGCGCTGTGTTGCCTGCCGAAGAGTTTGTGAAAGTAAACCAGGGTACTAATGTAGGCTGGCCTTACTATTACTACGATCAGATGAAGGGAAAGAAGATGCTAAATCCTGAGTACGGTGGCGATGGAAAGAAGGAGGGTGAGGGCGAGAGGTATCAAAAGCCGCTGTTCGGTTTTCCAGGCCATTGGGCGCCGAATGACGTCCTTTTTTATAATGGAAGTCAGTTCCCCGATCGGTATAAAAATGGCGCATTCATTGCATTCCATGGCTCAACCAACCGCGCTCCCTATCCCCAGGCCGGGTACTTCGTATGTTTTGTACCGTTCAAAGACGGAAAACCGTCAGGTGACTGGGAGGTGTTCGCAGACGGTTTTGCCGGAGTGGACCCCATCATCAATGTAAGCGATGCGAAATTCAGGCCGATGGGACTTGCCGAGGGCCCCGACGGATCGCTCTACATCACCGACTCACGCAAAGGCAAGGTGTGGCGTATTATGTTTAAAGGCGACAAAAGGACTTTTGGCCAGGCACAACTTGCGGAAATGGCAAAGCACAAGCAGCTTTCGCACATACGCACGCCGGATGAAGTGGCGGATAACCTCGATACGAAGACTAAGGAAGCTGGTCAGCGGATCTATAACACCTACTGCACGCCGTGCCACCAGCGAAATGGTCTCGGTGATGGGAGCCGCTTTCCTCCACTGGCGGGATCCGAATGGGTTACGGGCAATAAACGGAGGCTGATCGAAGTAGTTGCCAAAGGATTGGAAGGGCCGATCCAGGTCGCAGGGAAACCTTATAACGACCTGATGCCAAAGCATGACTTTTTGAAACCGGAGGAAATGGCCCAGGTATTGACATTTATCCGAAAGAACTTCGGGAATGATGCGGACGCAATTTCCGTAAGCGATATCGAGCGGGTATTGGGCAAATAAAAAGCCGCCGGAATTACCCGGCGGCTGCATTAGCGTAATGGCTGGATCAAGGTACTACGACCTTTCTGGTTAAAACATCTCCCTTGTCGCGTTGCAGCGAAAGCAGGTAAAGGCCTGACGCCAGGTTTCCATTTGCTCTCAGCACAAATTCGTTGCCCGATTGGCTCATCGTGAAAGGCATAGCTTTGCCCGACAGATTGAAAAGGCGAACGTTCGCGGGAGCTTCATTCTTCAGAAGAAATCTGATCTCCCGGTTTGCTGTCGGGTTGCCTAATAATTCGAATGCAACGCTTCCTGCCTGGTTATCGACGGCAATAATCCGGGAATGCTCAAAGCTTCCATCCATATCCACCATCCGCAACCGGTAGTAATTGATCCCGCTCAACGGGTTTGTATCTGTAAAGTTGTATTGCTGGGTGACGGACGAGTTGTTTTTTGCCTGTACCCTGCCCAGCCGGATAAATTCTCTTGAATCCGTGCTGCGTTCGATATCAAAGTAGCCGCTGCCGGATTCCTCAGTGGTTGACCAGGAAAGGCTGACGGCGTTGTCGAGCAGGCTTCCGCCGAACTTGGCAAGTTTAACGGGCAGCGTGATCAGACAGTTGTTTTTCAATTCAGCTACGATCATGTTAGGCAGACTTGGACCTGATAGCTCAACCCAGATAGCACGCTTGTCTTCCAGGAAGTCATATGGATAAGCTTGGTCGTGGCTTTGGATAGGCTCCATCGTAGAGAGGTTGGTCGGAGGGCTTGTATAGAAAAGCTCATCACCGGCACTGAAAGCAGTTTGACCGTCAACCAGTACACCGTCGTCCAGATAAAGCTTGTAGGTTACTTGAAATGGAGAAGGATTGGTTGTGATGATGTTCAGGTCGTAGGTGCGCGGGCCCAATGGTTCGTTGCAATTGATATCGCCTGTTATTACCGGGTCGTTGATCTGTAAATTGAAACCTGCGTTATAGCAATGCACTTTGGGTTTTGCACTCGCTGCCTGTGTAGACCATACGTCTGCTTTCAAAATCGGTAAAACATTGCACGCGCCGGGAACCGGAAACTGAATGTTGTCGATGGTGATACGGTACAAATCACCGCCAAGGCTTTCTTCATTCAGGTTGAGGCCAGTAAAAAGTGGAATGACCCCGTCTTCGTCGGCACTATATGTAGAAAGCAGCGTAACTGCACCATCTGTATCGATGGCAAGTGTTGCCAGTACCTTGTTAGTCAGGTCACTAGCTTCCGGGGCTTTTGTTTCATAGTCGATGTTGGGGTGTTCGGTAGGTTTCCATAAGTGTACATATGTGAACTTGTTACCATTGTTTTTATCGATCGTGAAAGACAAGTTAATGTTCACGGTACAAGTAGTGCCATTGTCCAAAACACTGTTTAATTCAATTGCCGGTTCGACCAGCGCGCATTGAGCTATGGACTGAAAATGAATGGTGACCGTCGCCAAGACGATCCACGCCATGAGGTAGAAAGTTTTCATGATAGAGGACGTTTAGTATCTTAAAAATGATAGATTAATATACGTTCAATATCATGAAATAGTTAAAAGTTTACTACTTAAAAATAAGTATTTCAGGGAACGGTAATTCAGGGATTGAAATTGTAAAAGTATATTTATTACTTAAATAAATACTACTATACGTATATAGAAATAGTGTCAAAAAATTAATTAACATTATATCTATTCTGTTGATTACAAGTATTTTGTATTGTGTAAATTTATTTTTACCGTATTTTTTTATGTTAATAAGACTATGTTTAAATAATAATTTGAGGTCGATTTGATATTTGCTGGTCGATTTTAGCTGTATTTGAAAAGTTCAATTTCTGTTCCAGCTGCATTCTTTGCATAATTCAACTTGTCGTAGAGATACCTATGTCAAAAGGATCGACTTCAGCTAACTGCATACATTTCTTGGAGGAGGATGGAGGTATCGGAAAAGGGTCTTTTATACCGGTTGGGAGTTGATCCTTAGCCGCTTGATTATCGCTTTTGGGAGACAAACTATTACGGACGCATTTTCGGTGTAGTTCTCCACCATAACTCTTCTGTCAATGAAAATACCTTTGATCGTCTCAGTTATAGTTTGTACCGCGCTTCTGGCCCATGCTCAAGCCCCACAGAAATTCAGCTTTCAAGGTGTAGCACGGAAAGCGGATGGTAAGATCGCAGCGAATACCGCGGTAGGAATCAGGATTTCCATTCTGGCCGAAAGTGCAGGTGGAACGATCGTTTACAGAGAAACCCACTCTGCACAGACCAACGATCATGGAATCTTTAACATCCGGATCGGATCCGGCACTGTTGTCTCCGGCGAGTTTTCGGGAATTTCCTGGAAAACGTTCGAGCATTTCCTGCAACTGGAGCTGGATGTAGCGGGAGGCACCAATTATGCTGATATGGGCACGACGCAGCTTTTGAGTGTCCCCTATGCCCTTCACGCCGGTGAAGCCTCCCGGTGGGCAGATGGCTATCCGGTGGTTCAAAAGCTTACCTACGGCCCGGATGTCGATCCGAGTGATCCGGGTATTCTTAATGATCCTGATTTTAAAAA
>CBFGMV010000174.1:0-12980 GCA_965649915.1 uncultured Dyadobacter sp.
TCGAGTGAGTGAATGCTAGTTGTAAAAGTGAATCAAATACGTTGCTTTACGTTGCCGAACAGCAGCCTGCCTTATTCACTCATTCACTCATTCAAAATTCAATCATTCAGTCATTCAAAATTATCTTTTTAAGGCCGATCATCTTGATCGCTGTCATGGCTGCCTCGTCTCCTTTGTTGCCGTGTACGCCGCCGGATCTTTCCAGGGCCTGTTCCATATTGTTTGGAGTCAGTACGCCGAAGATCACGGGCTTATCGTATTTCAGGCTCACGTTGGTGATGCCCTGTGCAACCGCGTGGTTGATATAGTCGTTATGCTTGGTTTCACCCTGGATCACGACACCGAGAGCGATCACCGCATCAATATCAGATCTTTGCGCAAACCACTGCGAACCCATTGTGAGCTCGAAGCTGCCCGGTACATTACCTCTGACGATATTACCTGCGAGAGCCCCATAGGTGATGAGTGTCTGATAGGCTCCTTCGAAAAGCTTCTCGGTGACCTCGTTGTTCCATTCGGCCACCACGATGGCGAATTTTTTGTTGCTGATGTCCGGAAGGCCTTCCGTCGTAAATACACTCAGATTTTTATCTGCACTTGACATAATACTTGATTTTCAAATGGATTTCAATAAAAAGGGTATGGATCAAACGGATTACTGGGAATAAAAAAAGGATAAAACCAATGTCGGCTTTATCCTTTTTCAGAAACAGAATGGTTAACCATTATTTGCCGACCTGTCCCTCTAATAATCCCATGTATTTCTTGGCATTCACCACTTCCGACGAAAGCGGGAACTCATCAACGACACGTTTATAGCTTGCAACCGCATCAGCAGGCTGGTTGGCCTTCTCCTGAGCAAGTGCTAATTTCATCAGATATACCGGCGTGAAATATTCATTCTTCTCATAATCAGCAGCTTTCTGATAATAAGAAATTGCCTCAGCCGGTTGATTCTTTTCCAGGTAAGCGTCACCGATCAAAGATTGTGCGCGTGCGTGGATAAGCAAGTCCGACGAGCTGAAAGATTGCAAATGGCTGATCGCCTCATCGTACTTACCTTGTTTCAGCAATGCAACCCCCGCATAAAAGTTTGCAAGGTTACTGGCATCCGTACCTTTATAGCTATCCGCGATCGACAACAGACCTTCATTACCTCCGCTTCCGTTCAATGCTTTTTGCAGAGAATCGGCTTCAAAATCGTAAACTACGCTGGCAAGAGCATTCTGGGCTGTTCCTTCCTGGCCGCTTATGTAAACGCGGTATCCTACAAATCCAAGAATAGCAACCACAATAGCTCCTCCAATCCCCAGAACAACCTTACGGTTTTTAATGAAAAAAACCTCTGCTTTCGTGAGCTGGCTTGCTAATGCTTCCGGAGTTTCAATAATTTCCATCCCGGATTCGCCCGTATTTTTCTTGCTCATATCAATTAATTCGATTTTGGAGTGCAAAGTTATGAAAACTTTATTAAGTCAAAACAAGTTAGGGTACAATTCTTTGCAGGATATGTTTATACCTGGTTATTGTCCACTACACCGCCGGCGATAAATCGACCCGCCTTTGCATTACCTTATAAAAGAACGACTTTGAGACTCTAATTCATATAACGCAAAAACTCCGTGATCGCTCGTCGCCACCACGGAGTTTTCTATACCTATATAATTGATGACTAGCTGTACAATGGGTACTGCTTCATCCACTCGTTTACTTCCGATCTTACGGCCGCAATTTTAGACTCGTTATCATGGTTAACCAAAACGGTATCTACCAGATCCACGATACGCTCCATGTCTGCTTCCACAAGCCCGCGGGTTGTCATAGCAGCAGTTCCTACACGCATACCGGATGTGATCATAGGAGATTTATCATCGAAGGGCACCATGTTCTTATTAATGGTGATGTCGGCTTTGATCAGCGTGTTTTCCGCAAGTTTTCCGGTTAGGCCTGATTCCACACCATTTTTGGTGCGAAGGTCGATCAGCATAAGATGGTTGTCTGTACCACCGGAAATAATGCGGTAACCTTTATCGACAAACGCTTTGGCCATAGCCTGTGCATTTCTGCCCACCTGGGTTGCATAGTTATAGTATCCTTCACCCAATGCTTCACCGAAAGCGATAGCCTTGGCAGCAATGATGTGTTCCAGCGGTCCGCCTTGTGTTCCGGGAAATACTCCGGAATCCAGAAGCGACGACATGGTGCGGATTTGTCCTTTCGGCGTCTTAATGCCAAATGGGTTTTCAAAGTCATTGCGCATCATGATGACACCCCCGCGCGGTCCGCGCAAAGTTTTGTGCGTTGTGGTCGTTACGATGTGGCAGTGATCGAAAGGATCTTTTAGCAGCCCTTTCGCAATGAGGCCGGCAGGGTGGGAAATATCAGCCATCAGAAGCGCACCTACCTGGTCGGCGATAGAACGAAGGCGTTCGTAATCCCAATCACGGCTGTATGCCGAAGCGCCGCAGATCAAAAGTTTCGGGCGCTCTTTCAATGCTGTTTCTTCCACTTTATCCCAGTCGATCAGACCGGTTTCCGCTTCTACACCATAAAATACTGGTTGAAAATATTTACCGGAAATATTTACAGGTGAGCCGTGTGTCAGGTGACCGCCGTGCGCCAGGTTGAAACCCATGATCTTATCACCGGGGTTCAGGCAAGCCAGGAAAACAGCCGTATTAGCCTGTGCGCCGGAATGCGGCTGCACGTTCACCCATGTTGCACCAAAAAGCTCTTTCAGGCGATCGATCGCGATCTGCTCGATTTCATCCACGATTTCACATCCACCATAGTACCGCTTCCCTGGAAGTCCCTCAGCATACTTGTTGGTCAAAACACTTCCTGATGCTTCCATTACCTGACGTGAGGTAAAGTTCTCAGAGGCGATCAGCTCGATACCAGACTCCTGGCGATGCTTTTCTCTGTTAATCAGATCAAAAATGGTGGTGTCACGTTCAACGCTGGTGAGTGTAGACATGGGATTGGCAGAAAAAATGGTGTGATATACGTGGAATAAGCCGCAAAAATACAAGCAATTATTTTGGAATAAAATACTAACACTTACTTTATCTTTAAAGTGCGAACGTTCGTTGCGGCATCAAGGCAGCAAATAGCCTCATGCCATAAATCAGCCGTAGTTTTAAGTATAAGTTATTTCTTAAATTATTTTAATAATATTCGTTTTCAGTTGTACTTTTGTGGTCAAATCATTAGTGCGTGATCGAACACATGAGTAACTTGCAGTTTTTTATCCCAAGTCTATTCACGAACTCTTAAATAATTCAACTTAGTTATGAGCCAACAAGCGGTAAGTCCACAAACAATTCTGATGCAAGCTTCCAGTAATGGGAAAGGCACTGCGGGTACCGTAGGACAACCCATCACCTATGAAAAGATCCCGACGCAGATTTTTGCGGATTCCAAAGAAGCATCGCATGCAGTAGCAAAGGAAATTGCAGACCTGATCCGTCAGAAACAAAAGGAAGGTAAGTCCTGCGTTCTGGGATTGGCTACGGGTTCGTCTCCTAAGACCGTTTATGCGATCCTCGTAAAGATGCACCGGGAAGAAGGGCTGAGCTTTAAAAATGTGATTTCATTCAACCTGGATGAGTACTATCAGATGGAGCCCGACTCCATTTACAGCTACCACAGGTTCATGAAGGAACAATTGTTCAATCATGTAGATATCCCCAAAGAGAATTACTTCATTCCGGACGGTACCGTGCCGGCCGCGTTGCTGCGTGATTATTGCACATCGTATGAAAACAAGATCAATGCGGTAGGAGGATTGGATTTCCAATTGCTGGGGATCGGTGGTAACGGCCACGTCGGTTTCAACGAACCGGGCTCGCTGATCAACTCGCACACCCGCCTCATTACGCTTGACCACTCGACCCGCGCTGCAGCAAGCATGGAATTCGGAGGTCTCCACAATGTACCCCGTAAAGCCATCACGCTAGGGGTTGCACCGATCCTGAATGCACGCAGAATCGTGCTGCTCGCCTGGGGTGAGAGAAAAGCCTCGGTGATCCGCGGAGCTGTGGAAGGACCCGTGAGCGAATTGAACCCGGCTTCTTACCTGCAGGCGCATACAGATGTTTCTTTCGTTGTGGATGAAAGTGCAGCTTCTGAACTGACCCGGATTAAAACACCTTGGGCAGTGGATTCTGTGATCTGGGACAACAAAATGATCAAAAAGGCTGTCACCCATTTGTCTCAGACACTTAAAAAGCCGATTCTCAAATTGACTGACAAGGATTACAATGACAATGGTATGAGCGATCTGCTTGCCCAATATGGCGCAGGCTATGAGATCAACATCAATGTCTTTAATCAATTGCAACATACCATTACCGGCTGGCCGGGCGGAAAGCCCAATGCAGATGATACCCATCGCCCCGAAAGAGCGCAGCCTGCTAAGAAGCGCGTGCTGATTTTCAGCCCGCACCCGGACGATGATATTATTTCCATGGGAGGTACATTCCAGAGGCTGGTCGATCAGGGCCACGAGGTGCATGTAGCTTATCAGACATCCGGCAACATCGCGGTGGCTGATGACGAGGCCCTAAGATTCATCGACTTTGTCGTTGACTTCAACAATGGCTTCCATATTGAGAGTCCTAATGCAAGCAAACTGTTCCAGGACGCCAAAGATTTTCTGAGACATACCAAAAACAGTGAGATAGACACTCCGGAAGTACGGAAAGTAAAAGGTTTGATTCGTCGCGGTGAGGCGAAAGCTACCTGTCGCTTCGTAGGTGTACCCACCAGCCAGGCTCATTTCCTGGATATGCCGTTCTACGAAACCGGGACTGTTCAGAAGAAACCGATCGGGGAAGAGGATATTAAAATCATTGAAAACCTGATCGAGGAAGTAAAACCTCACCAGATTTATGCAGCCGGCGACTTTGCCGATCCCCATGGAACACATAAAGTTTGCTGGGATGCCATCGAAGCCGCATTGCAGCGTTCGAAACATAAGAATTTTATGAAGGACTGCTGGGTATGGCTGTACCGCGGTGCATGGGCCGAATGGGATATCTATGAGATCGAAATGGCCGTCCCGATGAGTCCTGACCAGGTAATCAAGAAACGCCAGGGAATTTTCAAACACCAATCTCAAAAAGATGGTGTGGTATTCCAGGGTGAAGATTCGCGTGAGTTCTGGCAACGTGCCGAAGAGCGTAACCGGGGAACTGCACATTTGTATGACTCACTGGGTCTTGCAGAATATGAAGCAATGGAAGCGTTTGTTCGGTGGAAGTTCTGAGCAAAATAGCATAAAGCGAAAGAGCCCGGAATATTTCCGGGCTCTTTCGCTTTATATATGCTTGTGTCTGGACCTGTATCAGCCTTTACAACTCCATATCGATCCACATCCTTTGTGCCATTTTCTCCACCATATTCATGATACCCTGCAGAGCACCAAAAATGATACATAAAGGCAAAATCACTGGCAAAAATATCAGCCATTGCAATGCCATAGTAAAATTAAATCTTCTGATAATTGGCGTTTTCATAACAGGATCAGGTGCTTACAACGAGAGTTTAGTATCCCAAGTTATACAAATAATAAATGGTCAACAACTTTTTACTTAATTAACGTTCACACTTTCTTTAAAATTTGAATAAATAATATAATTATTTCAATTACAATAAAGGGAAAAGCAAATTTGCCTCCGTTGCTACCGTCCGAAATTCGCCAGGCAGTAAGAAAAATTTTTGTTTATTTGTTATAGTAAAGTTAACTGCCGTTCCGACATGCCTTCATCCGACATCATCCAACTATTACCCGATTCCATAGCCAATCAAATCGCCGCAGGTGAAGTCGTTCAACGGCCTGCCTCGGTTGTGAAAGAGCTCATGGAGAATGCGATCGATGCGAAGGCAACTCAGGTGCAGGTTATTCTCCGCGAAGCCGGACGGGCACTGATCCAGATCATTGACAATGGCACGGGAATGTCGGAGACCGATGCCCGGATGTGCTTCGAAAGGCATGCCACCTCTAAAATCCGGCAATCGGAAGACTTGTTCCGGATCCGTACCATGGGCTTCAGGGGGGAGGCTTTGGCCTCTATCGCGGCTGTTGCGCAGGTAGAGTTGCGGACGCGACAGGAACAGGACGAGCTTGGGACATTGATCCGCATCGACGGATCGGAAATTAAAACACAGGAAGCTGTGGCCTGCCCGAAAGGCACCAGCTTTTCGGTTCGGAACCTATTCTTTAACGTTCCGGCCAGAAGGAATTTCCTTAAGTCAAATTCGGTGGAAATGCGGCATGTTCTGGATGAATTTCAGCGCGTGGCATTGTCGAATCCGGAGGTAGGATTTACATTACACCACAACGACACCGAAGTCTTCAATTTACAGCCCGGCAAACTGGTACGGCGGATTATTGACATTTACGGAAAGAGCTACCGCGAACAACTTGCGTTTTGTCAGGAGGATACATCCTACATTAATGTGCGCGGATACATCGGCAAACCCGAATTTGCCCGTAAAACAAGGGGGGAGCAGTTCTTCTTTGTGAACGACCGCTTTATCAAGCATAATTATATGCACCACGCGGTGATCAGTGCATTCGATGGGACCATCCCTGAGGGCAGTCATCCGTTTTATGTGCTTTTTATTGACATAGATCCCTCCCACATCGACATCAACATTCATCCTACTAAAACGGAAATCAAATTTGATGACGAGAGATCGGTGTACGCGATCATTATGGCGGCGGTTAAAAAGGCGGTAGGCGTTTACAATTTATCACAGTCGATTGATTTTGAAGAAAATATTAATTTCCTCAATCCACTTCCTGCCGACCAGAACAACAACCTTATTCCACGAACCGTGATGCCGGACTGGGCAGCTCAGTCGCGGAAAAATGAAAATGGCCCGTCCAAGTCGAATCTGACCAACTGGAACAAATTATTTGAAGGGCTGCAAAACACCGAAGACCGGCACCGGGAATTGGCAGCTTTCGAAATGGGTTCCACCGCGGCAACCAGGCCGGTGTTTCAGGAGCAGGCAAAAACAGTAGCCAGCAAAGTGAACCGCATGGCGTCCGAAGTGATCTCCGCACCGGAAAGCGATGCATTATTGTTCCAGTTGCATAACCGGTATATCCTTTCGCAGGTGAAAGACGGCATTATGCTTATCGACCAGAAAGCCGCGTACGAGCGTATTTTATACGAGAGATACCGTAAAATGCTCATCAACAGGAACGGTGCCTGCCAGCAGTTACTCTTTCCGAAAACCATCCGTCTGACGCATTCGGATATGCAGCTTGTGCATGAGACTAAGAAGGAGATCCGGAGCCTTGGTTTCGAATTTGACGAATTTGGGTCCAACGAACTGATTATCCGGGGCATTCCTGCCGATTTGCCTGAGGAGAGTGAGCAAGACCTGTTCGAAGAACTGATCGAGCAGCTTAAGCAAAGTTATTCCGACCTTAAACTCAACAAACCGGAAAGTCTGTCAAGATCGCTGGCAAGGCGCTTTTCGGTGCGTTATGCGGTCAAATTATCCTATGTCGAGATACACACTTTAATCAACCAGCTTTTTGCATCTTCCGACCCCAACAGGACCCCGGGCGGCGAATCCATAATCGTTCTTCTGACGATGGATAAATTAGCCGGGATATTCAGAAATTAGGAAACGAAAATCGGAAATGTGCAGTTATCGAATGTAAATTATTGAATTTGAATCCAGTATGTTAGCCATAACCCCGACGGTAAGGAATTTATTGATCCTCAATGTCCTGTTCTATTTTATCGATTCGTCCGTTTTTGAGCTTAAGAACCTGTTCGCTCTCAGTTCGGTGCTATCGCCCAATTTCCATATTTTTCAATTTGTCTCCTACATGTTTCTGCATGGCGGGTTCACACACCTGTTAAGCAACATGTTCGGTCTTTTTATGTTCGGACCGTTGCTGGAACGCATGTGGGGGCCCAAGCGGTTTCTGTTTTTCTATTTTTTCACAGGTATTGGAGCAGGTTTGCTCTTCGCGGGAATTGACCTCTTTGAAAATCTCCAGGTAGCCAAAGCTGTTGAGTTATTTACCCAGCAACCTACCCCCGACGGACTCGCCGATTTTCTGAGCAAGTACGCTGAGCCCCTGTACGAACCGAACCTTGAATTTTTGAACGGATTTGAAGGAAATCCAACCAATTCCGTGTATATTCAACAGAGTATTAAGCTGGTACAGGGCTTTTATGCCTGGTCGATCAGCATACCTATGGTCGGAGCTTCCGGAGCAATTTTCGGAATCCTGATGGCGTTTGGTTTATTATTTCCAAATACTGAGCTGTTTCTGCTATTTGTGCCATTTCCTATAAAAGCGAAATATTTCGTAGCGTTTTATGGGCTTTATGAGCTGTATTCCGGAATCCAAAATGCTCAGTCCGATAATGTCGCGCACTTCGCACACATTGGAGGAATGCTATTTGCATATATATTGTTGCGTTACTGGGGTACGCAAAAAACAAATTTCTATTGAAAGATGAGCAATATTGTTGACGACGTAAAAAGGGAATTTGCAAAGTCAGAGAATGCACTTGTAAAGATAATCCTGATTAATACGGCAGTATTTCTGGTTCTGCTGCTAATGAAGATCATTCTGACTCTTTCCCAGTCGTCAGGTCTGTATGTAGCTGTGATCAACACGTTGCAGTTGCCCGCGGCGACCAGTGAATTTATATACAAACCCTGGACGCTCATTACCTACTTTTTTACGCACGATGATATCTTCCATATCCTGTTCAATATGCTTTTCCTGTACTGGTTTGGAAAGCTGGTGGATGAATATCTCGGGGCGAAAAGAGTTGTGGCACTATACATGCTGGGTGGCATAGCGGGAGGCCTGATCTATATTGTTTTATACAACCTGCTTCCCTATTTCCAGGCGCACATTGAAGGATCAAGGATGCTCGGGGCGTCTGCTGCGGCATTTTCCGTGGCTGTCGGAGCTTCTACCCTCTTGCCAAACTACACTTTTAACCTGATTTTCCTTGGCCCGGTAAGGATCAAGTTCATCGCGCTTTTCTACATCATTTTGTCGCTTGCACAGACCGTCGGCCCCAATGCGGGAGGAAATCTGGCACACCTGGGTGGAGCATTGGTTGGCTATTTGTTCATCAAACTGCTGCAAAACGGGACAGACCTTGGTAAACCGATCTACGCACTGCTTTCTGTTTGGTCACGTATTTTCCGAAAACGTCCCTCTATGCAGGTAACATACCGCGAGCGGCAAGTTTACCGCAGCACCAGTGTTTATTCGTCGTCTGCATCAGGAACCATCGAAATGCCTGATCAGATGGAAATTGATTCTATTCTGGACAAAATTTCCAAATCCGGCTATGAAAGCCTGACCCGGGAAGAGAAACAAAAGCTGTTCAAGGCGAGCCAGCAAAAATAATAGTCAGATTTTAATGGGTATTTGCTTAATTTTGTTACTATTTCATAAAGCGAGCAGCTGGTTAATTCTGATTCAATAGCCCACGGTATGCTAATAACGCCCGGAAAATTACTGGCAAAGATTAATTCTCCCGAGGATCTTCGTAAACTGGACAGTTCTCAGCTTCCGCAGGTTTGTAACGAGTTAAGGCAGTTCATCATCGACAATGTTTCTGTTTATGGAGGCCATTTTGGCGCCAGCCTCGGTGTTGTTGAATTAAGCGTAGCACTGCATTACGTTTTCAATACACCCGACGACCAGCTTGTATGGGACGTTGGCCACCAGGCTTACGGTCATAAAATTCTGACAGGTCGGCGCGACGATTTCCATTCCAACCGCGTTTACGGCGGGTTATCAGGTTTCCCAAAGAGAAAAGAAAGCATTTATGATGCATTTGGAGTAGGCCATTCATCTACATCCATCTCATCGGCGCTGGGAATGGCAGTGGCATCGGCATTGGAAAAAAATTTCGAACGCCAGCATATTGCCATCATTGGCGATGGAGCCATGACAGCCGGATTGGCATTCGAAGGAATGAATCACGCCGGAGCCACCGATTCAAATCTGCTGATCATACTCAATGATAATTGCATGGCGATCGACCCCAACGTCGGCGCTTTAAAAGAATATCTGACAGACATTACTACGTCTCAAACGTATAACAAGTTTAAAGATGAGGTCTGGAATTTGCTCGGTAAAATGAGCAACTTCGGTAAGAGTGCACAGGAGGTAGTTTCCAAAGTCGAGACGGTTATGAAAACGGCGATCCTCCGTCAAAGTAATCTCTTCGAATCTCTCGGTTTACGCTATTTCGGCCCCATCGACGGCAATGATATTAGCCACCTGACCGAGGTATTAAAGGATTTGAAAAGCATTCCCGGCCCGAAACTTCTGCATTGTCTTACGGTTAAAGGCAAAGGATACGGACCGGCGGAAAAGGATCAGACTAAATGGCACGCTCCCGGTGTCTTTGATAAGATAACAGGAGAGATTAAAAAGAAGGTATACGACACGCCTCAGGCGCCAAAATATCAGGATGTGTTTGGTCACACCATCGTGGAATTGGCAAAGCAAAATCCGAAAATAGTTGGGGTTACACCTGCAATGCCTTCCGGATCATCGTTGAATATCATGATGGAGGCCATTCCGGAAAGGGCTTTTGATGTCGGTATCGCAGAGCAGCATGCTGTCACGTTCTCCGCAGGAATGGCGACCCGCGGCGATATCGTGTATTGCAACATCTACTCGACCTTCATGCAGAGGGCGTACGATCAAGTGGTGCACGATGTCTGCATTCAGGAATTGCCCGTCATTTTTTGTCTCGACCGCGCTGGTTTGGTAGGTGCTGACGGTCCTACACACCACGGTGTTTATGACATTGCCTTTATGAGGTGCATTCCAAACATGGTGGTCGCGTCACCTATGAACGAACAGGAACTCCGTAACATGATGTATACGGCTCAATTGGAATCTTTCCAGTCAGGTACTAATGCATTTACAATTCGTTATCCCAGAGGTAATGGTGTGATGCCTGATTGGAAAATGCCATTTGAAGAAATTGTAATCGGAAAAGGAAGGAAACTCCGTAATGGTAGCGACCTGGCAATACTATCACTGGGCCCTCTGGGAAATTTTGCTTTGAATGCATGTGAAGAGCTCCAAAGTCAGGGCATAGATGCTGCGTTGTTTGATATGCGTTTTGCCAAGCCTCTGGATGAAGCGATGCTGCACGAAATTTTCTCCTCTTATGAGAGAGTCATGACATTAGAAGATGGCTGCTTACAGGGCGGATTTGGCAGTGCTGTGTTGGAGTTCATGATCGACAACGGATACACAAGCCAGGTGAAGCGACTAGGTATCTCTGATGCAATCGTAGAACATGGCGAACCACAGGAATTATACAAGGAATGTGGGATAGATGTGAAAGGAATCGTCCAAGCTGCGGCAGAACTCGCAAAAACAAATCGCCATTTGCCTAAAAGTGCGGTCTATTAATGCATTAGCGTCGGGTATCGACTGCGTAAACATTGTCTTCCTGCGTCTTTATTGGCCTATCATTGAAATTTCTGTCCCTGAATTTCAGGAACGGTTTTTCTACGTATCGATATAGAAGAATCGACAGCCCGATAGTAGCAATCCAATAAATAGCATAAAGGGCGGGAGCATAAGCGTCGGAATACGCTGTGATTTTAATCACTTGCACAACAATCGAATAGTTGAGCAGGTACATAGCGTAAGATATTCTACTAATAAATGTCACACCACGCTTAACCATTCCTTCTTTTATTCTTAACGCTTGCATCGCCGGCAAGACGAGCATCACGCAAACACTGGTAAGCGGAAAGAAGAGCATGTTTGTCAGCGTTACCGAGCCATATATTGCACTCCTTTATAAATGATCCAAAATAAGAGGTAGAACAAGGCACGCCAACAACCAATAAAAACGGGGATCTCTGCCATCTTTTCCATGTCGACGGTCGAAGCTCACCACATACGCTAAAAGCACGCCAAAACCGATAGAATCAAGCCGCATGATCACAACCATTCTCGTTAACATCCAGGTTCCGGTGGAATGAATGTCCGAGAGCTGGTACCTCGCAATGGAAGGCGCTATGATAGACACAAAAATCACGGACAATAACACCAATCTTTTATTCAGTTTCACACCTTGGATGACAAATAAGCAGACCGGGAATAATAGATAAAACCATTCTTCCACAGACAGGCTCCAAGATTCGGGAAAGAAGCTGGTTCGAAGGTTACCTGTCAGATTCTGCAAGAAAAATAGGTATTCCCAAAGACAATCTTCTAAGAGAACCCTTTTAAGCACCGCCCGACCCGACATTCCCCGGTAACTAATTAGAAAAGTAATGCAGAAATTGAGTGTTAAGACGACCCAAAGCGCAGGCAGCGTCCTTAACCATCGTCTCAATAGAAAAGTTTTGACATCCCGAACGGTGAAACCATGGTGAGCTATTACCAATTTGATGAGTATTCGTCCTATTAAAAATCCGCTAGGCACGAAGAAAATATCCACGCCATCCGGTAGTGGCGGAAATGGGAGAGCCCAGATTTCAAAACCGTGATGGATGACGACAAGGCTAATAGCTGTCGCCGCACAAGATCTAAGCCAAATACTCTTTCTTCCATAAAACCAACCTAAGTGTGTTGCAGATCAGCTGGCAGCCGTATCCATGCATCATAGCGCACTACTGCCTGCGTTTCCCTGAAATTAATTGGGCGTATGAACGATCGAGCAATCAGGCTTTCCTATGGATGATTTGGATGAATTTCTGGATTCAGAGCTCTTGTAACTCTCGTGGCAATCGACTACCTATCAATCTACGACGAGAGTACTTCAAGGAGTTAAATTGATTGCAAATGTGCGATTGCTCAGCTTGGGAGGATTGAACCAGGAGCGTGGTTGGGGCGCGCAACGAGGACGTTGCGCAAATTAGGAAGAGGCGAGAAGGCAGCCCCTAAACGCACAAAGCCACCCATTTCTGAGTGGCTTTATTGTGTTTAATAATTG
>CBFGMV010000175.1:0-12728 GCA_965649915.1 uncultured Dyadobacter sp.
ACCTCGGTCCCGCCGCTGGATAACCTGACGGGCGACAATTCCACCGATTTTTACCACATCAAGGGCGGGTCGGTTGAGATGGTATTTCAGGAGAACCGGCTCGATGTGAAGTTTATTCAGGAGTCGGATGCATCGCCGCAGTTCGCGGTAACGGATTCGTTTGTGGTGATGAAAGATGTGAGCAAGAAAAAGACGATCACCATCCAGAACGGCGGTGACGCGGTCAAACTCACGGCATCCTGGATCGGAAATTACAATTGGACGTCCGCGCAACAGCCCAGTCAGGTGCTGGCTACGGGTGTGCGGGATCTGAGCATTGGCCCGGGAAGCACCAGTACTTTCTATGTGAGGGACCAGAACGGCTATCTGGCTGATACCTTCATCGTGAATGTCACCAATCCCAAGCCCATCATTGCAGGAGACACACTGATCCCGTTCCGCTCGCAGTGGCTTCTTCCGTTGATGGCGGGCATTATGAGCAAAGAGATTAAGCTCGAAAAGCAATGCATTGCACCCTGGTCTTTTTCGGCACCTCCATTCGAACAGCCTGTGAAGGGCATTGTCGGCCTGGGACATAACGATGAAGGGTACCCTCTTCCCAACTCCTCGATTGAAAAAGTGATGATTCCTGCGGAAAGGCTATGGTTCAGGAGAAGTTTTGTACTGAATGGATCCGCACAAACCTACTCAGGCTTTAAACTGACGTTGCTGCGGGACAAAAATCTATCGACCCGGAAATCCTATTCGGCGATCCAGCACCTTTTACTCATCAACGGGCAGTCCGTCGAGATCACCGGCACCAGCACGAAGGATGTGGCCAATGGCCGGGAAGAAGTAACGTACACATTAAGCAACCGGGGTTTTGTTTACGGCATAAACTATATCCTGGTGAGCTATCACATCACGCCATTAGGGGGGATGGTGTATCCGATCAACGCTGCCAATGACCCGTTTACCTTCGACGCGCAGCTGATCAGCATGCCGCTGGGCCTGGCCCCGCCGCCTGCCACGAAGCAGTTCAGGTTGCAAACCGTTTCGTTGCGCCCGCAGCTTTGTGCCGGGGATACTGTCAGCGTGCAGTTTGAGGCTGCGGGAAATGAAGCAGGATTTCCCATTGTATACGAAGCCCGGTTGACCACTACAACAGGCGATGTACCGCTCGGTGAAGGAACTACGTCTCCCATTTTGGGGCGGCTTCCCGATTCGCTGGCCGAAGGAAAATACAAGATAAGGCTGGCGACCAAGAATGCGTTCATGGATGAGCAGGAAGCGCCCGAGACGGCTGTCAACGCATTGCCTGTTGCGACTATCCTTCCCGCTACCGCCGTTTCGGTCTGGAAGGGCGAAACCGTGACATTACCGGTCAGGTTTTCGGGGACGGGACCCTGGCAGTATACGGCTCCCGATGGCACCAAAGGTACGTCTGCTGCGGCAGATACATCCATTCGGGTGAAGGCTGACAGCAGCGGGTCCTATTTCCTCCGGTCGGTGGGCAACCAATGCGGCGCAGGAAAGGTAATTGGCGGTGTGGAAGTGGCCGTCAAAGAGCCGTTTCTGACGGTCACAAAGGTGTCACAACTAACCTCGGCCCCATTGAAGACAGCGCTATGCGACAGTGACTCGCTCTCAGTGAGCTTTACCGTCACCGGCCCTGCGCGCACGCGCACCTACGCCGCCGAACTTTCCGATGCCAATGGGAATTTTAATGCCCCTGTGTCGCTTGGAAAAAATGCCGCCAGTCCGTTGCTGGTGCGTATACCCCCATCTCTTGCCCAGGGCGACGGGTATCGCGTCAGGATAGTCGCTGTTGACCCCGACGTCGATTTTACCTCTCAGGTATCCGATCCGCAACAGGTCCGCAGCCGCGCGGAGGGCGACTTTTCGTTGAGCAAAGTCGCTATTTATGACGGCGAGGCATTGCAGTTGAAGCTGCTTTTGAAAGGTACTGTGCCTGTTTACTACCACCTGCGTTACGGCGCCGATACCCTGCACGGAAGTACCAGCCAGCAGTCGGTCGAGCGGATGCTGACAGTGCATCAAACCACAGTCTTTTCGCTGGATTCGGTCCGGAATGTGTGCGGCTACGGGGCGGTGGCAGGGAACCGTACGGTGACTGTGAGCCTGCTGGTGGGTGTGGACCCGCTCTCGGGCAATGGCATAACGGCATACCCCAACCCGGCAGGCGAAACGCTCCTGTTAAGGGGTAGTCCGGCCTGGCGGGATTCGTTTCAATGGCGTATTTACGCGGTGAATGGAAAGCTCGTTCAGAAAGGAACGGGCACCCCCGCGCCTGATGCCTCATTCGAGCTCGATACCAGGATGTTACCGGCGGGGCTGTATGTTTTGAAACTGAACCGGGGCAAACAGCAAAACTCCTGGAAGTTTATCAAAAAATGAGAGGCTGGGACAAGCCGCGCTTTCTGTGCAATCATCCTTTTCAGGGAGCGCGGCGCAAATTTCCCCTCACCCGGTATACCTCATTCTAAACCGACTCCTGCATGGCATAAGTCCAAACGGCCTCATGGGTATGGTTGACGACATTTTCGGCGATACTGCCGAGCATCAGGTGCGTCAGTCCTGTGAATCCGTGTGTGCCCATGGCGATGATGGAGTAGCCCAGCTTCGCCGCAAATTTGAGAATGCCTTTTTCCTCATCGAACTCATGCCTGACGTGGGCCACATAGTCGTTGAGGCCGTAATGCTGCGCAAGGCTTTCCAGATCGGCGTGGAGCGCGTGGTCCGTTTCCTTCACGTAGGGCGTTTTGATGAACAAAAGGTGTAGCCGGGCATGAAAGAAATTTTGAAGCATCTTTATTTTCTCCATAAGCGAAGCCTGCCCGTAGTCCAGGGTGGTGGGAACGATGATGTTTCGTACGGCGCTTATTTTCTGTTGTTTATGAATGGCAAACACAGGAACCGGTGAGCTTCTCACGATCTTTTCCGTATTGGACCCGATCAGCAGCTCGCTTATTCCGCTGCTGCCTTTGGTACCCATTACCACGAGATCTATTTCGTGCTGGCGAATGGCTTGCAGTACCGTCTGGCTGAGTGCGCCTTGCTCTACGCCGAAATGTACGGGCACCCGGCTGTCGATCACCCACCTCAGTTCCTCGAAATTGTTGCGGGCCTGTTCTTTCAGGTCCGCCAATACCGAAGCGCTGTCGGCATAAAAAGGGATCGCATTGATGCTTTCGATATACAATGGCGTGAATTCCAGCACTTTCAGTACAAAGACCTCGCTGTCGTTCGCCGCGGCGATGTCGATAGCGAAATGCAGCGCGTGCATCGCAGAAGGCGAGAAATCGAAGGGTGCCAGGATTTTTTTCATAGGGAGAGCGCAGCAACGGGCATCATGATTCGGAGGTAAAGTAACCATGTCCGCGCCAGTCAAAAATTGACGTGTATGGTGTTTAAAAATGACTTTGGTCATATTTATCTCCGCGTACCTGTATCCCGCCATCCCGGATCACCCGGCTTCCGGACTTTTTCTTTTCTCGTAATCCTCACCCCACGCACAAAGCGAATCCATAATCGGTATCAGGCTTTTGCCGATCTCGGTCAGTTTGTACTCTACTCTCGGCGGGGATTCCGCGTACGCTTCCCGGAGCAGGATGCCGTCTTTTTCGAGTTGTTTCAGCTGGGCGGTGAGGGTAGCCTGCGTAATGTGCGGCAACTTGCGGCGCAGCACACCGAAACGCATCGGGCATTCTTCCCGGATCCTGTTGAGGAGCATGAGCTTCCATTTGCCTCCGATGATATCGAGGGCGATGTTCATGTTGTTAATTTTTTTCGAAAAAGATCCGGAATCCTGTTTTGCAATCCCCTGATCTTCATGAATAGTATCGTTTGGCATACCTGGTATCTTGTTGTAAACTACTTGACTACGAACAGCTGCTGTTTGATTTTTGGTTGAAAAACCGATCCCGATGAATGGTTTCGGCTTTCCTGATCATCCAACAACGCAATGGACAGACAAATTTCAAAGTGGCTGCTGCTGGCCATCATTTCTTCTTCGGTATTCCTGTCCGTGATGGACATTTTCATCGTGAACGTCGCCCTTCCGGCCATTAAAGCGGGCGTAGGAGGCACGGACAGCGATATGCAGCTGGTGATAGCGCTTTATCTGCTTGGTTATGCCATCTTCCTGGTCACAGGCGGGAGGGCCGGGGATTACTATGGTCAAAAGAAGGTATTCGTGGTTTCTATGCTGCTGTTTGTGCTGATCTCCGTCGCCTGTGGTTTCGCGCAAACGGCCTGGCAGTTAAACGTTGCCCGGTTTGCACAGGGCGTGAGCGCCGCCTGGATGATCCCGCAGGGCATTACCTGCATTCAGGTGCTGTTCCCGGGCCGTGCAGAACGTGTAAAGGCGTTGGGCATCTATGGCAGCGTGGCGGGAAGCGCTTCGGTGATCGGGCAGTTTTTGGGAGGAATCCTGCCTGAGGTCGATGGGATCGTAGAAGGCTGGCGGCTTATTTTTCTGATCAACCTGCCCATTGGCCTGTTATCCGTAGTGCTGGCCGCAATGTTCCTGCCCCGTGGCGACCGCAGCCAGCGTAGCGGGTTCGATTATTCCGGCGTGCTGCTGCTCACGGGAGCGCTCATGTGCATTATGTACCCGCTGATACGCGGGCGTGAGCTCAAATGGCCCTGGTGGTGCATGGCGATGGGCTGTGCCGGGGGCGCAATGCTAATCCTGTTCGTCCGCGACCAGCAAAGGAAACAGGCGACCGGCCGCCAGCCTTTGCTGGACATGCGCCTGTTCAGCTCCCGCGATTTCAATATCGGCATGGCGGTTGTGCTGTTTTACTTCATGGTCCAGGACTCCTATTTTCTGATCAATGTAATGCTGTTGGAAACCGGCCTCGGCATCGGGTCCGCCGAAACGGGAATGCTGTTTGTGGCGCAGGGCGCCGGTTACGTGGTGGCATCGCTGGTATCCTTGCGCCTGGTTCCGGTGTATGGTAAAAAGGTATTGCAGGCCGGGGTGCTGCTGATGATGGCGACACTCGGGCTCCATATGCTTGTTCTCAAAAACGCTGAGGCGGACCGGGCGTTACTGTACCCCGTCCTGTTCCTGTACGGCACCGGTTGCGGGTCGGTATTGCCTTCGCTGCTGGGCATTGCGCTCCAAAATATCCCTCACGAATTTGCGGCGGCGGCTTCGGGCATATTTTCGACATTTCAGCAAACCGCCATTGCACTGGGCATCGGGGTGATCGGTGGCCTGTTTTTCTCCCGGCTGGGGCCAGCGCCCGACGTCGCAGCATTTGTTTCGGCCTATCGGATTGCGACGGGCGTCAATATCGTTCTGCTGGGCATTGTCGGCTTTTGCCTGTGGTTACTGCCCGATCGTGGCGAGCCATGCCGGGAAGTAATCCCGCACTAAACGCGCTGGCGTCCCCATGGCAGACCATGTTTGCAGTTGTTGCTGATTTATTGCCAAAGATGACTTATTTTGGTGTTTCATTTATCTTTTGTGCAGGTCTGATGAAACCCAAGTTTCTTAGTATTAGTGATGAAATCATCGGGCGGATCAAGTCCGGCGAATTACAGCCGGGCGATAAGATCCCCTCCGAAAATGAGTTGATCAAAAATTACAGGGTAAGCAATACCACGGCGCGGAAAAGCCTGCTGGAAATCGAAAACCAGGGCTGGGCCAGGCGTATCAAAGGGAAAGGAACATTCGTGCTGAACCGGACGGTGGGCCATCATCTGATCAGGACCCTGGGGTCGATCAATGCGACACGGCGCGGCTTCCACGAAAGCCTGATCGCCGAGGGGTTCGAGCCGCATAATGTTGTGTTGGAGAAAACGGTCCTCGACGACGGGATCTCGTCTGAAATCGGCGGCAAGCATTTCATCATGGACGGGCCGGTGCTGAAAATCCATCAGTTGCGCTATGCCGACGACGAGATCATCAAGGACGAAATCAAGTACATTTCGCTTGCGCTCTGCCCGAAGATCAACCGGATGCCGACCGAAATTTCCTATTTCAAAGTTTATGAAAACACCTATCATCTGCGCATCGACGAGGTGAAGCAGACGTTAAGCACCGAAATCGCGCAACCCGGCTCGGAGCTGGATAACTTTGAGCTGACAGCGCCCACTCCGATGTTTATCCTCGACAGCGCGGTGATCTGCAAGGACAGCGAAGTCGTGGAAATCGAAAGATCGTTTTACCGCGGCGACAAATACAAATTTGCCATCAGCGCCAACCCCGATTACCACGACGCCGGGTGACCGGTTAAAAGAAATAGGGTAGCAGCCGGTTCACAATCACCAGGTGCCCTTCTTGATTGGGGTGATTCACCGACGACATCACTGCCTTGAGTTTCCCATCCTTTACGATCTGCTGAAAATCCTGGTACGGATCGGCGAGGCCCGTGTGGTATTGGCTGGCCAATTCGCGGATCTGCGCGGCGTACGGATCGAGCGGATTGGACGGATCACTGATATCAATGCGCTGGTCCGGAGAGGGCGTTACCAGGATCACCTTGATGTTTTTCGCCTGCGCCGACCGGATCATCTTTTCCAATGCCTCACGGGTTTTATCCAAAGGTGAAAACCGGTCGTTCAATGCGTAATCGATGAAAATGACATCGGGCCGGTGCGGTAAGACTTCGGACTCGAAGCGTTTTGCCCCGCTCGGTGAGTTTTCCCCGCCGATCGCCGTTACGATCACATTGACGACCGCATAAGGATATTTTTCCTTCAATGCTCTCAGGAACAGGTTGGGATAAGACTCCAACGTATGTACCTCATGATTTTCCCAAAAGCCTGCGGGAACGGAATGTCCGTGAAAGACGATATTGATCAGCCGGTTTTTTGGCCACTGCGTGCGCAGCTCCCGTTTTACATCCGACAAATAACTCGTGTCGGCAATTTGTCCGACGACGTTGGTGGCAGCGGCAATGGTCAGGAGAATGGCGGCGAACAGGTGTTTAGGCATGGGTTTCTTTTGGTCGGGTTGGGTATGGTCAGGAATAGTCAGTTTGTCAGATAAAAATGCTCACGGTGTTCTGCACCTCAATTGCCAAGGTGCAGAACACGGTAATACTTGTAATAATGCGGTGCGTGGTCCGCTGTTACCATGACACGACCAGGTCCCCCGTCACGTTTTCTACCACAAAATGCTTCCCGAATTTCGGATCGCCGGTTTTGAACTGGGTACGGCCCTGACGCCATGGATAGTTGGCATTCAGATAAGCATTGAACTGCCCGGAGCTAATGTTCTCATGCGGATAAATGCGCACGGTGGCGTTTTTCAGGCCTGTAATGCGGTAGCGTTTGGTAATGCCCATTTCTCCGGAATGCAGCTCTTTCAGCGAGACAATACCTTCGTTTTGCTCCACAAAAACCCGCGATTCGCGGTTCCAGGAGGTAGGGAGGCTATACACCGAGCTCCCTTTTTCAAGTTTGGTATCGAGGCCGTTCAGCAGAGGGGCGCCCTGGGGAAAGCGGAATTTGTTGCTAATGGTGGTGTTGGGATTATACCCTGCAAAAATGAATGCATTGCTGCTCCTCGAAACCGTCAGCACCGGATTCTTGATCGACGGACCTTCCTTCATGATGTTCAGGTCGACGCCAAATTCATGCATGGTATACCGCAGCAAGAGCGGCCCGGTGAAAAGCTGGGAAGGGTCGTCGGGTGTAAGCAGCTTGCCGCCGGTAAACTTGCTCGAATTGGTACCACGGATGTAAACCACTTTTCCGCCATTCCAGTCCTTTTTCTCCCGCACCCACGCGGCATCGCGTTTCTGGCTGCCCTGGCTCATTTGGGACAGGATTTTGGTGGAGGCCTCCGAAGGGTTTTGAACCTTTGTTGCTACTCCTCCGCCCGAGAACAATGCGTTGTGTATGATCTTGCCGGGGTATGGGCTCCGCATTTCATCACCCGAATAAACGCTGCTGATCTTGAACTCGCCTTCGAGTGGTGCCACATTTTGCAGGTTCAACAGTTCGAGAAATGCCTTGCCTGCATGTCCGGCCGGACCGTAAACCATCAGTTTTCCACCATTTTGTACAAATGAAATCAATGCTTTTTCCAGTTCCGAATCCGCTTCGGGCACGACTGTCAGCAGCACCGATTCCTTAAATTTTGCCGGATCGATCTGAATGACCTTTTTAAATGAAGTGGTCGAGATCACCGTATTGACGGGCAGGCCATTATTCAATGCCTGGCGGATCAGCCAGTCGCCGTAATAGATCTCGGGCAGGCGATCTTTGTAACGGAATGCCCAGTCGTGATACTCGTCGAACGGGTATACCCACACGAGCGGGCCCGGCGCGGTAGGCGCGTCGTAGCGGGCTTTGAGGATGTGCGGCGTTACTTCGTCGGGCACCTGCGTGGGCATGTTGCCAAAGGAGTCGTCGATGCTCAGCAGGTTCAGATGGCTCGGCAGTTTCACCTCGCCTTTGGCATTGATGCGCGACACGGTCAGAGGCAGGTAAATGTCGTGCGGCTCACGGCCGTAACGGTCGAGCCAGGGGCTGTTAATCCACCAGGGGTCGTGGGTATAGTAACGGAAAAGGTAGCGCTCGTCGGGCAGTTCGGCCATTCTCGACATATAACCCACCATTTCGAGCCCAAAATCGCCATCCAGTGCGGCCCAGGGTGAGTTGGGTGGCGGTAATATGTTTTTGTCCTTGTAAATGGATTTGAGATCGACGCCGTCGCGCGCGAGATCGGCACCGGCCGAGAGGTTCGTCCCACGCGTCTGCACCTGCACGTCGGGGCATTCGGCTCTGAAATACTTCCAGAAATCGGCGATTTTGGAACGTGTCGCGGCGAGTTTGTCCTGGTCGAAACCTTTGCCGTCGAAAATAGCGCCGGTAGACGACCAGCCTTCCACCCCGAAGCCGAAGCCGTTGCTCATCCATATGTAATCAAAATCCATGTCTTGCAGCAAGTGGCGGCTCTGCCTGCCCAGGAATGTGCCGAATGGCGTACCCTCGGGAATGCCGCCCGGGAAACCCGCATAGGGCTGGCTGTCGGCTTTCAGGACGGAGTAGCAGCTCACCATCGTGTTGTGGCCCATCGCGCTGCCGCCAAGGATTTCGCGATGGCGGTTGTACTTGAAATCCGATTTGGCAAATTCCGGCCCCGGATCGAAGGTTTCACCCACGCGGATGGGCTTGCCGGTAACCTTGCGACCCTCTTCCTTCAAAGCCTGCACAATGAATTTCAAATCGCCGTAGGTGAATTCCGGCGGGTTTTCGAGGTACAGATAGGCCCGTTCGTGAATCGAAAGCTCCCTGGGCCCGGAGTTCACGGCATGTTCGGTATTCGGGTTGCCGATGTACCGGGCCCATTCGAGCCGCTGGGCCGGATCGCCCTTGTATTCGAGGATCTCGGAGCCATCGCCGGTCCATAGCATCACCGACACCGTGTCGGCATGCCGGAGCATGGAATGCCATTGCGTGAACATTTCGCGGGCGGTTTCCCGGATGTAGGCCTTGTCGTTCTTCCGGAAAGGTTTCAGGGAAACTTCGAGGGTAATGTTGTTGAATGGAACGCCTTTGAGCGTCGACGGTTGCGGTTGCGCCATTGCTGCCAATGGCGCCAGAAGCAGCGCTATCCATGCCCGTACATTCTTTTTTGCAATCATTAGTATCATCATGTTTAATATCCCGGATTTTGTCCCAGATTCGGATTGATATCGATCTCGCGCAATGGTATAGGCATCAGTATCTCATGATCGGCCACGGTGAAACTCAGTCCGTTGTCTTTGAAATACTTATTCATCACCACCTGAAAACGTCCCGTCCGCACCAGATCGAACCACCGGTGTCCTTCCAGGAAAAATTCAAATTTCCTTTCATTTTCCAGCGCTAATGTGAATGCGGCCTTATCCAAACCTGCTTTCGCCGGCAGGCCTGCGCGGCTTCGCACGGCATTAAGGTAAGTATGGGCATCGGCCGTATTACTGGTCTCGTTCAAAGCTTCGGCATACATCAGGAGCACATCGGCATAGCGCAAAGAGGTGAAATTGATGCCGCCGTCCCCGACAATGCCCGTGGTGAAATCCACGAATTTCAACCCGAAAAGGTCTTTTTCGTATTTGCCGGATATCAGCTTCACCGAATCGCCAATGGATGCAGTCCGTCTCAAATCACCTGTCTCATAGGAGTTTGCCATCTGGCGGGTCGGCAAAACCCGGCCCGCGCCCTGCATATTGCCGGGGAACATGCCGACGTCAAACCGGGAAGGCATGAAGATCGACGAGAATGAGTTTCCTTCGCCGACGTTGCCCGACAAATATTTTACTTCAAAGATCGATTCCTGCAACTCGTCATTGCCATTGGTGAACAATTTCTTGTAGTCGGGATTCAATGTGTAGACCTTCTGGTCGATCACTTCTTTCAAAACCGTTCTGGCCTGGTCAAACTGCTTTGTGGTCAGGTATACTTTGCCCAAAAGCGTTTTGGCGGCACCCACCGAAGCCTGCGATTTGCTCAAACCGGTCACACCGTTCAGCAAGGTGGCCGCCTGGGTCAAATCCTGAATAATCACATTGTACACATCCGCAACCGGCTTTCTGGTCATATCGAAGTTCATGATCTCGTCAGGACTTCTGAATGAGACATCCACAATAGGCACATTGCCGAACAGCCGGACCAGGTAGAAGTAGGCGTAACCCCGCAAAAACAGGGCTTCTCCCTTGTACTGGTTCTTTTGCGCCTCGGTCATCGTCACCGCGTCGAGCCGTGAGAGAATGTTGTTGGATCTGGCGATGGTCGCGAAGGAGGTTCCCCAGACGGTATTGAGAAAGTCGTTGGACGCGGTCAGGTTCACCTCGTCGCATTCGGCCTCGGCCACCAGTGGGGAAGTGGATTTAATATCGGTATTATCCGTGGTAAGGTCTCCCAGATCGATCAGCGCCGTGTTATGCAAGCCTTGGAGGCCGGCATAGTTTCCTACCAATGCGGTTTCGAAGTCCTTCGGGCTTTTATAAAATGAATTTTCGCTGATCTGGTACTCCGGCTGCAAGCTGAGGAAATCGGAACAGGAACCGGCGGTAACCGCGATGAGGCTGTATAAAAGGTACTTTTTCATGGGTAATGCTTTTAAAGGGTGAGTTTGATCCCGATTGTGTAAGTGCGCGGCAGCGGGTAGTTGAGGTAATCGATGCCTGCATTAACTACATTGTCGCCGGTAATGCTCGATTCGGGGTCATAGCCCGGATAGTTCGTGAAAGTATGCACGTTCGCCACGTTGGCATACACATTCAGGTTGCTCACACCCATGCGCCGCGTCAGGTCCTTCGGCAGGTTGTACGACAGTTTGATGTTTTTGATACGGGTAAATGAATTGTCGAACAGGTAATGCGACGAGGTGCCGAAGCCCAGGGCGTGGTTACTCCGGATCGAGCGCGGCATGATACCATCGCCTGGATTTGCCTCTGAACGCCATCTTTTGTCGGTCAGTATCAGGTTGTTTTGTACCCCATTATCCCCGAGCAGCGAAGCACCCGCGTCCAGGTAGGTATAGGCGCCGTGCGAGCCCACGAGCGAAACGTTCAGGCTCAGGTTTCCGAGGGAGAAGTTATTGTCCATTCCCCAGGTGTAATCCGGCCAGGGCGAGCCGATGATCTTGCGGTCGCTCTGGTTAATCACGCCGTCTTTGTTCACGTCTTCGAATTTGAGGTCGCCTGCCTGCGTTTTGGGATGCTGCAATGCCGCCCCGTCCAGTTCGGCGCTGTTCATGAACACGCCCAGCTTGTTGATCAGGTAAAAACTCGAAATCGGGGAGCCGACCTGGGTGATCTGGTAGGCAGAGTTGGAGATCCTTCCGCCTTCGGTAGCCAGTTTCAGGACCTTGTTTTCATTGTGGCTGAATGTCACATTGGTACTCCATTCAAATCCTTTGTGACGCACATTGACGGTCTGTAAACCCAGTTCAAAACCTTTGTTTTCGATGTCGCCGATATTCTGGGTCGAGCTGTTGAACCCGGATGCCGCGGGTAGCTGCACGGCCAGGAGCAAGTCGGTTTTGCGGTCGCGGTAAGCGTCGGCGGTGAGTGTAATGCGGTCTTTGAACAAGCTCAGGTCCAGTCCGATATTGGTCTGCTTCGACTTTTCCCAGGTCAGGTTATCGTTGGACAGTGTGCTGGGAACGAGGCCGGGGCTGAGTGCCCGGTTTTTGACATATCTGGTGGTCGACAGCAACCCGATACTGGTGTAGTCGCCGATCTGGTTATTCCCGGAAATACCGTAGCTGGCTCTCAGTTTCAGGTTGCTGATTACGTTCTGATCTTTCATAAAATCTTCCTCCGCAATGTTGTAGCCGACCGAGAAAGAAGGGAACGATCCCCACCGATTGTTGGCCCCGAATCGCGAACTTCCGTCGCGCCGTACGGTTGCGGTGAACATGTATTTCCCTGCATAAGAGTAGGTTACCCGGGCCATCATGGATAGCAGCGCCCATTCGTTGATGACCTGCGTACCGGCATTGACGATGCCCGCTGTGATAAACGGCACATATTCGGTCGGGAAATCGGAGGCACCTGTCGAAACAAGGTCGCGGCTGTTTTTCTGGGCCGTGAAGCCGATCAGCCCATTTACAAAATGTTTGTTATTAAAAACTTTGGCGTAGGTCAATGTATTCTCATTCAGCCAGTTCAGGTTTTCGGCACGCGAGGTACCGGCGGTGGCAGGATAGTTGAGCGTACCGAAATTCGGTACCGCCGAAGACCTCCACAAACGAATGTTATTGGTGCCGAAACTCA
>CBFGMV010000176.1:0-12682 GCA_965649915.1 uncultured Dyadobacter sp.
CAGGAAATCGAGCAGTTTATGATTTGGGCTAAACACCATATAAGCGGCTTTACAACATTCCAAAGGAAACAGCCGCGCTGCTCGCGGAAGACAAGGTGATCGCCTGGTACCAGGGACGTATGGAATTCGGGCCACGTTCGCTGGGCGCACGGTCGATATTGGCCTCCCCCATTAACCCGGAAATGCAGGCCCGGCTGAACGACATTAAAGACCGGGAGGATTTTCGGCCAGTGGCTCCGGTAGTACTCGAAGAAGATGCGCCAAGCTGGTTCCAAGAGGCCGAGGTATCGCCATTCATGCTGTTTGTATACCCGGTAAGAGAGGAAAAAGCAGGGCTTATCCCGGCAGTGAGGCATACCGATGGCACGGCCAGGGTGCAAACAGTCAATGCACGGCAGCATCCGCTCTACTATGAATTGATCAGTGAGTTCAAGGCCCTTACCGGCATTCCTGTTTTGGTAAATACCTCTTTCAATACCCGCGGCGAACCGATCGTGTGCTCGCCCAGGGACGCTATCGAATGTTTCTGGACATCTCCTTTCGACGCTTTGATCATTAACTCATTCATTCTCGAAAAATAATGATAACTGCCAGCATCAGCGTAGTCATTCCGACATACAAACGCCCCGAACTTTTGCAAAAATGTCTTGCGGCATTGTACCGCCAGTCGTACCCGGGCTGCTTTTTTGAAGTAGCGGTCGTTTCCGACGGCCCGGATTCCGGAACGGAATCGCTTGTACAAAATTTTTCCCGCGACCATCCCGATTTTTGTGTGGCATTCTATCATCTGCCGGTCAAACGCGGCCCGGCCGCCGCCCGGAATCTCGGCTGGCGGCGGACGTCCGGCGACCTGGTCATTTTTACCGATGACGACTGCATTCCGGACGATGATTGGCTGGCTGCTTACTGGCGTACGTACCGGTTCTACGACCAGGCCTTCATTGCATTCACCGGCCGTGTCGTCGTGCCGGTATCCACAATTCCGACAGATTACGAAAAAAATGTCGCACACCTTTCCGAGGCCGAGTTTATCACCGCCAATTGCGCTTGCAGCCGCGCCGCCCTGGAGCTGACCGGCGGGTTCGATGAGGCATTTCCCGCTGCGTGGCGCGAGGACTCGGATTTGCAATTCAAACTGTTGGAAAACAAGGTACCTATCGAGCGTGTGGACGATGCGGTCATTTTCCACCCGGTGCGGCAGGCGCGCTGGGGCGTCAGCATTGCCGAGCAGCGCAAAAGCATGTTCAATGCATTGCTTTTTAAAAAACATCCCGACTTGTACCGGAGCAGGATCTCCCGTGGGCCGGTTTGGAACTATTATCTGATCATCCTTGCCACTATCGCGGCGGGCATTGGCTTTGCATTCGGCTCTCTCCTGACGGGCCTGCTGGCACTGCTGGCCTGGGCTGGCTGTATTGTATTTTTTCTTACCAAACGCCTTAGAGGCACTGATACTTCGTTTTCGCACCGCCTGGAAATGATGGTGACTTCACTTGCGATTCCGTACCTATCCGTTTACTGGACCATTCGCGGCGCACTGCGATATAAAGTATTCTTCCTATGAAATTTCCACCCCACACCACCCGCCGCATTGCCGTTTTCAGGGCATTGCAACTAGGCGACATGCTTTGCTCGGTACCAGCCCTGCGGGCATTGCGCAATGCTTATCCCGACGCCGAGATCATCCTGCTGGGACTTCCCTGGGCAAGCTCGTTCTGCGATCGCTTCGCGGAATATATCGATGGTTTCATCCATTTTCCCGGTTATGACGGCTTGCCGGAGCAGCCTTTCGATCCGGGCGCCTGGCAGCAGTTTGAAAGAGCAATGCGGGACGATCCATTCGATCTTATCCTGCAAATGCAAGGCAACGGCAGCATCGTCAACCACATGCTCGAAAGTCTGATGGCGGGACCCGTTGCCGGATTCCATAGCAAAGGTGCCCACCGCGACCCGTGGTTTTTTCTGGAATACCCGACGGGCATATCAGAGATCGAACGGCACTTGCGGCTGATGACACATCTGGACATTCCCCTGAAAGGCGATCATCTGGAATATCCGGTAACCGAAGAAGAAATCCGGCGTTTTCATGCAAAAAATCCAATGCTGGAAGAAGGGCAATATGTATGCATTCATCCCGGCTCACGTGGAGCATGGCGCCAGTGGCCCCCCTCGCATTTCGCATGCCTGGCCGACCAATGCGCAGGTATGGGTTACCAGATGGTGATTACGGGAACACCGGGTGAAGCAGCCATTACCAATCGGGTTATAGAGGCGATGGATTACCCGGCGATCGACCTTACCGGCCACACCGACGCGGGCGAAATCGCGCAGCTGATCCGCGAAGCTGCATTGCTGATCAGCAACTGTACGGGCGTGTCACATATCGCCGCGGCCACTTCTACGCCCAGCATTGTGATCAGCATGGACGGTGAGCCTGAGCGATGGGGACCGCTGGACAAGCATTTGCATAAAACCATCGACTGGAACGCTGACCAGGATTTCGACTTTGTACTGGCCTCCATGATGTTGCTGCTGGAAGAGCACAGTGTTTATGCAGGCTGATTCTACTGTTAAAGCTAAGAACATCAACACGCCAAAAACTGAGCTCAGGCACATCCCGGGCACGGTTTTTAAGCCTGGTGAGCATTTTCTAAAACATCAAAGCTATGGACAATCAAGGAAAATATGCCCTTATTACCGGCGCCACGAGCGGCATAGGGCTGGAACTTGCAAAACTATTTGCGCAGGACGGCTATAACCTGGTCATCACCGCGAGGGACATTGCGGAACTGGACGAAACCAGCGCCCTGCTGCGGTCATCCGGTGTGGAGGTAGTGCCCATAGCAAAGGATCTTTTCGATCGTGAGCAGGCCTTCGGGCTGTATGCCGACATTAAGCAGCGCGGCATAGAGATAGACGTGCTGGTCAACAATGCCGGCCAGGGTGTTTACGGGAAATTCGATAAAACCGATATCGACCGCGAGCTCATGATCATCGACCTGAATATCGCTTCGCTTGTGGTTTTGACCAAATGCTTTCTGGCCGATATGGTAGCCCGGAAATCGGGGAAGATACTGAACCTGGCTTCGGTTGCGAGCAAGCTTCCTGGTCCCTGGCAGGCGGTATACCATGCTACCAAAGCGTTCGTGCTCTCCTTCACCGAAGCCGTCCGCGAAGAAGTGAAAGACACCGGCATTACCCTCACCGCGCTCATGCCCGGGGTGACGGATACCGACTTTTTCAACAAAGCCGATATGCAGGAAAGCAAAGCCGTACAGGATGAGGATAGCATGGCCGACCCTGCCGATGTGGCCCGCGATGGCTTTAAGGCACTTATGGAAGGAAAAGACAGGGTTATATCGGGTCTAAAAAACAAGGTACAGGTCGCTATGAGCAATCTCACACCGGACAGTGTGGTCGCCCATCAACTCAGTGAGCAACAAAAGCCGGTGGAACAGCAATAACCTGTTATGGACGCAACATTCAGGATCGGCTATCACGCCTCACACGAACAATTCAAACCCAGCGAGTTGGTGTCGCTCGTCAGGCGCGCCGAAGAAGCCGGCTTCACGGACATTTTAAGTTCAGACCACTTTTATCCGTGGAGCCAGCAGCAAGGCGAAAGCGGCTTTGCATGGAGCTGGCTGGGCGCAGCCATGCAAGCCACTTCCATGACCTACGGGATTGTGAACGCGCCCGGGCAGCGCTATCATCCCGCGATCATAGCGCAGGCAGTGGCAACACTTTGCGAGCTGTTCCCCAGGCGGTTCTGGATGGCCGCCGGGAGCGGCCAGTACATGAATGAACACGTTACAGACCTGAACTGGCCAGCAAAAACCACCCGGAATGAGCGGCTTGTCGAATGCGTTCAGGTGATGCGCGCATTATGGCGCGGCGAAACGGTGACGCACCAAGGCCTGGTGAATGTTCACGACGCCAGACTTTATACGTTGCCCGAATATATTCCCCAGATTTTCGGCGCAGCACTGACCGACGAAACCGCAAAATGGCTCGGCGGCTGGGCCGACGGCATGATCACCACATCCCGACCAAAGGACGAGCTCCGGCGGATCATCGCCGCATTCAGGGAGGGAGGAGGAGGAAATAAACCCGTTTACCTCAAAGTACAGCTGTCTTATCACGAGAATCTGTCGAAAGCCCGCGCATTAGCGCACGGGCAATGGCGGAACAACATATTCCCCTCGCACCTGCTTTCAGATATCCGCTCACCCCAGGGGTTCGACGCCATCGGAAGCACGGTGCGGGAAGCAGATATGGACTCCTCGGTGCGCATTTCGAACAGTTTGAACCAACATCTCGAATGGCTCATTGCCGACATCGAAGCCGGGGCTAGCGGCGTTTATCTGCACAATGTCAATCTGTTACAAAATGAATTTATCGATCAATTCGGCGAAAAAATACTGCCGGAGCTGGCCCGCGCAGGACGACCGTCCTGATTTTATTGTGTGAACAAGCCGTGTTCGGCCGATAACCAGCAGTGGCCGTATGCCTGCAAACGCATTTCCAACTTTCCGTCTTTAATTTGACAGGCCCCGCCGCCAAGCAAATCTTCCAGGCTTTCGTTTCGGCAGGTTTCCACCGTCACGCGCGCCGTTACGGTGCGATCGCTCAGGTTGTGTACACAAATCCACAAACGCTGCTGGTCATAATAAGTGTGGGCAAGAACGCTTTCGCTCCCGGTCGCCAGTGGCCGGAAATCACTTTTGCCGATTACCGCGGCTTCCCTACGCAGCCTCACCAGTTTTTTAATATGCGCCAGCAGCGAATCGTCCGAATGCTCCTGCGCCTGCACGTTTATATTCCGGTAGCCAAAGCTGCCTGATCTGACCACATTTTGTGACATACCTTTTTTAGAAGTAGAAAATCCCGCATTAGCATCGGAATTCCACTGCATCGGGCAGCGCACGCTGTTGCGCCCGGGCATATTCAGGTCCTCACCAATGCCTATTTCGTCCCCGTAGACGATCTTGGGCGTTCCGGGAAGGGAAAACAAGAGGCTATATGCCATTTTCAACCGCCGTTGGTCGCCCTCGAACATGGGTGCGAGCCTGCGACGGATGCCGCGGTCGTAAATGATCATGTTTTTCTGCGGGGCAAATGCCTTGTATACAGAATCACGCTCGGCGTCGGTCAGTTGCGTGAGGTCCAGCTCGTCCAGGTTGCGTAAAAAGTTGACAGACTGCGCGCTTTGCAGTTTTCCGTATAACAGCTCGTAGGAACGGACGACAGGCTCGGCCCGTTGTGTTGCCAGCGCCAGGAACAAATGGTTGTTCAGGAAAAAATTGAAGCACATATCCATCTGAGAGCCATCCATGAAGTTGGTCACCTCTTCCGGGGTCGTGTCAACCTCCCCTACCAGCATTACATTGTCGTCGAGCTTTTTTGCATGACTGAACAAATCGCGCAATGGCATGTGCAGGTCGGCCGGATTGAGCTCGTCATGGGCAGGATATTCGGTCATACGCCCGGCGGCATCGAGCCTGAAACCCGAGACCCCGAATGAAAGCCAATAATCCAGAATCCTTTTAATTTCGTCGCGCACATCGCCGTTATGGATGTTCAGGCTGGGTTCGAAATGATAAAACCGATGGTGATAGAATGCATTAGCTAGTGGCTCGAACGTCCATACGCCCGATTCTTCTCCCGGAAACAGCGTTTCGTGGCCCGGCCGGGGAAGCGGGGGATGGTCGGACCAGTAGTAATAGTCGCGAAACCTGGAACCGGCATTCCGCCGTGCGGCCTCGAACCACGGATGGCCGCTAGAAGTGTGGTCTACCACGAGGTCGATGATAACCCTGATCCCTATTGCCCCGGCCCGATGCAGAAAGTCGAGAAAATCGTCTAGGGTACCGTACCGGCTGCTGATATGCAGGTAATCCGTGACGTCGTAGCCGTTATCCTGCTCCGTTGAATCGTAAAAGGGCAACAGCCACAGCGCAGTCACTCCGAGGTCACTCAGATAGGGTAATTTTTGGGTTAATCCTTTAAAATCACCGTAGCCGTCACCATTACTGTCGTAAAAGCGCTCGACATCCACTGCATAAATGATCGCATTCGTCCACCATTTTTCCACCAGGCAAAATCATTAGTTCTCCCTGCATAGCGATAAAATGCGTGCCTGCCGCGATTATACCTGTTTTACCGGCATCCTGAAAATTTCAGGGAATGCGGGAGAAAATTTTCACACCCGGTCCGGGCAACGCCTCGCTCGCCGATTCGGAACTTACGTTTTCCTCAGAATCTAGGATCAGTTCAAAGCCGGAAATGGCTTCCGGCCGATCGATCGGAATCTCTTCATTTGAAAAATTGAAATAACAAAACAGATGAGCCTTTTGGTCTGCGCTGCTTCGTTTGAGCACCAATGCTTTATCGTTAATAATATTAACCATCACACCGTCCTTGTTGAAATTCCGCAAGGCCGGGTGTGTCTGTCGGAGGGCGATCAATGCTTTTGTCCAGGCGAGCAGGGCCGCATATTTACCTTCCGTGCGTTTCTCCCATTTTACTTTGGAAAATAAAAAAGTCTGCGTGTCCTGTGGGTTCAGCGTTTTTTTACTATCGCCAAAACCCTTGAATTCACGCTTGCGACCTTCTATAACTGCCTTGATAAGTTCCGGATCGGAATGGCTTACGAAAAAGAAGAATGACGAATCGTCCCCATATTCCTCTCCCATGAAAAGCATGGGCACATATGGGCTGAGCAACAATGCGGCGGCTGCGAGTTTTTGCCGCTCATAGCTCACCAGTTGGCTCAGGCGCTCCCCACCCGCGCGGTTGCCGGCCTGGTCGTGATTCAGATTAAAGGCCACAAATGTATTTCCCGCAACACCGGCAGACGATGCGCCATGCTTCCTTTTGCGAAATTGCACATAGCTGCCGCTATGCACGAAACCTTCCTTAAAAGCCTTCGCAAGCTGTTCGATGGTGCCGAAATCGATATAGCGCTCCTGCCCTTTTTCATCGAGCAGCGCATAAAGCGCATGATGAAAATCGTCCAGCCATTGGGCGTCGAAACCCATTCCACCGGTTTCGACGGGCTTTGTCACACGCGGGCTGTTCAGGTCCGATTCGGCGATGAGGTGGAACGCGCGACCATTTGACTGCCTGTGCTGCGCCAGTTTTTGCTGCACCAGCTCCCAAAAACTGAATGCGCCTTTGTCAAAAATTTCGTGAATAGCGTCCAGCCTGAGCCCGTCCACATGGTAGCATTCCGACCAGAAAATGATCAGATCTGAAAAATATTCGCGGACCCCATCCGACCATTCTCCATCGAAGTTGATCGCCTTTCCCCACGGTGTGGAATATTTATCGGTAAAATACGGCCCGAAATGCCCGAAATAGTTACCCTCGGGGCCCATGTGGTTTAATACAATATCCAGAAAAACGGCTATACCAAACCCGTGTGCCGCATTAACCAGCTCCTTCAATTTTTCGGGACCGCCGTAAGCACTGTGGACCGAATAGGGAAACACGGCATCATAACCCCAGTTCCTACTGCCCGGAAATTCCGAAACCGGCATAAGCTCGATCGCATTGATCCCCAGCTCGGCGAGCGCGTTCAGACGGGGAATAATCGCATCGAACGTGCCTTCGGGCGTGAAGGTGCCCACGTGCAGTTCGTAAACAATAAGGTCTTCGAAAGCTCGCCCCGTCCATTGCTTGTCGGTCCATTTAAAAGCGTCGTGATCGACCACTAGCGAGCATCCGTGCACGCCATCGGGCTGGAAATGGGACGCCGGGTCAGGAAAGGGGCCCTGCCCATCCGGTTCATAGCAATAGCGGCATTGCGTTGCGGAATTGGGAAGTGTCAGATTGAAATAACCTTCCTCATCTGCCTGCATTTCAAATATTGCAGGGTCGGCGCCCTGTAAATGCAATTTCATCTGTTTGGTTTGTGGGGCCCACACTGTAAACCTTACTTCCTCCCCTAACCTGTATGCGCCTGCTTTTCTGATTATCATACTTATTACTGTTTAACCTTTCAGCATTTTTGCGGCTGTTAAAGAAAAATTTATGCCATCAAACCACCGCCCGTTCCTTGGAAAACGTCGCAAACTGATCACCCGGACGGGTACAGGCGCGATTTTTTAGCACGGCTTCCGATCAACAACGCATTACGACGATGGAAAATATGACGGCGACATTCACAATAGAAACGATCCCTGCCCAGCACAAATGGTGGCAGCACGGGGTCATTTATCAGGTGTATCCAAGGTCTTTTCAGGATTCCAATAACGATGGGATCGGCGACTTGAAAGGTATCGCAACCCGGCTCGATTACCTGCAATGGCTCGGCATCGACTGTGTCTGGCTTTCTCCCATATTCTCTTCACCCATGGCCGATTTCGGTTACGATATTTCAGATTACCGGGGCATACATGCGCTTTTTGGCACCATGAAAGACTTCGAGGAACTTCTGGAACAGGTACATCAACGAGGCATGAAATTGCTGCTCGACCTGGTCCCTAATCACACTTCTGACCAACACCCGTGGTTTCTGGAAAGCCGCTCGTCGAAGGATAATCCTAAACGGGACTGGTATATCTGGCACGACGGGAAACAAGACGGCTCTGTTCCCAATAACTGGCTCAGCGTATTCGGCGGGGCCGCCTGGGAATGGGACGAGCCTACCCAGCAGTATTATTACCACGCGTTTCTGAAAGAGCAGCCTGACCTCAACTGGCGTAACCCGGAAGTGCAGGAAGCGATGCTGGATGTAATGCGGTTCTGGCTTAAAAAGGGTGTGGACGGTTTCAGGGTGGATGTGATGTGGCATATGATCAAGGATTTTCAGCTGCGCGACAACCCGCCTGTACCCGACAACGCTAATTCCGGAAAACGGCTTTACGACGATTTCATGCCTGTCTATTCCACGGACCAGCCCGAAGTGCATCAGATCGTCCGTATGATGCGGCAGTTAATGGATTCCTTCGACGACCGTGTGCTGATCGGCGAGATCTATTTACCTATTCAAAAACTCGTAACCTATTACGGTGAAAACAATACCGGGGCGCACCTGCCATTTAATTTTCAACTGCTGACATTACCCTGGAATTCACAGGAAATCGCGGCGGCAGTCGATAGCTATGAAGGCGCGCTGCCGGTTGACAGCTGGCCGAACTGGGTTTTGAGCAATCACGATAAGCCGCGGGTTGCCAGCCGTGTGGGCCCCTCGCAGGCCAGGATCGCCGCCATGCTGCTATTGACGCTCCGAGGCACCCCGACAATCTATTACGGCGACGAAATAGGGATGACCGACGTGCCCATACCGATTGACGAAGTAGTCGACCCCCAGGGACTGAACCTGCCGGAGCTGAATATAAGCCGCGATCCTTCCCGGACACCAATGCAATGGAGCCCGGAGCTCAACGCCGGTTTTTCGGGGCATAAGCCCTGGTTGCGGCTTCCTTATAATGCAGGGCGGGTCAATGTGGAAAGGCAAAAGGATGATGCTTATTCGATGCTGACGTTTTACCGCAGGTTGATCGATATCCGCAAAAAAAGCGCGGCGCTGAGCGTGGGCAATTACAGTCCGGTTTACGCGGATGCCCAGCTTATTTCCTACCTCAGGCAGGATTCCGACGAGACATTCCTCGTCATTCTGAACCTGACCCACCGCCCCGCTTACTTTCGCCCGCAAAATGCAAGCTATAAAGGACTGATCACCCTGAGCACCGATGAAGAACGTACCGGCATGAATGTTCAGGATGTGATCAGCATCGCAGGCGACGAAGGTCTCTTGATCAGGCTTGACAGCGAATAATCCCAGTGTGGAAAATCCGCGTCTAAAATCGAAGCCATCGCGGCTGGTACATTTTTTGCGTAGAAATATCTGCACTTAAATGTATCGCCTGAAGATGGATCAAATGGAAGTCTACCTTATCGACGATTCTGCCGACCAGAGGCTCCTGGTCAGGACCATTTTTAAACAATTTCTGCCCAAATACCATTTGCGATGCTTTCAGGGCGCGAAAGAAATGTATCAATACCTGGTCCTACAATCCGCACCGAAATACGACGGCAGAAAACCGGCTTTGATCGTTATGGATTTGAATATGCCCTCCATTGACGGTCTCGAGTTGTTGAAGTTGATCCGAAAAACGCCCGATAATGCAACTACCAGATGGAGCAATATTCCGGTGGTTATTCTCACAAACAGCTCGGAATCCGAAGATATACTTCGCTCGTATGAAGCCGGGGCAAGCTCTTTTATCACTAAACCGCTCGAATTCGAGGAATTAAGGTATTTATTGGAAACCGTCTGCCATTACTGGGTAGACTACAACCGTCTGGCAGCGGCCGGCAAGAAACAAATCGCCGATCCTACCAGCCATTTTTAATCCTTGGGGAGCGCCATTGTTTTCGACCAGAAATAGCTCAGATTTTCAAAGTAAAACGACCATTTATCAATGTCCGGCGGCTTGACCACGTACCCGTTTGCCTGTTTTGCAAATGAGGCGGCCAAATCTTCGCGGTGATCAGAGTAGCTGAAAACGATAATAGGGACACGTGCCAGATGGTTAGCAATAATAAATTCCTGGATTTTCTCCAACAAACTCAACCCGTCATCGCGTGTCGGAAGGTATAAATCAAGCAGGATCATTTCCGGCTCGGGCCTTAAACTTTTGTAGCGGGTGTGGAGGAATTGCATCGTCTCGGCTTTATTTGAAAGCCTGATCGCCTTCACATCCGGCATACCCTGTTTCAGAGCGAATTGCATCAGCTCGGAATGATCATCGTTGTCTTCTATAATGAGCACACTTCTGGCCCTCGGTGGTTTAAAGGACCTGAGGAAGCGGTCGGCAGAACATGTATTCAAAAAACAGACGTCAACCGCTCTGGCCATCGCATGGTAGTCCGCAGTGCTGACCGGTTTGACCATAAATGCGTTAGCTCCGAGCTCGTAAGCTTGGCTGATGAGCTTGCTTGTGGAAGTCGTTGAGAGTATCACCACCGGAATGGCGCGGTGCAACGGATCCTTTTTCAGCGTGCAGAGCAATTCCAGTCCATTCACCTTGGGCATGTTCATATCCATGAGCACCAGGTCCGGCACGGTCGCGTTACTTTGTAGCATACTAAACAAAGCAGGGCCGCTGTCAAGCTGCACTATTTCAATATTTTGGATAAAATCCTCGATGGCCTCTGCGATCAGCAACCGGTCATCCTCGTCGTCGTCAACGATAAATATGGTCCTTGTCTTCTTCATCCTACAACACGCATTCTTCAAGTTGGTTACTTTTCCGTCTGCTCACGTCGAACATGCAAGAATTCAGAAGTTTATAGCCAGCCACTTTGATTTTGTAAAACATTATTGAATTAAAGAGAAGAAAAATGCGTGCCAATTACCCGCACGTCCATAAATTCGCCTTCCAAGTAGTTAAGGAATTAAATGGCCTTTTCTCATTTCCCTTCCTAAACAATTTCGATCCGATTTTTACGAGCAAGCCGATGTCTGAGGAGGAAAACACGCAATACATTAACCTGAAACCTGATCACCTTCCCGTGCCGATTGTGGCGATCGGAGGGTCTGCAGGAGGCCAACAGGCTGTAACAGAGCTTCTGCAACATCTGCCGGTCCATACCGGGCTCGCTTTTGTGTATATACAGCATCTTTCCCCCGATTACGACAGCCAGCTTGATAAAATCCTGGCCGGGACTACCCCGATGACCGTCCTCGAAGCAGCCCCTCTAATGCCGGTGCAGGCCAATCACCTGTATATTATCCCTCCCAATAAGGATATGGAAATTGTGGACGGGGTACTGGTACTTACACCCAGAAAACCGAGGCCGCATATCCACATGCCTATCGACCAGTTCTTTATTTCCCTGGCCCAAAGGCAAAAGGACGGCGCGATCGGAATTGTGCTATCGGGAATGGCCAGTGATGGCACTTTGGGACTCAGGGCGATCAAGGTCGCCGGTGGTGTGACTTTCGCGCAAGACGAAACGGCATTATACAGCGCAATGCCCCAATCGGCGATCACCGAAGGCGTTGTGGACATGGTATTGTCGCCTAAAGAGATTGCCGAAGAAATTACACGACTGGGCAAACATGCCGATATTTTCCAGCTGACCAACGAAGCCGAAGAGTCGGCGCAGGACCAGATGGCCGACAAAGACCTGGACAAAGTGCTTTCGTTTGTTAAATCGGCGGTGGGTGTTGATTTCGGACGGTATAAAAAAACCACGATCCGCAGAAGGATCATCCGAAGAATGTTGCTTTACAAAATCGAGACGGTCCAGGAGTATATTGTTTATCTAAAACAACATCCTACCGAAGCAACAATCCTTTACAACGACCTGCTGATCAACGTCACCGCTTTTTTCCGGGACGAGCAAACGATGGATTACCTCAGAAAGGAAATCCTTCCGGCCATCATCAAGAGCAAGCCGACCGGGGAGACCGTCCGTCTGTGGGTGGCCGCCTGCTCTACCGGCCAGGAAGCTTATTCGCTGGCGATGCTCATCATGGAAATCCTCGGCGACAGGGCCGCCAGCGTGCCTGTTCAGATATTCGCAACAGACCTGAGCGAAACGGCCATCGCCAAAGCCAGGCTGGGGATATATGCCCGCAGCGAGGTTAAAGAGATTTCACGGCGACGGCTCGACCGCTTCTTCACCAAGATCGATGACCATTACCGCATCAATAAGCCGGTGCGTG
>CBFGMV010000177.1:0-12391 GCA_965649915.1 uncultured Dyadobacter sp.
CCTCCGCACCCCGACATGGTGAAATGCCGGCCGAAGCGGGGGTACCGGCACGCATTCCCATAGGGAGCGGCGCCGGTTGAGACAGACCCTTCGAACCTGATCCGGTGAGCTGGTTATTGAGGTCTGAGATAACCTGCTCCTGGGCTTTGATCTGCTGCTCGAAATCAGCAAGTTGTTTGTCCATATCAGCGTCACTGAGCTTCTTTTCCTTGCCATCCTGATTAAAAACGACAGACCTTTTTTCCATTAAGTCAGACCTCAATTCTTCTGCGCGCCGCTTTTTCCATTCAATTTTTTCGATTTCGCGGTCGAATCGTTCTGTTTCAAAGCGGTACTTTTCCCGTTCGAGATACAGTTCCCGTAATCTTGCATGGTATGGTTTTAACTCCTCATGCATTGCGCGGATCCTTTGGTTGATTTCCCACGTCTTCCGATTCAGCGTATCATCATCCGATAGTTCGAAATCCATTTCAGGTGCTTCGATATCGACATTTACATCAGCTAGTTGCGCTTCCATATTTTCATTGATGTCCTCTGCAACAGCTACTTCGATCATTTCCTCCATTTCATGCTCCTTGCGGACTTCGGTTTTTACCGGCTTCCGCTTTTTGACGGTCATGTGTTTGGCTGCTTTTCTTTCCTTGTCCTTTTCGACTTTCTGAGCTACTGCATAGGCCGAGAGGCCAATGACCAAACCGATAGCGAAAATCATGGCCGGAAGGCTTGAAAACGTACGTACGGGCTTAGGATTCAGTCCCAGGACACGTTGTACCCGGTGCAGCAGCAGCGGTTTTTTGGATGCAAAAGCCATTGCCAGTCCAGGAGCGGCCTGCCATTCGGCGACTTTTACAAGGGCATGCGCCAGAGACATTTTATCCCCGCAAACTGCCAGGGCAATGTCGTCGCAGCAATGCTCGCGTTCGGTCCGCACTCTTTCGGATAACCACCAGATAGCAGGATGAAAAAAGAAGATTACCTCCACAAACGATTGCAGCATATTGATGAGGTAATCGTTTCTGCGTATGTGGGCCAGCTCGTGCGCAAGGATCGCCTCTACCTGTGCGGTCGAGAATCCTGAAAGCAAGCCGATCGGGATCAATACCACCGGGCTGAATGCGCCAATTACCATGGGTGTCAGTACTTTGGCTGTTTCGCGGAATTCTACGGCCTTGGCTATGTTCATTTTAGCAGTAATTACTCCAAATCTGGCCCGCCATTCTTTGTCCATGATTACCTTGGCATTGAGACGGAGACGCTCTGTGAAAATCCAGCCACCGGCAAACCGAAGCAACAGAATTCCTGAGCCGATCAGCCAGCAGATCACCAGCTCATGCAGGTGGGCAGCCAGCCACATTTGTACTTTAAAACTAATGGGCATATCCGCGGAGACTTCCGCCCATGCTCGGGAAGCAGATAATGCGGTTTGACGCGCTAAGCCTTTTGCACTTGTAATGGCCGTAGTGTTTTTTGGATAGTAGTAAATAAACGTTCCGGCTGAGACGATGACCTGAGCGAAAAGGAAGCCGACTGCGGCAAGGTAACGTGTGGCGGCCGTTTTTTTTCTCAAAAAATAGAAGACGGCGACGGCACATAGCATCAGTAACGTTCCTTGCCAGATGGAATGGATGAGTGTCCAGCCAAAAGCGGAAACGGCTGGTCCGGGAAGAAGATCAGAGAATAGTTTCATGACTAACGATTGTTTTCCAGGTTATTTAATAACGCACGAATTTCGTCCAATTCCTCTTTGGAGGTCGAGTGATTCCCCAGTGCCTGCATGACCATCTGGGCGGCCGAACCCTGAAACAGGGTTTCTACCATTTTACCAACCAGATTTTGTTGCGTTTCCTCCTGACCGAGAAGAGCTACATAAATGTGCGACCGCCCTTGCTCCGTACGGTAGAGAAGTCCTTTGTCATGCATGATCTGCATAAGCTTTAGCGTGGTGGTATAGCCTACATCCTTGGTTTCGGAAAGGGCATCATGCACGGCACGTACAGTGCTTGGGCCTGCCTGCCAGAGGTAGTTCAGGATTCCCAGTTCAGAGTCGGTGGGCTTGATATACATGGTAGTGATGTTTGTACGATAATCTTCGTACCAAATGTCTACGAAAAAAATCGTAGACGCAAGCATTTGATACGATTTTTTTCGTAGTATCGTTTAGTTAGATGTAATGAGCTGGAAATGAAAAAATTACAAAAAAAGTCCGGCCTTGCGAGCCGGACTTCAAAGTATGTTGCCTGAGGTAACCTACACGTAGGTGTTGAGCATTACGGGCATGACCAACATCAAAATGTCTTCGTTTGCCTCCTGATCTACCGGGATAATAAGACCAGCGCGGTTGGGCGCAGAGAGTTCGAAAGTAATGGTTTTGCTGGAAAGGTTCCCCAGCACTTCTATTAGAAACTTCGCATTGAATCCAATCTCCATATCGTCGCCGTTGTATTCGCACATTAGGCGCTCGTTGGCTTCGTTGGAATAGTCGAGATCTTCGGCTGAGATAACCAGGTCGTTCAGTGCCATTTTAAGGCGAACCTGGTGGGTCGTCCTGTTGGAATAGATGGAGATCCGTCTCAGGGAGCTGAGAATTTCCATTCTGCTAATGGTAAGCGTGTTCTGGTTGTTGGTCGGGATCGCATTTTCATAGTCAGGAAAACGCTCGTCGATCAACCGGCAGATCATGCGGATATTACCGAAGCTGAAAAATGCATTGGAAGAGGTAAATTCTGCTTTTACCGGCACGTCTTCGGATGGAAGACAGGATTTGAGCAGGTTCAGTGCTTTCCGCTGGATGATCATCGAGGTATCGATGTCGGACTTGATGTCGGTACGGCGGTAGCGAACAAGACGGTGACCATCGGTTGCTACAAATGTTGCGCTCTCTGCACCCATTTGAACGAAAACCCCTGTCATTGCCGGGCGAAGATCGTCGGTGCTGGTGGCGAAAAGTGTATTGGATATAGCAGCACCCAGGGACAATGACGAAAAATCGACTGACTGACCACGATTTACAACCGGTGTCTTCGGAAAGTCGATCGGGTTTTCTCCTGAAAGCTTATACCGTCCGTTGTCGGAAATGATTTCGGTGCCGAAAGTTTCGCCATTGACCTGGAGTGTTATGGGTTGCTCGGGAAGCCCGCGCAGGGTGTCGAGCAACAACTTGGCCGGAATAGCAATGGCTCCTTTTTCGGAAGATTCCACTTCAATTTCCGTGATCATGACCGTTTGAAGGTCGGAGGCGGTTACCGTCAGGGAATTTCCTTCGAGCGTCAGCAGGAAATTTTCAAGGATTGGGACAATTGGGTTCGTTGAAACGACACCGTTTATAGCCGATAGCTGTTTGAGTAGAACTGATGACGAAACGACAAACTTCATAATTCGTGACGTAAGTGTTTAGTTGATAGATTTATATAAGGAAGATTCCGGAAAATCATTTTGTAGGGAACAAAAGTATGAAAAATTACCGAAGCCCCCGCCGGTATCATCCGAATTTTCGGATTCGCATATAGTATCTGATTGCCCCAAAAATTGCAATCAGGACTATCGGGAGCAGCAAATTGAGGGCCTGCCAGAATTTCCTGCTTTCCTGCACCTGCACTTTGTCCAGGGCGCGTATGGCAATTTGCTTGCTGCGTGCGTTGATCAATCCGTTTGCATCGGTCATATAGTCCAATGCGTGTAAAACAAAATCCTTGTTACCGTAAGTTTGCTTACTCACCCGGTCGTAACCCAGCGGCAGCGGAGCATTTCTTTTGTAATCAAAATCATTGACGATGATGTCGCCATCCGAGCAGATGATCACTTTACCGGTACCACTTGCTTTGAACTTTGATGCACGGGGATCGCCGGGCAGTATACGATTTGCAAAAAGGGACGAAAAAGTGCCTTCCAGAAGCACACCAGCCAGCTTATGCCCCGAGCGATACTCAGCAGGCAACGGATCCTTACGTGCCTCGTTATATCCGACCAATGCAGGAGCATTCACGAGCTGGGTATAAGGCGAGGTCATGAGCAAAGGCGTTTTCATGATGCCGTTTGCACCGCCCACTGTATCGATAGAGCTCAGAAAGCGGGTATAAACGGCATTGAGATTTCGGGTGATGGTATGAGGACCGAAATTATTCAGGAGCGGAAAGAATCGCCAGGGCATCGGACGTATCTCAGGATTGTCGCCGACATTCCCTACGTTCAGCAAAATCTGCGCACAATTGAGATCCTTTACCAGATTTGTATTCAACCGCACGCCCCATTTGAAAAACAGATCGCCGAGGTTCAGGTCCAGCGGCTGAGCGTAGCTGCCATCCAGGCTGACGCTGTCCACCCGCGCACCGTCCACAAAAAACAGAGCTTTACCGCCGCCTACCACATACTGGTCGAGCTTGAATTTTTCATCTTCTGAAAACACACTGTCTGGCTTCATGATCACCAGCGCGTCGAGGCCATCGTACGACTCCGGATTGTTCATATCCAGGAAAACGTCGTAGCTCTGCTGGATCGTCGCAATCAGGTCACTCAATCTGGCCGGGGAGATTTTGGTATGACTAACAATGAATCCGACCTTTTTTCGCTCGGGGTTTGCCAGCACCCGGATAGCCGAGGCAATTTCGAATTCTACCCCTTCATATGACTGGTTGAGTTGTTCATCGGGAGAGCTGGCTTTGTTGCCTTTCAGCAATTGCACCGGAATGGCTAGTGTGTCTGCCTGAACGATCACGCCGGGGAAAATGATCTTCTCCGTGCGTTTGCCGTCCTCGTTGGCAAAAACATTGGTCGGGTTTAAACCCCGGTCGATCAGGCTGACGTATTGTTTTTGCCTTTGCTCTTCGCTGTTTGCAGCCGAGGGGTCAGAATAATTGACCGTCAGATGGCCATTGGAATAGGTTTTAAACTCTTCGAGCGTTTCCCGTGTGGCGGTTTCGAGCCTTTCAAAACCGGCCGGAAAATCCCCGGATAGGTACACATTGATGATGATATCTTTATCGAGACTGCCGAGCAGCTGCCTGGTTGCCTCGGAAATACTGTAACGCTTGTCTTCGGTAAGGTCCCACCTGAAAAAGAATGAGGAAGCGATCCAGTTGATTCCAGCCAGAGCAACTACGAGCACTACGAACCGGATAATGTTATTTTTCATTAGCACAAAGGCTGTCGGGAGATTAGAAACGCAAAAGATGGACGATTCAGGTTATCTGGCATGAACGTCCATTTCTGCAAAAATATAAAAAACCGAAAATCAATGGGTTTTTATTGTGCTGTCATCTCCTGAGAGGCCCCGGGGGCGATGTTATTTTCGTTTAAATGTACAGGTTGCGTTGTCCGGAACGACGTAATAGGACTTATAGTTGGTCGCTTTCGGATTCATGCAACCTTTCAGATTAAGCAGCTCGATGTTCCGGAAATCGATCGGATGGCTTTCCGCCTGCAAAGCGATGTATCCGCTGCCAAGCCTGGTACCGTCTTTTTTGATCCATTCAGCCTCATTTCCGACTTTGCCGTCTTTGAACGTGTGATTTTTACCTACGTACCCGCCCCCAACGCGGGGATTGGTATAAACAAGGACCGTGTCTCCTCCGATCATATGATAAATGATAGAGTCGCCCAGTACAATCGCCTCCGCATCGACCCACTGATCGCCGTTATAAGTTTTGGAGGTAGAGTTGATACAATGCGCTTCGGCAAGTTTGCCCTCGATATCAACTATGGTGCCCGGGGTGCAAAGGTTGCCGGTATTACGTTCTCCGGCATTTAAACCACCCAGATATTGCATTTCCAGGGAAATCGGGAAATCCTGATCCAATCCGAGGCTCGCCGCCGATTGCGAGTGCAGCATGATCCCACTGTTTCGTACATTCCAGGAAGCGCCTCCCGGCACCTGGTTGCCTGTAAAACGGTATTGCAGACGGATTTTGTAATGGGAATATGGCTTGTTGTAATACATATGGCCGTATTCCGTCGTGAATTTGTCATACTCTTTGTAGTTCACCCGGATCATATTGTCCTCGACGAGGAAGGTGTTCTTGTAGTTGTCATTGACTTTATGTCCTGCGATTTTGATGTCCCAGCCTGTCAGATCCTTGCCATTGAAGAGGGATTGCCATTCCTCCTTATCCTTATTGCTTTTTTGGGCATTGACGGTAGAGGATATTAAAGAGATAAGAATGAACAGGAAAAATTTCGGGGTCATGGAGCAGATTTTTGCAGGTAATACCATTTGATAAGCGAAATAGGGCATATGCACGACAAATGGAAGATACGCCAGAGTAATTTCTACCTTCGGGGCGGTACATTTAATTCTTTGTTGGTTAAATTTATGTCTGATGCCGAAAGAGAAAAATTGGAAGAGGAGGATCGATTATTAAAAATGCTAATCGACTTTCACAATAATTATAAAGGGCAGCTCAGTATGACCAGTGAAGAAAGAGCACAACACATTGACGCTATACTAGAACGAATATGGCAAATCAAACAACGTCTGAAAGACTGAATCCGGAATCCCTGGTACACCCGATATTTCTCCCTTTTTTCAGGGAATATATGTCCCTGGAATCAGAAGAAGAGCGTGACAATTTCTGGAAGACCAGGAAAATCGACGAAGATACTGAAACAGTAACGGAGGCTTGGCTTTACGGAATGCAACGACTCGCCGAACGTCTCGACGACCTGAAAAGGCGAGTCATTGCAGCAAAATGCGCGAAGTGTTAGCTACCGCCGCCGCCGCTTAGGCTTCGGCGAAGTACCTTCTCCACCTCCACCAGGGCCGCCGCGTTTTACCCTACCCGAACCCCTTGGTTCCTTCGGCTTGCGCTCGCGCGACCTGCGATCCCCGTCGCGATCGGAGCCGGGTCGGCTGAATTCGCTTCTGCGACCGGGTTTGGTGCCCGACAGATAAAGATCCATACTCCGGCGTGCGAGGTTGGTATCTTTCACTTTTACCTTGACGGCATCCCCGAAAGTGTATATTTTGCTCGTCCGCTGGCCGACAATGCGGTAGTTCTCCTTATCGAGCTCGTAATAATCGTCGCCGAGGTCGGTCATTCGGATCAGTCCTTCCGACGCGGTTTCGGTAATTTCCACGAAAATGCCGAATTCGGTCACGCCCGTAATAATGCCGTCGAATTCCTTCTCCCGATCCATCATACTCATGAATTCCACCTGCTTGTACTTGATGGATGCGCGTTCGGCTTCCGCAGCCAGGCGTTCCCGCTCTGAGGAATGCTTCGACGCCATTTCGTAAGTTTCAGGGTCAACATTCCCGCCGCCATCCAGATAATGCTGCAACAGCCTGTGTGCCATCACGTCGGGGTAACGGCGAATGGGTGACGTGAAGTGCGAATAGCGCCGGAATGCCAACCCAAAGTGCCCGATATCTTCGGTGCTGTACCGCGCTTTGGCCATAGTCCGAACCGCGAGAGACTCGATTAGGTTTTGTTCCGGTTTGCCTTCCACTTTCGCCAGCATGGCGTTCATCGACTTGGCGATCTTGCTTTCTTCTTCCAGTTCCAGTTTGAGGCCTAGTTTGGCTACAAAATTGGCGAATGTCTGCAATCGGTCGGGGTCGGGTGCTTCGTGGATACGATACACCATGGTATTTTTATTTTCACCTTTCGAAAGTGAATACACATATTCGGCCACCCGTTTATTCGCGAGCAACATAAATTCCTCGATCAGCTTGTTGGAATCGTGGCGTTCTTTCTGGTAGATGCCCAAAGGTTTGCCATCCGCGTCGAGACGGAAACGTACTTCCGGTGTTTCGAAGTTAATAGCACCCTTTTTAAAACGTTCCTTCCGGAATACTTTGGCCAGGGTATTCAGTGTAGTAAGCTCTTTGGGATAGTCGCCCTCGCCGGAATCCAGCACTGTTTGCGCCTCTTCATAACTAAAACGCCGGTCGGAATGGATCACGGTTCGTCCAAACCATTCTTTCAAAACCTTGCCTTTGGAATTGATCTCAAAAATGGCGGAAAATGCCAGCCTATCCTCATTCGGACGCAACGAACAAAGATTGTTCGAGAGCTTCTCGGGGAGCATCGGCACCGTCCTGTCGACCAGATAAACAGAGGTTGCGCGGCGATAAGCCTCTTTTTCGATCTCTGTTCCCGGCAACACATAATGCGAAACGTCCGCAATATGTACACCTACCTCTACCACGTCGTCTTCGAGATACTTCACCGACAATGCGTCGTCAAAATCCTTCGCGTCTACGGGGTCGATTGTAAATGTCAGTACATTACGGATATCGCGGCGTTTGGCGATGTCCTTTTTTGCAATCTTATTGGGAATTTTCTGTGCTTCCGCTTCTACGATTTCGGGGAAATGATAAGGCAGGCCAAACTCGGCCATGATGGCGTGCATCTCGACGTCGTTATTACCGGCCTGGCCGAGTACGGAAACGATTTCGCCTTCCGCCTGACTTCGCCGGGTAGGCCATTCGGTCACTTTTACGATGACCTTGTCGCCATGGCGCGCTTCACCGATTTGGTCCGGTTCCAGGAAAATCGGGTCAAAAAGCTTTTTGTTGTCCGGCTGCACCACTGCAAAACGAGGATTTACTTCGATGATACCGACAATTTCGGCACCCGACCGCTCGACGATTTCTGTAACGCGGCCTTCGGTCCGGTTTCTGCCGGAATCATTTCTGGATCTCGAATTGCGGCTGTTCCGCGAAAGTGGCTGTACCTGCACGATGTCCCCGTCCCAGGCACCGTTCAGCAGTTCCGAATCGACATAAATATCGTCTTCGCGGCCATCTATGATCACAAATGCAAACCCCTTATTGACTCTATCGACCCGACCCGTCAGGCCTCTGGGTGCTGCCTTTTGCGGAACTGCGGCATAGGTGCCGTTTTTATTGTAGATCAACCTGCCGTCCTGTTCAAGTTCGTGCAGGATTTCGTTGAAAAGGAGCCTGACCTTCTTGTCATGTACCCCAAAATGGTCATGAACATCGAACGGGCGAAACGAATGCTCGCTGTTCAGGTCGAAAAATGCGGCGATATCCGCCTTTAAATTATCTATGTAAGAAACGATATGATGAGGCGTTACTGCCTCTCTCTTTTCCGGATGGAGTTTCTTTTTGTTTTTCTTTTCTCTCATGTATTCTAAAAATAGCTATTTGTTCCGCTAAATGCGAAACCTGACCTCAGGCGGACGAAAGCCGGCTGCCCGGGTATTCATTCAACCCTCACGATGTTTTCGGGAGGTATCTGATCGAGACCATTCAGGCGCAGGTAGAGCTGCCCCAGAACTACCACGTCTTCTCTGCAATATCGGGAAATTTTAGCCAGATCATTTTCCTCGTAGTAAACCTTTGTCACCTCGCTGCCGCTCATTTCGTTTTTGCTTCCGGGAATGTCAAAAACGGCCGCCAGCAAATCGAGGGACGTAAAGCTTTTGTAGTCTCCGAATTTCCAGAGATCCATCGTGTCCTGGTGGAGAAGTTCCCAGGGTTTTTTGCCTGTAATCTGTAATGCTTTGGGGATTTCGATGCGGTGGATCAGCATCCGCCTGCAGACAAACGGAAAGTCGAACTCTTTGCCGTTGTGAGCGCAAAGGACCAACTGTTCTGCGGGGTATTTTTCAATCAAAGCTTTGAATTGCAGCAGCAATTGCGCCTCATCGTTTCCGGAGAAGCTACTCACCTTAAACGCAATTTCATCCTTTTCGTTCCAATAGTACCCGCCGAAGGCAATGCAAATGATCTTCCCAAACTCTGCATAGATGGCGCCACGGTCGTAAAAGTAGTCTGCATTGGTTGTAACATCGTCGCCCTTTTTCAGGCTCAGCGCCTTTTTGTCCCAGAGCTTTTGCATACGTTCAGGGAGCAGGTCGTAAGACTTTTGTGCACAAACGGTTTCGATGTCGAGCAGCAGGAAGTTCTTGGCGCGCTTTTTGAAATCTTCTGTCATGAGTGTGTGGAGTTTGGGTGGGAAATTTTGCTGAAAAGCGTCAGAAGTTGTCAGGAATTGTTTGGAATGGAAGTAGTTCTATGCCGGTTTTCAATATGATAGAAAATCCTGAGACTAACAACACCATTCTACGGGTAATGCTTGACCATTTATCCAGTAGTATTCCTAATCCATCTACCGCCCATCACGACCCAGCGACTACTCGTGCAGTACCCCTTCCAGCCCCGGCGGATCGATCGTCATCATGTTTGCCTCCACAATGCTGTCGGGCACGAAAATGAATTTTTTGTCGTAAACCTGACTTCCGATGAAATAGCTGACCCAAAACTCGTTGTTCAGGTGAAAAACGTCGGGCATGATGGGTTCCACAACGACATGCTCACCTGCGGGAATTTCCGGGAAGAAATGCCTTAACGTCGAGGTGCGCTGGTCGGCGTTCGTTCCTGATTCGCTGTTGCCATATCCTTTTGAAGTCACAAACACACTGGTAATTGCCTCATCGTTACGGTTGATTACGATCACGTTCCATTCTTCGGCATTCGAGTCGTTGACACTCCGTACAATCGCAACCTGTATTCCCTTGACGGGATGGAAAATAATATCTTTTTTCATGAATCTGCCTGCAATTCCATGCTGAACAAATGTGCCAGATGGTTCTTTAATTTATTAGAAACTTCTTCCAAACTCACTTCCTGACCCAGCTCCGCCGCCAGCGAAGTCACAGCCTTATCATCGATACCACAAGGAATGATATTTCCGAAATAGGACAAATCCGTATTGACATTTAATGCAAAACCGTGCATGGTGACCCACCTGCTGGCCTTGACACCCAATGCGCAAATCTTCCTGGGATTTTTTTGTTCTTCAAAATCAAGCCACACGCCTGTGAGACCCGCAATGCGGCCAGCTTCCAGCCCGTACTCAGCCAATGTAAGGATGATGGCCTCTTCGAGCGTCCGCATGTAAATGTGGATATCTGTAAAGAAGTTATCCAGATCGAGGATCGGATAGCCGACGATCTGCCCCGGGCCGTGGTAGGTAATATCGCCTCCACGATTGATCCTGTAGTATTTGGCCTGCTTTGCAGCCAGATCGTCCTCATCCAGCAGCAAATGGCCTGCCTTACCGCTTTTGCCTAGCGTATATACATGCGGGTGCTCGCAGAAAAGGAGGAAATTGGGTGTCAGTTGCTGATTTTCTGAATCCAGGCCCCGGTTTTGTGTTTTCACCAAAATGGTTTCCGCAAAAATCTTTTCCTGATAATCCCAGGCCTCCTGGTAATCGATCAGGCCCAGGTCTTGGAAATGTACTTTTTTATTAATCAGGGCATTCATTTCGAAGCTTTCAAATTTTTTGACGGACTAACTGTGACTTTTTGGGGCATTCTACGTCTAAATGAGTAGTACGGCATGTCTTTAACTCAAACACAAATGTATCGGGTAAATGTTCGAAAAACCTGCTCAACGATCAAAGTCATGTTACCAGAACGACTAATTTATGGCCCAACACAACGACACCGGCCGCTGGGGTGAAGCAAAAGCAGCATCCTTCCTGGCCGAAAAGGGATTTCGGATCCTGGCAAAAAACTATCGCAATTTCCATTCAGAAATTGATTTGATCGCGGAAAAGGAGCAAATGCTGATTTTCGTGGAAGTAAAAACACGGACAGGGACAGCATTCGGGATGCCCGAGGAATTTGTCAATGCATCCAAAGCCAAACTGGTGATGCGAGCGGCGGAGAACTACATTTTTGACGTCGATTGGCAATTCGACGTCCGTTTCGACATTGTCTCCATTCTCGTCCTGCCCGACGGCTCCACCGAGATCCGCCATATCGAAGACGCTTTCAGCCGGTAACCTTGCCGGGCAGCATAAGTAGAAACCAAATCATGCCAGATTTTTGAAGTTATTCTTTAAGTATTTCAAAATCTGGCTGCAATGAAAAAAGATTGGATACTAAACCGGCGGGAAATGATCCGGAGTTCTGCTTTACTGTTGGCGTCGGCAACACTATCGCTACCGGCTCCGAGGTTCAGGCTGGGTGCCTGTGACTGGTCGGTAGGGCGAACACTCAATCCGGAAGCATTCGATCGGGCGAAACAGATCGGGTTGCAGGGCATCCAGGTCAGTTATAATACCGGGAAGGACGAAAAAGGTCTTTCTGTCCCCGAAACCTTGCAGGGCATCCGTGAGGCGTCTGCGCGTACGGGGGTTAAAGTATCGAGCCTTGCAATCGGTGAATTGAACCGGGTTCCGTATAAATCACAGCCCAAAACGGAAGAATGGGTCTGGAACGGCGTGGATGCTGCCAAAGCTTTGGGTGTGAAAGTGATCCTGCTGGCTTTTTTCTCGGAGAACGACCTCCGCAACGACGATGCGGGCAAAAAGGCGGTGATAGAGCGTTTGAAAAAAGTAGCTCCGCACGCCGAAAAACATGGCATTACTTTGGGCATTGAATCCTGTCTCAGCGCTCAGGAACATGTCGACATCAT
>CBFGMV010000178.1:0-12060 GCA_965649915.1 uncultured Dyadobacter sp.
CTATATTTTGATTTGAAACAGGCACGACCTATAACAAACCTTCTGAGCTCAAAAAGCATGCCGACCTGGCCCCATCAGCCTTTTTACTGTTACTTACCAAATTTGAAACGGCCAGGGATGATCCTCAGGGCCAAGAACCTAAATTACATGGTTTTAATGCAAATATTTGTCCCGACCGCCGACCGCCAGGGCACAAGGTTTCCACAGCAATATTACACTGATTTGAAACAGGAGCTGGCCGGTCTGTACGGCGGGGTGACAATCTACGCCCGCTCCCCAGTCAAAGGGATCTGGAAGCCAGACAACAATTCCATTGAAGCTGACGATCTGATAATTTTCGAGGTCTTAGTTAATCAGCTAGATCTTTCTTACTTTTCTTCGTTGAAGGCCAGGCTCGAAGCTACCTTCAAGCAAAATGAGCTACTGATGCGTTATTTTGGCATATCACTCGTCAGGTGATACACGCAACTTCCGGGGCAATTGCACGTTTACTTCACGCAAATTCTACCTAACCTTGCGGCATAGTTTTTGTGCACAAAGTGCCGCTTTACTTAGACTATACTTCCGATGGGTAACAAGACGCTACTGGTGATGATCGACGATGATACCGACGAACATGAAATTTTTAAAATGGCGATCGATGATTTGGCAGACCCGCTTCAATGTCTATTTTTCAATGATTGCGAATCGGCCATCGCACACTTTTCCCAACCGGCAGCCACACCACCTGGCTACGTTTTTCTGGACTTGAAACTCCCGCGGCTCGATGGCGAGCAGTGCCTGCGGCAGTTGCAACAGCTACGCCGGTTCGATGACCCGTTGCTTGTCATCTATTCTTCTTCAATCCCTGACCATTGGCGCGACAAACTTTCGGACATGGGCGTGGACAAAATTATACACAAGACTGACTCTATTCCCGAACTGACCACTCATATCCAGCAGATGGTGACATCCAACGGAATGCAATAAGTGATTTCCAGCCAAGGCTTACTGCGCATCAGACTGCAAAAGCCGTATCATTGCTTGAAACTTGACCTGAACATCAACATAAGAATTCCCTCTCATCAAGGCATCAATTGCATGGATATGTTCTGTCCGGGCGGCATGACTCGATAAGATACCATGCACGCCCATATCAAGCAGCTCAACAAAGTTTGTGTGCATCTGCGACAGGTGACCATACACCAGCAGTGGGGCCTTGGTTTGCAGCCGCTTAATGTCACAGATGAGCGGCAAATCTACATCTTTTCCTTGCCCGACCATCAGCACGATCATCCCGATATCGCCGGCGCGCAGCGCTTCAATAGCTCGCTTTGGGCCCACAGTCACGACTTGACTACCTTTAAGGTGGCCCAAAATGATAGCCTTCATCTGCGCTACTGCATCATTGCCTTGGTCGATGAATAGAATAACCCCTATCTGTGATTGAACTTAGCTATACCTACGGTTTCATACACCAAATTACAAAACGCGCCAGGCTTTTTCAAGCATGCGAGCCGAGACGTATCGAGCGGGTTCCGGTGGCGTAGTAGCCCAATGAGTTAAGCCGGGTGGATTGAATAGGATCCGGATAGGTAGTAGCAGAAATTGCTGGCCTTTGATTAATAAATTGACTAACCTTAACCAAACAATATGTCGCTGACGGGCCCGATTGTGATTATAGACGATGATGCGGACGATTTGTATATGATCGGCGCGATGCTGGACGAGCTTAGCATACCAAATCCGGTCCGGAATTTTGAAAATGGGCAATACGCGCTCGATTACCTGCTAACTACCTTGGAAAGCCCGCTTCTAATCCTGTGCGATGTGAATATGCCTGTTATGAACGGGCTTGAATTGAGGGATCAGATTGAGGCGGACCCGAACCTGAAAAAGAAGTCAATCCCATTTATTTTTCTGACCACATCCGACAGCTATGCACTAATTAGCCGGGCGTATTCAGGCACCATACAAGGATATTTTAAAAAGTGGGTCGACTTCGCCACGGGGCGATCAGAACTGGACCTTATTGTTGCCTATTGGAAATTTTGCCTGCATCCCAACAATTTTAAATAAGTCCTGCACGCAACACAATTTGCGTCACTTCCCTATTCGGCAAGCAGGCAACAAACTTTGCATCCAGCGCTAATCGCGCTTCTTGAAGAATTCCCTTGCCTTCTTAAGTCCTGTTGCGATGGCAACACCCTCTTCTGACCCTTCGTCCAGTAAGGCATTTGCGATTTCGACCGCCTTGTCACGGATCTTTTTCGGCTGGTTTTTGTAAGATGGAGGATAATCCCCGTTATACCAAGGCATAGGGTTCAAAGTTAACGTTGAAACTAATTTCATTCGCCCGTCAGCTCGATCCAGGCCGGCGCGTGGTCACTGGCCCTCTCCCACCCTCTGACGTGCCGGTCAACGCCGGCGGCGATCAGCCGCGGCGTAATCTGCGGACTTAGCAAAAGGTGGTCGAGCCGAAGGCCGGCGTCGCGGCCATAGGCATTGCGCAGGTAATCCCAGAAAGTGTAAACTTTTTCTCCCGGGTGAAGGTGACGGATCGCGTCTGTCCAACCCTGACTGACCAGCTCTTTGTACGCTTTGCGGGCCTGTGGGAAATACAACGCGTTATCCACCCAACGTTCAGGTTTGTAAACGTCCAACTCCGTAGGGATCACGTTGTAATCTCCTGCCAGCACGACCGGAACCTGTTCTGAAAGTAAATACTTCGCATGCTTCTTTAACCTTTTAAACCAGGCCAGTTTATAGTCAAACTTCGGCCCGGGCGCAGGGTTGCCATTGGGAAGATAAAGACAGCAGATCAGCATCCGGCCTGCGATCGCTTCGATATACCGGCTGTGGTCGTCAGCCTCATCACCTGGCAGCGTGTTCCGGACTTCTTGCAATTCCATCCCTCTGGCCAGAATCGCTACCCCATTCCACATTTTCTGCCCATGCCAAACAGCGTTATAGCCCAGTTCTAGTAGCTCGCGCTTTGGAAATTTGTCACTCGGCGCTTTCAGCTCTTGCAGGCAGACGACATCCGGCTGCTGCTCTTCCAGCCAACGCGCAAGCACTGGAAATCTTCCGTTAATACCGTTGATATTGAATGTAGCAATCTTCATTTACAGCGTAGTATTTCTCACAGCAGGACTTTAAAATCATGCCCTACGTTTTTAGATAGCTTCTAAGTTGAGAGTCAGCGGGTCGCTCGGCACGGATTTGTCATAAAAAGCACGCAAACACTTTCCACGACATGAAAAAGTTAAACGGCCTATTTGAGCGCATGGCCAATCAAATCACCGCTTGGACCGGAAGCTCACCCGCGTTTCTCACCGCGTTTGTCATCGTTTTGATCTGGGCCGCGACAGGGCCGCTGTTCGGCTACTCGGCAACCTGGCAGCTGGTGATCAACACCGGCACCACAATCGTTACCTTCCTAATGGTGTTCATCATTCAGAAATCGCAGAATAAAGAATCAAAGGCTATCCAGCTCAAACTAAATGAATTGATAGCCGCCAGCCGCTTTGCCAGTAACCGGATGGTGGATATCGAAGATCTGACCGAAGAAGAGCTTAACGTGCTGCATAAATTTTACCAGAAGCTCTCCGACGAGTCCGAGAAGGATCAGGACATCCACAAATCACACTCCATTGACGCCGCTGACCATATGCAAAAAGAAAAACAACGAATTCAGCACCAGAAGGGGAAGAGCGATCAAGAAATGGAAGAGAATTGATGTTGATCTCGGCCGGTCTTGAATGTGACTGGATATCTCAATCTGGAAACGTTTTTAAAGGTAAATGGCTGCCCCCACTTTGGGAGCAGCCAAAAGCGGTTAATTCTCACTGGGAAGTAAGATCACATTGTTTGTAAAATAGATTTTGACTTCTGCCAGCGGAAAATCTGTGTAGGGGATTTGCTTTGAGCATAGCACCCGGCCGTTTCCATCCTCGCAGGTAAGTATCCCGGTTGTTTCATTGAGGTCTACTTTAAGCGTCCAGACTTGGAATTCCTCATTTTTCACCCTTGGATGATACTGCTGGAAAGCAATTTCGTCGATCAGCCAGTATGCTGCGGCTTTGAGCATCATGTGCCTGATGCCATCGGTGTACAAGATTCGTTTTACGACCGAATGACGATACCAGTTATCAGTGCCGGTAAATCCTGCGAGGTCTTGGAGTGTCAATTGCTGGGCTTCCATTTTTTTGCTGTTTGTGGCCTCCACCGTTGGAGAACAATGCCCGCCAGCACCAGGCAAAGGCTGAAAAGGCAACACCCACACGGGAGCGCAGTGAATGGAGCGGGCGGCGTGATTGACGTTCAGACTGCCAAGGTGCACCTTGCGTTGTTTCTCTGACGTGGCAGGCCACGATGAAAAATATGAAAGCAAGTCTTCTGAATTGACGTTTTGGCTGCTGGATGCACCCCTCCTACCGGTCAGCCCATTAGTAGACTATTCCGACCGATCGCCTTGTTTAATGGGCAAAAACCGGTGGTTGCCCTGGTAAGCAAAAAGCCACTTACAGCCGTGAGTCCTTTTCCGAGCAGGGAATCTTTTTTCTTTACAGCATAAGCCCCAATTGCTACCGCTGCGATGCCGGAGATAATGCGCTCGGTCGTCCCCACGTTTTGATTGTCCTTCACAGTCTCTACGGCCGCCTCGGTCTCTTCTTTGATCTTTTCAGTTGTGCTCAGCATAATATTGTGTAGTAAGTCCATCGCCCACGCAACAATAATTATACCATACAATTCAATTTGACTCGCGACGACCAATTTTAAGGCGACTCTGAAAACTTACAAGAAATTTTGGTATCTTAATATCACGCGCCTGTCGTGACTCGTTTAGCAGAACGTCGGGCCGGTACCGTAAACCAACCCCTCGACGTTAATTATGATTGAAAATATAAGCCCTGATCTGAGCTCGGATGCGGTTAAGATCATCGAGTTGTGCCTGACAAAGCTAAGGCCTACACAATTGGAGCATCTGGACTCCCTTATAAAGAGATATCCTGCACTTGTAAGCGGGAGTTTTTTCCTTCGGTCCACTTCAACCGATGGCCAATACTTTGCTTTCCCCGCATCAACCTCAGAGGGTGACCATAACGTGGTCGCCTGGTCGCGGATAACTGGTAACCAGGAGCTTCTTTGCGCCTTTAATCTGGACCCGGTAGATCCTGCGATCGTGTATGTATACGCCCGGTTGGCAAGGTGATCAATACCGTTGTGCCAACGCCTTCCTTCGAGCTTATGGCGATTTGGCCTGAGTGGTTGCGGACAATCTTTCTGCAAATGCTAAGACCGATCCCTTCACCTGGAAGTAGCCCGTTTGGCGCAAGCTGTGAGAAGATGTCGAAAATCTTTTCAAGTTGGGAGTTTTCGATCCCTATCCCGTTATCGGTCACCTGGATCTGCACAATCTGGCTAGATTGTAAATCTTCGCTTAAAATATCCAGCGATACAAGCGAGACACTGTTTACCGTAATCTGTAACGGCACATCAGCTTTTGAAAATTTGATAGCATTTTCAAACAGGTGTAAAAATAGCTGTTCAAGCTGGTCGGGCTTGCCTGTTATTACTGGAAGGATCCCAATATGGACCGATGCCGCCTTTGCTTCGAGCCTTGGACGCAGTTGGGTGCTCACCAGCCCGACGATGTATTCCAGGTCGGCCTGCTGGGCATGGGAATGATCGGTTTGAAGACTGGAAAAATCAGAAAGGTCACGGATATAGTTGGAGAATTTACTCGCCCCGCTTTCGATTCTTAACGCCAGGTGCTCGGCCCTTTCCAGTTGCTTTTGTTTCAAGGCATCAATTAGCATACCACTAAAAGTACGAAGCTTGCGAAGCGGCTCTTGAAGGGTATGGCTTGATATATGCTGGTATTGCCGGTTTTCATCAAGTGAATCAGTTAACTGCCTGCTCAGGTTGCGGACGGCATGATCACTTTGCTCTAATAGCTCGACCTGCTGTAAATGAAACGATATCAAATCTGCAAACGCGGCAAAGAGCCCCCGGATTTTCGAATTATCTAACTGCGCAGGCCTGGGGTCAATTGCGCACAGAGTCCCAAAAAACGCGCCGGATTTCAAAAAGATCGGATAGGAAATGTAGCTTTGAAACCCATACATGGCTGGTGTATGATGATTGCAATATGCGGGATCATCACTTACATGATCGATCACAACAGCCTGGCCTGCATCGCGGATTTCATTACAAATTGTCGTCTCAACACGCAGCTCGCTTCCTGGCACAAGCCCAAAATTGATATCATCGCGGATGCTGCACGTCACCCACCTGGTTTGGGTCACTCTTGCTACTGCCGCAAAGCCCATTCCGGTAGTCTGGCAAATCACATCCAAAAGGGACGGTAAAATCTCGATTTTAGATACGCGGGCAATATCGTGGGCAAAGTCACTATTATCATAGGTCATAATCGGGGTATTATCTATAAATGTACAAGCCAGCAGGCGATCACGCAAACGTTAGCCCTTTATAGGTGCTCATTGCCTTCACCCTAAACCTTCTTGCCGGTAACCTTTAAGGCTTAACGATGCTGTTGTAAGCACACCAGGAAAACAAGGATTTCAATAGGCATGAAAAACTGGCTGAACCTGCCAGCCTTTTACTACTCAAAATCAGATGAAATAAAAAGGCCGTAGCACCTATAAAAGGCGCTACGGCAACATTCATTACAACCAATATAACAATGTTTGAAATCCTTGATTAGGGGTTACGCCCGGCAGATGGTGACTGGATCAAATCCCTGATCGTCCTGACCGACTCCATTACATCTTTAAACAACCCGCCTTTTAGATAAATCCGGGTCATCCCCTTAGTTAGACGAGATTCGATTACATCCAAGGCAAGTATTTGATCCCTGTCAATTAAGATTTGCCTCGCTGAATTACCGTTAGTCAAAGTCAAGATGTTCATATCATGCGAGATTGATGGGTTAAAGCAGTGTTTTAACTTATACCTTATGCCGACACCATTACCGTGCCACCTTGCATTAATAGCTGAAAGTGAGCATAATACAACAGGAAACTACCTTTGGATGTAGCAGCATTGGTGACTATTTCCGCATTTTGGTCACAAGAATTGGCTCTTTCTTGTCGAACTCCGGGCTTCAATCAAAGAAACCTGTTTATCAGTTATTGAAAAAACAGGCCTTTGGATGTTCAGCCTTTCTCCAACACGCCGAGCCGCGTGTTGGGGTCAAGAATGCAAAAGATCAGCTATGACCTGATATTTAACTCCATCATCGACATACGTACCACCTCTGAGCAGAGCATCGATTGCCTTAACATGCCGTGATGCCCCGGAAGAAACTGACAATAACCCATGCACGCCTTTATTGAGCAGGTGAAGCGCCTCATTTCGCATTTGCTGAAAGTTGCCGTATATCAACAGCGGAGTTTGGCTTGTTGCAGCTCTAATTTGGGAGACAACGCCCAAATCAACTTCTCTGCCCGCGCTAATCACGTAAACTATCAAAGACAACTTTTCCATAAGTAGCGCCCCGATTAAGCTGTCAGCTTTGACTTCCCGAATCTGAGCTGCGGGTAAGTGCGTTGACATTGTCCCACTTATCGCCCGGATCCCTTCCTTTTCCTCACCTACCAGAATCACACTTCCCATACTCCTCTTGTCCTTCTTTATCGCGCTTTTTCTTCTATGAAGATACACACAATTGAAACCTTTTTCAAGTAGCTATGGGCGGAAACTGGCACCGGCAACGATAAATATTGGTGTACGCCGACATGTTGGCTATTCAGGATTATCTATTAGAACTAAAAATGATGCACGTAAAATAAATAATCGGGCAAAAGACAACCTATTTCAAAATTCCGACACATAAAGTGCTTACTTTCAATACACATCTCAAGGAGTGACCTAGTCAAAAACATGTACTATGAAAAGAAATGCATTCATTGCAACACTTCTGGCGTGGACGCCAGTGCCACCGTTAGTCGCTGCTAGCAGGCCAACTTTTGTTAAAGACGATAGAAAAGCGGTACTGGTGCGTGCAGGCGAAGATCGATCAGGGAAACCTTTCAAATGGCTGGATGCCACCTTTACTGTGAAGGTGTCCGGAAATGACAACGAAGGAAGACTGGTAATCTTTGATACACTACGACCTGAAAAGGTTGGCCCTCCATTGCACCTACACACCGATTGTGACGAGTGGTTCTTAGTCATGGAAGGCGAATTCAAGTTTCAGGTTGGAGAACAGATCATGCGTTTAAAATCTGGGGATTCATTAACTGTACCAATGGGAATGCCACATAGTTTTGTCAAGCAAAGTGAAGGAATTGCCAGGCTCATTGTAGGCCATCAGCCTGCAGGAAAGATGGAAGCATATTTTAGGACCGTCATCCAACAAGCAGACCAAACCATCGAAGGCAGGCGTGAACTGGCCGAAAGCCACGGCATGAAGATAGTGGGTCCACCGCTGAAGCCTGACTAATTGCTGATCAGCTCAAAATTTCTATAAGTTGTCTTATGTTAAATAGAAACACTGGCCGATATATTTGGAGGACTAAACTGCTAAGGCATATTTAAAAATTGCGTGACAGCACTATCTATCACATAGGTCATTTCCTTGGTAGCCTTATCTACGCATTTCTCATTGAGCTCGATTGCTTGTTGGGAAAAATCAATAACTTTATTATAACTATTGATCATCTCTTTTTGTGCTTTCGCATCATTTATTTCCTGCCACTTACCGAGGGATTCGTGAAGCTGCTTTGTCATCTTAGGGATTAACATTATATTTTTCAATTTGCCTTCCTTATATTTATCGAAGAATTGATCCAAGGCTTCGTTTCTTGCCGCCTCATAGCCTTTTTCAAATGCCTTAGTAATGGCTTCTTGAAAAGGTTTATCATCTTTAAGGGATTGCTCAATGTATTCAACTACCATATCCTTTGACACCGCTATCAGCATTTTACTTGCTGCTGGGGCAACTAAGTAACCATCTAGCACAGATATGACAGGATCCGTAAGATTCGAAAACTCTACTAATGACTGACCTAAAACTTGAATCAATTTTGCGGACTCAGAACGAGCGAATTCTGTCTCAATTTTATGATTGGATAAATCTTTTCTCAACTTATCCAATTGCTTTTGACATACGTCTATTCTTGTCAATAATGATTTCATGCTCGAAGCATTTTCAGCCGAAAAAGAATGTTTAGAAGCCATTTCCCTTGCACCGTTACGCATTAATTCTCTACGAGACTCTCCAAGTTCAACCAATTCTTGGCCGGCATGATAATATTTTAATGCTTCTTCTACTATTTGGATCTGCTGACTTGCGGCTGTTGGCAATTTTCGAGCTAGTTCGGGAGTACCCGCCTTTCCTGCTTCTACGGCTTGTGAGGCAACTGGTATAAGCTCTTTATACTTTACTAAACTCTTATCATAGTGCGATTTCACCCGTGAATATTTCTTTGCGATGGTTTCACTTTGAAGAATAGAGTTAACTACCCTTTGAGAAACGAAAGATCTCTTATCAAATCGAACTGCATTAATTATAATCGGCAGCTCCCAGTTGAAAGCTTGGTTATCTATAGAAGCAGCCAAGGCTGGCCAGGAACTACCGGGTGACAGTTCATCCATGAACGTGTTATCAAAAGATTGACTAAAATGAGACAGATCAACAACAGTCCACATTGAGAAATTCTGAGCTTTTGCGTTTATGCCAGTCAATATCAGCGATAACCATAAAAATTTAGCTGCTTTTGTAACCATCTCTTAGTTCCTGTTGATTTTCACACCTAAATAAAGTATTCTTGGGTTATTTAATAAATCCCTTGAAAAGTGGGTTCTTCCTGGATTGATAAGTCGCTGACGCTCTCCAAAATCAAAATCGACATTGGGAAAAAAGGGAGTTGCTAAAACTTGTCCTTTTTTAAAATTTAGGACCAACTGCCATCGAACGTCCCACTCATCGCTATTCAAGCTTGGCTGGTAATTAGGCTTATGTCCAAATATTCTAATCTGTACGTTTTTCACACCGTCATAAAAAATTTTTTCCTGACCAGGTGGATCAAAAGCCACACCCATCTCTCGATACGATTCATGTCTTATATCTGAGCCGTTTGGAAATCCTCCCTGTCCAGTATATACGTTATCATAACATTCAACATCAACAAAAGCATCCACAAACGAATCATCAGGGTTTTTCCCATCGCCGTCACCAGGTGTAGCAAAAATGCAAATTGCGGACACTAATGTGTTTGTTTTATCAGGCAAATCTGACGAAATCAAACTTTTCGGCAATTGATCTTTCCATGAAGGCATCAATCCAAAGGTTAAAAACGGCGCAAAGGTAGAAATAAATAAATTTCGAGTCATGAGATAGTGTAGGGAGATCAATAAGTCTAGATAATATAGGTACGAGTAAGTCGATTCTCGGTAACATACTTTACTCGATACCGACCCTTTGAACACGTTGGTTTAACAAACATGTCAGTTCAAACCGCAGAAAGTGGTTTACATCTCAATCATTATGCTTGCAACAAATTACATTTAATTAATCGAGACGGCAAACAATATTTATTTATCGGTTATTACCTGCAATTCAGCATGTTAAAAATATAGGACGACAAATGTTTATACTTTCACAGGAGTTTATCCGCAACACTAATGGGCCCTTACTTCCATCTTTTCCTGAATCTCTCGTAACTGTTTCAAAATTGTGTCCATCGTATGGGAAATATGCTGCACTTCCGACACTCGTTCCGGAACATCCTTGGAAAAATAGCTGTGAAACTTCCAAATCTCAATCACATCGCCAGCACTGATCTCATATGGTTCATACGCCCGGTTCAAAGATTCCAAAAGCATTTTATTCCCTTCTGGCAAAACAGTCACTTTCTTGAAAACAAAGTCCTGCTCTCCATCCAGGATCACAATGCATAGCGTGCCCGGTTTCGAGGCCGTCCAGTCCTCGACATAGCGGCACACTACATCTGCACCTTCGGGTACCGGCAGCATCGAGTCGCCTGTGGTCGGAAACATCCGGAATGTGCCTGTCTGCGGTAAACCAGGCACCGAGAATTTGGGCAGCGAAGCGATAAATTCCGGGTTCGCATATCCGCTCCGGTAACCCGCTTTTGCCTTTACAGGTACATACTCGACGTTCTCTTTATTGGCTTTGTCGGTCGAGATGGCCAGCACCCGAAGGTTAGTCCCTTTCATGTAGAGCGGGCTCCCCGCTTCCAGCTCCCTCAGGGGAAGCTCCCCTACCCCGCGCAAGTCTACCCGGAAAAGATTGTCGATCGATAGCCCGAAGAAATCCGAGAATTTGATCAGGTCTACCGCTGACGGATTTTCCGTCCTTCCAGCCTCTATGGCAGCGAGTTTGACCCTTGTAACGCCCAGTTGCTCGGCGAAATCTTCCTGGGTCAGTTTCCTGCGCTCGCGGAGAAACCGGATGTTGCTACCAAAAAAAAGTTTTGCGCTTGTCATGGCATAATGTTATTATTGAAATCACATCAATGGTACTAATAATACCAAAGATAATAAAACATTCATACTATGGAAACTGCATTGAAAAAAAGTGACCTGGTTGCCAGGCTCAGAAGCGATATACTCGCTTTGCAGGGCTTCCGTGCGCCAGCGTTGGGCGTAAAACACGACGATTTCGGTCTCGGGCCAGTAATGAAAGCTTTCCCTCAGGGCGTATTCCCCCGCGTGGGGATGCACGAGTTTATCAGTACTTCCATAGAGCAGACCGCGGCCACATTCGGCTTTATGGCCGCGCTGGCCGGAAAAATGATGAAACAGGACGGGCTGTGCGTTTGGGTGGGCACTCGCCGTACTGTTTACCCATTCGGTCTGAGCCAATTCGGCGTATCACCGGACCGGGTGATCTTTGTCGATCTGAAAAAAGATAAAGATCTTCTGTGGGCGATCGAAGAAGCGCTCAAATGCGATGCGCTCTCAGCGGTGGTCGGAGAGATTAGAGAGCTAAATTTGACCGAGTCACGAAGATTACTGGGTATTTCGGAGAAGTTGGGTTCTTCTTCACTTTTGATGATAAAACGTAATTATTAAATACACAATTATTTG
>CBFGMV010000179.1:0-12041 GCA_965649915.1 uncultured Dyadobacter sp.
GATTTTTTTTGAAGCTGTTTTAATGAACCCATTCAGTCCAAAACCGCATTGCCAAAAAGAGTGATACGATGGCTTTCCAATGAGATTTGATAAACTTGAATGCCTCTTGCAGCAGGTTGGAAACAGACTGAGGCTGAATGTCCATGACGATCGCAATTTCTTCGCGCTCCATGTCATTGTAAAAACGGAGAAAAACGGCTTCTTTTTGCCGTTTGGGAAGCTCGTTGAGCATTTCGGTCATCCGGGAAGCGAGCAAGCGGTCGTGTTCCGACTGGATAAGCTGATACTCTGCGCTGAATTCCAGGTCGAAAACAATGTCCGACTCACTGTAATAATCCATACAATCCATCCGCAGCCGCGACGCCAGCCGGTGCAGCCGCCGACGCAGTGACGCCAGCAGGTAAGGTTTGGGCGGAATGCCGGGGTTCAATGCATTTCTTTTTTCCCAGATCCCCAAAAAAACATCCTGAATGCAGTCCTTGATCAGCTCCCGGTCACTGTTGAATTTGGTTCCGTAGTGGAACAGCAGGTCGTAAGTACAGTTGATGAGTTGTTCAAATGCGGTGACATCCCCCGCCAGCATTTCCCGCCACAGCTTCTGCTCTTCCTCCAAATACAGCTCTGTCCGGGTTGGTTCCTTCATGAAAACGAGGCGAATTTTAGTCAGGTTTCCAAACAGAAGCCGGCGCCGGCGCATTTTTACTACTATCGATCTTATTTAATCTTCAATTTATTATAAACAATATAAGCGATTAAATGCTACCGACTACTATATACGCAGACTAACCGGCAGGCATGCGGGGCTGTTCTCATTCGGGGTTATCTTTTCATTTTCAGTTGTTTCAATATCCGGTGATCGATCTGGATGATGGTGCCATGTTTATGGCCATCGGGTACTTTTATTTCTTTGGAAATGTTGGTAAAACCTTTAAAATCCTTCGTCTTAACCGCGCCATACGTTTTATCCCGGTACTGATCGAAGTAGATCAGCCACTGGTCGCCTGCCTGCGCAACGGTCGGCCCCTCTGTCAGGAAGCCGGTAAACGGCTCCGAAACATCACGATAAGGTCCGAGCACATTGTTCGCAAATGCGACCCTGATGTTCCGTTGCGGGCGGGTGTTATCCTTCAAAACCAGCACATAATCATCTTTTTTCCGCTTGGCGATCACGCAATCGATCACGCTGAAACCCGGATCGAGGAACAATGCGGCTTTGGAAAAAGACTGAAAATCCTTCGTCGTCACATAATACATCCGGTGATTATTCCGCTCATCCTCTTCGCCTTTCGGGAACCTGAAGGGGATCGTCGAGGCCCAGATGATAATGAATCGATCCTGGTCTTCGTCATAGAACAGTTCGGGCGCCCATACGTTCACGACCTCGGCTTCCTGCTCCATCACGGGAATGAAACGCTGTTCCGACCAATGGACCAGGTCGCGCGAGCTCGCGTATCCGAATCCCTTATCCCCTTTCCAGTTCGTGGTCCAGACGAGGTGGAAGGTCCCGTCTTTTCCTCTTGCAATGGATGGGTCCCGCATGAGCTTGCCGCCCACTTCGGGTTTGAGATAGCCTCCGCCAAGGTCGGTCCAGGAGTAGCCGTCGTTGCTGTATGCGAGATGCAGGCCATCGGTAGCCGGCTCACGGAAGGAGGTGAAGAGGTAGGCTTGCTTTTGGCAGGATGAGAACAGTATGGAAGCGGAAAGAAATAGTAAGCAAAATCGGTTCATTTTGGAATATTTTCTAGCAGTTGATAACTGAACTTTACCGTTGGTACTTTTATGAGTAACCCTTGCTAATTACCTGCGAAACCACTATTTAACTGGCTTGCAATGAAGCTTTTTCCAAGGTATTTTTACATTGTTTTCATCAACTAATTAAGCAGCAGTTATGACCGGAACGACACTGACCATCATGAAATACGAGGCTCGCAAGACGTCCTGGGCAGCCCTTATTGCCGGTTTTATGAGGATATTTACAAGATCATTTTCCGATTGGATAATCGTCCGTGTCGAACGGAGACTGGTTCGTGATACAGTGCTTATAAAAGAGCAAATGGCACTCATTCCTGAAATGAATGCTGAGCAATTAAACATCGGGGCAATTTTCATAAAAACTATGCTGCCGTTATTGGAAAAAATGGAGGATACAATCGGCAAAATCGATAACGCCGCGCTGGCGACGGCATTCAAAGGGTATAAAATGACCATTTTTAAATTTGAAGCTAAGCTCCACCTTAAAGAGACAGAACATCTACCTGTTATACCTACTGATGAGCTACTTAAGGAAGCTCTTTACAACGCAAGTATTACCTCTATGATTTCCAAGTTGTAAATTTATGCCTTTCAGACCCGGCGACATTGTCTCATTTGAGTTCCTGATTCCATCAACCAATAAGTACTTAACACATTCCGCAGTTGTGCTATCAACGGCTGATGTCTACCATCATGATAAGACTTACGTTTGTGTTATGATGTCATCCAACAATGTAAATGATAAATTCACATTTAAGCTGGAAAATTCAATGCTTCAAAACGCAAACAATAAATGCAGCTCACAAGTCCGGTCTCACCTGATAACTTATATACCCGATGCAAAAGTCCGACCGGCAAATGGAGCCCCGCACAACCGGCTACGAAAACACGCATTGGAAAGGCTTATTTCACATATAAATGAGGTCGTGTTCGGCGTGTAAGAAAAGAAAGCCCCCCTACTCATTCTTCCCATTCGATTTATCAATTATCACCGCGAGCAAAATCACCAGCCCTTTCACCACCTGCTGCCAGAATGGCGATACATTCAATAGTACCAGACCATTATTCAGTACCCCGATAATGATAGCGCCCTGCACGGTGCCGAGAATGCTCCCGCGCCCGCCTGAGAGTGATGTGCCTCCAATGACGACGGCCGCGATAGAATCCAGCTCGTAGCTGACACCGGCATTGGGCTGGGCAGAGTCGAGGCGCGAAGTGACCATGATCCCGCCTACCGCCGCCAGCGCTCCGGCGATGGTATAGACGATTATTTTAACCTTACTGACGTCGATACCCGACAACCGTGAGGCACTTTCGTTGCCGCCAATGGCGTAAATGTACCTTCCGATCCGCGTTTTATCCGTCAGAAAAACCGCCAGTGCCACTACTATGACCGAAATCCACACCGGAACCGGGATTCCCAGCAACCAGCCTGTTCCGATGTACAGGAATGTATCACCCAACCCACTGATGGGAAAACCGCCCGTCCATAGCATCGTAAGACCGCGGGCGACCGTCAGCATGGCGAGTGTGGCGACAAACGGCGGGACTTTGAAACGTGTAATGGCCCAGCCGTTGAACGCGCCCAGCGCAGAGCCGGTCAGGATCCCCGCCAGCATGGCACCGAGCATCGTAAAACCCACGTAAAGATTTTCCGAAGGGATTTCAATGCCGTTTTTAAGTAATCCGGCTGTAATCGCCCCGCACAAAGCTAGAACCGACCCCACCGACAGGTCGATGCCGGAAGTGAGGACGATCAGTGTCATACCGGTTGAAATACAAATATTCACCGATATCTGCCGCATGACATTCCAGAGGTTGGAAACGCTTAAAAACTTGTCCGACAAAATGCTCAACGCCAGGCAAAGCAGGAACAGGGCGATGAGGGATTGAAAGCGGGCAAGCGGGATACCACTTGCTAACCTCGGCTGTCGGCGGTCGACTGTCGGCGATTTCTTCGAAGCGCCGATACGCTCACCACCGGATATTTCAGACTTGTTTTGTGACATGGAAATATTACTCGTTCGCATTTACATCAGTTCAAAAAAGCCGACTGCCGAGAGCCGACAGCCGAAGTTCAGCTAATCCTACCGCCTAATGCCGATAGCCGAAGCCCCGATCGCTGCTTTCAAAATCCCATCCTCCGTGGCCTCGCTCGCTAAAAATTCGCCTGTCAGCCGTCCTTCTGCCATCACGAGGATCCGATCCGAAATACTCAGGATCTCAGGCAGTTCCGAGGACACGACGAGTATACCCAATCCTTCGTTGGCCAGGCGGATGATCAGTTTGTAGATTTCCGTTTTGGCATTAATGTCTATTCCTCGGGTCGGTTCATCGAGCAGGAGCAATTTCGGGCGGGTAGCAAGCCATTTGGCGAGCACGATCTTCTGCTGGTTTCCGCCACTGAGATTTTTCGCCTGCTGCTGTCCCGAAGGAGTCTTGATCCTGAGCTCGCTGATGTAGTGGTCGGCCAATGCGCTTTCTTTTGCATTGCTGACAGCCCCGAGCGTCTCTATTTCCCCCAGGGTGGTGAGGCTAATGTTCGTCTGCACATCCAGGCCGAGTACAAGTCCGTCCTTTTTCCGGTCCTCGGGTACGAGCGCGAGCCCGGCGGCGATCGCACGCGAAGGCGAATCGCAGCATACCTGTTGCCCGTCCATCAGTACCTGCCCCTTGGCGTGCGCAGGATGCATTCCGAAAATCGTTTCCAGTAGTTCTGTACGCCCGGCACCCATCAATCCGAAAAGGCCGACGATTTCCCCTTTTCCAACACAGAAAGAGACGTCGCTGAGTACATTACCCGTCTTCAGCGGATTTTTAAGGTTTAGTTTTCTGACTTCCAGCAAGGATTCGCAAGTCCCCCTGTCGGCCGTTTTACGCATAACTTCGATTTTCCGGCCCACCATTTTACTGATGAGCAGATCCTGCGTCATACCAGCCATTTGCCCCGACTCAATGCTTTTGCCGTCACGCAGCACCACATAATTGTCGGCTATACGAAACAGTTCATCCAGTTTATGCGAAACGTACACAATGGCCTTGTTCTGGGATTTCAGATCGGCAATGATGTCGAACAATACTTCCACTTCGCTGCCCGTGATGGCCGACGTCGGCTCGTCCATGATGATCAGTTCGGCGTCGGTCAGCAATGCTTTTGCGATTTCGATGATCTGCTGCTGGCCTACTTTGAGCTTGAATACCGCCGAATCGGGGTTGACCTTCAGTTTGAGCCGGTCCAGCAACTCCTGGGTCTTCCTGCGCATCCGGCTCTTATCCATTGTCCCGTATTGCGTCACGAGCTCACGGCCCAGAAAGATATTTTCGGTGATGGTCAGATAGGGTATCAGGTTTAGTTCCTGGTGGATGATCGCGATGCCTTGCTGTTGGGCATCTTTCGGTCCGGTAAACCTGACCTGTTCGCGCTTGTAATGGATTTCCCCGTCAAAATCCGGGTAAACGCCCGACAGGATTTTCATCAGGGTCGATTTACCGGCACCATTCTCCCCGATCAGCGCGGTCACCTTTCCTGCCTCGATCGCCAGGGAAACATCGTCCAATGCCACCACGCCGGGAAATCGTTTTGTGATCTGCCTTACTTCCAACAAGATATCCGATATTTCCGTCATGGCTTTTCGATTTGGAGACGCACCGGGATCAGTTCCGGAGAGTTTGTCTGCATATGTTCGCGGTTAAGCTCAATGGCCCCGCAGAATGTAACGTTGTCGCCTTTTTTCACCCGTGACCTAAACGGGGGCACGACCTTCTCGCGGATGATTCTGTTGATCTCGGCGGATACATTATTGAAATCCATCGAGTTGGTGAATGCATTGATGTCGATGGTACCGGAAGCATCACGAACCGCATTGCCGAAAATGTACTCCGTCGCAATGCGCACTTCCGAACCCGCGCCGGTCGCGACAGTGACCTGGTTTTCGTCCACATCCGTGACCTTCCCTGTTCCTTTTATCATAAAATACCGGACATTGCCGATGCCGAGCGCGTGCGAATATTCATCGAATGCCTTGTCCTTATCGGTGTCCAGCAGGCTATTTAAAGTAGTCAGCTCAACCGCTTTGCCCAGGCCGGGTATCAGCTGCTTTTCCCAGAAGTCTTTGGCATACGCGGCCGCATTGAAAGCAGCATGACCAGCTTTCACCTCATCCAACCTTTTGAAATACACTGAATTATAGGCCAGCAGGGCAAAAGCCGCTACGTAGAGCAGATATCGGATCGGTTTGGACATCGTTATTCTTTTTCGCCGTATGCGGCATAATTTTCAACATTATCCTTCCTGACTAACTCCACGGCCACCGGCATTTTGCGGGGAAAGTCACGTTTACCTTTGAAATAGGCATCCGCAAAAGTCGCGGCCGTCTGCGCCATCACCTCCGGGAACTGCATGCCGGTGGCGAGGATCTTGCCGTCCTGGATGGACTTGACCACATCCTCGGCCCCATCGAAGCCAAAGACCTTGACGCGGTCCGCCTTTCCTGCTGCTACTAGCGCCTGGTATGCGCCCATCGCCATCGCATCGTTCCCGCAGAACACGCCGTCGATATCCGGGTGTGCCTGCAAAATCGACTCCATTACCTCCATTGCCTTATTCCGGTCGAAATCTGCGCTTTGCTGAGCGACCATTTTCAGGCCGGGGTAAAAGTCCACGACGCTGTGAAAGCCCTTGGAACGGTTCCAGGTGTTGTTGTCCCCCACCATTCCGAGAATCTCTACGTATTTGCCCTTTTTATTAAGGGTTTCAACAAAATACTTTCCGATGGCGACGCATCCCGAATAGCTATCCGACAAGATCTGGGACGTCGCGGCCTCATTCGCATTCACCTCACGGTCCATGCAAAAAACAGGTATACCGCTGGCCACCGCATTTTTCACATTGATAATCGAGCCGTCGGCGTCCGTGGGGTTAAAGAGGATGGCGTCATACCCGGAAGCGATCGCATTGTCGAAATGGTCGGTTTCCAGAGCCGTATTATTTTGGGAGTCGAAAATTTTGGACTCGTAACCCAGCTGCTTCGCCTTCGCTTCTGCTTTTTGTGCCAGGAAAACAAACCAGGGGTTATTCAGCGTCGAAACAACGATCGCAATCTTTTTCGGACCTTCTTCGGATTGTTTTGTTTTACAACCGATAAATCCAAGTCCAAAAAAGACGCAAAAAAACGCTATCCGGAAATGTGAGAACATGCTCATAATGCAACGGGTTTGGGCGGCTGACTTTTACGGGTACACAGTCACGATCACACGCTGATAGCGCGTCAGGGAAGGCGTCCCGTTATCGGTCACGGCGAGTATTACGTGAATGGTCTCCGGTTTCTCCACTTTGGGGGCCACAAAAGATGTCTGAGCCGCCTTTATATCCTTGATACCAAGTGCTTCTTTGCTATTGTAGCTGCCTGGCTCGGGGTAGTAGATCCATTCATAGGCCAATGTATTGCCGTCGGGGTCCTGCGAACCATCGGCGCTCAGCTGCACGGTCTCACCCACTTTCGCTTGTATGCGGGCACCGCCTTTCACGACGGCCTTCGGAGGGTGATTAGCTTCTTTATAAGGCTTGATGGTCCAGTCCATACGTACGGCGAAATCGTGCTGGAATGCTTCGCGCCAGCGCCACAATGTAGCTTTGTTACTGGTATGGAAGGCGCCATCCACACCTTTTACCTCGTCTATCGCGTCGGTGTAGATTGGTCTGGTTTCGGGTTCGTAAAAGTATTTAAGCGTGCGTGGAGTGTAGAGCTCGTATCTTCCGCCCCAGCCTCCGTATTCAGGATGTGCGGGGTCGTTCAGACCATTGTTTACCAACCCTAAAAACGATGGCGTATCGCCTTCCATGAGGAATTTGGTAAACGGGTATTCCTTGCCCATCGGACCATGACTTCGCACGTGCTCATCAAGCCAGGGATTGTCTACTATTTCAAAGTTGGCACCCGTGAAGCGCCCGTGAAATTTATCCCCGCTGATCCCCGACCAGGTCGCATAATGGTAGGCACCAGCCGCGTGATAACCCGGACTGCCCACGTAAAACAGGTCAGGAAAGTTTTTCCTGATCCACGGCCCTGTATCATCCTGGTCCGAAATGGTGTACATCCTGATTTTGGAGACAAACTTTTTCAAATCATCCGGCGAGCGCGTCATTTTCACTTTCCAGAGCGCCTGCGCCAGGCAGTTAGCACCGCCCCAGACGGGAATCCATACCGGCCGGTCGTCCTTCTGATCCACTACCCTGATAATCCATTCCGAACCTTCCGAATCTTTGCCCTTGCCGACTGCATTCAACCCAAAATCGGGATAAGCGCTTTTGGTAATACCTATCAGATAGTCTGCTTCGGGATAACCCTTTTCATGCAAGAGCAAATTCGTGCGGACTTTCCGGTAGGCTTCTATGAGTTGTTTGATCTTCTCAGGTGCTACACGTTTCTGCTGATGAATGGAAGTCGTGGCCACAAGGCCCTCGATATCCCATTGATTGGAATAGGTCAAAAACCGGATCATAGACTGGGTGTCATCCGGCTCGTTTTCAATGTCGGTCAATACCAGCACACGGTGTTTGGGTGCCGTTTCCTGTGCGGAAACCATACCTGCCCAAAGCAGCGCCACGCAACAGAACAATTCTTTTATCCGCTTCATAAATTTTTACCAAATAAACCTATTCGAAAAAGGTCCGGTCCTACAACGACTAATTAACCGCTGGTTTACACCTACGCGATCAACGATTTTCGTCGCACAGTGCCAATGCGACCGCGGCGATACCCTCTACGGAAATGCCGTAATGATTGAAAATCTCTTGTTGGGAGCCTGTTACGGTGTATTCATCAGGTATACCCATGATTTTGAATCGGTTGCGGTAGTTTTGCTGCATCAGAAAAGAAGCGCAGGCTTCGCCCAGGCCGCCATAAATACTGTGTTCTTCAATGGTAACAATAGGCTTTCCGCCAGAAGCGACCTCGGCCAGCAAATCATAGTCCAACGGCTTGATCGTGTGCATGCTCACAACGGCCGCGGAAATTCCCGACTCCGTTTCCAGCTTTTCTGCGGCCAGCAATGCAGGCGCTGCCGTTTCGCCGGTCGCGATCAATGTAATGTCGCTGCCCTCGCGCACGAGCCGTCCTTTCCCAAATTCAAATGTTTTTTCCTCCTCCGAAAGCAATGGCATCTGCTTTTTACCAAAACGGATATAAACCGGAAGATCGGTTTCCGCTGCAAGGCGAATGGCTTGCTCCGTTTCAAAATTGTCCGCCGGTGCGACCACGATCAGGTTATGGATCGTGCGCAAAACGGCAAAATCGTGCAGGCTGTGGTGCGTGGAACCCAATGCGCCGTAACTCACTCCCGCGCTGATGCCGATCAGCTTGACCGGATTATTGGAATAAGCGACATCGTTTTTGATCTGCTCCAAAGCGCGCGCCGTTAGAAAACAGGCCGGAGAAACTGCAAATACCTTCTTGCCTGTCGACGCCAGACCGGCCGACACGCCCACGAGGTTCTGCTCTGCAATACCTACTTCGATGATTTGCTCCGGAAATTTCTGCCCGAACGGCACCAGTTTTCCCGAACCTCGCGAATCGCTGGTCACTACGATAATATCCCGGTCGGTCCTGGCCAGTTGCTGAAGGGTGCCTGAAAAAACTTCCAGGTTCGCGCGGTTGATTACCGCTACATTCTCAATAGTCGCGTCCACTATTTCTTACATTTAAAGTCTGTTGTCAGGTTACCTGCAAGCCGCTCAGGGAAGTGTTTCTTCCAAAAGGTCGAGCTCCTGTATCGCATCGGCGTACTGCTGTTGGTCGGGTACGCCGTGGTGCCATTTCAATTGATTTTCCATATAACTGATCCCCTTTCCTTTCACCGTGTGGGCGATCACGAGGCTGGGTTTACCTTTTTCAAACGGAATAGCCCCGAATGCATCGATCAGTTCTCCTATATTATGCCCGTCCACATGCCGCACCGCCCAGCCAAATGCTTCGAATTTCTGGTCGACCGGATCCGTATTGCAGACATTCGCCGTCGGGCCGGTGATCTGAAGCGTGTTCTTGTCCAGGATCGCGCAAAGATTGTCCAGCTTATAATGCGCAGCCGACAATGCGGCTTCCCAGTTGGACCCTTCCGGCAATTCTCCGTCACCCAGTACGGTAAACACCTTAAAATCACGTTTATCGAGCTTTCCCGCCAATGCCGTGCCTACGCTCAGCGACAGGCCGTGGCCCAGCGCGCCGGTGTTTTGCTCCACCCCATGCACTTTACGGGTAGGGTGGCCGATGTAATGCGACTGGTATTTGCACAATGTGTCCAGGTCGGATTCGGGAAAGAAACCCCGGGACGCGAGTACGACGTACAATGCTTCCACGGTATGTCCCTTGCTCTGGATATAACGGTCGCGGTCGGGTGAGCCGAAATCTGCTGCGTCTACATTCATTGTATGATTATAGAGCACATTCAATATATCTATACACGACAGGCTTCCGCCGGTGTGGCCCGCTTTGGCCTGGTAGATATACTTGAGTATTTTCTTCCGGTACTCTACCGATTTGCGCGCCAGTTCCTTTTCCGACATGACTCTTAGCATTAGTCCGGTAATCGCTTCCGGTATGGGTAAATGATTCTGATAGTTTAGGGTCAGTTTTGCGACACGAGCTCGCGATCAGGCATCCTGGTAGGATAGGATTGATTTACAGGTTCATCGAACAGTTGCACTTCCCAACCCATATAATTCTCCAGCGCCTCTTTCAATATTCCGGCTGTTTTGGACGCATTCATCACCACATGGTGTTCAAAACCATTGCGGCAGATGTAATGCATCAGATTTTGCAGGTTCGGGATCTCGGCAACGGCACGGTTTCCGAACGTTTTCAGACTATCGTCCGTAAGCCGCCCCTCGCCTATGTACGCCTTCATGATCCCGCGCGGGTCGTCGGTGCTGATACGCCCGAAGGTAAGCGGCGACGCAGGTGTGCGCCCGGCCAATGCTCCCCAGGTGTTTTGCTCTCCCACCGATGTCCCGAGGATCGGAGCCGTACTGATTTCGATGTCCGGCAAAAACGATTTTGCCCAGTTACCGCAATGGAACAGCACGCATTTATTATCGTCGTTGGCGTAGTTGTTGTTCCAATCCACCAGCGCGCTTGGCGAGCCCGAAGCAAGCTGTAATGCATACATACTTAATGTGCCCGTCACATCCACTTCGCACCCGCTCGGCATCATGTTTTCGCTCATGATGCTCATGCTGGTGCACACATTGCAGCCGTAATTCTGCTGCACCGACGTCCAGCATTGTATTGCCGTGGCGTCCAAAGCATTAGCTTCAATAAAATCTCCTAAAACCACGTCCAGCTTCGCCATCTGGATCAATGCCTCGTCCGGCGTGCGGCCACGTGCGGCGTAGGAAGTGATTTTATCCAAACGTTCTTTCACTTTCGAATCATGGGCCGTCAGTTTGTTTGCATTACCCAGAATCTCCGATAAATCGACTGTGACGACGGAAATGCCGTTGCGCTGCAATATTTTCTCGCTGTAACGCACCGTATTGAATCCGCCCGGACGTGCGCCGATGGCACCGATACGGACATTGCGTAAACCTTTGGTGACGCGGCAAACTGCGACGAAATCGGTGAGGTCTTTTATAAAAGACGGATCACTCGGATGCACCACGTGTTTCGTAGTAAGCGTGTATTTAATGCCGTATTGATAGAGGTTGTTACAGGCCGAGATCTTGCCGCACCACGAATCGCGGCGGCGGGCCACATCCAGCTTGTCCAGATCATCGGGATATCCCTGCACGAGTATCGGCACATTCAGATCTGCCAGTTTCAATGTCTCGGCAATGCCACGTTCGTCGCCGAAATTGGGCAGTACCACCAGCACGCCGATGATCTCATCCCGGTGCGCCCGGAACAATGCCGCACATTTCTGCGCATCCTGGAATGTCTCGACGCCTCCAAGCTTCGTAGCTTCGGTATCGAGCATGATCCCATTGATACTTAATTTTCTAAGTAAATCAACGATCTCTACCCGCGCCTCGGCCACCAGCCGGTCCGGAAAGAAATCCCTGTTACCAATAATGACTCCGATACTTTTCATGTTCATGGTTTGATGGCTGTCGGCAGTCGGCTATCGGCCGTCGGCTTTCAGTTGATGGTTTTTTGGCTTTGCGCATTAGGCTGTAAGCCTTCGTTATTCGGTCACCGCACCGGCAACCCGGTCACTCATTCGGTCATTCAGTCATTCACTCATTCATTCATCGCATCGGCGACCCGGTCACTCATTAACTCATTCACTCATGCAGT
>CBFGMV010000180.1:0-11670 GCA_965649915.1 uncultured Dyadobacter sp.
GCCGCCCGGACGGTGCCGTTGCCGCCGCGCTCCGCCGCGCTCGTCGTCGGGGCGATGCTCGGTCTCGCGGGCGCAGGTCTGCAAGGCTATTTGCGCAACCCGCTCGCCGAGCCGTCGGTACTCGGCACCTCGAACGCCGCGGCGCTCGGAGCGGTGGGTGCAATCTATTTCGGGGTTTCCGAACTGCATCCGGCGATGTTGCCGGTCCTCGCGATCGGCGGTGCGCTGTTGTCGCGGCCGTCGCCATTAAGGTCTTTCAGCAGCAGATCACCCGGGGCCGCACCCTGGGGCGTGGCTGCGTACACATCCGCCCAGGTCTGTGCAATGCCCGCGTCCTCGTAGGCGTACAGGAAGTGATAGGGCATATCCAGGAACACGTAACCTTTCAAAAGCAATTCGTTCCACTTTTCCAGGCGCGTCTGGTTGTAAGAGGCATTCAGGTTCACCTGGTAGCGGAACTCACCCCTTTGTTCACGCCAGGTGAGGTTAGCCTCTACGCCCTGGTTGCGCAGGTCTCCGATGTTGGTGCGCGGCGGGTTATAGGCGCCGGTAAGCATGATCGACAGGTCCGACGGGCGGTTCATGCCGGTGGTGAGGCGGTTGTAATAATCCAGCTCGACAAACAGCCTGTTTTTAAGAAAGCCCAGGTCGAGGCCCGCATTCAGTACCGTTGTCTTTTCCCAGGTCAGGTTTTGATTGATAAATTTCTGGTTTACAAAACCTTTGACAATCTTCCCATCTATAAAATAACTGCTGGTCCCTAGCGTCTCCTGCTGCTCGTAATACCCTACGCCGCTGTTGTTCCCCAGGCTACCATACGAAACCCTGAGCTTGCCATTCGAAAGGCCGATCTTGTCGGTAAGGTGATTGATAAATTGCTCATCCGTAAAGCGCCAGCCCAATGCGACCGAGGGGAAAAATCCGAAACGGTTACCCGGCAGAAATTTCGAAGAGCCATCGTAGCGAAAGTTGGCTTCCAGCAGGTAGCGGCCGAAGGCGGTGTAGTTCAAACGTCCGATGTAAGAGCGCAGCCCTTCGCGGTTCGACGTTCCGGAGGTAGACTGGATATCGTTCAATGCGGCATCGATCTCGTGCAGTGAAGGGTGCAGCCGATCCTGACGGCTTGCGGTAAGGCTGCGATTGTACCAGAATTCCTCGCTGTATGCCGCCATGAGGCCGATCTCGTGGTTTTTGGCAATGACCCTGTCATAGTTCAGCCTGCCGGAAAGCTGTGTCTTGTACCCGGTGTTGCTGTAATTGTAGATCCGCTCATCTTCACCGACGTAAATTCTGGGCCCAAATGCATTGGTCTGGAAATTGAATGCGCGGGTCGGGATATCGGAACGCCAGGTAAACTGGTTATAGTAATTCAATGCATACTCGACGCGGCCGGTCAGCCCGGCGACCGGAGACCAGTCCCAATAAGCACTTCCATTAAATTCCTGCCGGTTCTGGTTGTTTTTGTTACGGTTCATGTAGTCCACATACGGGTTGGTCGACTGGCTGTTTTCGTTGTAAGCCATCACGCCGCCGAAATAGCCTGTCGCCGGATCGAAGGGCAGAATACCCGCCGGCGCCGTAAAGAGGTCGAGCCCGTTGGCGGAGTTGGCCGTAAAACCTTCGGTGTAATTGTATTTGAATTTCGACCAGTTTCCTGCGAAACGCACACCGACATTCATTTTAGACCGGATTTTGGCATCGTAATTGACCCTGGCATTGTACCGTTTGAAATCGTTTTCGATCTGAATCCCCTTTTCGTCCATTGCCCCCACCGAAATAAAAAAGTTGGTTTTGTCCGTTCCGCCGCTGGCCGAGACATTGTAGTTCTTCTGCTGACCGGTGCGGAGGATCACATCCCACCAGTCGGTATTCGGGTATTTGACCGGATCTATCATCCCCAGCGCCATCCATTGATCGATAGTCCCGTTCCTGAAAAGGAAGTTGGAAGGCAAGGTGTTCACGGCTGCCGCACGCTGGTGTACCGTCAGTGCGCGGGGATAATCGGCCATAAATTCAAAGGACCTGGTCGGCTTTTCCAGCGCGTAGGAGACCGACGCGCTGATCTTCGTGTCTTTGGAGCCTTTCCCGGATTTGGTCGTGATCAGAATGACGCCGTTAGCAGCACGCGAGCCGTACACCGATGACGATGCCGCGTCTTTCAGCACAGAAATACTCTCGATGTCATTGGGATTGACGCGGTTAATGTCCACGTCGGGCATACCGTCCACTACCACAAGCGGACTTGCATTGTTCACCGTTCCAAGGCCCCGGATGATCAGCTGGGCAGCGTTGTTACCCGCCATCCCGGAGTTCTGATTCACCGCCAGGCCCGGAATGAGCCCCTGCATCATGGAAGAAGCATTCGGCAGGGAGCGGCCGGTCAGGTTATCGTCGATCTTGACTGTCGATACGGCACCGGTGATGTTACCCTTTTTCTGGGTGCCGTACCCCACCACAACCAGCTCATCGAGTTCCTTGTTGTCAACCGCCATCCCGATTTCGATGGTTGTACGGTTGCCAACCACCACTTCCTGCGGTTTGAAACCGATGAAAGAGAATACCAGCACCGCATGCTCATCCGGCACATTTACTGCAAACATACCCGCGGCGTCGGTCACGGTTCCAACCTGCGAGCCTTTCACCAGCACGCTCACGCCGGGTAGCGCCTCTCCCTTCTCATCAACCACACTTCCGCGGATCGCCTTTTCGACAATTGCCGCTTTTATTACAGCCGTTTTGTCAGCAGCTTGTCCGGCGATTAGCCGGGCCTCCGGCAATGCGGATTGTGGCTGGGGGATTGCCTTTTCCGGCGTTTGGGCAGGTTCGGCCGCCCTGGGCTTTCGCTTTCCGGTGACGATATAGCCGCCGTTCCTGCCTTTCTTGAACGAAAGTCCGGAAGGTCGCAGCAGGGTTTTCAGGCTCTTTTCAAAATCAGCTTCCATATGGATATCTTTCACCGGCACCACAAAATCCTCTACGGTGGTGTTGAAAAAAATAATGTCGACCTGGTAATGGCTCTTAAATTCCTGCAAAACCTCTTTAAGCTTGCGTGTCTCGGGAGCGGGCGTACCGCTTCGGGGCGCTGCCTGTACGTAGGAGACCGCACCGGCGACCGCCTGCCCGGTCACACACACCGGACTTCCCGACAGTACGCTGCCCGACAGTACGCTGAGAAATAGGAACGCGGGTAAGGATTTTTTCATACATGCATAATGGGTTAAGGATTCATAATGAAAAGGGTACCTGAATGAATGGCAAGAAAAGTGTCAGGAATCGACGGTTACGGCTCAGGGCCGGGCTTCCCGGCGCTGCGACACCACAATGTCGCCGCCTTTGCGGGTGTAGCTAAAATCCTGCGCCTCGCTGAGAATTTCCAGCATTTCTTCGGCATCAAGTGCCGTAAACGAACCTGATATCTGCTGTTGCGCCAGATCGCTGTCTTCTACGATGATTTTTGTGCCAAAAACCTCTTCCAGTTTCGTGCAGATCTCTCTGAACGTAAGGTCGTTGAATACAAACCGGTGAAATTTCCAGTCGGAATACTCCTGCGGATGTTCGGCATAGCGGAGTTCCAGTTTGCCGTTGGCTTCACGCCGGGCAAGGTCGCCGGGCTTCATGATGATCGTCTCCGCGCTATTGCCCTCTTTGAAATTAAGCTTGACTTTCCCCTTCTGCAACACTACCTGCGAGCCTGACGATCTTGCATATACGTTAAACTCTGTCCCGAGCACTTCAATATCCATCTGATCACCCGTGCGGACAAGAAAGCGCTGGTGGCTTTGCGTATGGACGACGTCAAAGCTGGCCTCACCTTCCAGGAAAACTGCCCGTTGTCCGTCTCCGAACCCGAAGCGGGGAACCTTCAACACCGAATTCCCATTCAGCACCACCTTGCTCCCGTCGGGCAAAAGCACTTTCTCGATCTGCCCGTAAGCCGTGCGGTGCGAACGAAACATGACTTCGTCTTTCAAAAACCATCCAGCCGACACCATCGCCAATGCAACTGATGCCGCAATGCTCCACCGACGCCATAACCCGCCCTTCCGGCTTGTTTCCGGAATGCCGGCATGTGCTTCGTTCAACGACCTCACCCATGTCCGGTGCCGTTCGATGCCGGCGTCCACATCTACATTATACTGAATGTTCTTACGCTCCCATTCGGTCAACCAAAGGAAGAAAAGCTCCCGGTTGCACTCATCTCGGGCCCAATCCTGCACCAGCTTTTTTTGTAAAGCGGTACAGTTTCCGGCGAAGTAATTGAAAACAAATTCTTTGGTTATAGCTGGTTCCATACCTGCTCCATGTTAAAAATAAAAAAGGGTACCGCCAGCAGCCATTTGTCACGCAGGTTTTTGCGCACCTGCATCAATGCCTGATACATGTGCTCCTTCACCGTTTTCACCGAAATTTCCAGTTCCCGGGCAATTTCCTCATGCTTCTTCCCATCGACTCTCGACATCAGGTAAATGCTTCTCCGCCGGACCGACAGTCCATTGATGGCATTCTCGACATCGTGGTATAGATCTTCGTATTCCGTGATCTCGTCGGGCTGCTGGTCCTGGCACATCACGCGGTCGGCGTGATCGAGCGGAAAATTCCGCTGCATTTCGGAGCGCACGTAATTAAATGCTCGGTTACGTACACATGTAAACAAATAGGCCCGGAATGAACCGCCCTGCTGCCTGCTGAATGTCCGCTGAAGGTAAAAGTTGGAAAAGACGTCCGAAACGATGTCTTCCGCCACTTCCCTGGACGAAACAAAACGAACGGCGTGGTTGCACAGCGGCGCATAGTACCATCGGAAAAGCATTTCCACCGCCTCGTCGAAGTTGGATTCAAATGCTTTATAGATCAGGAATTCGGAATCCGTCGCGGGGACGTCCTGCGCCTCGCCTTCATGCGGAACGCGGGGAACATCCTCCGATCTTGACCCCTGCCATGCGCTGTAATCCCTATCTTCCATCATCAAGCATTGTAAACTTATTTCAAACCGAGATTCCGAAAATACCATCTATAAACACATGAGATACAAGTAAGTCCTAGCCTGTTTTTGAAAAAACCCGACAAAAAAATAACGGGGTGCTTCCGGCCCCGTTTTTGAAACACCCAATACACTTATTACTAACTTGTTAGAACAACTACACTCACCAAAGGGTTACAAAAATATTTTTTGAAAGACTTACACAAATGATCGCAAATCACCTCAAATCCTCCATCCTATTCATGCAAGTCCGCGCATACACCGAAAATAATTCCGCATATAACAAAAACAGCCAACAAAGTTACCACACAGCGCTCCCGGCTCGAATCCGTCAACTACGTGTTGCATCCAGATAGGCCTGGCCAAGCGGCGATATTTCATACCCTACTTCGTGACTGATCGTGAGGCCCAGGTTTTTGAGTTTGCGGATATTTAGTTTCAACCACTCCTTTTCATAGCCTGTCAGCCGCGCAAGGTCGACAGCCCTCAGGCGCGGATGCTGCGCAATGGCGCCCAGCACGTTCAAAGTCCAGTTGGCGTGCGTCGGATTGTTGTCCAGGCGGGCGAGACGCTTGTTCAAATCCCCCAATGCGTCGGGTGTCAGCGCATCCTGTTCTCTCAATGCAATCCTCGGGTCTTCCGAATGGTACCGAACTTCCAATCTGAAAATCCGCCCGTCAGGGTTTTCGCGCAGGGAATCCAGGAGCGCCCTTCGGTTTTCAAAGCCCGCATCCGCTGCGTCCTGTTCCGAAATGGCATTTTCGGCTACTTCCGCAATATCCGCGATACTCACCAGGCCGATCGAGGTTTTTTGTAAGCTGCCCTTCTTCACCGCAGATCTTTCCCAACGCCGGAAAGCCAGCGTAACAGTCCCGGCACGAATGCCTTTCAGATGTGCTTCTTTAAACAGCATATTCAAAGTTGGCTTCAAGGCTGATAATGCCCTATTTTACAACTATTTGACAGAAATCTGTCCGCGCCCGACGCCAAACTGGTCGCCCGCTCTGACAGGCTTCCCATCCTTAAACTGCACCTCGATCATTTTTTCGCTGGCGACATTGTTATGAAATTCATCGGTTAATGTCGTAACCACCCTGCGGGTTTTCACGTCGATCACCTCGCCGCTCGACGGATAGGCGTAACGTCCGTCCATACTGAATGTGACCCAGCCCGGCATATCCTGCACCGGGATCGTGGTGAGCTGCTGGTAAGGCGGCTGCGCGCTGAATACGTGCATGCGCATATTGTGCCCGTCGCAAAGCCATATTTCCTTTTCGTCGGGCGTAAGGCCAATGCCGTGACTTGGGTTTCCATGGCGCCTTACCGGCCCGCGCTCCCAGCCTTGCACGTCGATATGGGCAATTTTGGTGCCCTTTTTCAGGTCACCTACTTCGAAACCGAGCAGACTGTCGACTGTCACATATGCAAGCGATTCATCCGCATTGATGGTGAACGGCCTCACATAATTGGCAAACGGCCCGACCTTCGCTACCAGCTCGTGCGTTTTCGGATTGGCAACGTGCAGCCAAGGGCTGGCGATATCGCCCATATACACTGCATTGCCGGAAGCTCCGTAAATCGTGTTATGAGCCCTCTTATGGACGCTGATTTTCCTGATAATTTCACCAGTCTCGCAGCTCACCACGTTCCAGAAGCCCTTTTCCAGCGAAGGCAGGTACATGGTGCGTCCGTCGGGCGAGATCGCCATCCGGTCGCAGCCGCCTTCGAAAGCCTTTTCCCAAACTACTTTTTCCGAAGTAAGATCGATGCGTTGCAGTCCTTCGAGTGTGCTGATGTAAAGGCTGTTCAATGGCAGACTGACGGCGATGCCTTTCACGTTCGAGGGCTTCCCGTTGGGGTGCAGGCCCTTCGTCCGGATTCTTTTAACAAACCGGTGGTGATTGTCCATGTCAAAAACCAGCAGCCCGTGCCCGCCGTATCCGAGATAGTCGCGGATGCCTGGCGTTGCTACATACAGATACCGGCCAGCGGCCCTGGCCGTGCCGGTTTTCGTGGTGGCCTGCGCGAAACCCGCGTGCGCGATAAGCAGCTGAAGAAAAATCAACGCGTGATAAATCGTTCTCATTTCAAAATCAGGACACAGACGGGAGTTTATAACCATTATGGTATTCCTTGGCGATCAGCTTATTGGCTTCATCATCGGTAAATTTTCCTTTTTGTTTATCCCAATAAATCTTCTTCCCCGTGCGGTAGGCAATGTTGCCCATCTGAGAGAATATGGCGATATCGGCCCCGATCCGGATGGGGGCATTCAGGTCAGCCATTTTCCTGGACCTGACGACGTCGATAAAGTTTTTGGCGTGCAGATCCAGCCCGTTGTCCGAAGATTTCTGAAACGCCACCGCTTCCATTCGCTTGCCTTCCGGGATCACCTCCCAGCCGTCGCGGTTCAGCACCAGGGTACCATTATTGCCGATGTACGCAATGCCGTGTTCCCGCGCATAAGGCCCGCCATCGATTCCCATGGCATGCTCCCATTGGATATTGAAGTCATCGAATTCGAAAACGGTCGTAAGCGTATCGGGTGTCTCGGCGCCGGAATCCTGGTTCGCGAATTTGCCACCCGCTGCCATAACGCTGTTGGGCGTGGCCGATTTCATGCCGAGCAATGCATAATCCAGCAAATGCACACCCCAGTCGGTCATCAGCCCGCCGGCATAGTCCCAGAACCATCTGAAATTGAAATGAAAGCGGTTCGGGTTAAATGGCCTTTTCTGCGCGGGTCCGAGCCACATATCATAGTTGACGCCGGCAGGCGGGTTCGTATCGGGCAGCTTCGTGATAGGGTTCACCCATGCAAAATAGCCCCAAACCTTCACCAATCTGATTTTACCCAGCTTGCCTGAATGCACAAAATCAATCGCATCCCTGAAATGCTTCTGGCTGCGCTGCCATTGCCCTACCTGCACCACGCGGTTGTAACGCTCCTGCGCAGCGACCATCGCGCGGCATTCGGCGATGGAGTTGCCTATCGGCTTTTCCACGTAAATGTCTTTCCCTGCCTGACAGGCCTCCACCATCATCAGGCAATGCCAGTGGTCGGGCGATCCGATCACCACGGCGTCGACATCCTTGTCGGCCAGCAACTGGCGATAGTCGCCGTAAGTTTTGACCTTCATCCCCTTCGCGGCCAGCTCGGCAGTCCGTTTGGCCAGCACATTCTGGTCGACATCGCAAAGCGCGACGCACATCGTATCCGCGTTTTTTAATATCGCATTCAGGTCCGCCCAGCCCATTCCATTGACGCCGATAGCGCCGATCCGGATCTTTTCTGCCGGATATCTGGAAAAAGCAGGGGCAGGTAAAATTGCAGAAAGTCCCGCGCCGACAGCCAATGCGGAAGCGGTACCGAGGAATTCACGTCGTGAGTTTGCCATGATGTTTTGTCAGATATATTGAATTCTAAAAATGGCCTATTTGGCCCATTTTAAGCTATTTTTATTTAGAACTATCGTGCCAGTTATAACCAGTATCTGGGCATTGTGTATTTACATTGTGAAAACAATACGCTACCAGAATTATACTTAGTGGGAAGCAGCTTGATTCTCTGAGTAAAAATAAAGCTGGCCTCTTCTCGAGCAAGCTCACTTACCACACCTACAATCCGTATTTTACCGTAGTAACATAATTGGCGGCTCGAAGCATCTTTTGCAATTTCCAAAAGTAGTCAATTAGTTAAAAAACCGTAACGGAGTGCCTCCTGTCCGCTTACCAGCCTGTGAGTTTAATGGAAACGAGGATAAAAATAGCCAATAGGAGAGATAGGTAAAACGGCAGCACTTTATAAAATCGGCTCCAAAACGAAGTTGGTTCGGTGAAAAGCACTATCAGGATCATTGTTAGCATGCTGACCCCCATCAACCGCTAGAAATCCAAATCCAAGAAACCTAACGGCACGCAAAAGAAAATCATCAGTCTGGATAGCGCTGTCACGAAAAATCAACCAGGAGAACATAAAAGCTAACGCGACGACTATGCCGCAAATCATTTTTTTGCTCATGGTTAAATATATGAAAGATTCAAACTTTGACAGTGTCGAGCCAGCATGGTCGCATTTTGCAAAATCTTGACCACACTGCATCTTTTCACAGGACTAATGAATCTCGGCTGTATCGCTATCTTTCCCCTTTGAAAAAAAGCCAATCCGCTGAAAATAGATCGTGTGCTTTTTCATTAATAATCGAAATTTCCTTGCCGCCTTGTGAACGTTTATGATTTCAAAATCAAGATCGTCCTTTAACTGTAAAAGCTCAATTTTATACATTGATCCCCAAGATGCGCGTTTTGCGAAATCGAATGTCTTGTCAATAATAACTACGAGACCAGGAATACCGGCAACAGCGGCTGTAATTAGCTTGGAGCAAAACATGTATTTGTCAGACGCAAGGAATATTGCGGATGTAAAACTTGCTAAGATTGATATCCAGAGAAATGTGTGGGCGAGATAAAAGTCAATGACCTCCCATCTGCTTCGAAGTCTTATCTCCTTATTTAACTCTTTCCTTATACTTTTTGGTTTTCTAGCATCATGCAAGTCCATAATGATTTGATTTAGAGGCTGGTGTCATTTTTTTTCACTTAAACATACCAATTCGACTAAATTTAAATAAACCGAATAATAAATATTTGACAGTGATAAGACCATTACCAACCAAGTAAAGCAAATGTCATTATTAAGAATTGACTTCACCGACATTATTATCGATGATCTAAAATCACTCAAACCCCTGCCCAGAAGCATCATAACAAAAATAGTTACCTTCAACCCGAATTAGACATTGACAAATATTCACCTAATTGAAAGAAATCAGCAGGTCGGCGCATTCGTAATGGAGGCGTAGTCGCCCGGAATAGGTAAGATCCCCGCATCAAGCGGGGAGACGAGAGTTCGAACCTCTCATGCGTCGGATGCTGTTTTTAAAGAATCTCTTTCCAGTTCTTCGCCTTCCGCTGACACCAATCAGCAGACGCAGCGGCCCACGCAGGACGGGAGACCCGGCATCGTCACTACACGTCGCGGGGTGTAGTGACAATGCTGTGGATCAGCTTGTCGAGCTCCCTTTCCATATCTTTCAGGCGGGCGAGTATGTCGAGGTCGCGGGTGGCGGCGTAAGAGTTTTGTAAATCCCTTACCTCCTTGATCCGAAGTGCAAAGCTGAGAAGTGTCATGGCTTGTTGAATAAGTGTATTAAAATTGCAACAAAGAAAAAGGGAATCCGGCATCTGCATAACAGCCTCTTCACATTATAATAAAAATCTAATCCACACAAGATGATTCCCCCCGAACGCTGGTCTATTTAAAACGTCTTTCATCGATTACCGGTTGAAATGCGGCAGACTCCCGCCTAAGTTTGAACCTATCATCCTTACGCCCCTACACCATGCACGCCGATCCAATTAAAACCGTTCTCGTACATCCTAATCCCATCGAACGCGAGGCATTGTGTGCCTGGCTCCGGCAGCAGTCGATGGTGGTGATGACCGGCCACGCCAGTGATCTCTCCCCCGGCTCCCCGCTCCTGACCGAAGCGGAAATGGTCCTCATCTTCGACTATGGCTTGCCGGCATTGCCGGCACAGATCATCAGCCTCAAACGCAGCAACCCGCGCTTGAAGTTCATGGTATTCCACGACAGCCGCTCACTGTCCAACATCCGTGACGTCATTTGCGCAGGTGTGCATGGCTATATCGATCTTGCTTCGGAAACCGGTGAATGGTACGAGGCGCTACATGCGGTAGCCAATGGCCGTGTATTCTACGGCCAGCGAATTATCCTCCAACTGGCCATGGATCCGGTGGAAATGCAGGACCGCTGCGCTCCCGAAGCGTCCGAACAGGCATTGAGTGCTAGGGAAATGGAGATACTGGGCCTCGTCGCACGTGAATATTCGACTTCCCGGATCGCTACCAAGCTTTTCATCAGCGTGAAAACCGTTGAGACCCACCGGCGTAACCTGTTTCAGAAACTGCATGTAAAAAATGTGGTAGGACTTACCAAAGCGGCCCTGCGTATGGGCGTGCTCGAATAGGAACGAAAAACCCGGATGTCAGTGCCTGAGCGCCGCGCATCCGGGTAGAATCACAACAAAAAACCAAATCTTGGACAAAACTATACGCATGATTGAATAGACAATGTTCAGGTAATCCTGCGGCAGGGGTGAGATTTTTACCGGCAAAGCAACTATATTGGGCACAGTCCATGACGTTACTTCACCTATGAAGAAAATTGCTTTGTTCCTGGTGCTCGCTCTGACCGGTGTAGCCTGCCGCAAAACTGCCGAAAAGAAAAAAGAGATCGCGGTGCGCGACACGACCATCACCGTTGAAAATTCTTTTACCGAATTATTCATCGACACCACGGCGCTTTCAAACTATATCGCCGCACACCCGCTGGAAGACAGTCTGACTGCCAAATTGAAAAGTTTCTACAATCACCGGAATTACCAGTTCGCCTGGTTTTTCCCGGATGGCATGGCGGAGTTTGTGCCGACTTTCCGAAGTCTCCGGAACGACTATATCCATTATTCGGGTGATAGTTCCCTGTATGATCCTTCACTCGACAAAGCGATCGACTCCCTGGCGCTGCTCTCTAAGATCACTCCCGACAATCCGCTCGCCGTCAAGGCCGAACTGGCATTGACCGAGCAATTTTTCCGCTATACCGACCG
>CBFGMV010000181.1:0-11585 GCA_965649915.1 uncultured Dyadobacter sp.
CGAAGCACGTTTCCTGCGGGCATCCTACTACTTTGAATTGGTGAAAAGAATGGGAGGCGTTCCGCTGATCCTTGAACCGATGGCTTACGATTTCAGCGGTGATCCTACTTACCTGCAACATGCCCGGGCGAAAGAATCCGAGATCTATGATTTTGTGATCCGGGAAGCAGAGGAAATCAAGGATAAGCTGCCTTCGAGTGTAGGTGAAAAATCCCGCGCGACCAAAGCCGCTGCATTAGCTATGGAAGTGAGGGCCGCGCTATATGCCGGCTCCATTGCCAAATATGGCGCAAACACGCCGCAGGTGGCACTGCCGGGAGGAGAAGTAGGCATTCCCGCTAATCTGGCCAATGGGTATTATACCAAAGCGCTGGCTGCCGCGAAGGAGGTCATTTCAGGCAATGCGGGAGCTTATGCTCTTTATGCCAAAAAACCCGACCTGTCCGAAAACTTTGCAAGCATCTTTTACGACAAAGCCAACAATCCGGAAGTGATTTTTGTGGAGGATTTCAAATTGCAGAGCGGAAAGGTGCATTACTTTACCGGCTGGAACCAGCCCCGTTACGGAGCCGAGGAGGAAGAGGGTGGCCGTATCAATCCGTCGCTCAACTTTGTGGAAGCATTTGAAAAACTGGACAATACCTTTGCACCAATCCCGACGACGAATTCAGCCGGAGCGCCGGTTTACTACCAGGAACAAACCGATATTTTCGCAGGCCGCGACGCCCGCCTTGCAGGGACCGTCATGCTGCCCGGGACTACGTTCAAGGGCAGAAAGGTCGATATCTGGGCCGGTTACCAGCTGGCCAACGGCACGATCATCAGCGGGGATGACCGCGGTGCACAAAAAACGCTGCCCGGCAAGACTGTACCCGAGCAGGTGGTAGGCTTCGATGGTCCGATCGACGGTTTCGAATTTACAGCGCAAACCGGGTTCTATCTCCGCAAATACCTCGATCCGGTCGTTGGATCCGGTCAGCGCGGGGTCAATAGTGAGGTGTGGCTCGTTCGCTATCGTTTTGCAGAGTTGCTCCTGAATGCGGCCGAAGCGGCCTTTGAACTTGGCCAGGTTGCCGATGCGGCAGGCTATATGAACCAGGTGCGCGCCCGTGCCGGCCTGGTGACACCATTGAAAGCTTCGGATATCACCTTTGACAGGATCGTGCACGAGCGTCGGGTTGAGCTGGCTTTCGAAGGACATTACCTGTTCGATATGAAGCGGTGGCGCATTGCCCATCAGATCATGGACGGTAATGCGATCGCTGCCGGTGAAGTTTCCCGGGACCTGGGAAAGGCTACCAAGCGCAATACCCAGCCCTGGGCGCTATGGTCGTACAAAATCTATGATCCCGGATCGGCCAATAACGGCAAATGGATCTACAAGCAGGTAAAATTGAGCCGTGTCACCGGTGCCGACCGCTTTCAGCTGGGCAACTACTATTCCTATATCGATGACGCGATTATCAATAATAATCCGAAGCTGGTCAGAAACCCGAATCATTAGGCAATCACATTCAAACGATACGATATCATGAAAATCAGATTTCATATAATGCCGCTCCTGGCCATGGTTATGCTGATCGCGGCTTGTGATAAAGACAACTACCTGGAACCTAAATCGACCCTTTCGGGGCAGGTGATGTACAAAGGCGAGCCGATAGGGGTCGAAGACAATCAGGTGCGGCTGCAACTCTGGCAGCCTGGTTTCGGAAAACTCGCAGCCATCGATGCGCCGGTTGCCCAGGACGGGTCATACTCGGCCATGCTGTCCGACGGCAATTATAAGTTGGTATTTCCAAAAGGCAGAGGGCCGTTCAGGACCGTCGTGAAGGATGCCGCCGCAAAAGACACCCTGTACGTGAACCTGTCCGGCAATCAGAAACTGGATGTGGAAGTACTGCCCTACTATATGATCCGTACGCCGCAGTTCAGCGGGGGAGAAAACCGGGTTTCGGTTTCCCTGAAACTGGAAAAGATCATCACCGACGCCGATGCGAAAAACGTGGAAAGGGTGTCGCTGTATGTGAATAGAACCGAATTCGTGTCGCGCGCTGCTAATGTAGCCGTGACCGACGTGGCCGGAGCGGATATCAAGGACCTGAATGCGATCAGTCTTGCGGCCAATGTGCCTGTATTATCGCCTGCCCAAAAATATGTTTTCGCGCGGGTGGGAGTCAAGATTAAAGATGTCGAGGATATGGTTTTTACCACCGTTCAGAAAATAAACCTGTAAAGCGGATTCCTATACTAAAACCGAAACTTTTCTTTAAAACCAATTTGAATGAGGAAGTACATTGCACCCCTGCTGGTCGGATTGATTGCACTGGCATGTGCAAAAACAAAAATGGGAGCGTCGTCGGGAAAAGACGGCGCCCCCAAAGGAAGAAGGGCCGAAGTTTTGTTCCTGGGACATAACAGCAAGCACCACGACTCAGGCAAGTACGCCCCCTGGCTCGCCGTAAAATTGTTCAAAAGCGGTATCAATCTCTCGTATACAGTCAATCCGGGAGACATTAACGCCGAAAACCTGAAAAAATACGACGGGCTCGTCATCTACGCCAACCACGACTCGCTGTCGCCATCCCAGGAAAGCGCGATGAAGGCATTTGTAGAAGGAGGCAAGGGACTGATCCCGATCCATTCGGCCTCGGGTTGTTTCAGGAATTCTTCCTGGTACATCAAAACCATCGGCGGGCAATTCGCTTCCCATAAGACAGGAACTTTTAAAAACACTATTCTAAAACCGGAGCACCAGGTCATGAAGGGCATCACTGCCTTTCAGACCTGGGATGAAACTTACTTGCATAAGAACCTGAACCCCGACAAGACCGTCCTGGGTGAGCGGGTGGAAGGCGACGTGCACGAGCCTTATACCTGGGTGCGTAACGAGGGTAAGGGACGCGTGTTTTACACTGCCTATGGTCATGAGGACAGTACCTGGACGAACAAAGGTTTCCTGGACCTGGTCAGGAACGGGGTGTTATGGGCCATGGGCGATCATGTGCAGGCGGAAATAGCCGCATTGAAATTGCCGGATGTCGATATCTATCAGTCGGACACCATTTCGCATTATACCAAAAGGCACACCGTACCGAAAATGCAGGAGGCGCTTTCACCAGCCGAATCCAACAAGCTGACCCAGGTTCCCGCGGATTTTGAGATACAGCTTTTCGCTTCCGAGCCCGACATTACCAACCCCATTGCCATGGCATGGGATGAGCGCGGACGGCTCTGGGTTGTGGAGTCGGTGGATTATCCCAACACGTTCAAGGAAACAGACGGAGCGGCGAACGACCGCATTAAAATATGTGAGGACACCAACGGTGATGGTAAAGCCGATAAATTTACTGTCTTCGCCGACAAGCTGAACATCCCCACCAGCATGGTATTTTCAAATGGCGGGATCATCGTTTCCATGGCCCCGGATTTTGTTTTCATGAAAGATACCAATGGCGACGATGTGGCCGATGTGCGTGAGGTTATCATGACGGGCTGGGGCAAAAACGATACGCATGCCGGTCCATCGAACCTGCAATATGGGTTCGATAACAAAATCTGGGGTGTTTTGGGGTACTCCGGCTTCAATGGGACCATTAACGGGAAAAAAATGAGCTTTTCACAAGGCGTGTACCATTTCACCCCGGATGGTAAGGACTTCGCATTTCTTGGGAACAGCAGCAACAATACCTGGGGTTTGGGATTCACGGAGGATAACAACATATTCCTTTCGACTGCCAACAACACGCACAGCGCATTCTACTCGATGCCTGGCCAGATGATGCAGCGCACGCTGGGGGAAGAACAATCCCCGATGCAGGCGGTGCAGAAAATCGACGGGCATTATGACGCCCATTCGATGACGCCCAACCTGCGCCAGGTGGATGTAGTAGGAGGTTTTACTTCCGCCGCCGGTCATCATTTTTACACTGCCCGTAGCTTCCCGAAAGAGTACTGGAATCGCGTCGCATTCGTTACGGAGCCCACGATCCGTTTGGTACACAATGCAATCCTGGAACCGGATGGTGCGGGTTTCAGGGAAAAAGACGGCTGGAACCTGATGGCCAGCTCCGACGAATGGTTTGGTCCCGTGCAGGCCGAGGTTGGCCCCGACGGTGCGGTCTGGATTGCCGATTGGTATAACTTCATTATCCAGCATAATGTATTCGTACCTGCCCAGTCGCCTGCGGAGTTTGTCCTGCCTTTCAAAGACCAGCCGCGCGGCCCCGGAAACGCATTCAGCAGTCCGATGCGGGACCTTAACCATGGACGTGTATACCGGGTTGTTTACAGGAATGGTAAAAAAACGCCCACAATGAAGCTTTCCAAAAGTGATCTGCCCGGACTTTTGGCCGCATTGGAAAACGACAATATGTTCTGGCGGATGACAGCGCAACGTTTGCTGGTCGAATCCAAACAACTTTCCGTACTGCCGGATTTGTATAAAATCATCAATAATCAGAAAGTCGACGAAATTGGCCTGAACAGCCCGGCGGTACATGCATTGTGGACACTGCACGGACTGGGGGTGCTGAACGGTTCGAATGCCGGCGCATTACAGATGGTGAGTAATGCGATGAATCACCCGGCTGCCGGTGTGCGGAAAGCTGCGGCGATGGTTTTGCCAAAAAATGAGCAGAGTTTCGAAATACTTCAGAAAGGGCTCGTAGATCCTAATCTCAACACCCGTCTAGCCACGTTTGTAGCTATGGCGGACCTGCCCGCTTCCGAGAAGGCCGGCGAAGCCATATTCCGCGCCGCGCAGGATGAACGCAATGCCAAAGATCCCTGGATTTCGAGAGCCATTCTCGCCGCGGCCGTCAGCCACGAGAAGGGTTTTGCCTCGGCGGCAGCAAAGGAGGGAAAGTCGTCGGCATTTGCAGCCCGGGTTTCCGAGGCATTGGATAAGGAAGTTTACCCGCTGGGAAGAAGGAATACATTACAGTTCCCGCCGGATGTTACCGGCAAAGAAATTACCATCCGTGCTTCTATCACCCGTTCGAAGGATAAGCCATTGCAAGGCTTCATTGCCGGTCAGGGCGGTAAGGATGGCGGATATGCACTGTACATTCAGGACGGTAAGCTCATCATGGCTGTCAGGCAGCACGGTACGGTCAGCCAGGCCGCCACTACGGAGCCACTGCCTGATCAGTTCGATGCGGTGGCGAGTCTGACCGAGGGCGGTAACATCCGGATCGTCGTCGATGGCAAAATAGCCGCAACCGGAAAAGCACATATGTTATTTGGGGCACCATTGACCAATTCGGTAAGGACTGGGGAAGATCTGGAGGGAGACGACCGCATCGGTAATTATGAGGGCAAATTTGGTTTTGCAGGTAATTTTCAAAAGGCTTCACTGGCATTGAGCAAACCTTCGGCGAATGCGGCCGCAGGTGCTACGTCGGAGGCTGGGCAATCCCCAAAAACGGCGGCATCCAACGCGATGGTCATCGAACTCAAGGTGGAGAAAGAGATCATGCAGTATGATAAAAAGCTGATTACCGTGAAGGCCGGACAGAAAGTGGTGATCAATCTGGAAAATCCGGACGGTATGCAGCACAACCTGCTGATCATCAAGCCGGGTACATTGCAAAAGGTCGGGAAAGCCGCGGACGAGCTCCTCAGTAACCCGAAAGCGGCTGAACTGCATTATGTGCCCAAAATTCCGGAGGTACTGCACGCCACCAGGCTGGTTAGTTCGGGCGAAACCGTCACGCTGGAATTTACAGTACCCAATGAGCCGGGTGATTATCCCTACGTGTGTACATTCCCCGGGCACTGGCGCGGCATGAACGGCATCCTGCGCGTGACGAAGTAGAAGAAGTTCAATTTAAAACTCAAACCCATGACCCATTCATTTTTTAAGACCGTCCTGTCATTGTTGCTTGCCGTTGCTTTTTTAGGAAATGCCTGTGCCGGAGACCATCCATGGAAGAAAAAGGCGATCCGCGTGCTGCTGGTAGGCGGAGGGGCGTCCCACGATTTCGATAAATGGTACAAACAGGAGGATGTACAGACATTGCAGAAAGACGGTCTGGCCACGGTAGAATACACCAGCGATCCAACGACCATTCTATCCAAACTGAAAAACATCGATGTGCTGTACCTGAGCAACAACCAGCCGATCGCCGACGAGGCAACCCGGAAGGCGATCTTTGCATTCGTTGACGCGGGCAAAGGTCTGGTACTGGCACATCCGGCATTATGGTACAACTGGGCCGACTGGCCGGAGTACAATCAGAAGCTCGTGGGCGGAGGCTCTCGCGGTCATGACAAGTACGGCCCATTCGAGGTAACCATTACCCAAAAACACCCCGTAACGAAAGGCGTCCCGACAAGCTTCAAGCTGGATGACGAGCTGTATTATTTCAAACCCGACGCGGCGGGAACGCCGATAGAAGTACTGGCAACTGCGAAGGCAGAAACTTCTGACAAGGTTTTCCCAAGCATTTTCATCGTGAAATATCCTAAGGGAAGAATCGTAGGCATTGCATTGGGCCATGACGCCAAATCGCATACCATCGAGCCGTATCAGACCCTCCTGCGCAACGCCATAGAATGGGCAGCAAAATAAGCCCCGTTCCCCCGAATTGAAATCGGGCGAAACCAAATGGTTGAGCCTATGGCTCACAGATCTCAAAGCCGTAGGCTTTGAAAAAACGACACAAATCAATCCATTTCTTAACCCCGGGTTTCAACCCAGGGGCATTAAACAAAACAGCAATGAGCGACAAGCAAATCACAGTAGTTATCGTGGGTATGGGATTCGGGAAGGAGTTTATCCCTATTTATCAAAGTCACCCTAATATCAAAGCCGTGGGAATTTGCACGCGCAGCAAAGAGACGCGTGACGAATTGACTGCCAAATTCAATCTTGACCCAAACCTGGTTTTCGAACATTTTGAAGACGTGCCGAAACGCGAAGACGTAGATGCCATCCACGTGGTGACGCCCGTGCCCGATCACGCCCGCATGACCCTCGCTTCGCTGAATGCCGGCAAACACACCGCCTGCACGATTCCCATGGCCATGACCGTCGAAGACTGCAAAGCTATTGTGGAAGCCAAGCGTCGCTCCGGGAAAGTATATATGATGATGGAAACCGCCCTGTACACACGCGAATTTCTTTATGGTCTGAAACTGGCCGAAACAGGTCAGCTGGGACGCATCCAGTTTGTCCGGGGATCGCACATCCAGGACATGAGCATGGATGGCTGGGGAGAGTACTGGAAAGGCTACCCGCCGATGCTCAACGGGACTCATGCGATCTCCCCGCTTTTGAAAATCAATAATACCATCGCCGAAACCGTCGTTTGCCATGGCTCCGGCCGGTTGAGTGAAGACCTGGCTGGCCGGTACGGATCGCCATTCGCGGTTGAAACGGCGACATTCACGCTGAAAGGGACGGACGTGGTAGCCGAAGCAACACGCTCACTCTTCGATGTGGTGCGGCAGTACCGTGAAAGTTATGATGTGTATGGTACTAAAATGTCCTTCGAATGGGAGCAGTTGCAGGATGAGCAGCACGTGATTTTCGACGGAGGTGAAAATGCCAGCCGCATCGACGTTCCCGACACCGACGAGCTGCTGATCGAGCCGATCAAGCACTTTACCAAACGCGAAAAAATTGACGACCCTAACCACGTTTCGTTCCTTCAGGGGGCGGGTCACGGAGGCTCTCACCCGCATTTGGTGCAGGAGTTTGTGGCCGCGATCATTGAAGGACGCGATTCGGCTGTGGATGCCGCATTGGCTGCGAACTATACCTGCGCGGGTATCTGCGCGCACGAGTCAGCCATGAAAGGCGGCATTCGTGTGGATGTGCCAAGTTTTGAAGCGTAATTGACCTGCCGGCCGGGCCATAGAAACCCGGCCGGCTTTTTAAATAACTACCTGTATGCTATTCGGAGCCAGTACATTCATTTGGGTATCCCCGTTTTCGACGGGAAATATAGACCTGCTGACGAAGGTCAAAAACATGGGCTATGACATCATCGAAATAGCCGTGGAAGATGCACGCATCATCGACTGGCAACTGATCAAAGCCATTGCGGAAGATCTCGATCTTAAAATCACTATCAGCGGTGCATTTGGCCAGGAAAGGGATATTTCCAGCACCGAGCCGGCATTCCGGCAGACAGGCAGGCAGTATATCGCCGATTGTATCCGCATTGCCTCCGAAATGGGAAGCCCGCTGTTTGGCGGACCGCTTTATTCGGCTGTGGGCAAAACCCGCATCGTTTCCGACGAGCAGCGGAAGCAGGAGCGCGAATGGTGTGTGAACACGCTGCGTGAGGTGAGCAGGATCGCCGGGGAAGAAGGTGTCATACTTGGCCTTGAACCACTGAACCGGTTTGAAACAGATATGGTCAATACGGTGGATCAGGCATTGTCGATCGTGGAAGAAGTGGGGAATCCGAATCTTAAGATCGTACTGGATACCTTCCATTCCAACATCGAGGAGAAAGATATTCCGGCTTCGATCAGGAAAATCGGCAAAGATCTGCTTTGTCATGTACAAGGTAACGAAAGCGACCGCGGCACACCTGGCACCGGTCATCTCGAATGGGAAGGAATCAGAGATGCGTTGAACGAAATCGGTTATGACGGTGCCGTCGTGATCGAGACTTTCGGGCAGCCGTCCAAAGAGCTGGCACGCGCGGCCTGTATCTGGCGGCCGCTTGCCAACAGCGCCGATGAGCTGGCGACCGAGGGCCTTGCTTTCTACCAGAAAATGTTTGCTCAAACACCATCCGTTGCCCATGCATAAATCACTGTTTGTTTTCTTGTCAATGCTCACCCTGGCCCTGCAAGCCCAGGTTCCTGTGGATTTAAAGAATTTTGACAAGAAGAATGGCGTTCAGGCCGTTGTGAGCGGTGGGATGCTGCATATTGAATGGCCCGCCGGCAATGCTGAGACGGGAAAAGTGTCCATTGATTTGGATAAGGCGCATCCGCTGATCGGGAGCCTCGCCATAGGCCAGGGCGGAAAGCAGCGCACCATCGCCCGCGACCTGGATCCGGCCATTATCCTTACGGTAGGGAAAAGGGACCTGGTATCGCAAAATGGCTGGAATATTTTCTTTGATAAAACAGCTTACCAGCAGTACCGGAGCTACGCCGTAAAGCTGGAAAAGAAAGCCGTGCAGGTCGTAAGTAATGGCGCCCGCACGGAAATCCGCGTGAACGGTGCCGAGGCCGGGCCATTTACAGGTGCGATAGAACTGACGCTGTTTCATGGCAGCCCGCTGATGAATGTGGCGGCTGTGATGACCACCCATGTCGATTCGCTGGCGGTAATTTACGATGCTGGCCTCTCGTCGCGCCAGTCACCCTGGAAAAAGTTATTCTGGGCGGACACGGAGGATTTTGTCCGGAATGTCTCCGTCGCGAAAATGGATACCGTGGAAATGATGCCGGTCAAGTACCGGACGATCATCGGACAAGGTGAGGAAGGAAGCCTGGCTGTTTTCCCTGCCCCGCACCAATATTTTTATCCGCTGGATAATTGCTATAACCTGGAACACATCTGGTATGGTGAGAACTATCGTAACCTGTTGCCCGGGTTCGGGATCGGGATACGGCACGACCTGCTGGGCGACCGCCGCTGGGTGCCCTGGTTCAATGCGCCGCCGGAAACGCAACAGCGCTATAATTTCTTCTGTTTGCTGAGCAGCGAGCAAGATGGAAAGGTGCTGGAAAACGTAAAAGCATTTACACACGCAGACAAATATGTGCCGATCACGGGCTATTACACCATGGCCAGTCACTTCCACCAGGAACATGTCGACGACGTGCTGACCCGCAAACCGTTACCGGATATGCCGGGTTTTGTAAAAGCTTTCCGGAACACCGGGGTTAATATCGTGCATCTGGCCGAGTTTCATGGTCCCGGAAGCCCGCGCGGCCCGGAGGCTAAGCGTTGGCCGGAGCTCAAAACGATGTTTTCCGAATGCGCCCGGCTTTCCGGTGGGAATTTTCTGCTGCTCCCGGGCGAAGAGCCGAACAACTTTTTCGGAGGGCATTGGATGAATATCTTTCCCAAGCCGGTGTACTGGCTGATGTCCCGCGAAAAAGACCAGCCTTTTGTGGAAGACCATCCCGAGTATGGCAAAATTTACCGGGTAGGGAATAAGGAGGAAATGCAGAAATTGCTCGAAATGGAGAATGGCCTCGCCTGGACGGCCCACGCGCGTACGAAGGGCTCAACCGGTTTTCCTGACAAGCATAAGGACGAAGCATTCTACAAATCGGACCACTTTCTCGGTGCCGCCTGGAAAGCAATGCCTGCCGACCTGTCCCAGCCGAAACTAGGCAAGCGGGTGCTGGATCTGATGGACGATATGGCCAACTGGGGCTATAAAAAGAACGTCCTGGCCGAAGCGGATCTGTTTCGGATCGAGCCTAACTATGAATTGTACGGCCATATGAATATCAATTACCTTCAATTGGACCATTTGCCGGAATTCAAAGATGGCTGGCAGCCGGTCCTGGACGCGATGCGGAAAGGTAAATTCTTCGTGACGACCGGCGAGGTGCTGATCCCTTCTTTCAAAGTCAACCAAGCAACTGCGAATGAAACGGCCAGGCTGGATGCCAAAGGCTTGGCGGAAGTGAATCTGGATATCAAATGGACATTTCCGTTGTCCCGCGCTGAGATTATTTCCGGAGACGGCAAGGACGTTTTTCATGATGTCATCCATTTGAACGACACCCAGGCTTTCGGGGAAAAGACTTTCAAATGGACCCGAAACCTGAAAGGGAAAAAATGGGTGCGGGTAGAGATCTGGGACGCTGCTGCCAATGGCGCGTTTACGCAGATCGTCTGGCTCGAATAACTGGTTTACAATGTTGAGATGGATATGATCAGATTACTTTTTTTGCTTTTCTTTCCCCTGATCCTGTCGGGTAGCGGTCCGGGTGATGCTGTCAAACGCCACGCGAAAGCAACCGCCAAGCGGAACCAGGTAGCCGCGCAGTATAAAAACCCGGTTTTCGAACCCATTCTCGCCGACCCGACGGTCGTTAAGGCGGACGATGGCTGGTTTTACGCCTACGGAACAATGGATGACTGGGGTGATGGAAAAGGCGCACGCCTGGTTCCTGTGGTACGTTCCAGGGACCTTGTACATTGGGACTATGTCAGAGAAGCATTCGTCGCGAAACCCACATGGAAAGAGAAAGGAGGGATTTGGGCACCGGATGTGGTGAAGATCAATGGCAAATATCATATGTATTACGCCTTTTCTACCTGGGGAGACCCCAATCCCGGCGTGGGATTGGCCATTGCAGACGCGCCGTCGGGACCATTCAGTGATCATGGCAAGTTGTTCCTGAGCCAGGAAGTGAATGTGCCGAATTCGATCGACCCGTTTTACCTGGAAGATGACGGTAAGAAATATGTCTTCTGGGGAAGTTTCAGCGACAAGCCAATGCAAGGTACCTATGGCGTGGAACTGTCCGGGGATGGCAAATCGGTCCCCGATCTTTCGAAAAAATTCAAGGTCGCGGCGGGGGATTTCGAGGCGGTGATGATCCAGAAGAAAGGCGGGTACTACTATTTTCTGGGGTCCAAAGAAAGCTGCTGC
>CBFGMV010000182.1:0-11432 GCA_965649915.1 uncultured Dyadobacter sp.
CATTACTCATAAACAAAACGAGCAGCCTTCGATCGTGCGATGGCTGCTGTTTTTATGAATAACCCACTAATTTAATTCACCAAATATTTTTAGGCGCTGATGCGAAGGTTGCTGTGATCCAGCAAACCTGAAACCTCCTTGATCTTTCTGCGCGAAACAACTACTTCTTTTCCGCAGGATAACCTCAGCATGCGATCGTCCTCTAAACGTGCTACAACGTAGTCGGCGTTGACGAGGTAAGATTTGTGTACACGAAGAAATTTGGCGTTCAATTGCTCAGCCAATGATTTCAACGTTTTGGATACCAGGTATTTTTTCCCGGTGTTTGTATATATAAAAGTGTAGTTACCTTCACCTTCCAGGAAAGTGATTACATCAGGAGTCAAAAAGATCGTTCTTCCCATAGACTGGACTGAGATATACGAACGGCTGTCATTGTACGATTTCTCCGACAGGTTGGGGCGAGCAAAGCTTGTAAAATTTTTCATGGTAACGACGCTAATATTGTTGTGATTTCTTGTTCCAAAATTAGCACATAGCGTAAAGTTCCGAAAATGCGTAAAAGTACGTATTAACACATAACTAATTAAATATGAATAAATTACAAAATCATGACCCATTGAAAAGACGTAACGAAACTTATTGAAATGCGTAGTTTTACGTAGTGCAAAAAGCTGGATTTTTTTGATAAACCCGGTCTGTAAACGTTTCAGAAGCCCCTCACCTGTTCCTGCGTACTAACTTTCGCTATCTTTGCAACCGTTTCGGAGTCCTTATAAAGGGACTTCCGGGCAAACCAGTCACCAACAATAGCAAGCTTTATGATTACCGACCGGGTAAAGGAGTTAACTTCCGAAATCGAACAGGCCACCGTTACAAGTAAAGAACAGCTAGAGGCCTTCAGGTTGAAATATATCAGTAAGAAAGGGGCCGTTACCGAGCTTTTTGAAAACCTAAAAAACATCCCGCAGGAGGATCGGCGAGCGGTGGGCCAGGAACTCAACACACTCAAGAACCTTGCGCAGAACCGCTTTCAGGATTTTTCCTCCGTACTGGAAAACGCCACAGATGCTCACCCTGAAATGTTGGCCGATCTTACATTGCCGGTTACGCCTAATTTGCAAGGGAGCCTTCACCCGCTTACCATTGTAAGGAGAAGGATTATCGAGATTTTTGAAAGAATGGGCTTCAATGTCTCTTACGGACCTGAGATCGAGAAGGACTGGTACAATTTCAGTGCTTTGAATTTTGCTGACAATCACCCTGCCCGCGAAATGCAAGACACCTTTTTCATATCCAAAAGTGCGGGAGACGTAAAAGAAGATATACTCTTGCGTACACATACGTCCAACGTGCAGGTGCGCCTCATGGAACGTCAAAAACCGCCGATCCGGTCCATTATGCCGGGCCGTGTTTTCCGCAATGAAGCTATTTCCGCCCGGGCGCATTGCGTTTTCCACCAGGTTGAAGGATTGTATGTCAATAAAAATGTCTCTTTCCAAGACCTTAAAGATACACTCTATCATTTTGCAAAGGAGATGTTCGGCAAGGACTCGAAAATACGTCTGCGGCCGTCTTACTTTCCCTTTACGGAGCCAAGCGCAGAGATCGATGTATCCTGTTTTATATGTAAGGGAGTGGGTTGCAATGTCTGTAAGCACACAGGTTGGGTCGAAATTGCGGGTTCAGGCATGGTCGATCCTAATGTCCTTGAAAACTGCGGCATCGATAGCGAAGAATATACCGGTTTTGCATTCGGGATGGGTATCGAGCGGATCACAATGCTTCGCTACGGCATCAACGACCTCCGACTATTTACCGAAAACGACGTGCGTTTCCTGAGACAATTCGAGGGAGCATAATTTTAGGAATAAAAGCAAAATGCCCTGGGATGCTGTCATTCCAGGGCATTTTGCTTTTATTCGATCGCTAAAACCGCGTCTCGAGATAGTAAGGCAGCATCCGTTTCCATGTCCACCACTCATGTGGGATATCGCTCCCCCATACATCCAGCTCATGGGGCACATTTTTAGAGGTCAAAATTGCCGATATATGTCGGGAGTAATCCGGGACCTCGTATGCACCCGAGCCCGTAACGAAATGAATGTGTCTGCTATCCCGGTACATGGACAAGTGCCATTCAGCCTTCAGCTGAGGTAAGTAATGGACAGGGGAATTGAAATACACATTATCATCATAGTAGCCGTCTGTGTAAACACTCAGGTCATAACATCCGCTCATGGCAATTACTCCATGGATATACTCAGGATGTTTGAAAAACAGGTTGGCAGCATGTAATGCACCGAAAGACGCACCCGCAGCGATAATTTCATTGTCGGGACTGGATGTTTCCCTGATGTATGGGACCACTTCTTTGATCACATAATCATTGAATGCCTGGTGCCGTACCGCCTTGTCGTATCCATGCATGTGGGGATTCAGCCAGCTTTCAGCATTGATACTGTTGATACAATAAACTTTGACTTTGCCAGCGTGAATATATGGCGCAATACTCTCAATTAAGCCCTCGCGTTCATATTCCAGATAGTCTGATGCGGCCGTCGGGATCAGGAGTAACGCCAATCCATAATGTCCGTAAACAGCGATATCCATATGTTTATTAAGCGCCGGACTATACCATCCGGTTATATCGCGTTGCATTGGTTGATCATTTTAGTTACTGACTATGTTAGTTTAAACAGGCAGTTCATCATTGGTTTATCAAGAAAAAAATAAACCTTTACCACGAACAGCCTGCCAGTAACTGTTAATGATAAATTAATACAATACCCAGGTATCCTTGCCGCCTCCTCCCTGCGAGGAGTTAACAACCAGCGAACCTTTACGTAATGCTACGCGCGTCAGTCCCCCGGGAATTACGCTGATATCGTCCCCATACAAAATGTAAGGGCGCAAATCGACGTGACGCCCTTCTGCGTGTCCATCCACCATACAGGGCACTCTTGATAATGAAATCGTCGGTTGAGCAATATAATTCCTTGGATTGGCCCTTATTTTTTGACGAAAAATTTCATGCTCCTCTTCCGTTGCCTTTGGTCCGATCAGCATGCCATAACCGCCTGCCTCATTTGCCTCTTTCACAACCAGTTCTGAAATATTCTCAAGAACATAATTGAAATCTTCTTCTTCCCCGCATATGTATGTCTGCACGTTGGGTATGATCGCCTCCTCGCCCAGGTAATACTTGATGATCCGCGGTACGTAGGCATATACCACCTTATCGTCGGCGACGCCGGTCCCTGGTGCATTGGCCAGAGCCACCCGTCCCTTTTTATATACTTCGAAAATGCCCGGGATCCCAATAAGCGAATCGGGGTTAAAGGCTTCGGAATCCATGAATGTATCGTCGATGCGTCGATAGATCACATCCACGATCTGTAAACCGTTTGTGGTACGCATTTTCACATAACCATCCGAAACGACCAGGTCGCGCGCATCCACCAGCTCGACGCCCATTTGCTGTGCCAGATAAGAATGCTCGAAATAAGCGGAGTTGTAGATTCCAGGAGTCAGCACCGCCACCGTCGGATTCGGGCGATCCGCCAGGTGTTGCAACATCTGCAGCAAACGTGTCGGGTAATCAGAAACGGGCCTTACACCCGTGCGCGCCAAAACATCCGGAAAAATCTGCTTCGATAGCTCCCGGTTTTCCAGCATATAAGAAACACCCGACGGGCAACGCAGGTTATCTTCGAGTACCATGAATGTGCCGTCATCGCCCTTGATCAGATCGGTACCGGTAATGTGGCACCAGATACCCTTGGGCGGTTTCAGCCCGATACAAGGTTTCAGGAAACACTTGCTCGATTCGATGAGCTCGCGCGGGACCACACCGTCGTTCAATATATTCTGTTCGTTATAGACGTCATCAATGAACATGTTCAGCGCCTTGATCCGTTGCTTCAGCCCCGTTTCAAGCCATTGCCATTCGGCATTCGACAGCACCCTGGGAATGATGTCGATCGGCATGATGCGCTCTGTCCCCTCCCCCTCCGAATACACATTAAAAGTGATACCCATCGAAAGCAATGCCCGCTCGGTAGCAAGTTGCCGGTTGGTCAGGTCTTCGTGCGTCAGGTTCTCAAATTTATTCTTCAGATGTTCGTACCCGGCGCGAATTTCGCCGCCCTGGGTAAACATCTCATCAAAGAAGTTTTCGACCTGATAATTTGAAAATGAAAAATTCATACAATTCAAAATTTGAATAAGTCAATACCGATAGTTCACAGAACAATATATGGTCAATGTATGAATTAACAAAACAATTAACAATAACAGCCTGCTTCTTACCACCTTCTTGAAATGCAAAATTCCGATGTACCTGCTCTAAATATCTGACCCTGACCCCATAGCTACGGCCAACCATGATGCATTTCCTTCGCAATAAAATCGTGCCGTTGCCTGTTAGTGAATATTATTTACCCAATCACTAAACATTCGTTGCAAGTCAGTGTGCTTAACGTTTTATTTGCACCTTGATCTAAATGACGGCACCCCACCGTTTTACGTTCGTTATGCAAAAAAGCTGGTTATCCATATTAGGATTGGTCTGTGGATTAGCCACCAACAGCCTCTCTCAGCATTTGCCTGGGACGGCGATGAGCAATTTTGCTGGAACAAATGCATTATACCATAATCCGGCATTTGTGGCCGACAGTCGTTACAGTATATATGTAAATCTGGTGGGCACACAGTTCTACACTGCCAACAACCACGTCAAATACGAAGCCCCATATTCGTTTCTTAGTCTGATCACCAACACAGTTCCGGCGAAATACCATAATGAGAGGGGAATGCTGCTTTTCCCCCGGTCTTATCTGGGCGAAAAACTCAATGGCAACCAAAAATACCTCAACGCCGGCGGCGACACGCGCCTTCCCTCGGTCATGTTCAACCTCTTCCGGGGAAAGATCGGAATGGGGATTTCGACCAGGGCGCGCTACATTCTTAATACAACGCAGGTAACCGAGCCGCTCGCAAGGCTCATCAGCAAAACTACCCAGCTTAAAGAACTGCAGGGACCTGTATTCGAAAATCAATCAGGGCAGCTTCACCTGAATGGCTTCGGAGAAATCGCATTCACCCTCGGCGGCACCGTTTTCGATAATGAGACTGACTATCTGAAAGTAGGGTTCACCGTCAAAAGGCTGATCGGCATGTACAATGCGCATGCCATCATCGAAAACTCTTCGTACGATATCCAACCTGACGCCAACTGGGAAAACAAGCGGCAATACATCAACGTCAACGATATCAACGTTCGTTACGCGATCACCCGCGATGAAGGTTTTCAGAACATCAAACCAACGCCCGCCTGGCTCTTTGGCGGCGCTCCTCCGGGAAGCGGCTGGGGCTTTGATTTAGGTGCTGTTTACGAGTACCGGCCCGATGTTAATAAAGTTACCTACCGGGAAAGGGGCGTAAGAAAGCGTGACGCATCTAAAAACAAATACCTGTACCGTATCGCGGTATCCCTAACCGACATCGGCAAGGTTCATTTCAAAAACCCGGCGTACGTTTTGCAGCAGGAAACCCATACGACCGACAAGGAATTCCGTTACGACACATTCCAGAAGCTGAAAGGCTCAGAGGGGATTTTCAATGCGATCAATTCTTCGCTGGATGGCGGCCAGCCTCTCGCACCAAATTTCAAATCGGTACTCCCTGCCGCCTTACAGGCCAGCGTGGATTACAATGTCAAACCCAATGTATATGTGAATGGTCTTTGGGTTCAAAACCTGATTCCTCAGGGCGCTTTCGGAATGAAGGCAGAGTCCTACCTGAGTGTAACTCCGCGTTACGAACACAAATGGTATGAAATATCAGTCCCGGTCTCGCTCATGAACCGGTATCGTTCGCCGGCCATTGGACTGGCAGGCCGGATCGGCCCCTTATGGATTGGCACCGATCACCTCACGGGACTGCTGAATATCGGCAATCCCCGGGCTTTTAATCTCTATTTCGGCATTTCCGGAGGCCTGTTCCGCCGCCCGCCCGAATCGCCCAACCAATGCTGGCCGCCTCAGGATTCCTGGCTACGGCGCATTTTCTCTAAACGATAAATTGCGCTTCAACGTTATCAAGGGATATGGTATGATTTTTCTGGCCATTCCTAAAAAACAATTACATGAGAGAAATTCAAAAAACCAAGGAAGAATGGCAGCAGGAGCTCACCGGGCAACAATGTTTCGTTCTGTTTGAAAAAGGCACAGAAAGACCTTTTTCTCATCCTTATAATGACAACAAGGAAGAAGGCACCTATTCCTGCGCGGCATGCGGAACCCCATTGTTCAGCTCTGACGCCAAGTACGACTCGGGATCCGGCTGGCCAAGCTTTTTCCGGCCTGTTGAAGCCACCCATGTGGAAGAGATCGTAGATAAAACGCATGGCATGACCCGCACCGAAGTCGTTTGCAGCACCTGCGGCGGACACCTCGGACACGTTTTCAATGACGGTCCAAAACCTACCGGACTCCGTTACTGCATGAACGGAGCAGCCTTGAAATTCACCAAAGCCGAATAGAATAATTTCATAAAAGCCGGATTTAGTCATATCTATCCGGCTTTTCTTATATTTGAAACATTACGAACCAAAACGTTTGATGGAAGTTATCCGATCGTTTTTTACCAAAATCAGAATGCTATTCCGGACAATCCGGGCCTGGCTTGCCACATTCATCAACAGGACTGCCTATAAAGTAACTTCTCTTTTCACCGGAAAGCCCAAAGCCGATGATCTGTTCCACTCATACCGTACCAATAAAAAGTCGCTTCGTAGCTGGTGGGAAGGAAAAGTAGACGTCAATGCGGCCTATTACCGGCCGGTGATGCTGATCTGGAAAACTTTTGTGTATGGTTTCGTGACGTTCGCTATCTACATTTTTTGCGTTGAAACCAACTTTTTATGGTTAATGGGCAGCATGCCGAGTGTAGAGGATCTTCAGAATCCAAAGGTTGCCCAATCATCGGAAATCTACACGGCCGACGGCATCATGATCGGCAAATTTTACACCGAGAACAGAACACCAGTCCCTTATAAACAGATTTCTCCTAACCTCGTCAGAGCCCTGATCGCCACGGAGGACGTCCGGTTTTACAAACACTCGGGGATTGACTACAAAGCAATGGCTGGTGTGGCCTGGGGCATCATCGTCGGGGCAACCGACCGTGGGGGAGGTAGTACCATTACTCAGCAGCTGGCCAAAAAGCTTTTCAAAACGCGAAAATCCGGTGCGAGAGGGCTTCTTGGATATGTACCCGGCGTCAGCACATTAATCTATAAAACAAAGGAATGGCTCACGGCCATCAAGCTGGAAAGGAATTTTACCAAAGAAGAAATCCTGACCATGTATTTCAATACGGTCGATTATGGAAACAACACCTATGGTATTAACACTGCCGCCAAATCCTATTTCAGCAAGTCGCCCGACAGCCTGAACGTACAGGAATCCGCAGTGCTGGTAGGTCTCCAGAAAGCAACCACCACCTACAACCCGATCCGTAATATGAAGCGTTCGATGGAACGCCGCAATGTAGTCATCGACCAGATGCGTAAATATGGGTATCTCACCGGCAAGCAGGCCGATTCCATCAGCGCATTACCCATTGAACTGAAAACAAAATTCGAAACTCCCTACGACGGCAATGCCAATTACTTCAAAAACGCGGTCGTCGATTTTGTGAGAAAATGGGGCGATGAGAATGGATATGACCTCTATACCGATGGCTTGAAAATCTACACCACGATTGATTCCCGGATGCAGGAAGATGCGGAAGAAGCGATGACGCAGAAAATGAAACAGCTGCAGCGCGTCTTCGAAGACCATTGGCGCAACCAGAATCCCTGGGTCGATGAACAGGGCAAGGAGATTCCCGATTTTCTTGATAACGTGGTGAAACGGACCAGCAAATACAAGTCCCTGGCAGCCCGGTTCCCTAATAGTCCGGACAGCATCAGCTACTACCTGAACAAAAAAGACACCATGACCGTCTATGACTGGAAGAATAGCGGTGAAATGGAAAAATACTGGAGTTCAATGGACTCCCTCGACTACTATAAGCGCATCCTGCGCGCAGGTATGATGGCCATGAATCCGCAAACCGGCCAGATCAAGGCCTGGGTAGGTGGTCTGGATTACAATTACTTCAAATACGACGCGGTGAAGCAAGGAAAGCGTCAGCCCGGATCCACCTTTAAGCCATTCGTTTATACCACAGCGATTGACGACTCAACCTTCAACATGTCGCCCTGCGATGAGATTGTCGACAAGCCGTTTGAGAAAACCTACGAGGAAGACGGCGAGGAGAAAATCTGGAAACCAAGGAATGCGACCGGTACTTACACCTATGCCAACATGACGCTGCGGCGCGCGCTGGCACAGTCCATTAACTCCGTTACAGCAGAACTGACGGATCAGGTGGGAGCAGCCAATGTCGTGCGCTATGCGAAAAAGATGGGTATTACTACACCATTGAAAGCGGTTCCTTCGATCGGCCTTGGCCCATTTGATGTGTCGCTCTACGATATGGTCGCAGCTTATGGTGTTTTTGTCAATAACGGAACTTACACGCAGCCCATTCTCGTCACCAAAATCGAGGACAGTAACGGAAAGGTAATCGAAGAATTCCAGCCGGAGCATCGGCAGGCAATCAGCGAGGAATCGGCCTTCCTGATGCTTCAGATGCTACGGGGCGGTGTGGAGGAAGCAGGCGGTACTTCCGGCAGCATCCGGTGGAAGTTCAATGTTACTGCGAATGGCAACGAGCTGGGTGGTAAAACGGGAACTACTTCGAATAACTCCGACGGCTGGTTTATGTGCGTAACGCGCGACCTCGTGGTGGGAGCCTGGGTAGGCGGCGACGATCGCAGCATTCACTTCCGCACCACCAACCTTGGGGAGGGTGCCAAAACCGCACTGCCCATAGTAGGAAGCTTCCTTGAGAAAATCTACAAGGATAAATCCATTGAGCCCGGCCCATTCCCCAAGCCGAGTTTTAAGGTATCCAAAACTTATAATTGCCCGACGCAGTGGGCACCAAGTGAAAGTGACTCGCTGGACGTTGACGGAGACAGCACACCCGTGAAACGAAACGACGAAGACGACTTCCTCATCGGGCCTCCCCCCATCCCGCTGGATACGGGTAAAAGAAACTGAGCAACAGGCAAGTCGAAAGGCTTGCCTGTTTTGTGTCAATTGAGGCCTATTTTATGGACTTCTTTGTATTGCATCCGGTACAAATTGGCATAAGCTCCGTTTTTTTCCAGGAGCTGCTCATGATTTCCCTCCTCTACGATCCGGCCCTTGTCCACGACGATAATCTTGTCAGCCTCCTGAATGGTCGACAGCCGGTGCGCGATCACAATGGCCGTGCGTCCCTGCATCAGCGTTTCGATGGCGTGCTGAATAAGCTCCTCGGTTTCGCTGTCAACCGACGAGGTCGCTTCGTCAAGCACGATGATTTTCGGCTCATGCACCATCGCCCGCACAAATGAGATCAGTTGCCGCTGGCCTACTGAAAGCGTCGCGCCACGCTCCATGACATTGTAAGTGTAGCCGCCCGGCAGGCGTTCGATAAAATCATGCACACCCACGAGCTTTGCAGCTTCGACGATTTTTTCATGGGTAATGCTGTCGTCGCCGAGCCTTATGTTGTTTTCAATCGTATCTGAAAAAAGAAAAACGTCTTGCAGGACCACACCGATGTGCCTCCGCAATGCATTGAGCTCATAATCATGGACCTCCACTCCGTCCACAAAAATATTGCCTTTGTTTATGTCGTAAAAACGAGTCAACAGGTTGATAATGGACGACTTGCCTGCGCCCGTAGCCCCCACAAATGCAATCGTTTCTCCTTCCTTTACCTTGAAATTGATATCTCTGAGCACATATTCTTCATCATTATAGGCAAACCAAACGTTCCTGAATTCTACATTACCCTTCACAGATTCCGGCGCAAATGTGCCCTCATTCGAAGTATACTCATCGCTATCGAGCAACTTCAGAATGCGGTCGGTACTCACAATGCCCATTTGTAAGGTATTGAAACGGTCGGCCAACTGCCGGATCGGCCGGAAGAACAGGTTGATAAACATCACAAATGCAGTGACCGTCCCAAACGTAATCTCCGCGTCCAGAATTTGCTTCGAACCATACCAAACCACCAGTCCCGTACCCGCAGCCGCAATTACGTCGGCAACCGGATAGTAGATGGAGTAATAAAGGATCGAACGGATATTTGCATTCCGGTGAACCTTGTTGATCTCTCTGAATTTCTTGTACTCGATGTCCTCGCTGCTGAAAATCTGCACAATGCCCATTCCTGTAATGTGCTCCTGTACAAATGAATTGAGGTTAGATACAGCGGCCCGCACTTCATTGAACGAATCCTTGATCTTCTCCTTGAAAACATAGGTACAGAAGAGCATAAGCGGGATCATCGACAAGCTGATCAGGGACAATTTCCAGTCCGTGTAAAACATAACGGCTATGATCAGCACCAGTTGCAGAATATCTCCGGCGATGGCAGCCATACCGTCGCTGAAAACATTGGAAAGTGTCTCGACGTCGGAAATCGTGCGCGTAACCAGCCTTCCGATAGGTGTATTATCAAAGAACTTCAATCTCAGACCGACGATCTTCTGATATAGCTGAACCCTGATGTCCCGGATAATGTACTGCCCGAGCCAACCCGACATATAGGTATTCCAAAACTGAGCAAGCCCTTGTAATACGATCACGACGAGCATGATGATCAGCATCACGGTCAGTTGCGAATAATCGCCGTTGGCAATGGGCGTATCGATGGTGTACTTGATCAGCAACGGGGTCAGCGGTCCGAGTAATGCATTGATCAATATAATGGCGATCAGCAGGTAAAATTGCTTCTGATAAGGCCTAACGAATGTGTAAAGACGTCTTAGGGTAGGAAGATCAAATATCTGGCCGCTTTTAGTTTCCTGATTCACCTGGTAGCTTTTAAATACAGTGGTTGTCCTGATTCAACAATGCAAAGTTAAAAAATGTCACACAGCGTATAAAAAAACTCCCTCCCGGCATATATCCTTTTCAAATCCGCTACATTCAGGGTTTCAAGCCTGATGATATCCATATGGAGCTATTTCTGAGTTTGTGTCTTGGGATCGGTCTCAGTGCCAGTTGCGGTTTCAGGGTATTCCTTCCCATGCTGGTGGCTAACATTGCCGCGATGAACGGCTGGATCACGCCGGGAGAGCAATTCGCCTGGCTGAGTACCTGGCCGGCTTTTTTCGGCCTGGCTACCGCGAGTATTCTTGAAATCGGGGGTTATTACATCCCCTTTATCGACAATCTCCTCGACACCGTCACCACACCAGCCGCAGTGATCGCCGGCACTTTGCTGACGACCTCTTTTATCGAAATCGACAGCCCTTT
>CBFGMV010000183.1:0-11420 GCA_965649915.1 uncultured Dyadobacter sp.
ATATCCTTCCCCGGTTAATTAAGGAAAAAGTATTTGAAAATATGTACGACATTACCATCATAGGCGGCGGCATTGTGGGCCTCGCAACAGCCCTCCGCATCAAGGAGCAGAAACCTGCATTGAAAGTACTGCTGCTGGAAAAGGAAAACGAAGTGGCCAAACACCAAACCGGCCACAACAGCGGCGTCATCCACTCAGGATTGTATTACAAACCAGGCAGCCTGAAAGCGACAAACTGCATCCGCGGCTACCAAATGCTCATTGATTTCTGCGAGAAGGAGGGGGTGGCCTATGATTTGTGTGGCAAAATAGTAGTAGCGACCACCGAAGCGCAGCGCCCATTGCTGCGTAACCTGTTCGAGCGTGGAAATCAGAATGGGCTGACCGACAACCGGATGATCTCCGAGGGCGAAATGAAGGAAATCGAGCCGCATGTCAAGGGGCTTGAAGGCATTTGGGTGCCCTATACCGGCATTATCGACTATAAAACGGTTTGTGAAAAATACGCGGAGAAGTTTCGTTTACTCGATGGCGAAATACGTTTCGGCGAGAAGGTGACGGACGTGAGAAACCGGAATACACATTCCGAAGTGGTTACGGGTACCGGAAAGGTTTTTGAAACAAAACTGGTTGTGAATTGCGCCGGGCTGTATTCCGATAAAGTGGCCCAGCTAACACAGCCCGAGCATATCAATATCCGCATTATTCCTTTCCGCGGAGAATATTACAAGATCCGTCCCGAGAAGCATTATCTGGTCAAAAACCTGATCTACCCTGTTCCCGACCCTAACTTTCCGTTCCTGGGTGTGCATTTCACGCGTATGATCGAAGGCGGCGTCGAAGCCGGTCCTAATGCGGTTTTTGCATTCAAAAGAGAGGGCTATGGTAAGCTGGACATCAATGTATCCGAGATGCTTGAATCGCTTTCATGGCCGGGTTTCCAGAAGGTGGCCATGAAATACTGGCGAACCGGCATGGGCGAATACTACCGCTCGTTCTCAAAAGCCGCATTCACCAAAGCATTACAAGGCCTTATCCCGGAAATCCAGAGCGACGACCTCGTCCCCGGTGGCTCGGGGGTACGCGCTCAGGCGTGCGACCACGATGGCGGCTTGCTGGATGATTTTTCCATCATCGAAAACAAAACGGCTATCAACGTCTGCAATGCGCCATCCCCGGCGGCCACATCGTCGCTATCCATCGGACAGACGGTCTCGGAGAAAGTACTGTCGAGGTTTTAGCATTTATATTTTAATACAAAACAAAATAGGCCATCCCGCTACGGAATGGCCTATTTCGCTTTAATATATTTCCCTTTGTTTCCTCCTCCTTCCTCCTTTTTCTCCTTCTAACTATGTCTTCTTGGTCTGCGCCATACCGAAAATCACAAGGTGAATGGCGGCGAAAATCAGTGAGAAGTAGTAAATGCCTGTGTCGGCACCGTCGGTTTGTACGTGGTGCGCATAGGCTATGATTCCCAAGAGCACTGCCAGCACAATTCCAACCAGTCCTACGGTTTTGCCGCCAGCGACAATGGCAGCCGGCAGTTTGTTCGACAGGAAGCTGTTTTTAATACCATACCACAAATACACATCGAAACCGATGATCATCCACACGAACAGACGGATCCAGGTATCGAGCGGGAGGAATGCCATCATGAAGAAACAGGTGGCAACACCAAGGATCGGAACCAGTGGTACAAGCGGTGTTTTGAATGCACGTGGCGCGTCGGGCATTTGCTTGCGCATCACAATGATACCGATACAGACCAGGATAAATGCAAATAATGTGCCGATACTGGTCATTTCACCCACCACACGCGCAGGCACGAATGCTGCGAAAAGGCTTACGAATACCAGGAACATGGTATTGTTCTTAACCGGCGTCTGGAATTTAGGGTGTACTGCCGAGAATACGCGCGGCAGCAAACCATCTTTACTCATACTGAAAAAAACACGGCTCTGGCCCAAGAGCATGACCAGGATCACAGACGCGTAACCAGCAAGGATGGCCACGATAATCGCGCGGTTTAGCCACGGATAGTCGGGGTGAATGGCGCCGCTGGCATCAGGTGTACCCATTGATTCGATCGCCACCGCAACCGGTGCGATACCGTCCTGGCCTTTGAATGTGGTATAGTTGGTAACGCCCGTCATCACGTGCGCAAAAAGGATATACAGGATCGTGCAGATCACGAGTGAGCCCAGGATACCGATCGGCATGTCTTTTCTGGGGTTCTTGGCTTCCTGTGCCGCGGTACTTACGGCGTCGAAACCGATGTAGGCGAAGAAGACGATCGCGGCGGCCCGTATGATCCCGCTGAAACCGTATTCACCGAATTTACCCGTATTGTCGGGGATATAAGGTACGTAGTTCGATTCGTTGATGTATTTCCAGCCTAATGTGATGAAGATCAAGACAACGGCCACTTTTAAGCCAACAATAACACCATTCACTGTTGCACTTTCCTCGGTTCCTTTCATCAACAGCAAGCTCATCAGGATTACAATGAAAATCGCAGGAAGGTTGATGATCCCGCCATCCCACGGACCCACCGTAAGCGCCGCGGGCAAGTGCACATCAAAGCCCTCGCAGAACTTGACTAAATACCGGCTCCAGCTGATACTGACCGTTGCAGCACCTACCGCATATTCCAATACAAGGTCCCAGCCGATGATCCAGGCGATAAATTCGCCCATGGTGGCGTAGGAGTAGGTGTAGGCGCTACCGGCAACCGGGATCATGGATGCGAATTCGGCATAGCAAAGACCGGCGAATGCACAGCCCAATGCCGCTACGATAAAGGAGATGGTGATAGCAGGGCCCGCCTGGTTGGCAGCGGCTCCGCCCGTAATGGAAAAAAGGCCCGCGCCGATGATCGCACCGATTCCCAGTGCCACCAGGCTTCCGGGGCCTAATGTGCGTTTCAGCTGGTTCCCTTCTCCGGTTGATTCATGTAACAGTTTTTCAAGTGGTTTCTTGATCCAGAGTTGACTTGCCATATATTAGGTTCGTTGTTGTAGAAATGATGTTCTGATAAAGCTATAAGAAAATTTGCTAACTACGTATAGACACCAAAGAAAAAGAGGGTAAGTACAATACTTACCCTCTTTTATTCTTTAATATTAAGCCTTAACTTTTTTGGTCGCAGCTGGCGCCGCAGCGTCTGCCGCTATTGCCGGTGCCGGCTCATTCTTCTTTGAACGTTGCAGCAGGTCGACCACGATAGGTGCTGCTACGAAGAGTGAAGAGTAAGTACCCACGATTACCCCAAGCAGCATACAGAAGGTAAATCCGCGAATAACGGCTCCACCAAAGATCATCAGAACGATCAATACAAGGATTACCGAGATACCGGTCACAGCCGTACGGCTCAAAGTACTGTTCAAGGCGTTGTTGATTACGGTCGACAGGCTTTGTCCGCGAGACTTTTCGTCGGCCAGGTAATCACGGATACGGTCATAAATTACAACGGTGTCGTTCATTGAGTAACCAATCATCGTCAAAATCGCACCGATGAACGCCTGATCGATATCGAGTGACCAGGGCAACCAGCCGTTGAACAAAGAGAAGATCGCAAGAATGATCACGACGTCATGACCAAGTGACATAACCGCACCGTAAGAGAATGCTACGCGTTTGAAACGGATAAGAATGTACACGAAGTTGGCTGCCAATGCAAGTAATACCGCGTAAACCGCGCTCCAAAGTGTGTCTTTCGCCATGGTAGGACCTACCTTGTTCGAGCTGACGATCTTGGCAGGGTTGTTGGCAATTTTCTTGGTAGCTTCCACGATCTTCGCTTCTGCTTTCTGGTCTGCTTCCGGAGTGGTATCCTCGATGAGGTAAGGTGTAGTGATTTTCACCTGATCCTGGCCTCCGAAAGTTTTCACCTCGGTAGTTGAGCCAAGTACTTCGTCCATATTGGTACGAAGCGCGTCAGCATCCACATTGTTTTCAAAACGAACCACATAAGAGCGGCCCCCTTTGAAGTCGATACCCAGTCCGAAGCCTTTGAAGATGAAAGAGCCTATACCAATGGCGATAATGATAGCCGAAATGATGTAGAAGCGACGGCGTTGCGACACGAAGTCGAAATGGTTATCCTGGAACCAGCCTTTGGTCAGGTTGGTGGCGAATGCGAAAGTCTTGCCGTTTTTGAGCTTTTGTTCGAGCAGGAGACGTGTAATAAAGATTGCGCTGAACAACGATGTCAGAAGACCCAGTACGAGGGTTGTTGCAAAACCAAGTACCAAACCTGTACCGAACGTATAAAGGATGATACCTGTCAACAGGGTCGTTACGTTGGAGTCGATAATGGCGGTCAAAGAATGCTTGAAACCGTCACGGATCGACTGTGCAAATGCTTTTCCGCTCGCCAGTTCGGCCTTGATACTTTCATAAATAAGTACGTTGGCATCCACAGCCATACCGATCGAGAGTACGATACCCGCAATACCCGAAAGCGTAAGTACCGCGCCCAGCGATGCCATTACACCCAACAGGAAGAAAAGGTTGATCAGCAATGCGATGTCCGCAATCCATCCGGCCTGGTTGTAATAAGCAATCATAAACACCAATACGATGACCAGACCTACTGCTGACGACAGTAATCCATCCTGAATAGCCTCTGCACCCAGCGAAGAACCCACAACGGCTTCCTCCACGATGTGTGTCGGAGCCGGCAGCTTACCGGCTTTCAGTACGTTGGACATATCCTTGGTCTCTTCCACAGTGAAGCTACCGGTGATGCTTGAGTTACCATTAGGAATTTCGCCCTGAACGGTTGGAGCGGTGTAAACAAGGTTATCGATGATGATCGCAACCGGACGGCCCACGCTGCGGGCAGTCAGTGAGCGCCATTTGCGGGCACCTTCGCCATTCATACGCATGGTCACCTCCGGACGGCCGCGGTCGTCGTAATCATGTGTTGCGTCTACGATCACATCACCTTCCATGGCAGCTTCTCCATTGCTTTTCTTGATAAAGTACAATGGAAGGATCATCTGGTTACCACCTGCTTCGGTTCCTTTGCGGTCCCACATGAAAACGAGGTCGGCAGGGAACAGCGAACGTACTTCGGGGCGGCGCAGGATTTCACTCGCACGGGCGGTGTCTTTCAGGTACACGCCCAGGCCTTGTGGCATAGGTACAAAAAGGCTGGTCAATGCAGCGCTTTGTGCCGCCAATGCAGCTGAGTCGGTTGCAGTAGAATCTGCTTTTTTCTCCAACTGAGCAGCCAGACCGCCATCTGTTGATTTTTTACTAGTATCGGTAGAAGCGGCAGCGGGTGAAGTACCAGCCGATGCGGCGGATTTCTTAGCCGCTTTTTCGATTTCAGCTTGCTGGGTCAGCTAACGGCCAAGGCCATCCAGACCCGCGCCGAGTTCCTGTGTCAGGTATACTTCGGCAAATTCGAGTTTCGCAGCTCCCGAAAGCAGACGGCGTACACGCTCGGGATTGTCTACACCAGGAAGCTCCACCAAAACGCGGTTCTGGCCCGGGAGGCGCTGGATATTCGGGTTGGTCACACCGAATTTGTCGATACGGGCCTGTGTGATCTGGAATGCGCGGTCGATAGAACCGTCGATCTCCGTGTTCAGCATTTTGATCACATCCGCATCGGAAGAGTTGCTGTTGATTTTACCGCGGTTTGCGCTGGTCGCGAATACCGAAGCAAGGCTGGTATTAGGTGCAGCTTCCTTGTATGCTTTTACAAAACGGTTGATAAAAGAGCTGTTGCTGGCTGATTTATCTTCTCCCGCTTTTTTCAATGCATTCTGGAATGAAACGCTGCGTGCATTGCCGCCTGCCATTCCTTTCAGAATGTCGGCAGGAGCTACTTCGAGCACGACGTGCATACCACCCTGAAGGTCGAGACCCAGGTTCAGCTCGCGTTCCATTACTTCCTGCAGGGTATGTCCCAGGTATACATCCTCACGCCATAGTGAATCGATGTAGTGCTGTTTCTTGGTCATATCCACTTCTCCCTTCGCATCAGTGGCGTAGGCAACCGCCTTGCCCTTGATATTCCTCGATACGAAAGTGAATGAGAGGTAGTAGACACTAATAAGGGCAATCACGATGGTTAGCCCTATTACTCCATTCTTATTGCTCATTTTATTGAATGAAAAAATTAATTGAAATTCTTAAATCGAAATAGTTGAATGCCCGTGGATCAGGCAATAGGTATCACCCGGCTGTCAGTAAGGTTACTGATGAGAGCGTCAAGTGAAGCACACGCTGCGCCTTTCCGGCGCGCTAAGGAGCGTTGGTGACTATAAACCTGCCGAAAATCCGGTGAAAATAGGAGAACAGGAAAAATGATTCCCTGAATGCCGTACGCACAACCAGTTCATCGGCGATAAACTGCCAGGTAGGTTGTGGTAAGAAGTAAAAGTAGTGGGAGAAATCGAATGAAATCGCGGGTGTGATCACCGCATCCAGTGATAATGCAGCTATTTTAGGCTGTTGTGCGTCGTGAGACTGGGCTGAACCTCCGGCAAGTCCCTTGCTAAGCGCCTTACCGGTGGATGGACTGTCCGCATTCTTGTGATCCGACCATGACGTCGCTCCTGCTGCCATCAATAACATGACGGCTAGCATTAAGCTGATGGCCTGGTTAATCACTCGTACAGTCTTCACTATCAGATTCGGGATTTCAATTAAACCGCAAATTTTGGTTTAAAAAATTACAAACGCAAACTATTTTCTTGCGGACGCCCATCATTATTTTGATAATGAATTGTATTTCGTGGCCTTTTCTACGTAAACCACGTTTTGCCGGAGGCGGGTAATCAGATGATAATTAATAAAAATAATCGACGGAGAGCCGGCAGGCGCGGCTAACCTGCCAGGAGCGTGGCGTAGCCGAGCCTCGCATGGATAGCGTCATCCGCTGCAAGCCAGAGGCCGGAAGCGCCCTGCGGGAGAGTCAGGGAAATGGTGAAATCGTATTCTACAGGTAGAAACCAACCAAGCAGCCAGTGGACAAGGGTGTCAAATTCACTATTGTTGATGAGCATATCGAGGGACTCGGGGTCCGGGACTTCGATTTCGACGCTGATATCAGGCAAATAGCTGTCCAGCAACCCGCCGAGTAAAGTCCCGGAGCCCAGGAGCGAGTCACCGGGCCTGACCATCGATTCCAGCTGGTGCCTCGGTGCATCGACCATATGGATGGCAACGGGCAGCCGCAATGCTGCGGATATCACCTCTGACGCCGCAGAAAGATCGCCGCGGTGCTCGGACACGCGGGGCAGGATCGGGAGGAGCTGGACGAATGTGCCGGAGTCCATCGTATCCGGTGCCTGCCAGAATGCCCGCAGTTCCTGTAAAAGCCCCGAATCCTCCGCTAATTCCCAGGCATTGTGTTCCAGTCGGGTAAGGGCGACGAGATGGTAAAAGAACTCCTGCTCGAACGGGAGGAAGAATAACCTTGATCGCTGTTCTTTTTCGCGCTGGAGACGGATTTCGTCGATTCTTTTTTTTGTAGTGTTAATGTTGTTGGCTGAAGGCAGATGGAAAAGCTGCTCCGGTAAATGGTCATAGATACCGCTCCGGTTCGATTCGATCACACGCCCGTTGAAATTCCCGATTTCCAGGTCTTGGGTACCTGCAATGTCCTGGTGGCTGCGACGTTTGAAGTCGCCCAGCGGGCGGAGGAGGATCCGGTCCGCCGGTAACCCGCCATCGAGCCAGGAACTGGCGATAAATTCTGCCCTGAGATCGGCTTTTGGTTCCATCTTCTTGATTTTTAGTTCAATGTGATAACTTGGACCGGGTACATACCCGTGGACAGCTTGCTGACTTTCAACTGCAATATTTCGCATTCGCGGGTCCAATCAGTATTCATGGCAGCAGTGCTTGCGGGTGTAAGCCCGATCTGAATGCAGCGGACAAACCCTTGTCCGGCCATTTTGCCGGGCATAAAATGCGGCTTAACCTGAATTTTGCGGAGACGATTACCGAGTTCCGCGTTGCAGAAGGCCCGGATGTCTTCCAATGTAACAAGCCGGTTGCGCGTAACTACATTTTTCCGAAGTTCACGAACGTATTCCATTTCATCAGGTTTTGCTTTTCCCCCTGAGGCTCGTGTGAGTGTAATAATGTCCGAACCGCTGATCCCTGAGGCTGAATAGGATTGTAGCCTGGACCCGGCGGGAAGGCCATTGGCCTGCTCTGCCAGCGTACTCCAGTAGGTAATGAACAACACATCGGGATTTTTGTCCGACCGGACCACCAGAAACGGTTGCGCGGTGGTTTCACTGGCCTTTTTGACTCCCAGTTTTTGCTCTACCCTGGCCATGTTCTGTGCTATTTCGCGTAAAATGGATGCCAGAAAATCTTCGCCGATCGCAGTAAAGGCGGTGACCTCGTCCCGAAGCAGTTCCATCAACTGATAGAGGATAGCGCGGGCGTCCCGTTTGTCGAACCGGCCGATGCCTTGCTGGCGCAGTGTGTAAACACGCGGGGTCTCGCCGTCCTCCGTGTAAAGATTCTTTTCGGATGCGGTGTAAACCTGGTTTTTCTGATTGATAACCGTATGAATGCCCATGAATGCATCCGCAGCGGGCAGTGCAATGCCATTGAGGCCCGGTTGCAGGCGATAAGTAATCTTATTAAGCTGTTTGTTTTGAACAGGAAATGCATTCAATGTCACATGCATTTGTTCAAAACCCGCCTGCGGATATGCTGCGGGCCATTCGACCTTTATCCAGACCAGCGGCTTTTTAAGCGTCTGCAATGTGCGGGTATCGAATAAGTCTTCAAATTCGGGAGGATAGGGCTGCATTTTCAGGGTACCCTTGTCCCATGAATCGTCGCTGGTGATCCTGATGAAACTGTTGTCGTACAGCAATACCGCGTCATCGGCTTCCTCATTCCCCAGGCCGGCCTGGGAGGCGATTCTGTTGCCGTTTCCGTGCCATGAGGTCGCTTGCAGGAATTCCCGGTACTGATATTCCATTGGGTCGGCCATCCAGTCGAAATAGAAACGGAAGCCGTTCCAGGACGTGATGCCGGGGTCGGCTTCGATGCCGATCCACAGGCACTGGTGGTTTCCGGGAACGGGGTTGGCTTTGGCTGAGAGGGTCCGGGTGCCTTTTTCAATGGTGTATAGTCCTGATGGAGACGCGCAATGTGCTATGGCTGCATTGACAAGCGGATAACGCCCGATCGCAGAAAAATATACCTCGCTAGTCTCGCCTTTTCGGGGATTCAGGCGCTTGCCAACCAGCTGGTTGTCAGGATCGATCCAGCCCATCGCTTCCACAGGCCGCGCCTGGACGATTGCCGTTGCGGGTTGTGGACCGTTGTGACTTTCGGGAGAAAGGATGCCTGCGAGGCGGGTCATAAGCCTGAGTTCCGTGTGCTGAATCTCCTGGCCGACTTTCTCAAACTCCACCGAGCAGGCTTCTGCAAGCAGCTTCACCAGCGGGTCGAAATGGTCGGTGTGTGCGTCATCGATACCCCAGAGCTCGGCGCAGCGCTTCACCAGCCTGCGCGAAATGTTTTCTTTGCTATAATTCAATGCTTCCGGCATGTCATTCTATGGATAGCGGTGATATGAAAATGCGTTCAAAGAACAGGAATGGCTCATTGGTTCGCTTGATGGTCGCCTTGATCTCGATGCCGACGCGCTTTCGGACATAGTTATTGGTTTTTGTTAAAACCTCAAATTCCTCCATTTCAATGCGGATCTTCGGATTAGACAGTCGTCGTTCATACAGACCGACTGCCTCTTCCAGCGACTCGCGGATGAGGTCTTTCCATTTGATCTGGGATAAAACCGCGAAATCGTGATCCCACAGCGCACAGCCATAGCGGTTGTCAAAACGGTTCTCGTCGAAATGGGTCACCATCAGCAAATACAAATGCTGGTGTATGGCTTCTCTGTCGGGGCATTTAGGGTGCGTTTGCCCGGCTACTATCCGGTCCAGGGAAAGGGGCAGGGAATAGTTTTGATCTTCCATCCGGCGTTTAATAAATTGTGGTTGTATTAATGAAAGTCTGGCTTATTTTTGTCTGATCACCAACTTCCAAGCGTTCCGATGAAGCTTCCTCTTTTTAAAACTGTCAAGCAGCGCCTTCAGTTACTATATGCAGTGATCCTGATCGCCCTGTTGACTTTGGTAGGAAGCCTCGCATTCTGGATCGTCGATTACCGTGACGCCTATCCGATGTCGATGGCCTGCTTCCTGGTGTTAGGAATTCTTCATGTTTACCTGCTTTCTCAATGGTTTGATGTCCTTTTCGAAAACCGGTCGGCGCGGGCTATCGGATTTACATTGCTCCTCGTTTTGGGATCGGCACTGATGATCATTTTGCTCTATCACAAGCTATCTCAGGATCTGACCAAAGGGTTGGGAATGGCGACGGCGCTGGTCGGCTTTTTGTTCCCCGTTTTCGTGGCGCGGGTTTACCAGAACTACCTTGAAATCCCGCTTAAAGAATATAAGAAATGGTATTATCCTGTGGGACAGCCATTACCAGACATGGACCTGCTTGACCTTTCCAGAGTGCTTGTCATTCAGTTTGAATTTACCAAAACGGCCGGAGAGCCGGCATTTACGAATTTTCGGGCCAAGGCACCGCATGCGATGCTGTTTGGCGAGTTATTTTTCATTTTCCTGAATGACTACAACGACCGTAATCCGGGGAGCCCTATTGAATACCTTGCGCCAGACGGCGCGCCTTACGGGTGGCTTTTTTATAAAAAACTGCCCTGGTACAGGCGCCGTGTTTATATGGATCCGGATCTGACATTTCAGGCTAATCACGTGGTCGATAACGAGACCATTGTCGCTGTCAGGGCTTAGCTTGTTGCTATTGATAGTAAGAGGGCGGGGCTGATCCCGCCCTTTTTTGCGTTACCACCGGTTGGCATGCGGAGTGCCGAAAAGTTTGATTTCCCTGGCCGACAAAGTGAGCCCCGTGGTCATAGGCATGGAGCCCGTCTCGATGAAGCTCTCGGTATATTGCACACAGTACACGTCCGTTAACTCGAGTTCCTTCTGGGTTTGCTCTTCGTCTACATTTTTGAAGGTGATCTTGGCTGATGATTTCTTGCCATCCGGATCTACCATCCACTCCCAAAGCCCCTGGCTATCGCTGGCACTCGAAGAATCGACCTGGATATATACGGTGCCTCCATACACTTTGGAAGAAACACGGCCCTTATCGTCTATGGATTGTGACAAAGCGTAGCTGCACGAGATAACGGCAATTCCATCGCCCGAAGGGCCGCCGTCCCAGGTAAAGTAAGCGTCAAAACTTGAAGCTGGCATAGTTGTAAGTGTTTAAAAGTGAAATAATTGATTATGGATACATTTTAGTTAAGCATAATGGGGGTGCCTTTGATGATGGTGCTGCCGGTGCTTCTGAGTTCAGCAACACCATCTCCTTCCAGCGTGAGCTGC
>CBFGMV010000184.1:0-11208 GCA_965649915.1 uncultured Dyadobacter sp.
TCACGGCTGCCGGACCCTGCCCATCATCTGGGGGATCAGACGGACCAAAACCTTCCTTAACTCGGTGATCGTGCTCTTTGTATTCTCACTTTTCGTCATGGCACGTGCGCTTCACAATAATCTTCTCACCCTGCTGTTTCTGCTCCTGCTGATACCCATTGCGCTGCTGCTACTCAGGCTCTATCAGGCTGATACGCGACGGGATTTCAGGCAGATCAGCAGTCTCTGCAAAATCATTATGCTCCTGGGATTGATCACCATGATCTGGACCTGATTTGTCCCGAAATTTAGCAAGGTGTATGGCGGTATAAACCGGTATGAAAAAGCATATATTTATCTCACCAAAACTAAATCTCAGTTACGATCATGAAAAAGTTACTCGTGTGGAGCCTCGTCTGCATTATCACGCTTAGTTCAAAAGTTCATGCACAGGAATGTGCCGGGTTTGCTTTTAAAGAAGGAGGCAGATTTGAAATGAATAACTATGACGGCAAGGGCAAGGCTATCGGAAAACTCATTTATAAAATTGCCAAAGTTAATATTGAAGGCAGCAATACCGTCGTGACCATCGATATGGAATCTTTGAACAACAAAGGCAAATCTGAGTTGAAAAACACTTACCAAATGAAATGTGACGGGAATACCCTCACACTCGACGCCGCAGCGCTGATCAGCCAGGAACAACTCAAATCATTTCAGAATATGGAAATGAAATTTACCTATGACAATATTGAATATCCATCCAAATACAACGTCGGCGATACATGGAAGGATGCCTCTGTAAAAGGCGAAGGCCGATCGGGACCAATGCCGGTTACTTTCAACCTTCTTATCCGGAACCGTACGGTCGCAGGCCAGGAAAAGCTGACAATCCCTGCGGGCAGCTATGATGTATACAAAGTCAATTCCGATATGTTGATGGATATGGTGATAGGTTTTCCGGTAAAAATGGAAATGCAAACCATTTCTTACCGTGCACCAGGAATCATCTGGGATCTTAAAACAGAGACTTATCGTAAAGGGAAACTGATGGGATATAGTGAGCTGGCAAAAATTTATTGATTTTTTAAATCGGGAGTATTAACATTTACCTAAAGAACGGCTTCCCACACCCGGGCAAGCCGTTCTTTTTATAGCTTTGTTCAAAGAATCTCAACGATATCATTATCCATCAATCATTAACTACACTTACATGAAGAGAATTGCCATTTTTGCCTCCGGCTCCGGGTCCAATGCTGAAAAGATCTGTGAACATTTCTCTGACAGGGAAGACGTGGATGTGTCGCTGATATTCACCAATAATCCCATGGCCGGAGTAATTAAAAGGGCGCTCAAATTGCAGATACCGGTCGTGTTTTTTGATAGAAAGACCTTTTATCACACCGGTAAGATCCCGCAGATCCTGCAAAATGAAGGTATCGACCTGGTAGTTCTGGCGGGCTTTATGATGCTCGTACCTCCCGTACTCGTCAAACTATTTCCCAACAAGATGATCAACATCCATCCGGCTTTGCTTCCCAAGTACGGCGGAAAGGGTATGTATGGCCATTTTGTGCATGAAGCTGTGGTCAATGCAGGTGACACCCAATCGGGCATCACGATCCACTACGTCAATGAGCATTACGATGAGGGAAATGTGATATTCCAGGCGAGCTGCGACGTGGCTCCGACCGACTCGCCCGAAGACGTAGCACGGAAAGTTCACGCTCTGGAATACGAGCATTATCCCCGTGTAATTGACGAAATCCTTGCTAACCGGTAAACGTCGCACCGCATGCTGTTTTTCCTGCTGGCTGTTGTCTTCACGGTAATGCTCTACCTGATCATGCGGGCATATCCGCGCTATCGTGTAGATTCGTTTCATGCGGTGGTTTTCAACTATTACTCGTGCGTCCTCACAGGACTCGTGCTTACGCCCGAATTGAGCGTATTCCAAAAGATCAGCTGGGCATCCGAGGGCACGCTCCTGACATTGGCCCTGGGCGCCATGTTCGTCACCGCATTTATGCTGATCGGTCTCACGGCGCAAAAAGTGAGCGTTACGGCAACCTCATTGGCCGGTAATATGTCATTGGTCATTCCGGTGCTATTCGGGTTGTTTGTTTTCAGAAACAACAACAAAGACTTCACCGCCCTCAACTACCTCGGCCTGGCCATTGCCCTGGTCGCGCTGGCGCTGGGCGCTATCCAAAGGTCGCCCGAACCCGTCGGAAATGAAAAAGCAAGTGCAGACCAGCGGAATGCGTCGCAGGCATTGTGGATATTTCCGGTGCTGACATTTTTTGCGTCCGGAACAAACAATACGCTGATCAACTACCTATCGTCCAGATACTACCAGCCGGATCAGATCACTGTCTTCATGATCAGTGCCTGTTTCGGGGCGGTGGTGATCGGCACGCTGATCCTGCTTTACAGAATGATTGCACACGGTCATCGGTTGCATTTCAGAAGCGTCGTAGGCGGATTATTACTTGGAGTACCGAACTTCCTGTCACTCTATTTTCTACTGCTCGCCCTGGCCGCATTCGGGAATAGTGCTGCGTACGTTTTCCCGATCTATAACATTCTGACAATGCTCGTGTCTGCACTGGCAGCATGGGTCATTTATAAAGAAAGGCTCAGTACAGCCAATAAATGGGGGCTCGTTCTCGCAGTCGTCGCTATCATCCTGATCTCGTACCAGGAGTTGAATCTTTAAACATTTCCAGGGATTGAATGCCCATCATCATGACTGACACCGCCATTCTGCACATCGCCGAAAGCGATAAGCCGCTTAACAAAAAGCAAAAGGAATTCAACCAGCTTTCAGAAACCATCGACACCCTCGATCGCCAGTTGGCCGAACTTCGGGATGCATATGACGAAATGCTGCGAAGAATGCCTTCTGAGCTTGATCCCCTGGTGCGCGAATACCAGGGATATCGCGCCGAAATCGTGAAGCTTTGGGACCGTGCGCATGAAGCCGAACATTTCCGTAAAGCTTATCAGACCAAATTGGAATACCTCATCACCGAGGCGGCCTATGAACTGATCATCCATTATGGATTTGCGGAACTCAAATTATTGTTCAACAAATATAGCGCAGTCGATATCGATGCGCTGCTGGAAGAAAAAAGACTACGCGAAGCTTCAACCATCAAAGATCCGGCGTTCCTGCTGGAAAGCGAAAATGAGTTGACCGCTGAGGTCTCCTTCCATGATTTGTCCGAGGCGGAACAGCAGCGCATCAAAGCCGAAAGGCGTGAACAGCGAACCGAACAACGTATTCAGGAAGCCAGCCAAGCCAGAACGACCCGCTCGGTAAGGAGTGTTTATATGGAACTGGTGAAATCTTTTCATCCCGACCGGGAAATTGACGAAGCCCAAAAACAGCAAAAAACCGAAACCATGCAGCGCATCACCGAGGCCTATCAGACGAATAATCTGCTTGGTTTGCTCAAACTTCAAATGGAATTGCAGCAAATCGACCGGAGTCAACTCGGGACGCTGGGAAAGAACCAATTGAGCTACTACAACAAAATGCTTCGGGAGCAGGTGGAAGAGCTGGATCAACAAAAAACAGCGGTCCAGAAACAAATTGAAGGGATTTGTGGACTACCCTACCAGCACGCCAATTCGAAGGTCACTGTTATCGCCCGGTTCAATGGCAATATCAACGAGCTTAAAATCAGCATCAAAGACATTCGGCGAATCCTGAAACACTGGGCTGTCCCGTCACAACTGAAAACGTATCTCAAAACTTATCAGATTCCCAACCAGCCCGCAGACGATTCCGATTACGAGGATTTCTGATTGTTTTTGAGGGAAACGTATACAATCCGTAGAGGTTTTTCCACGAAATTCGCTCCTGACGTAAATATAAATATATAAATATGTCAATCCAGGAATCTATGTACTAGCCGGTTATCTATAATCCGGCGATACGAGCCATCTGGCACATACTTTGTTTCGTTGAGCTATGACGCACTCAAACTTATACCTCAATGAAAAATTGCATTATTTTACTGCTCGTGGCTACTTTTTGTATCTCACGGGCACAAGCGCAGGAAAACGTTTCCATCGGTCCGATCGCGGGGGTATCTATCGCAAACTTCCGGGGCGATGTAGCCAACACCGACTGGAAAGCGGGATTGACCGTAGGGGGATTCTAGAACTACAGTTCCAGATCGGGATTCGGATTCAGCGGCCTGCTGCTCTTTACCCAGCTGGGGGCTCAGGTCAATATTAAGAATAACAAGGTAACGCTGAACTACATTCAGGCCCCGTTGCTGGCCACTTTCTTTTTTGGACGCTATGGAGACCGGCTTAGACCGAAGATCTTCCTGGGTCCAAACCTGAACTTTCTCGTAGGCGCAAGGGATAAAGACGGCAACAATATCAACGGGGATTCAAACAACCGGGTTTTCAGTCCTTTCGATCTCGGCCTCACCTTCGGCGGCGGACTCAACTACCGCCTTCAGAACAAAGTCTGGCTGAACTTCGATGCCCGCTATGGTCTCGGATTGATTGATATAACCCGGGTTGATAATACCAATATCAAAAATAATAACTGGGGTATCAATGTAGGTTTAAGCTTCCCGCTGGGAACCTACGATAAGAACACCGGAAGGTTACGTACGCGATAACACACTATAAACTGAACAGAAGGGCATCCATTTTTGGAATGCCCTTCTTTACTTTGATGTTCGGTTGATTTAATGCACTCCGATCATGCTTCAAAAGGATTTGTTTAAGATTGCCAAATGGGCGCTGCCAGCCACGATACTGATCTGGTTTGCAGGGTGGCTTACATTGATTCCGGAAGGGATGCCCGCCCAGATTGCGGCGTTGGCGGCGGATCTGCTCAAAAATAAACCCGCCCCTGGCCAATCCGACTTGTCAGAACCCGTCGTCAGATTGTCCGCCGATGCCATGCGAATCCTTGGTAAAAACGGCATTGCATTGCATCTTCCCGGGTTTATCGCTATTCTGATCTCACTGTACAGCACTTTCCGGGTTGCGAAGTCTTTCTTCAGTGCCGAGGCTGGCCTTCTAGCGGTATTGATCCTCGCAACCAGTCAAGCCACTTTCTTTGTAAATAATGACATCGGTGATTCAACTTACCTCGCCGCCTGCTACATTTTCATGCTGTGGCAAATTCTGACATTCATTGAAGCTAAAAAAGCAGTCAATCTTATTCTTGCTATCGCTGGTGCGGTATGCGTAGCCACGATCAAAAACAGCTCTCCCGACAGCTCATTCCCCCGGATATCCACCGACCCGATCCTCACTTTACTGATCACCTTCACCCCCTGGACGATTTTCCTCATCCTGGCCTTGCTGGACTTTTTCCGGCGAATTCTCCCGCGCGAGTATGAAGTTGTACAAAAGCATGAAGTAGCCACTATGCTGGCGTTCATCATGCCATTCACTTTCAGCTACCTTAACCCGCTCAGGTCTACTTTTGACATTTATATGGCCTTTCCGGTAGGCGCCGTCCTTACCTCCTCATACATTGTCCGCATTGTCGACCCGGTCTCGCGCCATGTCTCGGCATTGCTCGGATATCTCCATGCAGTCGCGGCTTACGCCTGGGTTGCATTGCTATTTTGCCTGGTCTGGTTTTCCTTTCCCGCAAATAATTATTTCGGCCTGATTCACTTTATGGCCTTGCTTAGTATACTTACCTGGCTGGTTTTCTTTTCGGCGGTACGCCAAAAACTGATCATCGGTTGTGTCATTTTCGCAATCGGGTCAAATCTGGTGCTTACCACCTATTTCTACCCAAACATTGCCGAATACAGGGCAGGCGCAAAACTGGGCATTCTGGCCCGGTCAAACGGCGCAAAAGAGGGGCACCTGTTCAGCTACCAGGCCGGAATGCCTTACAGTCTACGATTCTACGCCGGCGTCGACGTCATCGAAAACAGCGACTTCGGTCAACTGGTCGCAACCAAAGGCTGCCTGGTTTATACACACCAGAATTTTCTGGATGAATTCCGCGCCATCCGTCCGGATCTGAAAATCCTGGGCACCAGCTATGATTATCCGGGCCGCGTTTGGGATATGCGTTTTTTGGATCCTGCCGAACGGAATAGTGTCGTCAATGCGAAGGTCCTTATCCGGCTCTGAACGGAGACGCCGGCAAGCACACAACTGTTACTAAGAGAATAAGCGGTACATTTGCTGTTCTTTTACAGCTTGAATTATGACTTTTGAAGATTTAAACCTCACCAAACCGCTTTTGAGAGCACTCTCGGAAGCGGGATATACAACCCCCACAACGATCCAGCAAAAGGTCTTCTCCGTGATGATGTCGGGAAAAGACGTTTGTGGCATTGCGCAAACGGGAACGGGAAAGACATTCGCATACCTGCTCCCGACGCTAAGGCAAGTGGAATACGCCAAAGACCGTCTGCCGCAGCTGCTTGTCCTGGTGCCCACGCGCGAACTGGTGGTACAGGTCGTTGAAGAGGTCCGGAAGCTGGCTGCCTATCTTACGCTTGAAGTCGTGGGCGTATACGGAGGAGGAAACATCAAAGTGCAGATGGCCGAGTTGAAAACAGGTGCAGACGTGGTCGTCGCGACACCGGGACGGCTGTTCGATCTGGCGATGAATGGGTCCCTAAAGACAAAATCAATCAAGAAACTCGTGATCGACGAGGTAGACGAAATGCTGAACCTGGGTTTCCGCACACAGCTAAAAAACATATTGGATCTCCTGCCTCAAAGACGTCAGAATCTCCTCTTTTCAGCAACGATCACGCCGGAAGTGGAGACATTGATGAAAACTTATTTCAATGACCCCGTCCGCATTGAAGCAGCTCCTGTCGGAACTCCGCTTGAAAACATCGAGCAGCAAGCTTACAATGTCCCTAACTTCTACACCAAAGTGAATTTGCTGGACCTCCTCCTTGACCAAAATGAGGACATGAGCAAGGTATTGATCTTCGTCGCAACCAAGAGGCTCGCGGATCAGTTGTATGGTCAGCTTGAACTGGGATATCTCAACAAGATCGGGGTAATCCATTCCAATAAAGACCAAAACCACCGGTTTAACACCATCAGGCAATTCCATGCCGGGACTTATCGCATTCTGATCGCCACCGATATCATTGCCCGCGGGCTCGATGTCGCAGAAGTCTCTCACGTCTTCAATTTCGACATTCCCGAGGTGCCCGAAAACTATATCCACCGGATTGGGCGTACCGGCCGGGCAGACCGGAAAGGCATTGCGATTTCGTTCATTACAGAGCGGGAGAAACCATTCCAGGAGCAGATTGAAGAGCTGATGGATTTTCAGATTCCGATTCTCCCTTTACCGGAAAGCCTGAAAATTTCAGAAATCCTGACCCCGGATGAAGAACCAAAGTTCAATATGAAGAATATTGAAATGAAACGTCCCAAACGGGAAGACGTAGGACCGGCATTTCACGAAAAGATCGCCAAGAATAAAAAAGTGAACGTTCGCAGGGATTATGCACAGGAAAAAATGATCAAGTACGGGCGTCCGATCAAAAGATCCGGAAAAAAATAAAAATACTCGCGGGTTACGTTCGCAGAGGCACGGAAACCAACTATCTAATTATCAACGTATTAAATATTAACCCTTATCCTTCCAGGACGAAAAGTCACGATCTGCAGCACATCCGTTGAAAAAATTTAAAAAAATTTCAGCGGGCTTGATCTAAAGTGATCTTGCTGTCGTATGTGCAGGTACAAGGTGTATACTGACCATTCGTAGCCGGTTCCGGCGCGGATTTGAAGATACAATTAATTATTGTGGAGGGTAAGGTAATACATAGAGAGGGAGGCAAATGCCTCCCTCTCTTTTTTGAGACCGGTTCAATAAAAAACTCCCGGAAAAGATTCCCGGGAGCCATGATATTGGAAGAGGTTTATGTTGTATCAATGATTTTCCTTTTCTTTTTCGAGGTTGAACAGATCGTTCAAAACGTCGATCAGTGTTTCCGCTTCACCCCTTTTACAAGCTGCTTTCAACTGAAGTACTGGCAGTTTAAGGATTTTCTGCATCATACTGGTGGTAATGCGTTCCACCTTTTCAAGTTCCGACTCGCTCAGGCTCTTTGTAAAACGCGTCAGCTCCTCTTTCCGGATCTGCTCAAGAGCTCCCTTCAATTTCTGAATGGTGGGTGACACGATCATTTCCCTCGACCAGTCATTGAACTCCACAACAGCTTCGTTGATAATCTCCTCCACATGCGGTACGGCATCCATGCGGCGTTGTAATGCCTCATCAGCCTTAGAACGAATGGAGTCGATCGTATAGAGCATTACACCGGGAACCTCCTCCACTTCCGGAGAAACGCTGCGGGGAACTGAAAGGTCTATGAAATATTTGAAAGACATGCCACGCAGGCGGACCATCATTTCCTTCGTAAAGAAAGGTTCGTCACGCTGAATGGATGATACAATAATGTCGGCACGTGATATCTCGGCTTCGATATCTGCGAAATCGGCAACCCGGAAACCCAGTTCGGCACCCAGGTTTTCAGCCTTGCTGCGTGTTCTGTTGACCAGGGTCACTTCGGTGTCTGTATTCTGTGACAGGTTCCGGCACACATCGGTACCGATCTCTCCAAGCCCTACGACAAGTATTTTCGGGTTCGGCATCAGCCCTTCGAGCAATTCCACTGCCGCGTAGGACACAGACGCTGCACCATCCCGGAAAAATGTTTCCTGTGCAACCCTTTTATTGGCAAAAAAGATAGTGTGTAACAACCGGTGCAAAAACGGCCCGGCCATGTTCATGTCCGCCGACCATTGATAGGCGTGTTTGATCTGATTGGGAATCTGCATATCCCCTACGACCTGGGACTGCAAACCGGTTGCAACGTGGAAAAGATGTTGCACAGCCGACTCGCCTTCTGAAAACTGTTCGAAATAGGCGTGAAAAGAATCTCCTTCCGTAATTCCCTTTTCGATCAGCAGGAGCTTGATAATCTCCTCATTAAGGTCGCTGGCAGAGGAATAATATATTTCGGTGCGGTTGCAGGTAGATACGGTGAGGACGTCGGCGATATCGAAAAAATCCTTTAGACGAAGCATCATGCTCTTTGCTTCCGCCTCATTCAATGCAAGCTTTTCTCTGATAGCAAGAGGAGCATTCCGATGTGATAAACTTACTGATTTGAACTGGTTATACATCACTTAGTCTAATTCGATTCACAAAAATACAGCACAAAAATCATAATAGAAACGTGGAACAATGACCGTTCAGTTATTTAGAAAGCATTTAAATAAACTCCGCTTGAACAGAACAAAATAACCGGTAACGAAGACGGAAAAACATGACTTTTGTCATATTACAAAATGACCGTTCCGGCCAACTTAAACGGGCTTGAAGCCACTAACCTTAAATTATTTACGTTATTTGTAGACTATAACATTAACATCGTGCGTAATGTGCCCGACTTGGAATGATTAGCGAAACCCCAAAGGAAAAACCACGTTTCAGACTCCACCCGGTAGCCATCCTGAACAGCCAGCGTTTACGCCGTTCATTGATGGACACCTACGATCAGAAGAGCTTTTACAAATACATGATTGGCATCATATTGCTGATCCTGAGCATCGGTTCCCTGTTTTACACCGATAAACTCGTGGAGGAGCTGGAAGAGCGTGAGGAGCGTGAAGTGCAATTGTATGCGGAAGGGTTGCGGTACGTGGTAAACAGTCCGCTCGACGAAAATTTCAACGTCATTTATCAGGTGATCGAAGATGCCGTAAATTTCTACCAAATACCGGCGATTTATGTCGACGAAAACAATCTCCCAAACCCCAACAAGAATATCAAGTTTCCTGAAAAAGTAAGTCGCCGGGAACGCGAAAGGATCATCCAGGAAAAGCTGGAAGAAATGAAGCTCGAACATCCACCCATTCCGGTTGAGCTTGGAAAAGGCCGCACAGGCCGCATTTATTACAGCAACTCGTTCCTCCTGACCCAGCTACGTTACTACCCGTTTTTGCAACTGTCGGTAATGCTCCTGATCGGCTACCTGGCTTATCTGGCATTCAGTTCCGCACGCAAAGCGGAGCAGAACCGCGTTTGGGTGGGGCTGGCAAAAGAAACGGCGCACCAGCTCGGCACACCGCTTTCGTCCCTGATGGCATGGGTCGAGTATTTCCGCAGCGACCCCACGTTCGACCCGTCCATTGCCGAGGAGATTGAAAAGGATGTGGTGAGGCTGGAAATGATTACTACAAGATTTTCCAACATTGGTTCTGTCCCTACCCTCAAACAGGAGCCCATTGCAGCCATCGTCACGCATTTTATCAATTATCTCGAAAAACGCGTATCGTCCAAGGTGAAGTTCACAGTCCACAACGAACTGGCGGAGGAGCAAACGGCGCTTCTAAATAAAAACCTGTTTGAATGGGTTATCGAGAATATCTGTAAAAATGCCGTGGATGCCATGAGCGGTATTGGCGAAATCCATGTCACACTTCAGGCGCCGCCTCAGGCAAAGGAAATCTGGATCGACATCGCCGATACCGGTAAGGGCATGAGCAAGGCACAGATCAGCAAAATATTCAACCCGGGGTTCAGTACTAAAAAACGGGGTTGGGGATTGGGATTAACGCTCGCTAAAAGAATTATTGAGAATTATCACGCAGGGAAGCTTTTCGTAAAAAACTCAGAGGCCGGGAAAGGGACGACTTTCAGAATTATCCTCAACGCCAATGCTAATGATTAGTCTATTTCCGGAAGCAGACTAGCGGTAGCCTGGCAGCGTAATGAAGTCCGTCTCGATCTGGTTGCTGTAATGTAATGCACGGTCGCGGATACGGACCTTGAATTTTTGCTCGATCATCTTCGTCGAATTACCATGGCGACGATCGAAGTTAAGATCCAACTTGCCTTTGATAGAACCGGTCCCTTTGTCGGTTTTCATAATAGGGAACCATTTGGGCTTATCCTCGGTAAAAACCATTTCGGTCAACTCCCCATTCAGCTCCTTAATGACGGTCACCAATTCGTAGTTGCCCCAGTCATCGTATTGTGAAGTAAATGCAGGATCGTTGTATTCACTGACGGCAGCTCCCAAATCGCCCTCCTTATCCTCAAATGTAACCGTCACGGTTACCCTGTCGCTCTTTTTGCCGGATACGGGATCCGTCTGCTCTGTTTTTGAAATCCCTGCGTAGCTGATCTTCGGAACTGAATCAAAATCCGGTGTAGGGTTACATCCGGTAAAAGCAATAGCC
>CBFGMV010000185.1:0-11137 GCA_965649915.1 uncultured Dyadobacter sp.
TGCCCCAGCATTTGTTAATATTACCTTGTCTCAAAACCACCGAATCGTTCCTTACCTCCAAAGCAGAATAGTAAGCCGACTCGTATTCCCACGTTTCTTCGAACTTCCAGCGGTAAAACTGGGTCTTGCTTTGCGGATCATGGGTGTTCACATAAAACACCGCCGCATTCAGCACCGGATCAACCTTGTAAGTCAGGCTATCGATGGCAGGCGTGATGATCGTCGCAACATATGCCGAAAGGTACTCCTGGCCATTTTTTGTTTTGATCCGCAGCCTGTATTTCCCATTGCGGTTGAATTGCCGGGGCGCAAGTACGTACATGCCCGCTTCGCTTTCAGAGAGCGCAAAGCTTTCTCCATTCTCTTCCTCTACCGCCAACTGCGCTCCCGTCTCAATCGCGGGCGGTGTATTGACATTCACATTCTGCGATCGCCGAAGCCCTATCCGGGTCGAATCGGTACCACCCACATTCAGGAAGCCATCCACGACGAGATAGCTTTCGTCCGAATTGACTTCGGGAGGAGAAAAGGGTTCCACACAGCTATCCACCGCGAGCAGCAATACAAAAAAAACGAGTTTTAGAAACCAGTATCTCATTACCCCTTCCTTTTAAAATCTGAAATTATAAGTAATGGTAGGGATCGGCTGCCCGAAAATCGAAAGCTGGTATCCATTGACCCTTCCACCGACAGTCTGGAAATAAACCGAAGTTGGGTTCTTCCTCCCCAGCACATTGTACACCGCCAAAGTCCAGGAGCTATGTGCCAGCTTTTTGATTTTATGATTGCCTTCGATATTCATCGCAAGATCGGTGCGATAGTAGTCCGGGATGCGGAATTGGTTCCGGTCGGCGTAGTACACCCTTTGCGAACCGTCGATCACGTATTTGCCAATCGGCGGGGTATAAGGCCGGCCGGTGCTGTAAGTGAAGTTGAACGAAAGGCTGAACCGGTGCGAGAAGCGGTAATTGGAGATCAATGTAAAATCATGCGGCTTATCGTAGTTACTCGGATAGAAGTTTCCGTCGTTAGGCGCATCGGGCGAATCGCGGTCAACTGCCCGCAATAATGTCCGCGCGTATGTGTAACCCAGCCAACCGTTCAGTTTGCCGGTCATTTTCTTAATCATAAACTCCACACCGTATGCCTTGGCCTTGGTATTGATCACCGCTGCTTCGATATTGTGGTTCATGATCAGCGAATCGCCTCCTTTATAGTCGAGGAAATTGCGGATGTTTTTGTAATAACCTTCCAGTGAGACCTCGATTTTATTGCCGCGGAAATTACGGTAAAGCCCTAGTGAAATCTGGTCCCCGATCTGTGGCTTGATATACGGATCACTGAGCTTCCAGATGTCGGTCGGGGATACCGTCATCGTGTTTGTCAGCAAGTGAATGTATTGCCGCAGCGTGTTGTAGCTGACTTTCAGCGACAGGTTATCCAGGACACTATAGCGAACAGAGGCCCGATATTCGGGTCCGCCATAGGATTTGATCTTCTTCCCTGATTTATACTCCTGAACGCCCTCCTGGTAAATGTAGTCGATGGGAAAGCCGGGTAGGTAAGTGTTGACCGTCTTCGGCCCGAGGTATTGAAAAAAAGAATAGCGAATGCCCGCAGAAATCGACAAGCGTGGACTTACCTCGAATTTATCTTCCAGGTACAATGCACTTTCAGTCGCCTGCTCTGCTTCCAGGCGATCGGGCAGGATCAGCGATTCGCTCCCGCGAGGCTGGAAAGAGCCGGGGTGCAGCTTGTAATAGATGCTGCTGAGACCGAATTCCAATGTATGCTTCGGATGCAGTACATAGCTGAAATCCGCCTTGAAGTTGGATTGGTTAATGTCAAATTTCAGATCAAATGAATTAAGGGGCAACCCTTCGGCTTCCATTGCATACTGGTACTTGCTATGCGCGGCCGTGAGTACGCCATACAACCGGGAATTAAAGGTGTGCTTCCATTTAATGGAGCCCAGCTGATTCTGATAGCTATACAAGGTGTCTCCGTAAAGCCTGAAACGGTCATCGCTGACATAGCCTGTCAGGAACAAGCTGTTCTTTTCATTGATTTCATGGCTTATGTGAAGATTCACATCGTAGAATGACGCCGAGCTTTTGTTGTAATTCTCATTGTCCAATGCTTTGATCACCCAGTTCGAATAGGTCGATCGTCCGCCGAGCAAGAAAGACGTCTTATCCTTTACAAGCGGGCCTTCGAGGGTCAGACGGCCCGTTACGAGCCCGATCCCTCCGGATGCCACAAATTTCTTCTTGTTTCCGTCCCGGCTGTTAATGTCCAGCACCGAGGCAAGCCTGCCACCAAACTTGGACGGAATCGTGCTTTTATACAGTTCGACATCCTTCACAACATCGGGATTGAATGCAGAGAAAAAACCGAAAAGGTGTGAAGGGTTGTAAATAACCGCGTCGTTGTACTGGATAAGGTTCTGGTCCACGGAGCCGCCACGGACGTTCAATCCGGTGCTGTTCTCGCCTACGGACTTTATCCCCGGTAATGTCAGCACCGTCCGCAAGAGGTCGGTCTCTCCAAAAACGGTCGGCACCTGTTTCAGATTTTTGATCGTGAGCTTTACAGTACCCATTTGCGTACCCACCACATTCCGGTCCATTCCCGCTTTCACCGAAACCTCTTTCAATGCGATCACACTTTCCCGCATTTCGATATCCAGCTTGCCGTCGGAATAGAGAATAACCTGTCGCTGAGTCTCCCGCATACCGGTGCTCTTAATGCGAACAGACTGTTTACCACGCGGGATGGTCAGCGCATATTGCCCGAGGGCATCGGTGGTTACACCAATGGATGGCGAATTGATAAAAACGGCCGCTCCGATCACCGGCTCACCAGTAACCGCGTTCCGTACATAACCGGTAATGGTCGAATTCCCTGGTGTGATCCTGTGTTTTTTGATACCGATCTCATGCACTTTACTTTCTGCCGTGGACAGCAATTTTTCTTTGATGTCGCTTTCCGGACCTGCGTAGGCAATCGTATCCGTTTCCCCTGCCCTGTCGGGATTGAACAACCCGGGTGTCAGCTGCGTGATGATTTTCTGTCCCTGGGTAATGAAGATCCTCTTTTGCCCATCGATCGCATATTCGAACTCCGAGCCCCTGAAAACCTGGTCGAGCACTTCGCGAAGCGACAAATTCTGCACGTTCAGGTCCAGGGTGAGGCTATCGAACCGGGGCGCATCATAGTAGAAGTAGTAGCCGGTCTGCGATTCGACCTGCTTTACGAACTGGTCGAACCTGGCCGAATCGAGCCGCATGCTGATCTTCTTTTCAGGGACATTCTGGCCCATTGAAGAATGGGCGTTAAAAAGGCAGCAGATGAAAAGGGCTAAGGGTAAAAGTATTCTCATGGGTTGGCTAGCTCGTCATGGGTTGAGACCATCCTGGTAATGGCCATTTCCCGGTTCTTCCGGAATTTGATCTTATTCTCCCGCAACACCCTGCGTAACTCCCGCTTGTGTTCCGGAAACAAATCCAGGGCCGATCTCTTCGTATGGACCGAATGGTACCGACCGTTTTTGAACACATAGAAAAAGTTCTTTTCAGGGTAGTAGGCGATTACTCTTTTATCAACAATTTTCTCCTGCCGCTGCTTGGTCCTGCGCACGATTGTCCTGGATTTTCCGCCGTATATCACGTCATAAAACCCGGTACGCATTTGCGGATTGACATCCTTTCCCGACTCCAATCGGGCAAAATGATGGTTGTCGATGATAAAGGAATCTACTTTGACCGTTTGCAGCAGGACGTGATCCCCATTGAAGTGCCGGATCACGACTTCGTCCTTGAAGATATCGTAGAGCATGGGAATGCTATCGAACTGCTGCCCGTCATATAGCACCATTCCATTCAGCCAGCGACGCTGTTTAAGGAACTGGTGTTCATCCATGCGCGCATCGTAAACGAAATATTGCCTTCCGTTATAAAGGTTCTGAGACTGATCGGTCGCCTTTTTGTAAAGCGATACCGGATAAGGCGCAGCTTCCCTGGCCGATGACGTGCCAGCCAGAATGTCCTGCGCATGGGAACTCCATGATACACAGGCAATAAAAAATAAGACAATGGTAAAAATACGCATCTACGCGGTTGATTTTTATTCAATACGTTATTAGGCAGTTGACTTGTTGCAGTACCGGGGCTTTGTACCAAAAGATGTGAACATAAGTTACATACTTCATCTGACGAATTAATTATTTTATTCAAAATATTTAATTAATTCTCAAAAGAATCAAATGCTATTTATTTAATGCATGAGTGCCTGTTTCTACGAATCCCCTAACTTTGGTTTTTTATAGGTACCACACATTTCCACTCACCTTTATGAAAATTCTGATCACCGGTGGAGCCGGTTTCGTTGGCTCTTCGCTGGCCATTGCTTTAAAAACAAACTATCCTGATTACCAGGTTTACGCCCTGGACAACCTGAAAAGAAGAGGGTCTGAACTGAATATCCCGAGACTGAAAAGGGCTGGCGTGGAGTTTGTCCACGGGGACATACGGAACAAGGAAGATTTTGATGCTATTCCGGCCGTCGACACGGTGATCGAAGCCTCGGCAGAGCCTTCGGTACTGGCTGGATTGGACGGCACACCCGACTACCTGATCAACACTAACCTGGTAGGGACTGTCAACTGTCTCAATTATGCATTGAAACACAAGGCGGCTTTTATTTTCCTCTCTACCAGCCGTGTTTATCCGATCAAAACGATCGAGACATTGAATTTTGTCGAAGAAGAGACACGTTTCGCATTATCGGATGAGCAACCTGTGCCGGGGGTTTCGTCGAAAGGTATTGCAGAAGACTTCCCGCTGAACGGCGCACGATCGTTGTATGGCACTACCAAGCTGGCTTCGGAACTGATCATCCAGGAGTATAACGAGTTTTATAACCTTAAAACAGTCATCAATCGCTGCGGTGTAATCACCGGTCCATGGCAAATGGGGAAGGTGGATCAGGGCGTGATGGTGCTCTGGATCGCCAAGCATTATTTCGAACAACAGCTCGGCTACTTTGGTTATGGTGGCACGGGGAAGCAGATCCGCGATATGCTGCACGTAGCTGATCTGTACAATCTGATCGACTGGCAACTGCATAACCTCGACAAGGTCAACGGCGAAATCCTGAATGCAGGAGGCGGTTTACAAAGCAGCGCTTCCTTGCAGGAACTGACCAAAATCTGCCAGGAAGTGACCGGTAAAACCATTCCCATTAAAGTAGTTCCCGAAAACAGGACAGCAGACATTCGCCTGTACGTCACCGACAACACCCGGGTAACCGCATTGACAGGATGGGAACCCAAAATCGGCATCCGTCAGATCGTGGAAGAAATCACCGCCTGGCTGGGTGAAAACGAAGCGGACCTCGCTCCGATTTTGAAATAATGTATCAGGATCGCGTACTTGTTGTTACATACCAAGGGCATTTGACGGGTTTAACATCCTGATTCTCTACCAGGATTACATGCCTGACGGCATTATGACGTAGCAGAAAAGAGCGGATAGTGAAGTATTGGCTATCCGCCGGGTGAGGACCCAAAATCGCGTAGCGATGCAACCTTGGTAGCAAAAACGAACGGGGAAATAAGGAATAATCCCGCTAGGGGTGTAACAACAGAAATAATACAGCAACAAAGACTGCGACCAAGTAGCTTAGAAGAACTACCTGATCGCAGTCTTTGTTGTTATAAACCTCCGTTACTCACTCATTAACTCATTAACTCATTCACTCATTAACTCATTAACTCATCACACCGCCAACCAAGTCAATCACTGAATTATGAAGCTCATCGAATGCCCCCGCGACGCCTGGCAAGGCTTTCATCCCTTCATCCCGTCGGAGATCAAACTGGAATATCTGAACCAGCTCATCCGTGTCGGTTTTGACACGATTGACTTCGGAAGCTTTGTATCACCGAAAGCTATGCCGCAAATGCGCGACACCGCCTGGATCGTCGAAAGGCTTGAACTATCGGACAGCAACACGGGGCTGCTCGCTATTGTGGCTAACGAGCGTGGCGCGATCGATGCCTGCGCGTTTGAACAGATCGGTTATATTGGCTATCCCTTCTCGGTTTCAGAAACATTTCAAATCCGGAATACCCAGGCCGGTATCGCGGAGTCGTTTGAACGTGTGAAACGCATTGCCGATTTGGCCAAAAACCACAAAAAAGAGCTGGTAATCTATATTTCGATGGGTTTTGGAAATCCTTATGGCGATGCCTGGTCGCCGGAGATTGTGATGGAATGGGTTGAGAAAATCTCAAAACTGGGTGTAAGTACATTCTCGCTGGCTGATACCGTTGGCGTGGCGCAGATCAGCGACATCGGTTGGCTGTTCACTGCATTGCTACCACATTATCCTGAACTCGAATTCGGAGCACATTTTCACACGCGACCGGACGATTGGAAATTGAAAATACAGGCTGCTTACGACGCCGGCTGTCGTCGCTTCGACGGCGCATTGCTGGGTTACGGCGGCTGCCCCATGGCACAGGACGATCTGGTAGGAAACATGCCTACCGAGCGGCTGGTCGATTTTGCCAAAGAACAAAAAGAGCTGCTTTGCCTCGACGCCAATGAATTACAGAAAGCACGAACGATGTTCCAGCGGATTGTAGAATAAAGGAAATGCGCCAAAAGTTTCCCTCCGGCGCATTCGACTCAATATTTAATGTTTTTAAGCAAATTTCCGCTTCACGATCGCAAGCAATGCGGTCACCGCCTCTCCGTTTACATCCCAGGCATACTTGGAAGCATAGCGGTGCCAGATCAGGTTTTCCGCCTCCTCAAAGCTTTTCACTCTGTCCAATTCATAGATCGCCTTGTCGAAATGCTCACTGTTGCGATCGAAAAGCTGATTGACAAACATGAAGCGCTGACCCAAAGGAATCGAGCCCGCAATATTGTCCACTTTCAGAGGCACACTTCCATATGCCTTATCATCCGATGGTTTAGGCAGTTCGACTTTGAAACGGTTGTTAAGAGAATCTCTTTCGCCTCCCGCATTGGCCTTTGCAACGATTTCACTGATGACCGCCGATGCCGGTTCTGCACGGGGTGCGGCCGGACGCGCCGTACTGGGTTCGAGCGCGCTGAAAGCCGAATCAAAGAATGACTCATGCTTGTGTGTATGCTGAACGCTCTTGCTGCTGTCTTCTATTTTTAATTCACTCAGATTGACCGGGAATATTTCGGATAGCTGCAACAGATGCTCCTCGGTATCATCGATCAGATCGGCGTTGTCCTTGAACTCATAGAGCCAGCTCACCGCCTGGGTCTGATACACGGAATCTGATCCGCTATCGGTAAGCCGTGCCAGAAGCGCTTCCGCTATGCCACGGTGGATATGTGTATATTTTACAAGCTGTTCGGCTTTCGCGTGGGTAAACTCCGCGTCGGCGACAGCCCTGATCTTGCCTTCGAAATAAGCGGCAGGTGCCAGCAGCAGTGTTAATGACTCCTTTACCGACTCGGACAGCAATGGTTCCAGATCGGCTCTGCGCACCGCGATATGTTGGGAAGCCGTGTTCATAAATTCTTCCAGCGCGCTTTTTACTTCGTCATTGGAAAAATCGAAATAAGGACTGCGGAAGGCTTCGGCATTGCTTTTCCATTCTTCGAACAGGCGATTAAGAATACCCAGGTTGACCTGTCTTACGGGTGTCAGTTTTAATAATCCGGCACCGGTAATGACGTCCTGCGACCTGTACACTTCGTTCAAAACCGTCGTCGTGAACCGTGCTGAGTACTGGTTGAGTGCGATTGAATTCAAATTATCCGGCATAACGAATAAGAGCTTTTGGTAACGATGTGTTGGGAAAAATATGTTTGATTTGTAAATATAAAATAAAAATCGACCTTTCAATGGGTCGGTTGGGCACCAAAATATGTTTGTAGAACCATCCCACAGAAGAGAAAATCAAAATCCCCGGACCGGCTGGATCGAAGTCATTTGCGGCTCGATGTTTTCCGGAAAAACCGAAGAACTCATCCGCAGACTCAACCGCGCGAAAATTGCCCGGCAAAGAATACAGATTTTCAAACCTGCTCTCGATAAACGATACCACGACGAGAACATTGTTTCCCATAATGACAATTCAATCCCTTCCATACCCGTACAATCGTCGCAGCAAATATCAGACCTGGCGCAAAATTGCGAGGTCGTGGGCTTCGACGAAGCGCAGTTTTTCGATGAAGGGATCGTGGAAATATGCAACCAGCTGGCCAATGCGGGCAAGCGCGTAATCATTGCGGGCCTGGATATGGACTATATGGGTAAACCCTTTGGCTGCATGCCCCAACTGATCGCCATTGCGGAATATGTCACCAAAGTTCACGCCGTATGCATGGTGTGTGGGGAGGTTGCTTCGCATTCCTACCGGCTGTCGCCCTCGAATGAGCGCGTGCTCCTCGGTGAGACGGACCTGTACGAGGCCCGTTGCCGCCGATGCTTCAATCTCGGCGAGACAGCCTACGATTTATATTCCAAATGAAAAAGCAAAGGCTACTGGTTTTCTCGCTTGCATTGAATGCGTTTCTGATCGCAACGTTTTTGGTCCTTGGCTACGTCTACCGCGACAAGATTGCCCAGCGTTTCGTACGGCTCCGAGGTAACCCGACGATCGTCATGTACGGCAACTCCATTACCGCCCAAGGCAAATGGGTGGAGCTGCTGGGCAGAACGGATGTTATGAACAATGCACTGCCCGGACAGGCTACCTATCATTTTCTCCAACTGATCCAGACGCACGTTATCGATTTGCATCCGAGAGTTTGCTTCATCAAAGGCGGCATTAACGACATCACGCTCGGCGTTGCACAGGAAAAGATTCAGGCTAATTTTAGGACAATGCTTGTGATGCTCATGCAAAATGGCATTACCCCGGTGGTAACGCTCACCATTTATGAACGCAACGATCCGTCCAGCAAAAAGGAAGTCGACGCGTTGAACACCTTTCTCATTACTTTTTGTAAACAAAATAATATCACTTGTATCGACCTCAACCGCTACGTTTCCGATTCCACCGGCCTCCGCACCGAATTTTCCGTCGACAAAAAGCATTTGAATACCAACGCCTACAAAATCTGGGCAAGAGAAGTCTCCCGGGTTTTAAAAGAGAAAGGGATTTAAAAACATATTTAGCTTAAAAGCAGAAAGCCGCCCATTGCTGAGCGGCTTTCGTATTTATGATCAATCCTGACTTATGCGTTCACCTGGTTCATCACCTCGGTTTGCTTGCGGATCGATTCCATATGAACGAGTTTGAAAAGCTCGTCCACCAGATTTGGATACAGATTCATGCTTCTTCCCCATCCGGCACGGGTTTCCAGAACTTCACGGAAACGGTCTACCTGGTAAGCAGCTACGTTGTTATCACGTTTGTATTCTGCCAGCTTCTCAACCAAAGCCATGCGATTTGCCAATGTTTCCAGCAACTCACGGTCCAGGTTATCGATTTTGCCTCGGATAATTTCAAGCTGTGATGCGTAATCGCTGCCGTAAGATTCTTTGCGAACGTGCAGATCATGCAGCATTTGTCCCAATGCAGCTGGGGTCAATTGCTGAGCCGCGTCGGACCATGCTTTGTCCGGATCACGGTGTGATTCGATGATGAGACCGTCGTAGTGCAGGTCAAGCGCGCGCTGTGCGATCTCGTACAGGTATGCACGCTTACCAGCCATGTGGCTTGGGTCGCCGATAACCGGTAGCTGTGGGAAAATCGTTTTCAGTTCGATCGCGATATTCCACATCGGAGAGTTACGGAATTTAGTTTCCTGTGCATTGGAGAAACCGCGGTGGATCGCACCCAGTTTCTTCACGCCAGCCTGGTTCAGACGTTCCAGGGCACCTACCCACAGTTGCAGGTCAGGGTTTACAGGGTTTTTTACCAGAACAGGTACGTCAATTCCTTTCAATGCGTCGGCAAGTTCCTGAACATTGAATGGGTTAACCGTTGTACGGGCACCTACCCAGAGAATATCAACTCCATATTTCAACGCCAGTTCGATGTGCTGAGGCGTAGCAACCTCCACAGCTACGGGCAACCCGGTTTGCTGCTTTACAGCCTGCAACCATGGCAAAGCCGCCTCTCCCATACCTTCAAAGCTGCCTGGACGAGTCCTCGGTTTCCAAACTCCCGCACGGATCACGTGCGCAAATCCTTCCTCTTTGATCTGGGTTGCGGTTTCTAACATTTGTTCCTCGGTCTCTGCGCTGCAAGGCCCGGCGATTACCAAAGGCTTTCCTTCGGTATTGATCCAACTGCTAAGCGGAAGGATATCTAGAGAAGCATTCATACTCAAAAACTTGTCCTTTAAAAAAATTGATAATTGTAATATTTTGATCCGGTATTATGCGTATTTCTTGGATTGACGTACATTTGATGCCGTAAAAGTCAATCAACTTCTTAACGTGTATTACTTTCTTCCTGTGTTTTTATAATCAATTGTTAAACAGTCGCTCAGGAAAAACGTACATCCAAAATGGCATATCCGTCACCAAAAGACCAAATACCTGTATTTTTTGAAGATACTTCCGTTGCCTTTGCCTCCAAATCAGACGCTAAACTAAGGAAGACATACTGGTTATTCAGCCTTATGAATCAGGCTCGAGTGGTAAATTTAGGCACTTTTTTTATAAAGCTCGCACTAAAACTTAACTTACCTATAAAAAATCTCATTCGAGTCACGATTTTTGAACAATTCTGTGGCGGTGAGACGATTAACGACTGCAATCCGACGATCGCCTCCCTGGGCCAGTCGGGTATCGGCACGATACTGGATTATTCCGTTGAAGGGGAAGATAAAGAGAGCAGCTTCGATATTACCGCCACCGAAATCCTGAAAACGATCGACAAGGCGGCAGACTCCGGGACCATTCCATTTTCTGTTTTCAAAATAACCGGGGTCGCTTCCTCAGACCTTCTCGAGAAAGTACAACGCAAAGATCCCCTCTCGGAAGAAGAGCAGGCCGCTTACAGGCGCGCAACGCAGCGCGTGGAGCGCCTCTGCCGGCACGCACATGAGTTGAGCGTACGGATCTTTATAGACGCCGAAGAGAGTTGGATACAGGGCGTGATCGATGACCTGGCATACGATATGATGCA
>CBFGMV010000186.1:0-10771 GCA_965649915.1 uncultured Dyadobacter sp.
TATCTGGACGAGTGAATTGTTTTTGCCAATAAAATAACCCGTAGTCGCTTTCTCACCGCGTCCGTCGAGGGTCAGCACAGCTGCTTCATCGAATGGCGAAGGAAAAAAGGCGCTTGCCGCGTGTGCGATATGGTGGTTCACAAACTCCCATTTGTCGCTCAGATCGCCGCCATCAGCCAACCGTTTCTGTAAATGGTGCGGATAGCCGTCGCGGAGTTGTTCGGGCGCTTTACGGATGTAATTAAGGAAAAGCGTGTCCCAGCCCTGGTACACATCCGGTGCTGACAGCACATCACCGTCTTCATCAGGCACACTTTCATACACCGAAGCCTCGGTAACCCCCTCCGGATCGAATGAATAAGCAATGCGATCGACATCACCCAGGGTAATGCCTGCGGTTTTGAGGCAATAGTCGATGGCGTGGAAAGGCAGTTCCCAGGTGGAGAACGGCAATGGGCGCTTGCCATGTTTGATGTGGGTAAAACGCTCCTCTTCGGCAGCAGCGATGATCTTACCATCTTTTACCAGCGCAGCAGCGGTATCATGAAACGCTGCATTGATTCCAAGTATATACATAGGCCAGACGTGCGGTTTGTAAAATGCAGGCGACGCGGCACAACTACCATGCCAGTACCCACATCCCTCCGGAATTAAAAAAGCATCGAATGAGACGGCCGAAGGCTCGCACGCGTTCCGTTGTACACACGCATATACATACGCGGGAGGGAAGCTGTTTTTTTGCCCGGGAGGAGTTTTGAAAACCAAAACAGGGCTAAGCCCAACCTGTGGATATTCTTCCATGCTGCAATCGGGGGTAACCTGCGCTATACGTTGCGTTTAGAAGCGCTTCTCCGCATTATGTCCCAGGACCCGCCCAAAAGCCTGAGACACAGGAAAGCGGTTCTCGGGGATGGCACTGTTTTTGACAGGGGGGCGCCTGTTTCAACCTAAATCACGCAGCATGGACGGGACCAGCAGGGGCCGGTTAAGAGTTTTTACCTGGCATATCCACGGAAGTTATCTTTACTACCTTTCACAAGGAAATTACGACATTTTTATCCCCGTCAACGACACCCGCTCGGAGGGCTACTACGGCCGGGGCGAGACATTCCCTTTCGGTCCGAATGTGATTGAAGTGAATGCAACGGACGTCCGCAACATGGAGTTCGACTGCATTTTATTCCAATCGGAGCGGAATTACCTGATCGACCAGCACGATATCCTGGCTGGATGGCAGAAAGAACTCCCCCGCGTATACGTAGAGCACAACACGCCCGAGCAGCATCCTACCAACAGCCGCCACGTCATGACCGATCCGGCCGTTACGATGGTACATGTGACCCATTTCAACAAGCTTATGTGGGACAATGGGGGCTCACGCCATGTGCGTGTGATCGAGCATGGTGTCTGCATTCCGGCGGTGTCCTACCGCGGCGATATCCCGAGGGGTATTGTGGTGATCAATCACATCGAGCAACGCGGCCGAATAACAGGCTGGGATGTTTTCGAAGAAGTCCGTAAGCACGTTCCGCTGGATCTCGTAGGCATGGGGACCCTGGAATCGGGCGGGCTGGGAGAGGTGCTCAATCCGCAGTTGCCGGAGTTTATCAGTCATTACCGCTTCTTCTTTAACCCGATCCGTTACACCAGTTTCGGATTGGCGGTGTGCGAGGCCATGATGACCGGCATGCCCGTGGTAGCGCTGGCCACCACCGAATATGTAACGGTGATCAAAGACCGCGAATCCGGATTGATCGATACCCATATCGACCGCCTCATCGAAGGCATGCATGCGCTCATTGCGGATCCCGCCTGGGCCAGGCAGCTCGGTGAGCGGGCCCGCGAAGTCGCCACGGATAAATTCAGCATTGCCCGGTTCGCGACGGATTGGGAAAACACTTTCAGACAAACTATTCAATACACGCATCATGAAAAGAAAAATAGCATTTATCAGTGAGCATGCCTCTCCGCTGGCTGTATTGGGCGGAGTCGATAGCGGCGGACAAAACGTGTACGTGGCCGAGCTTTGTAAATCGCTCGCCAGGCTGGGATACCTGATCGACATTTTTACCCGGAAGGACAGTGAGGATCTTCCTGAAATTGTTTCCTGGCTGCCGGGTATCCGCGTGGTCCATGTAGAAGCCGGTCCGGCGGCAGAGGTTCCCAAAGAACAGCTGCTCGGTTTCATGGACGAATTCGGCAGGAACATGATCCGCTTTATCGGGCAGTTTCAAATGGACTATGAGCTGATACATGCCAATTTCTTTATGTCGGGCCTTGTTGCGTCGCGGGTAAAGCAGCGGCTAGGAATTCCCTATGTGATTACATTTCACGCCCTGGGCAAGATCCGCAGGATCCATCAGAAGGAAAGGGATGCATTTCCGGAAGAGCGCCTCGACATTGAACAGATGATCGTGGACGATTCCGACTATATCATCGCCGAATGTCCTCAGGACAAGCAGGACCTCATTGAGCATTATTGTGCCGATCCATCGCGGATTACCATCATTCCCTGCGGTTTCAGTGCCGAGGAGTTCCACCCGATGGTGAAGGCGGCAGCGCGCAAACAACTGGGCCTGGCGAAGGATGAACTGGTGCTGCTGCAATTGGGCAGGGTAGTGCCGCGCAAGGGCATCGACAATGTGATCCGTTCGCTGGCCTACCTGCGAGATGTACCCAGGCTGCGACTGCTCGTCGTAGGCGGGTCGGACGAGGTGCCTGATTTTGAGAAAGACCAAGAATTCAGGCGACTGCGTGCTATTGCCGAGGCCGAAGGTGTGCTTGCACAGGTCGAATTTACCGGACGCAGGAACCGGCAGCAGCTCAAACAATACTATCAGGCGGCCGACTTCTTTATTTCAACGCCCTGGTATGAGCCCTTCGGCATTACACCGCTCGAAGCGATGGCGTGCGGGACCCCGGTCATCGGCTCGGCTGTGGGCGGCATCAAATACACGGTGAAAGATGGTGAAACGGGCTTTCTGGTGCCGCCGCATGACCCGCAGGCATTGGCGCGGGCCGTCAGGGAAGGAATTGCATGCCCCGACCGGTACAAAGCATTATGCCGAAATGCATTGAAACGTGTCAACGCGCATTTTACCTGGTCATATGTCGCCGAAAAAGCCGACCAGCTGTACCATCGGATCGGTCACCGCATGCAGTCGAGGCCGGCGCTATACATGCATCAGATGAGAAATGCAGGCGGCATGGTGCACGCCGAATACCGCAACAGAACGAGAGCATATGCACTTCCACGTCAATAGGGCCGTTTTTTTGGATAAGGATGGCACACTGATCAAAGACGAGCCTTACAATGTAGATCCGTCCAAAGTAGTATTTGAGCCGGATGTTTTTGAAGGGCTGCGGACTTTGCAGGCTGATGGCTACCGGCTGGTAATTGTTTCCAACCAGCCGGGCCTTTCCATGGGTTTGTTTTCGAAGACCGAACTGGATGCATTGATCCGTTATTTCGAGGATATTTTTGCTGAAAACGGATTGATCCTTTCGGGGTTCTACTGTTGCCCGCATTTGCCGGCGACGGACGGAAAATCGTGCGAATGCCGCAAACCGGAACCAGGTCTGCTGATGCAGGCAGCCGTGGACCTGCGGATTGACCTGAAACATTCCTGGATGATCGGGGATATACTCAATGACGTGGAGGCAGGAAACCGGGCCGGTTGCCAAACTGTCCTGATCGACAATGGAAACGAGACGGAATGGCTGGAAGGCCCGGAACGGGTTCCCCATTATACCACCCGTTATTTCAAGGACGCCGCCGATTACATTACTTCCCAAACGATCGCCGAGAATGACTGAACGCCAGCCCTTCCGGAATGTGCTGTGTATCCGGGCCGACAATATGGGCGATGTGATCATGTCGTCGCCTGCTATGCGTGCATTAAAAGAGACTTTTGGCAGTCGTATTACGTTACTTACCTCCAAGGCCGGCGCCATGATCGTGCCCTACCTGGCCTGCATCGACGGGCTGATCACAGCGGACCTGCCGTGGGTCAGGTCAACGGGTGGGCAAGTTTACGATCTCTCCGGCCTAGCCGGCGAAATCGCCTCCATGCATTTTGACGCGGTGGTTATTTTCACGGTGTATAGCCAGAGTGCGTTTCCGGCTGCCATGCTCGCGTATATGGCGGGCATTCCGGTACGCGTCGCTTACGCGCGGGAAAACCCTTACGAGCTGCTTACCACCTGGCTCCCCGACGATGAACCGTACGAACACATTACGCATCAGGTGGAGCGCGACCTCGGACTGGTGAAGGCAATGGGCGCTGCTGTTGCCGATAACCGGCTCTTATTGACCCAACATACCGCGTCGGCAATCGAATGGAGGGAAAAAATGGCGGCAATTTCCACTGAAAGCAACCTGCCGTACATGGTACTCCATCCCGGCGTTTCGGAGGAAAAGCGACGATATCCGCTGAGCCTCTGGATTGAAACCGGGCGGCTTTTAGCGGCCCGGTATGGATTACCGTTGCTGGTTTCCGGATCGGCCGCGGAGCAAGCGGATGCGGACGCCATCGCCGGGGGCATCGGATGCGGCGCGAGGTCCGTGGCCGGGTTATTTTCACTGGGTGAATTCATTGCATTGATCGGTGAAGCAGCATGTGTCGTCTCGGTGAATACCGGCACGATCCATATTGCAGCCGCTATGCAAACGCCTGTGGTCGTTTTGTATGCACAGACCAATCCCCAGCATAGTCCCTGGAAAAGCCCGCACGAATCGTTGCCTTTTTCGGTCCCTGCACATTTGCAAAGCCGGAATACCATCATCCGCGACGTCGCCCGGCGTCTGTATGCGGAAATGATCCCATATCCCGCGCCTGGCGATGTCGTGGCGGCCGTTCAAAAACTCCTTACGACAGCGAACCCTGATCCGGCTGGTGCCGGACCGGCGTGTCGCTAGCGCACTTGCATGATTTATTCTTTTCTTGATGCTGTTACATTTATTTTATCCAAATCCGCCCTTGCGGGACCCGTCAGTACCTTGCCCTGGCAATCGAAACGGGCTCCGTGGCATGGGCAATCCCAGCTTTTTTCCGCATTGTTCCATTGCACAATGCATTTGGCATGGGTGCACACGGGATCCAGTGCGTATACTTCACCTTGTTTGTCGCGGTAAATAGCGAGTTTTTCGCCTTGATACTCCACGATCGCCCCGCTATCTGAGGGAACTTCGGAGAAAGAGCCTATTTCATCGATCCCGAACCGGTCACCGACGAATTTTTTGACCACATCTGCATTTTCCTTCACCACCTCCGCAAATCCGGCAATCGGTTTGATCCTCGCAGGATCGAAGAGGTCTTTGTACTCGCTTTCGCCCGTCAGGATGAGGTCGCTCAGCACCCTTGCGGAAACGGTTCCCAGTATCATCCCGTTCCCATTGAAACCGGTCGCCGCATAAATACCCGCCGAAGCGCCGGGCAGGTGGCCGATATACGGCAAACCATCGGCGGGCACATAGTATTGTGCCGACCACCGTGTCACCACGGTATCGATCTCGTACAGCTCCGAGGTGTAAGCAATGAGGTCAGCAAACGACTGCTCCGGATCACCATGGCCGGTTTTGTGGTCATGACCGCCGGCGATAAGATACGGTTGTCCGTCCACAGTGTGGGTCCTGAAATAATGGTAGGGATCCTGCATATCGTAAACCAGATCCGGGGGGTAAGCTCCGTTTTTCAATGTGGCGGCGATCACATAGCTGCGGTAGGGCGCGTTGCGGAAATGTAGTACATTGATCCCGCCCGGTGGAATGTGCGTGGCATAAATGATCGTTTTCGCCTTGATTTCGACGTTATCGGCTACCGCGACATGGTGCGTATCTGTGGAACTGACTTCCCGGATTTGTGTATTTTCCAGTACAGTACCGCCCGCTGCAACAAAGGCCTTTTGCAGCCCGCCAATGTATTTGAGCGGGTGAAATTGCGCCTGCCCTTCGAAGACGACAGCCTTGCGGTAAGAAGCGCTGGTGGGAACGGTTCCCGTCCGGGATGCCTGCACTCCGGCCCTGAGCGCGCTTTCGTAGAGATTGTCGAGCTCCTTTGCCTCCTGGTCGGTCTCGGCGTACACGAAGCCGCGCTTCCATTCAAAATCGCAATCGATGTTGTAGGTTTGCACAAATTGGTCGATGGTTTCCACCGATTGGGCGATCGCCCGTGCAAACCGCGTCGCCGCTTCTTCGCTGAATGCTTTTTCAACCTCCGCGAAAGTGGTATCGGCAAATGTGTTGATATGGGCAGTGGTGCCGCCGGTCGTACCGAAACCTGCGTGGTGCGCGTCGGCGACGATGCATTTTTTTTCGGCTTTTTGGAGCATTAATGCGGCCGTGAGGCCTGTGATACCAGCACCCACAATGAGTGTGTCGTAGGTTTCGTCGGTGGAAAGCCGGTCTTCCGGTCCGGCGGGATGGGTATCGAAGTTCCATAAACTGGCATTCCGACCATCCCTTTCCCATTGTCCGCTGTCGGCGGGGGCATTGCTTTTAAAATCATTTGTTGTTTCCATAGCACGTATTTTTGAGCGAGCTATGTTTTTAAAACCGTACCAGACCTGAAAAGGCATCGGAGGTGTGCAAACAGGGAGGGTCCCAAAAAAAGCATTCGCTTGTTCCTTACAGCTTTGTTTTTATATTTGTTTAACAAACAACAATGATATCAACCCTGGAAGTAGAACGCAATGGCAAGAGCTTATCTGGGAGAGTTTGAGGAGATCGTTCTGCTGACAGTGGCCGTACTTCAGAGCGAGGCATATGGTGTGACCATTGCGGCCGAGCTGAATCGCCGGACCGAACGGCCCGTAAGCCTCAGCGGCGTCCACGTGGCCTTGTACAGGCTGGAAGAGAAAGGTTTTGTCAGCTCCGAACTCGGTAGTCCCACAGCCGCGCGCGGCGGAAGGAGAAAGCGGATATTTACTGTTACAATGCTTGGTAAACACATGCTTTCCGAAATGCGGGAGCTTAGAAATCAGCTTTGGGAATCGATCCCATTATCCTTCACATCCTGAACCATGGCCAAACCCGCGTCAGAACCTACGCCCCCGCACTGGGTCGATTTCATCCTGAAATGGGCTTGTCCCGCCGCGCTGCACGAGGAGTTGCAGGGCGACTTGCAAGAGCAGTTTAAGGCAGACGTTGCGGACCTGGGTGAGCGTGCCGCCCGCAGACGATACGTCACCGAAGTTTTGAAATTTTCACGACCCTATTTTTTCAAACGCAAGCTCAGCGTACTCGGCCGGTCGCCCGGGTATACTTCATCAGCCCTTATCAATCCGGATATGATCAAAAACTATTTCAAAATTGCGTTAAGAGGTTTTCAGAAAAACAAGGGATATACATCGATCAATGTGGCCGGACTTGCACTGGGAATGGCGATGGCGATCCTGATCTTTTTATGGGTATGGGATGAATGGAATTTTAACAAAAACAATGAAAACCACCAGCACGCAGGTCGTGTGATGTCACATGTCGTTCAGAATGGGCATACGGTTAGTTCTCCAAATCTCCCGTTTCCGCTTGCCGCCGAGCTGAGGAACAGCTTTGCAGCAGATTTTGAAAATGTGGCGATATCCTGGGACACCGAAGATTATAACCTGGCTTCCGGCGAGAACAAATTCAGGAGGAAAGGCCGGTTCCTGGAACCCGATGGTGCCAAAATTCTCGGCCTGCAGATGACCAGCGGGAGCGTTGCGTCACTGACAAGCCCTTCGAATCTGCTGCTATCCGAATCTGCGGCCGCTGCTATTTTTGGCAACGCCCAGGCCATTGGTAAAATGCTGAAAGTCGACAACGAAATGGAAGGGATCGTGGCGGGCGTTTTCAAGGATTTTCCACAAAATTCCGACTACTACAATCTGTCGTTCGTAGCACCATGGAAACTTTTTACCTCCGTTAAAAGAAGGCAGTGGGTCAATGACCTGAAAGACAACTGGAAGGTAAACACATTTGAGGTGCTGGTCCAGACGCGGAAAGGCAGTTCCACAGAGGTAGTATCGGAGAAAATCAGGAATGTTTTACTCAAACACCTGAATGGTGATCCGAAGCTTGCAGGTTCAATGCCGACGATTTCCCTGCATCCTATGACCCAATGGCATTTGTACTCCACCTGGGAAAACGGTGTGAATACGGGCGGACAAATTTACTATGTCAAGCTATTCGCGGCTGTGGCTGTTTTCATTTTGCTGCTGGCCTGTATCAATTTCATGAACCTGAGCACCGCGCGTTCCGAACAGCGGGCAAGAGAAGTTGGTGTCCGGAAGGCAGTGGGTTCCATGCGTTCCCAACTTGTTTTTCAATTCATTTCGGAGTCCTTGATCGTCGTAGCCTTTTCGTTCGTCGCTGCATTGCTGCTCGTCCAGCTGGCCTTGCCGAAGTTCAATGCGATCACCGGCAAGCAAATTGAATTCCTGTTGTCGGATGGCGCTCTGCACCTTCCTTATGTATTACCGGCCGGCATATTGTTTTGTATCCTGGTCAGCCTCATTGCAGGCGGCTACCCGGCATTATACCTGTCTTCCTTCAAACCCGTCAATATCCTGAAATCCGGTTCGGGGCAGGCAGGGCGACTTTCGTCCGGGCCAAGAAAGGTACTTGTCGTTTTGCAGTTTACGATCTCGATTTCCCTCATCATTGGCACGGTAGGAATATTCCGTCAGATCCAGTTCGGGCAGAACCGGCATGCCGGCTATGAAAACGACGGATTGCTGAACGTGAAGATACCGCCGGGAAGCCGGCATCTGGAGGCACTCAGAAATGACCTGCTCCAATCCGGTGTCGTCGCTTCGGTGGCCCAATCCTCAGGCCCGGTGACGGACATTCTTTCCAATGCGAGAGGGTTTGACTGGGAAGGCAAAACGGCAGCTGATCAGGATGAGTTTGCGGTCATCGCGGCGTCGCATAGCTACGGAGAAACGGTTGGCTGGAAGATTACGGCCGGGCGTGACTTTTCCGAAAAGATCGTCTCCGATTCGTCCGCGATCATCATCAATCAATCTGCGGCCGCATACATGGGTCTTGACAATCCGGTGGGCAAAAAGGTCCGGTGGAAAGACGGCACCTTCAACGATTCGGAATATCAGATCGTAGGTGTAGTTCGGGATATGATCATGCAATCACCGTTCGAACCTGTGAAGCAGACCATTTATTTCATGACTTATGCGCCTAATTATCTGTATATCAAGGTCGACGGCGATGTAGGGATGAATCACGCACTTCCAAAAATACAAGCGCTGTTTGACAAACATTTACCTGGTAATGTGTTTGATTTTCAATTTGCAGCAGAACAGTACGGGTCAAAATTTTCGATGGAAAACCGGGTTGGGAAATTGACGTTCCTGTTTGCTGTCATCGCCATCTGCATATCATGTCTGGGATTGTTCGGGCTGGCCGCCTTTACCGCCGAACAAAGGCGGGGCGAGATCGGCATACGAAAAGTGCTGGGCGCCTCCATTGCGAGTGTCTGGAAACTAATCGCCAAAGACTTTGTCTACCTGACCGCGATCGCTATCCTGATGGCAATTCCGATAAGTTATTATTTTTTGACTCAAATGCTGGCCAAATACCATTATCGTTCGACAATTCCGTGGTGGATCTTTGGAGGCTCCGGACTGGCAGCGCTCCTGCTTACCATCCTGACTGTCAGCTATCAGGCCATCAAAGCTGCATTGACCGATCCGGTAAAGGCACTCCGTTCCGATTAGCATTTCAATGGCGGAAACGGGACATTTTGGGAGGGCGCTGCGTTTAGCGCGAGAGAGACTGATCAATCTGAAATTAAGATTGGGCAGTTGGTACGATTGACGTCGGGCGCGGATTCTTGCAGGCAGTCCCGGACGCGATTTATCATCGAAGCTTTTAGCTCTTGCAGTTCGATAATTCGTTGGTCGATTAAGAGGGCCTTCTCCGCCACCTTTTCCGATATGTTGGCGCATGAGGCTGTATTTGATTCTACCATCGCCAGCAGCCCCGCCACTTCGTTCAGTGTAAAGCCCAATCCCTTGATGCGACGGATCTGAAGCAATCGCTGCAATGTACTTTCGGAATATTCTTTATAGTTGTTGAAGCGTCTTTCTTTACGGCCCACTTCAATTAATCCCTGTTTCTCGTAAAACCGGATCGTGTCGCGGGATAACCCGCTTGATTTTGCCAATTCGCCTATCAGCATTTCAAATGAGGTCTTAGGTTCGTGTTTTTCCTGGTTAATGTAGCGGCAACATTTTCTCACACGCCTTCCTCTCATGAACACGATCACCGCTATGGGCTTTACAAGGTACTGGCTTGTGAATAAAAATATTGAAATTATTCCTTCTTCCGAAAATGCAGGTTGGCCTTATGCAGTTCGTCTAGTTTCATGACGAGATACACCATCTGCTTGGTTTCCTGCGAATCACCCATTTCCAAAGATACGGGGCCTTCGTCGGGCTGAAATGTCAAACGGAATATCAGCCAGGGGCAGCATTGCCTCTCAAACCTGATAAATTCGGAGATGTTGCTGATCACGGGATTGTTTGCATGCTCAAATATCAGTTCGTAACTATTCGGGTGTTCGACTACCTGAGACACCTTTTTGAACAAGGTCTGATGCAGCTCGTTCATCCGTTTGATCTGTTCTTTGTCGGTCAGCTTGCAAGCCAGGGCGATTCTCTTTTTTAATTCGGTTTCCATGGTGTTTACTATGGGCGTTTGCGCACTGCCGGAAAGCCGGATCAGGCATGCCAGAACTGTAATAATCAGTGCTTTCATGTTTTTTATTGCAAAAATAAA
>CBFGMV010000187.1:0-10647 GCA_965649915.1 uncultured Dyadobacter sp.
AATCATTCAATCATTCAATCATTCAAAATTACTCTTGGTAGAAAATATATAAGTAAGTATAATAAACAAACTAATCTTTTAGTTATGTTTGTGTGCTCACTTAATGTTGCCTGTCATGAAAATATTCCTAACTATTCTTCTTCTTGCCGGCTGCTTTGCATTGTCGGCCCAACCTGTGGCGTTCAGACGCAAAGACGTCCCCAAAGAACTGGCGCGGAAACTGGATGTAGATTACAGGAATGCTGAGGGGCCGGTGCGCGAAAAGCCACATAGCGTCCAGGTTGCATTTCAGAATATCTACGAGCAAATCCTTCCAATGGACAAGTTCGCGAACTACACCGCATGGAACACGCTGTATTTAAACGCTGACGGTAAAATCGACTATATCATTTTGGACGTCACCAGCGGTTTGCGGATTGTGAACGGCAAGCAGCAGGAAGATTCCTCTATTGGCGACTCGCTGGCAGCAATCGTTTCCGCTCGAATTGCACCCCACCTTGCCGATTTTGTCTCACGGAGGACGTTGGGCGCCAAAGTGTCCGTTGTGGTGTATGTGAATTTTCGTCCGCCGGTGCCGAAGGAACCGCAGGCCAAAAGGGATAGTGTTGTGAAGGGTATGGCGGAGGCAATAGCTACCAGGGATACATTAAAAGTGAAGACGCTCGCGCTTGCACAGAGTTTGCTGACGAGCATTCCGGAAGTAATATACCGTTTCCCTAACCTGGAAGAACTGTTTTTGGGCGATAACGATATCGAAGCCGTCGATCTTAACATGGCACGGCTGCCCAAATTGCGCCAGATCGACCTGAGCCGGAATATACTGCAAGATAACAGCATCAGGATCTCCAAAAATAAATCGCTGCGATTACTCAATCTGCAAATGAATCTCATTACAGACATTCCGCGTGCCGCCCGTAACTGCAAGAAACTGGAAATGCTCTGGTTGGGCAACAACCGGATGACAGGATTGAATAATGCGAGTTTCAGAAAGCTAAAACCGGTCAGAGATCTTAATTTTTACAAATGCGAGTTGACGGTTTTACCCAAACGTGTAAGCAGAATGCGCAGGCTGCAAGTGTTGGATTTGTACTATAATCAATTAGAAACCCTGCCGAAATCGATCACAAAGCTGAAACGACTGACGCATTTGGCTGTATCCCATAACCAGCTCACCGCATTGCCTAGGCGCATCGATAAGCTGAAACATGTCCATACATTTTACGCCCATCATAACCATCTCAGCAAGCTGCCCGAGCGCATTACGCGTATGACGGAATTGCGCATTGTGGATCTCGGCTACAACTGGCTGACAAACTTTCCGTCGGAGCTCGTCGCATTCATCAATTTGCAGGAGCTCGATCTCTCTGGAAACAATTTCCCCGATTTCCCAATGCAACTTTTGCAAATCCGCAAGCTGGACAAGCTGCATTTACGTGGCAATCCGTTCCTGGGAACGGACGCCGAACGTAAATACAGCGAGCAACTGAGCCAGCTTAAAAGCCGGAACATCGAGGTTTTTTATTGAAAGCTTACAAATTCCACCAATAGGTGAATTTCAGTACGATCGCCCGGTTTTTTACCCGGAAGTTCTCTGGCAGGTAATTGTCGGTATACACGATAAAAAGGTCGGATGCCGGCTTGTACCGCCATTGCAGACGTGCATTGAGGTTGATATTGTCCGCCTGATTGTTGTACTGCATGAATGTGGTAAAGAAGAGGCTGTTCGTAAACGTTACGTCAACCCGCGGACCTACGAGCCAGAGCTGGGTACGTTTCCAGGGTTCGGGCAGGCGTATGTCATTGTAGTTCCCGGCCATGGTAATAGCGACGTAAGGCTGCACGCGGTAACCGAGCTCCGCTTTCAGGTTGTTGCGCTTGCCATTCTGGTAGTAGCCGCCCAAAATGCCCGAGGCCAGGTAGGTAAGACGGTTTTGCGGTCCTGAAACAATGTCGAAGCCCACGGCTTTCCAATTGTGTTCGCTCCCGGTTGCCAATGTGGCCCCGCCGAGGTTGGTAGGGTCGAACGGACGTAACAAGCGCACATAATTACTCGAACCCCATACCGCCACCGTGGCCCGGTTGATGAAGTTGAGGTTATAGGACAGGATAAATTCCCGGTCGCTGCGGTCGAATTTCTTGTCCCAATACACATTGCTGACCAGTTTGGGCCCGTGGCTGATGATTTTTGGGTTTTTTACAAAAAACAGGTAAGCGACATTGGGACTGATCTTGTAATAACCCATTCGAACCGCATTGGGGACATAACCTACTTCTGCATTGTAGTTCTTGCCGACGTACTCGTGCTGCCATTGCCAGGAGAAGTTGGCTTTGGTGAATTTGAGGTCCGCCGCATGTGTGAAATCATCTGAAGACTTGCCGGGTGTAAACGATTTCAGAAACATCACTTTACCGGTCCACATGTTTTTAGCGCTCGCGAGGTTAAACTCCGCACCAATGTTGCGGTTATAGCGGCTGGTAGCAGAATGCCGTTCGAGCGCATAATTGGTTGCGTCTTTATTGACGAATATGAACCGCACATTCGAACGCGCCAGTAATTGCCGCTGCAATGCAAAAACAGCATAATTGTTATGAGGCGTAATACTATCGTTGGAGCCCGTCTGCACATCCAGCACGCCTATCCGCCAGTTCTTATTGATCTTTCCGCTCATGCGTGCGCCAAACTGGATGGGAACGCCCAAACCGATGCGTCTCGAAAAGAACGGCCGGATGGTAGCGTACCCGAAATTGGCAAAAAGGTCGGCATTTTCAAGGAAGAATTGCCGGCGCTCGGGAAAGAACAATTCAAAACGATCGAGGTTGGTTTGTTGCACGTCTACATCGACCTGTGAGAAGTCGGGGTTCACCGTGAGATCGAGGTTGAGTGAAGGTGTCAGCCCGATCTTGACATCCCCGCCGATGGTCGGTTTATATTTGGTAGGAAGATCTTTCTGATGATCCTTGGTCATGCGCATGGCGGCATAGGGGATCACTGAAATGTTCGGACCGGGGTTTGGTGGCGGCACGTCCCACACGAGCACGCCCGTGTAGGCGAGTGAAGCCGATGGGAATTGTCTGGGCACGGGAGCCCAGGATGACTTTTCGGAGATGGTCAGGTCCTGACGGCTGAAATTGATCCCCCAACGGGTAATGCCGGGTTTGTATCGGATACTTTTAAACGGGATGGCTGCTTCCCACACCCATTTGTCGTCCTCGTTCTTCACGGCACTCACCCATTTGTTGTCCCAGCTCAGATCGACCGTACCGCCGTCGCCTTGCTGACCGTCCCAGGGAGCACCTGCCGCATTGGCCCCGAACGAAAAGCCGTTGGTTTTGTCGTCGAAGGTATCCATAAACAGCAGGAAGTTGTCATTCTTGCCGAATGCAAAATCTCTTTTCAGCGATTCTACGATCAATGAGCCTTTAATGGGCTTATAGTTCACAACCAGTATGTACAGGTTATGCTTGTCATAGCACAGCTTCACGTCGGTCAGCGCCCGGGAAAAGCTGGTATCCATCGGGGTGATCATGAAAAAATCCTTGGCAGTTTCAGCGCTAGCCCAGGCCTGATCGTCGGCTATACCGTCGACATGGACAGGCGATGTAGCTGAATGGATGTGGTACTGATAATTTTCGTTCGGTTTCTGCGCGATACTCTGGGAAATGATGAAACAGAAAATAAAAAGGGTTAGGATAAAATTACGTTGCACTTGATTAAGGGGTGTAGGAATTAGGAAAATGAAAAGCGGTAATACTTAATTTCTGAACCAGCGGGAATCAGCATAGAATGTTCCGAACGGCACCAGCGAGGACGCGAATGACAAGACTGATTTTTTGAATGACCAGCTTTTTTCGGTCGCAACCTGGATCAGCAGGATCACAAAAAGCACGAATAGGACACCATGTGCCATGCCCACGACACGAACGGCCTGAGGGAGGCCGACAAGGTATTTGAGAGGCATCGCGATGCCCAATAGTACGAGATAGGAAACGCCTTCCAGAAAGGCAACAATACGTAAACGGCCTAATGCCGATTTGATCAGTTCGGAAACCATAGGAAATGAGAATACGGAAAATACATTTTTACCGGCAAAGATACATATCAACCGGCTTGGAATGCAGGAAGTTGGCAAAAGCTTTTGGGTAGCAATGTTACATTTCTTTAAATGTAACCGGTTGTTTAAATAAATTCTGTAAAAATATAGATTTGAAAAATATTATTCTGAATTATTTATTCATTGTGAATGAATATTGCATATTTGGCAAATGTTGCACCTCATTTACAATCTTATGAAATCAATATACGCAATATGGATTTTCGCACTCCTCTCGTGTTATTGTCATGCACAGGGCATTAGAGTAAGTGGAAAGGTTACAGATGAAAAGGGAGAACCGTTAATCGGCGCGTCTGTGATCGAAAAAGGGACCAGCAACGGCACGATTACAGACGGTGCAGGAGCCTACAACCTCATGGTGGGCTACCCAAATGCAGTGCTCGTGGTGACTTATGTAGGCTACACTAGAATTGAACGAAATGTTAATGATGCTGGCAACCAGGATTTTGCACTTTCGGATGCGACCATCCTGAACCAGGTGACCGTAGTGGGTTCCCGCAACCTGAACCGTTCGTCGACCGACACGCCGGCACCGGTAGACGTGATCGACATCCGTGAAGTAACTACCAAGCAGGGGCAGCTCGATGTGAACCAGCTTTTGCAGTTCGCCGCGCCGTCGTTCAATTCCAATCGCCAGACGGGCTCCGATGGCGCCGACCATGTGGACCCGGCTTCCCTGCGGGGGCTCGGGCCGGACCAGACATTGGTGTTGATCAATGGCAAGCGCCGGCACCAGTCGGCATTGGTGAATCTTTTTGGGTCGAGGGGGAGGGGCAATACCGGCACCGACATGAATGCAATCCCGGCGGCGGCGATCGAGCGCATCGAAATCCTGCGCGACGGGGCGGCGGCCCAATACGGCTCCGACGCGATCGCGGGTGTGATCAACATTGTTTTGAAGGAGACGACAGACCAGCTGACCGTGAATGCGAATGCCGGAATGTTTAAAGCCAAATACCGTTTTGACGATAAAAAATTCGATGGCCTGAATTACAATTTTAATGCCAATTACGGTGTCAAAATCGCAAAAAAGGGCTTTCTGAACGTTACAGCAGACTATAATTCACGCGACCATACCAACCGTGCCAATACGGTCGACAGCGAGTCGGACCTCGCGCGCAGGCAATACGGCGATCCTGAAATCCGCAATGCGGCGGTTTACTACAACGCGAAAATACCGGTTGGTGCCAATTTTCAGGTTTACAGTTTTGGCGGCCTCAACGAGCGCAAAGGCGATGCATACGCGTGGACGCGTTTCCCGGGCGATGACCGCAATATTCCATCCATTTATCCCAACGGCTTCGACCCGATCATAACCAGTAAAATCAAGGACCGCTCCGTCGCGGCAGGGATTCGGGGTGTGTGGAAATCGTGGGATATCGATTTGAGTAATACTTATGGTTTCAACAAGTTTCATTTCGGCGTGAAAAATTCACTGAACAGGTCGTTGGGAGAGCGTACGCAAACCAGTTTCGATGCAGGCGGCTTCCAACTGGGCCAGAACGTGACGAACCTGAATGTGAGTCGTTACTATAAAAACATCATGCAGGGCCTGAACATAGCATTTGGCGGTGAATTCCGCACGGAGCGTTACAAGATTTTCGCCGGGGAAGAAGCCTCTTACCGCAATTATGATTCCCAATTTCCGGGTGGCTCGCAAGGTTTTCCCGGTTACAGCCCCGCCGACGTCACCAACCACAGCCGGTCGAATGTGGGTGTATATGCCGACCTCGAAGCGGACATTACCAAACAATTCCTGATCGATGTGGCAGGCCGGTTCGAGCGTTACAGCGACTTCGGAAGCACATTGAACGGGAAATTGGGCCTGCGTTATAAATTGACCGACGCATTAGCATTGCGGGGATCGGTCAGCACAGGTTTCAGGGCACCGTCGCTGGCACAGAAGTACTTCAATTCGACATTCACCAATTTCGTGAACGGACAGCCGGTGGAAGTGCTGCTTGCCAACAACAACAGCGCGGTTACCAAAGCATTGGGTATCCCGCAGCTGAAACAAGAAACCTCGCAAAATGCCAGTCTCGGCATTACATTCACACCGGTTTCGGGGTTGTCGGTTACGGTGGACGGTTACTATGTAAAAGTGAAAGACCGCGTGGTGCTGACCGGCCAGTTCAGCGACGATGACGAGGATATCGGCGAACTGCTCAAAGCACTCAGGGTAGGGAAGGCGCAATTTTTCACCAATGCATTGGAATATACTACAACCAAAGGGCTGGACGTAATCGTGGCGCATTCAACGCCTGTGGGGGCGGGAAGGCTGAGCACGACCGTTGCTGCCAATTTCAACTGGATGGAGCTGGGTCCGGTGAATACGGTACCTAAGCTGGCTGGTAAAGAAGATATTTATTTCGATGAAAGGGAGCGCCGTTTTGTGCTGGCATCCGCACCGCCATCGAAGATTAATCTCACGTTCGACTATTCGGTGAGCAAGTTCAGTGCGATGCTCCGCTTTATCCGTTTCGGGGAGATCAAGCTCGCGAATTGGGACTATATGATCGACACATACAGTCCCAAAATCCAGACGGACCTCACTTTGAACTACAAATTCACAAAGAACTTCTCATTGTCTGTCGGCGGAAGCAACATCCTGAACGTGTATCCGGATATGTCGCTCCCTGCGCTCACCGAGTCGGGCGGTGCCTGGGACCCGGTTCAGATGGGCAGCAATGGTGCGTTCTTCTTTACGCGGCTGGGGTTCCGGTTTTAAACGGCGATAACTTCTGCCGCCGCCATTTCACCGGTGACAACCGCACCTTCCATGAACCCTTGCCAGTCGGCCAGGTGTTCACCCGCGAAGGAGGTGTGTAGAAATGGCTTTTGCAATGCAGGACGAGTAGTGTTCCATTGATTCAGGCCGTACATCGCATAAGCACCCTGTGAGATCTTATCTGTCCCCCAGTAGTAATTGGCTTGCGATTCGATGAGTTTTTTAGCCTTTGGAAAATACGGATTGAGTGTTTGACCCAGCATTTCTTTCCGCCAGGCGTCGTTCTGCACGGAAATCAGCTCGGCCTTTTCGCCTATCGTGTAGGAGATCAATACGCCCTTTTGCGATGGCTGATTTTTGGTCGCATGGTAAAAATAATGTGGCGTCTGATCGGTAATGAGGTCGAAGCTCTCGTCGTTCCAAAACCTTTTCTTAAAGAGGATCGCATTTTTATTAATACGGGCATATTGCAGCTCGTTGATTGCCTGTATTTTATCGTCAGGTAATCCCGGCTCCCATTGAATGTTTTTCATGGCGAATGTCGGGATCGTGCAGATAAGCTTGTCGGCCTCGAACGTCTTGCCGTTTTCGCAAATTACCTTTACCAAATCTTTTTGCTCAATGCGTCTGACGGCGTGCCCGGTCAGGATGTTGCCTGCTCCGATGCCCTCCGCGAACTTTTTTGCGAGCTGTGCGTTACCACCCTGCATTTTCAGGTCCATTTCGTTCTTTTCGCTGCTTTCGGCGAAAGTGGCGAGCGCGATGAATGCGGAAACATGGCGGATACTTTCTCCAAAATCGGTACTGTCGAGGAGTTCACGGAAGACGAGATCTTTGCCTTCGCAGCCATTGTTCACCAGGTATCGCCACCAGTCGATGCTGTCCAGTTGGAGTTTTTGCTGGTCGCTCAATGTGCGGTAGCCATCAAGCAATGCCTTGAACTTCGGTTTCCAGTTATCCGAAAAATCCCATGCATTCGCTTTGGTATATTGGTTTTGGTAAATAAGATGCGTGTCAAACTGATTGTTCAAAAGCGGTATTTTAAACGTATCACACCACGTACGCACACGCTCATGAGAGTTACCAACCCATTCGGCGCCAAGTTCGACAGTCAGGTTTTCTTTGGGATCGATCAGATGCGAAAATACCCGCCCACCGATGCGGTTCCGTGATTCGAGGACAGTAACGTCAATGCCTTTCTGTTTCAATGCGTAGGCGGCGGCCAGTCCTGCAAAGCCTGCACCGATCACGATTACACGGGTTTGTCTGGCAATATGAATACTTGCGAAAGAGCGGGTTGAAATAATGGCAGCACCTGCGAGCAGGGCTGATTGGCGCAGGAATTCGCGCCGGGAGGCATGTTGCGGCTTGTCCATGATGTAATGAGGTCGATTGAGTTGCTCAAAACTACCGGACTGTATACGTAAGTCAAATAAACCTTTAGCGAGAGGTTGGTTTACTTATTTTTTGGATAAAAATAAAAGCGGCCCGGCTGATCATCAGCCGGGCCGCTTTCGTAAAATATTTCAAATGAGCCGTTTATCAGGCTGTTTGAACCTTTGGCTTTGCTTTCGCCCTGGGCTCCGTCTGAGATGCTTCTTTGTTCCTCATCTTAATGAAATCCTTGAATCTGCGAATCGTTGCCATCACAAAACCGATCACGAGTACAAATGTCCCCAGCCAGAGAATGTTAATCAATGGCTTCTCGGTGGCCTTCATGACGATGAAGTCGCGCTGAGTGGTGTTGACACCAAATGTGAATTTGCCCGTCTGCGGGTTGATTTCCTGGAACTGAATGCGCATTCCCAATTCGTTGCTCACCTCCGGTTTGCGCGCAACCATGCGGTCGCGGATCACGAAGGACGGCGTTACGACAAATTCCTTGTCCTTATCGAGGATGCGGATAATTGCCTTCACAGCCGCGTCTCCGGCGCCCAGCTTAACGCCTTCGACCTGCTCCGTCCGCACGACATTGTCAAGAACGGCTACATAGTCATTGACGAAGAAAGTGTCGCGCAGGTTGACGGTGAAGTTTTCAGTCTGGCTCCATACCGGTTCTGCGGTAGGATTGGTCACCATGGAAACGTAGGTGTACAAGTCTTTATCGACCTTGCGCTGAATATCCGGCGACGAAACGATACCGCCCATGCGGGGGTTGATCTGCACCCGTGGGAACAATGAGAAAATCTTACCCGACGGTTCGCGGTATTCGATTTCATAATAGAAGTTTTCCGGGAAAATTTCGATTGTATCGCCTTTGACGTTGTATTTTTTATCATTGACAACAATGTCACGCAATGCAACGGCGTGGAAGTCGCCTTCCACAATGTCGACCCAGCTTTTAGGAATGTATCCGGGAATGTGACGCGGCTCTACGCGTACATCGCGCCAGGTAAGCATATAATCGCCCATTTTCTCCGGCTTGTTAAGCCAAAGGGTAATGTTCTCCTTGTTTTCCTTGTTGTCGTTAGCCGTAAACTCGTCGCTGCGGGAGATCATCAGCCCGGAGTTGTTAATCGATACAACTTTGGTATATGCCGAAGAAAAGAGGATACCGATCAGCATGAGTGCCACGCCAATGTGTGTGATCGCACCGCCGGAAAGGTTGTAGTTCCCCCGGATGATGTTAATCAGGATATTTCCATTCGCGACAATGGCGAAGATACCCGTGGTGAGCAACACGATATACTGGATATCCCGCACCTGTTTGAAAGTAATCACCGCGGCGCTGGCCAGCAATGCCACCAGCAACGGGTTGTACAATGCTTGGAGGTTGCCCTTGCCGGTACGTTTCCACCAGAAATACTGCCCGATACCTGTCAGCGCGATGATCAGCGAGAAGAACCAGAGCTGGAATTTGTTGTAATGGGCCACCTGGTCGGCGGGTAGCGCCATGTTCAGCACCGTTCCGAATGCTTCGGCTATTTTGTTATAAACCGGGATGGAAGTAGTCGCGATAATCTGGAAGCCGGAAAGGCAAAGTAATGTCGCGCCGATAAAGATCCAGAACTCCTGCGAATAGGTCGATACTTCTTCCTCATCGCTCGGCAGTGACTTCCAACGGTAAACCAGCAAGCCTACCGAAACGATCGTGAATGTAAAAAGATAAATCAGCAGCTGACCGGAAAGCCCGAGATCGGTAAACGAGTGTACGGATGCATTACCCAGTACACCACTACGCGTCATGAATGTCGAATAAAGGATGAGGATGAACGTAGCGATGGTCAGAATGAACGACGTTTTGAGCGCAGTGGCGTTTCTTCTGCCGATGATCATTACGTGTACCGCTGCCACCAGGACGAGCCAGGGTACAATGGAAGAGTTTTCAACAGGGTCCCAGTTCCAGTAGCTACCGAAGTTCAGCGTTTCATAGGCCCAATAAGCGCCCATCAGAATACCAACACCTAAAACCAATGCGGAGAATAATGCCCAGGGCAATGCCGGGCGTATCCATTCCTGGATTTTTTTATTCCAAAGACCGGCAATCGCGAACGAGAACGGGATAAGCGTGCTCGCAAAGCCCAAGAACAGGGTAGGGGGGTGGATTACCATCCAGTAGTTCTGCAACAGGGGGTTTAGTCCGTTACCGTCTTTGGGAATGAAATTGGGGTCCATTTTATAGACCGGCAGATCGGGCATTACCTCTTTCAGCAACAGGAATGGCGTCGAACCGATTTTGACGTCCAGGCCCGGAATGACTACCCCGAGGATCATGGAAGTAAGGAAGGCTTGTACCAATGCAAAAACCGTCATCACCGGGGCTTCCCAGGAGCGGTTAGTGAAGATCAGCGTAGCACCGAGCAATAC
>CBFGMV010000188.1:0-10557 GCA_965649915.1 uncultured Dyadobacter sp.
AACAAACGGTATAGGCTCTATTCAGAAATTGATCACCAAGGAGAGAATAACACACTGTCTTAATAAAATTTTCCTTTTTGTCCGTTTTTACCTTCTCTCTCGCGATCCCCTCTCACAAACAGGAGGGGTCGTGAGAGAGAAGGTGCAGCGCTAACCATCCGTCCCAGAGTTCTTGGAAAGCCGCCCTTTCAAAGCCTGCATATCTTCACTAACCTTCGTGTCGAGGATCTTCGCATAAATTTGCGTCGTACGAATGTTAGTATGCCCAAGCATTTTCGAAACACTCTCAATCGGAACCCCATTCTGCAAAGTTATAGTCGTGGCGAACGTATGCCTCGCTACGTGTGAAGTGAGAACCTTGTCAATCCCGCAGATTGCGGCAATCTCTTTCAAATAATCATTCATCTTCTGATTGCTCGGCACAGGTAGCACCAGCCCGCGCGACTCGCAAATAGGATGGTCTTTGTATTTGTCGATAATTTTAAGGGCTTCGGGGAGTAAAGGAATATGCGACTTCACATTCGTTTTAGTCCGTTGGCTGAAAATCCACTGCTTACCATCGATCCCTCGTGCTATCTGGCTTCGTTGGAGTTTCTGAATGTCCGAGTAAGCCAGGCCGGTGAAACAACAAAAGAGAAAAGTGTCGCGAACCTGTGCGAGACGATCACTGGCAAATTCTTTGCTCGCCATCAAGTCCAGCTCAGCTCTGGTAAGGATCGCTTTATCAACCTTTTTAAACTTGCCTTTAAAATTCAAATATGGATCAAGGTTCATCCAGCCATTACCCAGACAAATGTTTACGATCTTACGAAACATTTTCATGTGCTTCACCACCGCATTATTGCCCATCTTACGAATAGAGCGCAAATAAAACTCGTAGTCAGCGATGAAAGCGAAATCGATCCGGCTAATGTCAAAGTCAGTCGTGTTGAAGGTCACTTTCAGGAATGCGAGTGTATGGCGTTCGAGTACTTTGTAGCGGTTGAATGTACCGATTGCATATTCTTGTCCGACCAAAGCCTTCATCCGCTCATTGTGATCAGCAATCACCTCCATCAATAACCGCTGCTTAGGACCAATGCCTAGAAACTTGTTTTTGATTGTCTCTGCGGTTATCAAAGCACCATCCCGAACCAGTGCAGCATGTGCGTCCAGCAATTGCTGTTCTAAGTTGCCTAGATAGGCGTTGATCGACTTCACAGCCTCCTTCGCGCCTGTAACTCTGCTTGCAACCGCATTCCATCGACCAGGCTCGCATTCGCGCCCGGTAGTGAACTCCGCTCTTTTACATTCAATGGTAATCCGCAAGTAAATCGGCACAGGTCCTTTTTGATAATTTTTCGGCTTCTTCAAATAGAAAAGCAGACTGATCTTTGTTTTCATACCCTTTTTCAGGTTAAAAAGTTGAACAAAAGTAGTCTTGCAAGCCTAATCAGCACAAGATGTTTACGTGGTAAACAGGTTGTTGCACAATGAGTTGTAGCGATTTTGGTGAGTAAAATTTGCAGATTCTTGAACTCACCGGATTACTCACCAAAAATTTGTGGAAAATTGAACATTTTTGGCTTAACCCGGAAAAGAAAAAAGCCCGCTAATCGTTTGATTTGCAGGCTTTTGATGCTTTTTGTTACTACTTCGAGTGATCCCGCTGGGATTACAGAAAACCGCGTTTCCAGCGCAATTTCGAAGCTTTCTAAAATCGGGGCCCCAAAAAGGGTCCCACGAAATTTGACTCGTTTTGAATCGATTTCATTGAGTCTTTGTGTTGACGTAAAATTAACGAATTTCAGCGAAATTAGACTGCATTTTAAAACGGAATTGCTTAGTTCTCAACCGGAAATTGCCACCTGAATCAGGATAATTAGAGGCGTTTTATAGGTGCCAGCCAGTTGTTGACTATTTCACTTAATACTAGTTTTTGTTGCTCTATCAGGTGCATTCGAGTCGGCTGCCAAAGAACCGGGAACGCTCGTACTGGACACCCGCGCGGCGGAGGTATTTGCCAAAGGTTTTATTCCTAATTCCATCAACATCGGCATCGACGGTAGCTTCGCTCCATGGGTAGGCGCCCTTATTGAAGACATCCGGCAGCCGATCCTGCTGGTGACTGAGCCGGGCCGGGAGAGAGAGGTGGTCACGCGGCTGGCACGCGTAGGCTATGACAATGCCATCGGGCATTTGGCAGGCGGTTTTCAGGCATGGGAGCAGGCCGGAAAGGAAACAGACAGCATTCCTTCGGTGCAGGCCGCAGAAATACCGGCCCTGCTGGACGCCCATCCCGATTGGCAGGTCCTGGATGTGAGAAATCGCAGTGAATACCTGGCTGGGCATGTGGAAAGAGCGGAAAACCTTCCGTTGGATTACCTGAATGAGCATTTGGGAGAGCTTGACGGTAGCAAAACTTACCTCGTGCATTGCGCAGGCGGTCACCGGTCGATGATTTTCAACTCGATTCTCCGGGCGCGCGGCTACCATAAGCTGATCGATGTCGCAGGAGGTTTCAAGGCGATCAGCGAGTCGGGCGTGTAAAAGTTACGGATTACGTATGCCCGACCACGCAGGCGGCTGCGGCTGACAATGACAACGGCCAGGTATTACAGGCACTAAACGGGGGGAGGAAATAAGGATGCTGGAAGTGATTAAACGACCCTGGCCGTGGTATGTGGCTGGTCCGCTGATCGGCCTTACAGTGCCCACCCTGCTGATTTTAGGCAATAAGCATTTCGGTATGGTATCAACGACTTTTCGGGGATGGTGCCCGCGCAGCTGTACTGCTGGGATAGGCTGCTCACAGCCCGCAGGCTGATTATGATGGTCGGCGGAGGCTTTCTGGTCGGATTTGGCTCGCGCTATGCGGGCGGCTGTACGAGCGGGCATGCGATCATGGGGCTTAGCGCCCTGCAATGGCCGTCTCTGGTGGCGACAATCTGCTTTATGGCCGGTGGCTTTCTGATGGCCAATTTTATTCTACTCATTATTTTACATAGCTAATCCATGCCATCTTCTTTCATTGAGAATACCGCCGGGTTCGAGGCCCGGGCGCAGGATACGATCTGCATCAACGATTCGCATTTGCAGCATAAATGGTACCATAATTTCAAATACCTGATCATCGGCGTGCTGTTTGGCGTCGGATTCGTCAAGGCAGAATTGATTAGCTGGTTCCGCATTCAGAAAATGTTCCGGCTGCAATCCTTTCACATGTATGGCATTATCGGCTCGGCGGTAGTGACAGGTATCATCTCGGTTTGGCTCAGCAAGCAGTTTCGCATCAAAACCATCTATGGAGAGCCGATCACATTTGCGCCGAAGCAATTCAACAAAGGCCAGGTATATGGCGGCTTCTGTTCGGGCTGGGATGGGCGCTAACCGGGGCTTGTCCCAGGCCCTTGTTTGCGCAGATTGGGACCGGGGCAGCCGTTGTGGCTGTGCTGCTGGCCAGCGCAGTGGCCGGCACCTGGGTATACGGCCGCTTCCGCGACTCGCTGCCGCATTGATTCAGAATTATTAAACTTAATTTCTTTGCTTTCCAGGGCTGTTTGTGTTTCAGCACTTTTGTCTATGCTATCGGTAATATGCCTCGCATTTTTAGATTATTCGATGAAAACAGTCCCCGATTAGTGGCATCCAGGAGAAGTTGCCGGGCATTGAACGTAGCAGTGATAGGGTGATACTTTTTGCGTTGAAGCAGATTGCATCAATTTGTTCAATCCAGCCTACTTGCAATGCAGGGTTACAAACGCACGATGCTCTTGACGGTACCGGATTAATATGAGGACCATAAAATTCAAATTGCTGAAGTGAAGATAAAAATGCCTATATTCAGCTGTTTACCAAGATCATAAACGTTCGCCTATGTTAAGTGATAAAATGATGTACGGCTTAATAGTACTTGTTTACTTTTGTCTCCTATTAGCACATTTGTGGCCTTATATGACTCAGCATTGGGAGGCTTATAGGCAAAACAAATCGGTCCGGGAGATTCCCAGGCCGGCTAAAAACAAACTGCTCACAGGTGGGTTGGCGTTCCTAAGTGGGGTGCTTTGGATTTTGGTGTCTTTCAGACATTAGCTGTTACTAGATTTCTGATTATCCATCTTAATTCTAGGATTGAGGCGTTTAGAGCCAGCTCCGATCAGAATTAATCTCGCAGCACTGTATGTTTCAACAGCATATTAAGTCACCGTTCGATTTGGTTAAATTTCAAAGTTTGACGTCTATTTTCGGCTTCCTGAATGCAAAAACAACTTTTACGTTTTCTTATTGCCGTTTTTTGAATAGTGTTAGGCTGTCTAACGGTCCGGTGCAAACCGAGTAATTCTCAGGGAAAAGAACGTCCCCAGGAGCCTAGACCGCCGTTCTCATATCACGGTGAGGGTATAGTGTTCAGCAATACAGCTGCTGATATACAGCTTTCAGGTACTTTGACACGCCGTTTGGCGGAAAAAACTTATCCGGCAGTAATTTTAATCTCTGGTAGCGGGCCACACGACCGGAATGAAGAAGTTAATGGTGGACATAAGCCATTCCTGGTGATCGCGGATTACCTTACCAGGAAAGGAATTGCTGTCTTACGGTTTGACGACCGGGGGATTTACAATTCAACAGGTAATTTTTCCCAAGCGACTTCTCTGGATTTTTGTGGCGACGTGGAGAGCGCTGTCACCTACTTAAAATCCAGGCAAGACATAGACAGCAGTCAGATCGGCCTGATTGGTCACAGCGAAGGGGCCATGGTCGCTTCCATAGTTGCGGCTCGCCATAAAAATATTGCATTTGTCGTGCTGCTTGCTGCGCCTGGGATACGAGGTGATTCGCTAATGCTTGATCAGGGTAGGGTTATAAGGGAAGCGGCAGGCATGTCAAGAGAAGATATCCAGAAGACCCTGAATCAGGCCGCGGGCCTTTACAACATCGTTTTAACTTCGAAGGATAGTAGTACATTGAAAACTAACCTATTTAATTATGCTAACAGCCTCGAAATTTCAAAGGATGAAATTCCAGCCGGTATGTCTGGTGAGCAGTTTGTCAGCCAACAAGTTGATGTAATTTCGTCGCCATGGTGGCAATTCTTCCTAAAACACGACCCTTCGACAACTTTTCATCATGTTACTTGCCCGGTTTTAGCGCTAAATGACAGTAAAGACTGGCAAGTAACTCCACGAAGAAATCTTGCGGCAATAAAGTCTGCTTTAAGCATAGCGGACAATCGGGATGTAACCATTACGGAACTCCGCAACCTTAACCATTTTTTTCAAGAGTGCGAGACTGGTTCGCCCGAGGAATACCCAAATATCAAGCAAACAATTTCGCCGGTTGCATTAAGTGAGCTGGGAAATTGGATGATGGACCGACTAGACTGATTATCGCTGTGAACTAGATAATTGTTAACGCCCGTCAGGCATCCAGCAAAAGGATGATTTTGCTACTCAAATATATGCTTGCAAACATTAGAGCCAGGCCTAATGTCATGAAAGCTAAATAGATCGGTCTTAATTGGCGCAGTTTGTCTTTACTCCAAGTTCGGTCGACAGGTGTTGCGGCGACTTTTTTAGTTATTTGTAGTGATAGCCAACCAAGAACAACCAGGTTGGAAAAAGCGAAAACGATTTTCAAACCGGAGTAGGCTTTCATGTAGGAAAGCAACAGGGGGCTTATTCTGAAGGCAACTGGGAATAGGAAGGCAGGGAGTGCACATAAATAAACGAAGACGATTGATATAAACATCTGTAAATGTGCTCCTTCGGCGTAATTCTCGTCTTTACTATTGCTGGTTTCAGCAAAGCAATAGTTTCGAAAACTGACCAGAAACTCTTTAAGCGTGGCTCGGATTCCCATATAGCTGTTAGGTTAGTTGCAAGATATGCCGGCGTCGATAAAGGTGCACTACGGACAGAAATCCTGAGGTAACGACGGCAATTCTCAGCAGCGAAACTTGGAATCATTTTCCTTTTTTGCAACCTTGGAGGCTTCCATTCACTAATGGAGGGTAACAATAAAACAGCCTGCCAAGGTTTGGCGGGCCGTTTTCGTTAAATACCATTTTAAGATGGACAAAGATTTCAGCGTCTGAGAACCCAATGCTTAGTGCTGGGTGGGTACCAGGTTTTAAGTTTTTGCTATCTGGGTTAAAAAATGAAATGATGGACTGGTTTCTTGGATTAATAGGGGTGCTTTTGATCGGCGCAGGCGTCGTTATTTGGCGTTATGAGCGGGTAAATTGGTTGAGCAATATTCCCAAAGGTGGTCAGATCATCGATAAGAGAAAGGCAGCCAGGCTTGGAGGAAGCTACCTGGGCTACGTTGGCTTATGCTTTATCGCTTTTGGGTTCGCCGTGGAAAACCTGTCGAGCAAGACGATCATGATTATTGTAGCATGCTTTATTCCGGTCAATATGGTTATGCTCGTTTCGTATATGGTAGCCCAGAGCAAGAATATCCGCAGGTCTTAGTTTCTGCTGGAAGTAATTCACTTCCTAATCGTTTTCACCAGCTGCCAAATACTGCCTACGGTCAGCAAGGCCCCAATAGCTCCGATCCAGATGTACAAAGGGGCGAAGTGGCCAGCTTCTCCGGAAGTTGGCAGCACTGCCCGATCACTGGCGGCATCGTAATAAACCGCAATTGTATCCACGCCAAGAAGGCTCCGATAATATTTTCTGCCCATTGCAAAGTGGTAGGTTTTGCCTTTGTACTCGGCGTAAATTTCGTCAGGATTTTTTACTGTTCCCGCGCCCCTTGTGCCGTACTGGATCCTCATGCAGACAACCGGCGAGCGCGCCGACATCTCATCTTTCCACCTGGCGTCCAGATACATCATGTATGTCGTAAGCATTATCAGCGCCCCGAGCAGCCCGGTCAATGCAAAACCCATCCAGCCGTATCCATGGTCTTCCTTGATAATTTCTTCGTTCATTGCATGCAAATCTCGTAGAGCAAAGAAAGGGAACAAAATTCAATATCTCCTTCAATAAAAATTCACCGTTGGTTCTTGCAAATGAGAACCAAATAGTCTTACTTGCTTCTCCATAAATTATTATCAGTTTGGAACAGCACAGGGATCGGATTGAGCAGCACAGCAGGCACTTAGAACATATGGGGCTGACGCCTGTAGCGGCAAGAGTTTTTACTTATTTGCTTTTGCAAGGAAAGGAAGGGGCGGTATTTGAAGATATTGTAGCGTATTTTCAGGTGAGTAAAAGTGCGGTTTCGAATGCACTTAAAATGTTGACGACGACTGGTATGGTAGGCTACCGGACCACTGGAGGAAAGAGGCGGCGCTTTTTCTTTGTAAACATGCGCAGCCTTTTTAATGAGCGTGAAATGACCTTGCGCTATCAGCAGTTTTTTTCTATCTTGGATGATGTCAGAAAGGCCAGAGGTACTAAGGATCAATTCGATAAGGAGCTGGGGGAGATAGCGACGCTATACAAGATGCTTCTGGTAGAATTCCCGATTATCCTCGAACGTTGGAAACGGACCATCGAACTGGAAGAATAAATTTTTACACTTTTGGTTCTTTTAATTATGAACTTAAAGAACTTTTGTCCCACATTCATTTTGCTGTTAGGGATCGGCGCGGGCAGCTGGTTCCAACCGTTAAGCGCGCAACCGGTCTGGAACCTGGAAAAGTGCCTGCGTTATGCCACAGAGCATAACGAGGAGCTGGACATAGAGCGAAATCGTGGCGCGCTCGCCGTTACGGAAACAGGGGATTCCAAAGCCAGGCTGCTACCCACTATAAGCGCCGCCGCCTCGCTGGACCATTACTGGCAAATTCCTGTCCAGGTATTTCCAGGAGAGCTTACAGGTCAACCGCAAGGTACATTCATTCCGGTCCGGCTAGGGACGCCCTGGATGGGGAATGCGTCGCTACAGGCCGAGATGCCACTGATCGATGCTTCTTCATGGCAGCAGGTTAAAATTTCGATGTTGGAGCAGCAATTGAAAGCCCATGAGATGCAATCGGCCCAGCAACTGATTGCCAAAAATGTGCGGATGTCGTATTATAGCGTCCTGCTCAATGCGGAGCAGCGTAATGTGGCCAATGCGAGAGTGCAGGATTTCGAAGAGAGCTGCCGGTTGATCAAATTGAATTTTGAAAAGGGCCTAACCGACCAGATTGCAGTCAATCAGTCGCTGGCGCTTCTCAAAGACCTTAGCGATGACGCCGAGCGCATTCAGGCATCCTGCCAGCAATCACTTTTGGACCTCAAATTCTGGATGGGGTACCCGCTATCCGAGCCGATAAAGCTTGATTCCACGGATTTGACAGCTGACCAGCAAGATGCACCCAGTCAATTCAGCATTCAAAGATTACCTGATTTTGCCAAAGACAGCCTGACCGCGCTGACCGCTGCCGCTTCATTACGGCACGCGCGGGCCTTTCTTTATCCTAAACTTACGGTAGTCAGTGGATACAGTAGGCTGGGTTTTGGCAGTGAATTCAGCTTCATCACCCGTTCCAAATGGTTTTCTTCCGGCTTCGTGGGCCTGCGCTTTTCAATGCCCTTGCTCGACCTGAGCTGTATGCATTACCAGATCAGAAGGGAAAGGGAGAATTTAAAATTGGCTGTGGCTAAGCAAGAAGCGAATGCGCAAGCGGGAGCAAAGTCGTTTATGATCGCAAAGCTTCGGCATTCAAGGGCAAGCCAACAGGTAGCCATGCTTAACGAAAAACGGATGCTTGCCCAGCAGAATGTCGGGCTTGCGGATAAGAAACTGGAAAAAGGGATCATCGATATGGTGCAATTGAAACAGGTCCATGATGAGCTGACTTTAATCCAACGCGAGCAGCTGGCTGCGAAGTTACAAATGCTGGTAGAGATGGTCGAACTTGAATACTTACAAGGCAATTAATGGTATGAAAAAGGTATGTCTGCTACTCATGAGTGTGATCGCAACTTTAATGGCTTGTAAAAAGGAGCCCAAAAGCACTAAGGTGACCACAAGGCCGGTCAACGAGGCCGTATACGCGTCCGGTGAAATTATGCCAGCTGAATACGAGCTGGTTAAGGCCAAGTCCAGTGAGCGTCTTTTACAGATACTGGTCAGGCAGGGAGAGGATGTGCGCAAGGGCCAGGTAGTCGCTGTTTTGGGCGAACCGGGTCAAAATGCGCAGATCGACATACTTGGCCGGCAGCTTCGGCTTGCGCGGCAAAGTGCTTCCGACAGTGCCGCCCGCGGGTTAGAGCTGCGGCAAAAAGCAATGCTTGCCAAAGCGCAGTACGAGCATGACCTACAAGAAGCCGGCAAGTACCAGGAGCTGGCTGCGGAAAAGGCAGTGCCTTCCCAGCAGGCTGAGCAGCAGGTTCTGAAAGCGAAGGCAAGTTTGGCAGAATACAAAAGTTTGCAATACCAGTATGACGCGCTGCAAGTTGACCAAAAAGACAAAGTGCTTGCGGTGAGCGCGCAGCTCGCTCAGCTCCGTCAAGCCAAAGAAGGTAAACTACTTACTAGCAGCATCACCGGCAGAATTTTTAGTGTTTACCTCTCAGAAGGCGCAGTTACTTCACCCACGGAACCTGTGCTGCTGCTGGGTACCGCCGGCCATTTCAAATTGGAGCTGCTCGTTGATGAAAGGGACATAGCCAAAGTGCGGCTTGGACAGCGTGTTTTGTTTGAAACCGATGCATTCGAAGGTAAACAGTTTACAGCGGCTGTCAGCAAAATCGTACCGGTCGTGCAGAAAGAAAACCGGAGCTTCAAAGTAGAAGCACGTGTCGAAGACGCTACTGGCTTCTTTCCGCAGTCCGCGGTGGAAGCCAACATCCTGATCCGGCATACGAAGGATGCGCTGGCCATTCCAAGCACCTATTTATTACCCGGCGACTCGGTTTGGATCGCTGGGCCGGGAGGCGAGGTTGTAAAGCGGAAAGTGGTGGCAGGAGTCAGGAGCGGCCAATGGGCCGAGATCAAGAGCGGGCTCCGTATAGGTAATTCCGTTTATGAAAGCGCTAAGCGATGAAAAAGCAGCTATCAGATATTGCCTTATCGGTTTCGATTGCCATCACTTACATGAGGGCGAAACTGCGTCAAACATTGGTGGCGACTGCCGGGGTAGCGTTTGGCATTACTGTATTTATTTTTATGGTCAGCTTTATCCAGGGGACCAACGAGTATACACAAGATGTAGTTTTTCAGCAATCACCACACCTAAGGTTATTCCATGAAGTGCAGCCCGCCGAGCGCTCGCTTTTGGACAAGCGTTACCCGGGCATGATCAACGCAGTTAGCCACCAGAAGCCCAAAGACATCCTGTTGAACCTGAAAGACGTCGCCATCCGCATCCACACCGGCGACAGCTCCACCCTGACCCTGGCCAAGCAGGGTCCGGGCGTCGTCACCGCCGCGGACATCAATCGCGATGGCAAGATGGACGTCATCGCGGGACCGTTCTGGTACGAAGGCCCGGACTTCAAAAAGGCGCACGCCTTCTACGAGCCGGTGCCGCAGCCGGTCGACGAGAAGCCGAGCAACAGCATGTTCTCGTTCACCTATGATTTCGATGGCGACGGCTGGACCGATATTCTCGTGCTCGGTCGCGTGCTATTTCAC
>CBFGMV010000189.1:0-10082 GCA_965649915.1 uncultured Dyadobacter sp.
TCACTCATTCACTCATTCACTCATTGGAACCCATGAGCCTCAAAAAATACAACGAGAAACGTGCGTTTGACCGCACTCCGGAACCCAAAGGCGGCAAAGCCGATCAGGACGAACTCATTTTCGTGATTCAGAAGCATGATGCCAGCAGGCTGCACTATGATTTCCGGCTGGAAATGGATGGCGTACTCAAAAGCTGGGCTGTTCCCAAGGGCCCTTCGACCGATCCGTCGGTGAAACGGCTGGCCATGATGGTGGAAGACCACCCTTACGATTATAAGGATTTTGAAGGCATCATACCCGAGGGCAACTACGGTGCCGGGACGGTCATGGTCTGGGATTTCGGCACCTACGAACCGCTCGAAGAAGTAAATGGCAAATTAAAAGCCGTAGAAGGCAAAAAGGCGAAAGAAAAACTTGCGCTCAAAGAACTGCATTCGGGCTCGTTGAAAGTGCGGCTCAATGGCAAAAAGGTGAAAGGTGAATATGCATTGGTGAAAACAAAAGGCATGGAAGAAAACGCCTGGCTGTTAATCAAACACCGCGATAAATATGCCTCAGAGGATGATATTACAGAAAAAGATCGCTCAGCCGTCTCACGCAGGACTTTAAGCGGCATTGAAAAGGATGGCGACGCGGTTTGGGAAAGCAATCACGAAGAGAAAAAGTCTCCAAAAACGAAATCGTCGGGTAAAACCAAAGCAAATACTGCAAAGGCATCGAAGACGGCGGCCAAGGACCCCGCAGAAGACGTTGCAACAGAAAAAAAAAGTCCGGACGCAGACGTCACGGCGATTCTGAAAAAGGGTAAAAAACAAAAGTTTCCGGACGGCTTGCAACCGATGCTGGCGACGCTGGTAAATGAGCCTTTTGACGATGTTGATTGGGAATTCGAAGTCAAATGGGACGGCTACCGAGCATTGGCGTACCTCCAAAACGGCACAGTAAGCCTGCAATCGAGGAACAAGAAATCTTTCGACGATAAATTTTACCCGGTGTACCAGCAGCTTTCCCAGTGGAAAATCAATGCGGTACTGGACGGGGAAATCGTAGTGATCAACGAGAACGGTCATTCCGATTTCAATGCATTGCAAAACTGGCGGAGCGAGGCCGACGGCGAGCTCGTGTTCTACGTTTTCGACATCCTTTGGCTGGAAGGCAAGAGTCTGATGCACTTGCCGCTATCGGAACGAAAAGCCGTTCTGCAAAGCATCGTGGATGAAAGCACCCCCGTTCAGTTGGGTTACAGCATTGAAGCCGAAGGCAAAGCCTTTTTCGAGACTGCCAGAAAGATGGGCCTGGAAGGGATTATCGCCAAAAAGTCGGACAGCGAGTACTATCCGGGTGCCCGCTCCCGCGACTGGCTCAAAGTGAAGATCAACAAGCGGCAGGAAGTGATCATCGCCGGCTACACCCTCAACGACGACTCGCCCAAACCATTCAGCGCGCTGCTGCTTGCGGCCTATGAAAATGGCGAGCTGCGCTACGTGGGCAAGGTAGGCACCGGATTCAAGGATAAGCAGCAAAAAGAAATGCTGGCGCTTTTTAAACCGTTGATCGTCCCGAAAAGCCCGTTCAAGGAAACGCCCGACTACAACAAGCCATCGCGTTTCCGGCCCAACCCGCCGCATGCCAATGCAACCTGGCTGAAACCCGAGCTCGTATGCGAGATCAGTTTTACCGAGATCACCGCCGACGGCGTATTCAGGCATCCTTCCTTCGAGGCAATGCGGGAGGATAAGTCGGCCAAAGAAGTGGTACGCGAAGTCGAAAAATCAACGGCGGAGGTGGTAGACGAAGCTGAAAACAGTCATGAGGAAATCATCAAAAAGCCAGACAAAACGAAGAGGAAAACATTGCTGAACCCCAAAGAAGAAACACAGGTACGCAAGATCAGCGGCCATGAGGTCAAGTTTTCGAACCTGAGCAAGCTTTACTGGCCGGAAGACAAGATTACCAAGCGGAAACTGATCAACTACTATTACCAGGTAGCGCCGATTATCCTGCCCTATCTTGAAAACCGGCCCCTTTCACTGAACCGGTTCCCGAACGGCATTCACGGGAAGAGCTTTTATCAAAAGGACGTCACCGGCAAGGTGCCTGACTGGATCGGGACGTTCCCTTACACGTCGGAAGGAGAGCAGAAAAACTTCATGCTCTGCAACGACGACGCGACGCTCCTCTACATGGCCAACCTGGGAGCCATTGACGTAAACCCCTGGAACAGCCGCATCGAAGCGCCGGATAATCCCGACTGGTGCCTGCTCGACCTCGACCCCGACACCACTAACACCTTCGAACAGGTGATCGAAACCGCGCAAACCATTAAAAAACTGCTGGATTCCCTCGCGGTGCCCGCCTATTGCAAAACTTCCGGGTCCACGGGCCTGCATATTTACATTCCGCTCGGCGCGCGCTACTCCTACGACCAATGTCAGCTTTTCGCCGAATGGGTGGCGGGGCAGGTTCAGCAGCAACTCCCGGATTTCACGAGCGTAGAACGCATGACCAAAAACCGTAAGGGCAAGCTTTACATCGACTATCTGCAAAACCGCTCCAAGGCCACATTGGCCGCCCCCTATTCGGTCCGGCCCAAACCCGGCGCGACAGTTTCCATGCCCCTGCATTGGGACGAAGTCAAAAAGGGACTACAACTGAAAGACTTCACGATCCACAACGCCATGGAGCGGATACAGCGGGAAGGCGACCTCTTTCAGCCCGTTTTGGGAGAAGGTATCGACCTGGAAGAAGTGATCGGAAAGATGGACATTACCACCGGATAAAGTCAAAATCCTCCCAGTTTTTGCTAATAAATAACCAGCTAAACCCTCATTGTAGTAGTAATGTAGGGGTGATTTTTCCGTGAAAACATTTCACTTGTGCAATATGAGGTAGTAATGTAGTAATGCATTGCTGCCAGGCTACCCCACTGTGCCTATACCTTTGCCAGCGATACGCAAGTATTACTTTTTCAATAATTAATTGGGCAAAGGTCATTTGCCGGGTCTACTAAATTTTAATACTAACATTTATGAGCAAAAAACTTGTACTATTATGTAGTGTGCTAATGCTATATGGTCTTGTACAGACTGCCCTCGCCCAGAGCCGGGTTGTGAAGGGCAAGGTCGGTGTCAAGGGCAAAGGCGAAGAGCTTGTGGGCGCGACTGTGGTGGTGGAAGGTACCAATTATGCAACGATTACCGACGCTTCCGGAAATTACGCCATTGAAGTACAGCCCAATTCGGTGCTGGTAGCCAGCTTTATCGGCATGCTGACCCAAAAAATCGAGGTGGGTAACCAGTCTGAAATTAATTTCGAATTACAGGAATCCATCGACAATCTGAACGAAGTGGTCGTCGTCGGTTATGGCGCGCAGAAAAAAAGCGTCGTAACCGGCGCGATTTCAAGCGTGAAGGCCAGCGACCTGGAATCCATGCCGATCAACAGGCTGGAAGAAGCATTGCAGGGGCGCACATCCGGCCTGACCATCGCTTCCAACTCCGGACAACCCGGTTCCGCGGCGACGGTGCGGGTGCGCGGTGTGACTACACTGAACAACAACAATCCACTCTGGGTGGTGGATGGTGTGGTGGTGGACAACGGAGGCATCGGCTACCTCAACCAGTCTGATATCGAGTCGATTGAAGTACTGAAAGATGCTGCTTCCCAGGCCATCTACGGTGCGCGTGCTGCCGCCGGTGTGATCCTGGTGACGACTAAAAAAGGAAAAGCAGGTGGCATCCGCGTCAATTACAATGGTTATATCGGTGTGCAAGGCCCCGCCAAAAAGCTGGACTTGCTCGACGCGACCCAATATGCGACCATCCGCAACGAAGCGGCTGTCAATGCGGGACAAACAGCTCCCTACGCAAACCCCGCATCGTTTGGCAAGGGAACCGACTGGCAGTCATTGATCTTCAACAACAGTGCCAAGCGTCAGAACCACGAACTGAGCATCAGCGGCGGCTCTGAAAAGTCAACCTTCTATCTCTCATTAGGTTACCTCGACCAGGAAGGCATTGTCGCTACGGATATTTCCAAATACAAACGAACCAGTATTCGTTTGAACTCGGAGCATAAACTGGCCAAATGGCTGACATTCGGGCAAAATCTGGGTTATTCGCACGACAAATCGATCGGTTTGGGCAACACCAACAGCGAATTCGGCGGTCCGCTGAGCTCGGCCATTAACCTCGATCCGATCACACCCGCAGTGATCACCGATCCCGCGGTTGCGAATGCGGCTCCTTATACCAACAAAGGCATTCAGCGCGACGCCAATGGCAACCCGTACGGCATCTCACAGGCGGTTGGACAGGAAATGAGCAATCCCCTTGCGTATATCCAAACCCGTTTAGGCAATTACAGCTGGTCGGACAACATCGTTGGTAATGCGTACCTCATGGCAGAGCCGATCAAGGGATTGCAGCTAAAATCGACCATCGGCAGCAAGCTCGCATTCTGGGGCAACGAAAGCTTCACTCCTATCTCCTGGCTGAATGCAGCCTCTGTCACATCGCAGACGAACTTCAACCGTACCAACAACCGCCGTCTGGACTACAACCTGGAAAACACCATCTCCTATACCCGTCCATTCGGCCTGCACAATGTGAATGTGCTTTTAGGACAAGGAGCATACCTGGACAACAACACGACGATGACGAGCGTAACGTTCTTCAACGTCCCGGCCAGCAACTTCGACGACGCTTCCCTGAACTTCAAAGTACCCGCAGACCAGCGTAACTCCGACGGCTCGGAAGGCGCCAAACACACGGTAAGCTCGCTTTTCGCACGTTTGAACTACGACTACAATGAAAAATACCTCTTGCAGGCGCTGATCCGCCGCGACGGTTCTTCCCGCTTCGGGTCCAACCACAAGTACGGGGTGTTCCCGTCATTCTCGCTGGGCTGGGTACTATCCCGCGAGGATTTCTTCCCATCCACCAATGCGGTCAACTTCCTGAAATTCCGCGGAGGCTACGGGGTGGTAGGTAATGATGGCATCGGCGACTTCGCCTACCTCTCGACCATTGGCAGCGGCCGTAACTACACCATCGGAACGTCGGGCAGCTACATCATTGGTTACAGCCCCAATGCGCCGGCCAACCCCGATCTGAAATGGGAACAGACCAGCCAAACCAATATCGGTTTCGACGCGACGCTTTTCAACAATGTGAACGTCACATTCGAATGGTTCAAAAAAGCAACCAAAGACATCCTGCAAAACCCGCGGATTCCGGGTTATGTGGGCGCGATCTCCAATCCGGCGGCCAACATCGCCGACATGGAAAATACCGGCGTGGAACTGGAACTGGGTTACCGCAAACGACTGGGTGAGATCGACTTCTCGGTGAGCGGAAATGTTTCTTACATTGAAAATAAAGTAACCAACCTGGGTAATGGCGTGGAATACCTGTCGGGTGGAGCGAGCTTCCAGGGAGCACCGCCGATTACCCGCACGCAGGTGGGCCAGCCGATCGGCTCGTTCTTCGGGTATGTGAACCAGGGTATTTTCCAGACGCAGGAAGAAGTCGATTCGCATGTTTCCTCCGGCGGCAAGAAAATTCAGCCTAATGCAAAACCGGGTGATTTCAAATGGCAGGACCTGAACAGCGACGGCGTGATCACTGAAACCGACCGGACCTTCATCGGCAACCCTACCCCGAAATGGAACTACGGCCTGACCGTTAATGCAGCCTACAAAGGATTTGACATCGTGGTATTTGGCCAGGGTGTGGCCGGGAACCAGATCTTCCAGGGCTTACGCCGCCTCGACATCGCAAATGCGAACTGGCAAACCGACGCCCTCGACCGCTGGACCGGACCGGGTACTTCCACGACCTTCCCGCGGATCGTGAATGGAGATCCGAACAAAAACTTCCAGAATCCTTCAAGCTATTACCTGGAAAAAGGCGACTTCTTCCGCTTGAAAACCCTGCAAATCGGCTACTCGCTCCCGGCTTCGCTGATCAGCAAGGTGGCCATGAAAAAGGCACGTGTGTATGTAATGAGCCAAAACCTGTTTACCCTCACCAAATACACCGGTTACGACCCCGAGATCGGCGGAAGCGTGCTCAGCATCGATAAGGGTATCTACCCGCAGGCGCGTTCGTTCATGGTAGGTTTGAACATTGGTTTTTAATTGATTAATACGAATAAAATGAAATTGAGATATAACAAATTCGCGACTGCCCTGGTATTTACTGCCGGTTTGCAGCTCATGTCCTGCTCGGAAAGCTTCCTGGACGTGAAACCGAAAGGACTTAACCTGGAAGCCAACTATTACCGTAACCAGGAAGAGGCATTCAATGGCGTAGTAGCCATTTACGATGTCGTAGGCTGGCAGGGCAACGGCTATGTGAGCACCATCGCCACGATGAACGCGGCCTCCGACGACCACTTCGCGGGTGGCGGCGGCCCCAGCGACATCATGGATTTTCAGGTCATTTCCAACTATACCCTAAACCCGACCACCGGACCACAGGGAGAACTCTGGCGAAAAGGGTTCTCGGGCGTATTCCGCGCCAATGCCCTTCTGGAAAAGCTCCCTGCGGTGCCGATGGATGAGACCCTGAAAAAGCGTTATGCTGCGGAAGCCAAATTCCTGCGCGGCTACTTCTACTTCGAGCTGGTGCGGCTGTTCAAGAACGTACCGCTGTTCACCAGGACCATTTCCACCCAGGAAATGTACGACGTGGTCCAGGCCACGCCGGGCGAGGTGTATGCCCAGATCGAAAAAGACCTTACCGAATCCATCACCGACCTGCCGGTAACGATCAATGTAGCGACCGAAGGCGGGCGCGTCGGACAGGGTGCAGCGCATGCCATTCTGGGCAAAGTATTGCTGTATCAGCAAAAATTCGGCCCGGCAGCACAGGAACTGGCCAAAGTGAACGGCACCCCGGGCGGCAGCAACCCTTACGGCTACAAGCTGTTGGGCAACTTCGCAGACCTCTTCAAGACGAGCAACAAGTTCAACAGCGAGTCTATTTTCGAGCTTTCCTATACCAACACTTCCGCCGGAGGATGGGGCTGCGTGTCCTGTACCGAAGGGAACGTGATGAACATCATTACAGGTCCCCGCGGCTACAACCGCAAGTCGGACACCGCGCCGGACTACGTTTCGGGATGGAGCTTCCTGCCCGTTACACCGTCGCTGTTTGAAGCGATCCATTTCGATCCCCGCAACAGAGCGACGGTTGGCAACCTGGACAGCCTGGAAAAAGCAGGTTTGGTATCGTATGAGAAAGGATACATGAATACCGGCTACTTCCTCGAAAAATTCGCAGGACGGCAATCTAACCGCTGGTCGGGCGCGGGCGTTCCCGAACTGAATTTCCCGCAGAATATGTATGACACCCGCCTCGCGGACACCTACCTGCTCGAAGCGGAAGCGCTCGTGCGCGGGTCGGGCGACCTCACCCGTGCCGCTGCGCTCCTGAACGCGGTACGTGCACGTGTGGGACTGAAACCGGTGGCGGCGACATTCGAGAACATCAAGAAAGAAAGACGGCTGGAACTGGCAGGTGAAGGGCACCGCTGGATGGACCTCGTGCGCTGGGGTGATGCACCTGCAGTGCTGGGTCCCAAAGGTTTTGTAGCCGGCAAACACGAAATTCTTCCTATTCCGCTACTGGAAATGGAAAACACGAAAATCGAGCAGAGTAAAGAATGGGGCGGGACAAAGTAGCAGTTCCGCAACATTGATCAGAAAGGCTTGGAGCGTTGCTCTAAGCCTTTTCTTTTGACTCGTCGAAATGAAAGCCCAGGAAGAAATTGAACATATTCACCTCCGTAGGCAACTGCAACTTCTTACGAAGCCGGTAGCGGCCCACCTCTACGCCCCGCAGCGAAATATTCATCAGTTGGGCGATTTCCTTGCTGGAAAGGTTCATGCGCAGGTAGGCGCTCATTTTCAGCTCATTCGCCGTCAGGTGGGGATATTTCTCTTTCAATGCGATCAGGAAGTTGCTGTGTACGCTGTCGAAATGCTTGGAAAACTGCCCCCAGTCCTTATCGACCTTGTTTTCATCGCCCACGACCTTGATCATCTTTTTGAGGTCGTCGTTGATCTTGTCGTCCTCCGCATGCCTGGTGATTTTGACGAGGTCTGTTTTCAGTTTGGATAAAAGCTCCGCCTTCTGGACCAGGTGCATGGCGGAAGTCGCCAGGTCAGTATTCTTATGCTGGATTTCCGCTTCCAGCTTCTCGTTTTTCAGCTTGATAATCTCCTTTTCACTTTTCTCCAATTCGAGCTGGTGAAGGTATTGCAGCCGTTTCTGCTCCTCCAAATGCCGGCGTTGCTGGTGCAGGAAACGCCTTTCCTGCCATTTGTGAAACAAAAAAGCCAGTCCTAGCAGGATCACGCCGTAGCCCAGGTACGCCCAGATGGTTTGGTACCAGGGTGGCAGGATCACGAATGCATAGCCGGCAGTGGCCGATTCGCTGCCAAAGTTGTTCCGGGCTTTCACCAGGAACTTGTAATGCCCAGGTGGCAAATGCGTGTACTCCTTCGCACTTTTCGACGACCAGCTGGACCAGTTGTTGTCGAAACCTTCCAGAAAGTACGCATATTCAATGCTGGATTGCTGGCTGAACAGCGTCGAAGAAAACTCGAAACCTACGGAATTAAGCCGATTGGCAACACGCGGGATGTGCTTGCCGGATTGTGTCCTGACCTCATTTGCTTCTCCGAAATACCCGCCAAACAGCAGGGAATCCGATTTCCCAAATGACCGCATCGCCCTGATCTGCACATTGATATGGCTTTTATTCTGCTTGTATCGCTGGTAGTTGATGTGGTAAATGCCTTTTTCGCCTCCTACCAGGATGTTCTGGTCGTTCAGCGGATGAATGTATTCAAAGCCGGAAACCATTTTGTGGTTCAGTTCCGGCAGAAATATCATTTTGGGACCGCCGCCGCTCATATCGAGCACGCCAAGCTCTTTCCCGCGAACAAACCACACATTGCCTGCCTGGTCTTCTTTGAGATAACGTACGCCGGGGCCTTTGAAAATACCATTATAGTAGGTCGAAGGAATGAAGCGGTCTTTTGTCGCATCATATTCGTAAATACCCTTTTCGGTCGCTACGAGGATTTTGTTTTTGACCTTGTAAATGTAGTTGTGATTCAGGGAAAGCGGAAGGCCCTGCTTGTGCGTGTACTGGCGCGCAGCCGGTTGTCCGTTCGCCGCCAACGTTACCCTGAACACCCCGCGATACGGGTGCGACGTCCAGATTACATTTTCCTCGCGTGCATCCGTGCACAGAAAGCGGGAAGCGACATCAAAACCCGGCACGTTCCCGGCCGGGCGGAATGCATGGCCATCGTGTTGCAGGAAATTAATCCCGTTGTATGTTCCCACCGCAACGGTTTTGACAGGATAAATGCGGGATACGGGCAGGAAACCCCAGAAGCCATTTCGCTTTTCAATGGGTCTGGCGATCTGGTCTTCAATCTCGAAGATGCCTTCATGATGCGCCATCAGCAGCTTACCATTGATCTCGGAGAGGCCCCACACCTGCCCTCTCGATTGCTCGACGTAGGTAAACACTCCTTTCACATAGCTCAGGTCATCGAACTTTCCGACCTCGGCCGTATACAATCCATTGGAAGTCCCTAGATACAGGCGGTTCCTGAAAATAATCGACGCGTAACCCGCCTCATCCTTGGCAGCTGTCGGATATATACTTTTAATGGCATTATCGTAGGCAATGAAATCGATGCCATTGTCGAGGCCCAGCCAGAGGTTTTTGTCATGGTCCCTGAAAACGCTGAGGACATTGTTGTTCTGCAAGCCGTCCGCCCGGGCAAACCGGTGAACGAATTCACCCTCATTGGTGACGATGTAGCAGCCACCCAGACTGGTAGCCAGCGCAATAAGCCGGTCGTTGACTCGGGTGGCAGCGTAGATCCGTTCTTTCCTGATCTGATCGATGAATCCGGATTGAAGCTTTTCCGCCTGATCGCCCGCGAGCCGGAACAAGCCGGCGTCCATCGTCACGAGCAGCGAAGTGTCCCTGCCCAGCGGCAGCAGCGCTGTAGACAGGTATTCGGCTGGCAGATCGCCCGATGTGATCCAGGG
>CBFGMV010000190.1:0-9911 GCA_965649915.1 uncultured Dyadobacter sp.
CAAAACCCCTGCCAAAAACAAACTGGTGAATATCTTTTTCATAATGATGATTTCTTTAACCGGTGATTAAACTGACCTTAAAACCCAATTCTGAGCCCTACCGTGGTGGTTTTCGCGACGGGGTAAACGTAGTGGTCTACACCCTGGACGATTGAGTTGCCGCCTCCGTAAGAGTTAACTTCGGGGTCGTACCACGAGTATTTGGTCAATGTGATCAGGTTCTGGCCGCTTACATATAGCTGGCCGTATTTCATCCATTTGATGTGCAGTTTGGCAACCGGCAGATTGTAGCTCAGCTGGATGTTCTTGAAGCGCAGGTAAGAAGCGTCTTCAACAAAACGGTTCGACATTTGCGCTTGCGACGAGGTTCTGATGATCGGGTATTTCGCATTGGTATTCTGCGGCGTCCAATGGTCGAGATACACTTCGCGGGGCATATTGAGCGCCTGGCCGTAGTCATAACCTTGTCCTTGCGCGCTGAGGTTGAAGACGTCGTTGCCCTGCGAACCCTGGATGAAGAATGTCAGTTCAAAATTTTTGAAAGACATATTCGAGTTGAAACCATAGGTAAATTTCGGGTTCGGGTTACCGATGATCTGCTTGTCGCCGGCATCACGGCTTCCGCTGTTATTGAAATCTTCATAGGCTATAAAGCCCTTCTCGTCATACCCTTTCTCCACATATCCATAGAACGACCCGAGCGGATAACCTTCACGGAGGATGTTCACATTATCATTCACTGCCGCCCCGATTGTCTGTCCCAGAATGTCGTTTCCGCCATAAAGCTTCAAGACCTTGTTTTTGTTAATGGACAAATTGGTCGACACATTCCATTTAAATGCCCCTTCCAGAACAGTTGCATTGACACCGAGCTCAAAGCCCTTATTTTGAATTTTACCAATATTCTGAACTGTAAATGTGTAGCCCAGCGACGATGGCAGCGCCACGTTATTGAGCAAGTCGCGGGTGTTTTTGATATAATAATCGGCCGTTACATTGACGCGGTTGTTCCAAAGTCCCAGGTCGATACCGAAGTCGGCCTGAGCTGTGGTTTCCCATCTCAGCGAACCAGACAGCCGTGTGCCGGGCGCATAGGAAGTCATGAATGCATCGCCAAACACCACCTGGCCTGAATTCAGCTGGTTCAAAGTGTAGTAAGGCTGAATGGACGTGTTACCCGTTTCGCCGTACCCGGCCCTTAATTTCAGGTCGGAAATGAAGGGGATATCTTTGATAAACTCCTCCTCCGACAAACGCCAGGCAAGTGCGCCGGAAGGGAAAAAGCCCCATTTCTGTCCCGCGCTGTACCGCGACGAGCCGTCGGCGCGGAAGCTGGCCGTCGCGAGGATTTTGCTGTTAAAAGTATAGTTCACACGCGCCAGGTACGAAAGCAACGACCATTTCTGGTACGAGGAGCTGGGAACGTTTTGGGTAGCGGCCGCACCGATGTCGTAAGTTTCCTGGTTGTCACTGATAAAACCGCTTCCTGAGGCAGATAACGTGTTTCTTGTATAGTCCTGATAAGTGAAACCCGCTACCGCCGAAACACTGTGCTTGCCAAAGTCTTTGAGATAGCTCACGGTGTTTTCACTCAGAATGCTGGTTACCCTTTCGGTTCCCACACTCGCAGACCCTTTGGAGTTGACAAATCTGGTGGTCGTGTAGCCGTCCGTGCGGTCGTCGGTGCTCTCGATACCTGCCAGCGTTTTGATCATCAGGCCCTTAATGGGTTCAAATGTCACTGCGCCATTAGCCAGCACCTTGTTGGAGCGGATGACGTCCGATTGCTGGTAAAGGAAATTCAAAGGGTTGGTAATCACATTGGAGCCCCAGGCATAAGCCTCGGCCAGTCGCGAATAACTACCGTCGGCGAGCGTAGAGGGAATGGTTGGGTAGCCCGAGAGCATGGCCGACATCAGCGTTCCGCCGCGGTTTCCTCTTTCAGAATTCTTACGATCGGAGTCGATGCGGCTCAGCAGCGAACTGAGGTCGAATTTGAATTTCTTGCCAATGTCGGAGCTGAGGTTCAGGCGCAGGGAGTTTCTCACATAATCGCTACCGACCACGATGCCTTCCTGGTTAAAGTTGCTTGCCGCCACCGAAAACCTCGTCTTCTCGTTTCCTCCGCTCACTGTCAATGCATGGTTTTGCACGGGCGCACTGCGGAAAACCAGGTCCTGCCAATCGGTGCCTTTTCCAAAACCTGCGATCTGATCGGGCGTGAAATGCGGTGCCAGTCCATCGTTCGCGGCTTGTTCATTATAAAAATTCGCATATTCGGTCGCATTCATCAGGTCGAGTTTCTTCCGAATGCTCTGGACGCCATAATAGCCGTCATAATCCACGCTTACACGGCCAGCCTTTCCTTTTTTAGTGCTGATGAGCACCACGCCATTAGCGCCGCGCGATCCGTAAATAGCGGTGGCGGAAGCGTCTTTTAAAACTTCAATCGACTCTATATCAGCATTATTCAGCAAAGTAGGGCTACCGGAATAGGGAAAGCCATCCACCACATAAAGGGGCTCATTGCTACCCTGTATAGAGTTGGTCCCTCGCACCCGCACGCTGATCGGACTGCCCGGCGCTCCTGTGTTTTGGGAAACATATACACCCGCTGCCCTTCCCGCCAGTGATTGTACGAGGTTCGTGGCCGGATATGCATTCAGTTCGGTAGATTTAATGGATGCCACGGAGCCGGTCAAGTCACTTTTTTTCACCATACCATAACCGATCACGACGATTTCCTGCAACGACTTGTCTTCCAGCATCATATTGATCGTCAGTGCCGTCTGATTACCCAATACGATTTCCTGTGATTTGTAGCCTACGAAGCTGAAAACCAGCACGGAGTTGGTAGCGGCGGACTCCGGGATTTCCAGTTGAAAAGTACCGTCCGTATTACTCGTAGTTCCTGTCTGTGTCCCTTTCAGCACAATGCTGACGCCCGGCAAGCCCGAATTGGAATCACCGTCAAGTACTTTACCGGTAACCGCCCGCTTTGGCGCCGATTCCCGTGATCCCTGCCCAGCCGGGACCTCGGGGGCATTGAGTTCTATTCTCCTGAGAATGATAATCTTGCCTGAAACCTCGTAATCCAGTCCCAGGGGTGTCAAAATGTGATCGAGGGCTTCGTACAGCGGCTTGTCTTTCAGCGAAACGGTTACCTTCCTGGCTGATTTGATCAGTTTGGAACTGAAAACAAACCGCACATCGACCTGCTTTTCCACCTGGCTTAGTACCCTCTTAACCTCGCTTCCGTTCGCTGTAATGGATACTTTTTGGCTGAGAAGTGATTGCGCACTGCCTTCTCGGGCATAACCTGTTGCTATGAACACGAGGGCAAGCATAAGTTGAGTAGCTGTCATTCGCATGGTCCACAGTAATACCCTACGGTATTTTAAAGGTTTTTTCATAGATTTGATTGTTTTGTAGATTGAAATTTGGCAAAACGATCCCTGCCTCCTACGGGAGGAAAATGGCGACAACCAAAAGGGATATTAACGGAGCCGGTGATGCGGGAACATTGCCGGCTCTTCTTTTTTGGGGGTATGCTTTCTGTTTCTTGGGTTATGAATTTTAAAGGGTTACGTGATGGTTCTGGTTAATTCCGGCATCCTTTACTGTGGATGATCACCTGGCCGTCCACGACCTCGTAGTCGGATTCTACGGCTTTGCATATGATGTTGAGCTTGTCGTGAAGCGTCTGATTATCGAGGCGCGCCGTGAGCGGGCAGTCTTTCAGCAATGCTTCGTCGTACAGTATATCGATGCCATAAGCTTTGGCAATGGTGCCAAATACCTCACTGGCCGGCGTATCTTCAAATTCAAACAGCGGGATTTCAGCTTTGGGAACCACCATTTCGGGCTTCTCGACAAGCGTTTTCACCATTTTCACCTCGTCGCGGGCGTAAATGATCTTCTGGTTTGGCGTAAGTATGACGCCTTGCAACGCCTTGTCGGCCACTTTTTCGTTCAAATGCGGGTCGGATTGGGCGAATACGGAAACCTTCCCGGTCTTGACCTCCACCGTCACTTCCCGTGAGCCCCCGTAGGCTTTGATGCGGAAACTGGTCCCCAGAACTTTGGTCACCAAGCCATTGGCATACACCAGAAATGGGTGATCGGGATCCCTGGCAATGTCGAAAAACGCCTCTCCTTCCAGAAATACCTCGCGCCGCTCTCCATCGAACTGTTCCGGATAGCGTATACGTCCTTTCGGCGCCAGGCTGATCCGGCTACCGTCGCTCAATGCAATCTCTATCGTTTGGGTGGTATTGTTATTTTTTTCAGTAAACGACTCGCTGCGCCTGATGATGTTATCCTGCTGGCCCAGTTGCGGCTCGCTTTCGCGTTGGACCGTCACCGAATAAACTGCCCAGCCCAGGAGTACGATGAATGCGACCGATGCCGCGAATTGCATCCAGGGAATAGAAAACACAGGTATCCGCCGGAAGGCCGACCGCTGCTTCTCTTCCTCCGCGCCGGTAATGCGGCCGACGGTTTGTTTCACGACCTTGTTGATTTCGGAATCGTCGATCTCGGGCTCGTGCAGGCGCAGGGAGAGCACAATGGCCTTGGCCTGCTCTATTTTTTCGAGCATTTCGGGGTTGGCATCGATCCAATCGTCCCATAGCTCGTCGGTTTCAGGGGTGGGCGACAAGGTCCATTGACGAAAGAAATCGTCCCAAACAAAGTCTTCAACAGAAAAGTCGTTGTAGCGGTCCATACCAGTTCATTGTGTCTAAACTAGGATAGACAGAACCCGGAGCTGGATACCAATTATTTTTAAATTATTTCTTCAAAAAAGAACATTGAATTTCTGACAACCTGATGATCTGGCAGTTAGAATAGGAAATGTAGAAGAAAAAATGTCAGAAATTCGGCTTTCCAGTGTGCTTTCAGTTGCCTGATAGCAATTTGAAGCAGGTTGGAAACTGTTTGCGGCGATACGGCCATTACCTCGGCGATCTGTTCGCGGCTGAGCTCCTGGAAGAATTTGAGATACACCACTTCCTTCTGCCGGCGGGGCAAGGCTTTCAAAAGCTTTTCCAGCTGACGGGTCCTGACGAGCGTCACCTCGTTTTCGATATACTCCGCTTCCACCGAAAACTCGATGTCGAAATATTCATCGTCCCCGTTCAGTGGTTCGCTGCCTACCCAGGTGCGTGCAGATGATTGCCGGTGCATGAGCCTGCGAAGAGAAGCCATGAGATAGGGCCTTACGGCGGCATCGGGATTGAGGTTCTCTTTTTTTTCCCAAAGCACTAGAAATAGGTCCTGAATGCTGTCTTTCACGAATTCCTTGTCTTTGGAAAACTTGCTCCCATAGCTGAAAAGGAACCGGAAACTACCTGCCATCAGCCTTTCGAAAGCCTTTACATCCCCGGTCAGGAAATCCTGCCACAGCAAGCGTTCTTCTGAAAAAGAGGACGTTGATTTCATAACTTATTGAAAGGGACGCCTAATTAAATTAAAACTAGCCGCAAACTCAATTTATTTTGCAAGATTAGTTTAATTCCATCGGGCAATCGTCCTATTATATTCTCTCATTCGATCAATACTTTCACGGCATTGACCTCCCCGCCCCACTCCTGATATTGTAAAAGGTAGATTCCCGACGCAAGCGGCCCGGACGGCATGACTTTCAGTCTTCCGGGAAGCTCCGGCACCGCGTAGGTCGGTATAATGCGGCCGCCGGCGTCGATAAGACGAACCGATGCAGCATCGACCCCGGAACCGGACAGCACGATAACGTTGGCCATGGCGGGGTTCGGGAACACAAAAACTTCCTGTGCCTGCGGTGTTGGTTTGCCGTCGCTGATCAAAATCTCGTCGATCCGCATTTTGCCTATCCCGTTCCGGAACCGGATTTCAAAGTTGGAAAGCTTGGTAGCCGAATAGGCCGAGCTGCCCGGATAGGCTTTGCTGCCTTTGCTGACCGGCTCATCGTTCACCCACAAATCGTACGTTCCCGGCTCAGCGGTTTCCTCACGCCCGGGCTCAGTCAGGCGATAGGACAAAGGTGCTGCGCTGTTGTTGAGGACCCATGTGATGGTGACGCTTGTCTTTGGCGGGTAGCTTTTGCTCGTCAGCAAGGTTTCCAGGTCTTTGATCAGGAAAGAGTCATCCAAAAAGCTAACCGAGCATTTGCCGAACATCAATGCATTACCCGGAAACGAATTGTTGACGGGGTTAAAATCTTCCCCGACATAGAAGTAGACCGCATTCTGGGCAGCCTCTCCGATCGATTCCGCGCTGAGACGGAGCCGGATGACAAGCGTTTCCGGGCCTGGCGTAAACGGAGTGGCACGCAATGCACGTATGATTCCGCCCGTCGCCGAGTCCTGTCGCGTACGGACGAGCTCCATATAGCCTTTGTGAAATTTGTGGTAGGATAGCGTAGGTGCCGTCAGTATCACATGACTGAACTGCCCGGTGTCTGGTTCCGGGTTGACCAGCGATGTCGTCTGACTGAAATCCTGATGAAAATAAACGACTTGCGTGCGACCGATCCCGGGTATCAGCAACAGCACAGCCAGCAGCGATGGAAATGAGTAAAAGTTTTGCATAAACGACGATGGTTTATGCATTTAGACGCTCGGGGTTTGTAATGGTAACTTAGGAGCAGCGAATATTTTTTAATACACCACGAATGCACGAATTAAGCGCAAAGCATATTCGTGCATTCGTGGCATTAAAACTCATTTATGACTACGCCCTGCCTCCCGCACTTTTTCAAGCTCGGCGGCCATGGCTTTTGCCTTTGCCGGATATTTGTCCGCAATGTTGTTCTTTTCACCCACATCCTTGCTCAGGTCGTATAATTGCGGCCTGGGGTTGTTGCCGGTTTCGACCTGGGTCAGTTCGGCAACAGCCTTGCCTTCCCGGGGTTCGATGTATTTCCAGTTGCCCTGGGTAATGGACAATGCACCGCCCTGTTTGATGAGCCAGGTACGGCCCGTCTGCGTTTTGCCGAGCATTGCATCCATCACATCGAAGCTATCTACGCCTTCCTCGCTGCCCGTTTTCTGCTGGAAGAAATGTGCAAATGAGGCCATCAGATCTATCTGGCAGATCAGTGCGTCGGACACGGAGCCGGGCTTGATCGTCTGCGGCCAGCGTGCCACCCACGGAACCCGTGTTCCACCTTCGAATGCGCTGTATTTGCCTCCGCGCAGCGGTCCGGCCGGGCTATGCCCTTTGGCCAGCTCTACGGCCTTATCGGCGTAGCCATCGTCCAGCACGGGGCCATTGTCGCTGGAAAAAATGATCAGCGTATTTTCAGCAATATGCAGCTCATCGAGCTTTTTGAGGATCTCCCCTACCGTCCAGTCCATTTGCAGGATCACATCGCCCCGCAGTCCCATTTTACTTTTTCCTTTGAATTGCGTACTTGGCATTCGCGGTACGTGGATATCATTGAGTGAGAAGTAAAGAAAGAACGGACTCTTCCGGTTATCCTCCATAAACTCCTCCGCTTTGCTCAGGAACACATGGGCAATTTCCTCATCGGTCCACCGGGCCTGCTTGCCGCCAGTCATCCAGCCAATGCGCCCGATACCATTGACAATCGTATTGTTATGCCCATGGCTCGGTGATGCGGGTAATTTCAGCAAATCCGGATTTTCCAGGCCGGTAGGCTCATTGCCAATTTTTTTGGAATAATCCACTTCGATAGGGTCGGCAGGATCGAGGTCCTGGACGTCATGATTTTCCACAAACACCGTCGGCACGCGATCGGAAGTCGCCGGGAAGAAGAATGCGTAGTCGAAACCTACCTCATTGGGACCTTTGGCAATCGGTTCATTCCAATTGATCTGCTGGTTGGCTCCACCAAGGCCGAGGTGCCATTTACCTACCGAACCAGTTTTGTAGCCTGCATGCTGAAAAATCGCAGGCAAGGTCAGCTGATTGGTCGGGATAATCAATGCAGCATCGCCGGGGAGTACACCTGTGCCTTTTTGCCGCCAGGGGTATTTGCCCGTCATTAATGCAAAACGCGAGGGTGTGCAGGTAGCCGATGTGGCATGTGCATTGGTAAAACGGATCCCTTCGCGGGCGATCCTGTCGATGTTGGGCGTGCTGATCTTGGTAGCGCCATATGCGCTCAGGTCGCCGTAGCCCACATCATCGGCATAGATAAATATTACATTCGGCTTCTGTTGTCTTCGCTGGGCATGCGTAACGGCCGGAATCAGCTGTAAGATCGCCAATAACCCGATCGCCCACAGCCGGTAGTTCTTCTTCATTTCTGGTTAAGGATGTTTGGGCCGTGAAGATATGGATTACGAGCCACTTCGCTTTATTCAGAGAAAAATTAGGGGCATTACAAACAAAAAATACCCCGGAGCGTAAACCCCGGGGCATTTTACTTATCGCCATTCCGCCAAGCTTACTTCGCAGCGGTCAGCTTTTTGATCAGATCCGTTTCCTCTTTTTTGTAAGGTGTACCGTCTTTTCTGAAAATATCATGGAACCAGAGGTCAGGTTCTTTGGTGTAGGTTTTCTTCCAGCTGTCCCACGGATAAATGGTCTGTGATTTACCGTCTACAAGTCCCCAGTTGATCGCACCAACGTTGTATTTCTTGGCGATCGGCAACGAGCCTTCGAAGAAGCTGCCGTTACCCCTCGACATGTATTCGGTGCAGATCATCGGGCGGTCATACTGCTGTAATTGCTTGATGCGCTTTTCAAACTCGTCTGCATTCTCGTAGTTATGGAACGTAATCACGTCCGACTGCTCGATACTAGCCTTTTCGATCGGTTTCAGCTTCTCCGGTGTCGACCAGTCGCCTGCCCACACGCCAGCCGACAAAGGCTGGGAAGGGTTCACCGAACGTGCCCAATCGAAGGCTTTGACCATCAATGGAAGCACATAGTCGACCTTGTTGGGTAATTCTACTTTTCCGTAAGAGCTGTTGTTGGTATTATCCGGTTCGTTCCAAATATCCCACATCAGCACACGGTCGTCGTTGGCGAATGCGGCCACGGTACCTTTAACATACCTTTCCAGGCGTGGGTACTGCGTGCTGTCTTTAAGCGCATCGTACCCCGGACTTTGCACCCAGCCCGAATTATGCACGCCCGGCTTCGGAGCACGTTGCGTCCCCAGCTTCGGGAATGGATCCCAGCAGGAGTCGAAAAGCACGAATAGCGGCTTGATCTTATGCTTTTCCGCGATGCTTAGGAATACGTCCAGCCTTTTGATAAACCCGGCGGAATCCTGCTGATACAAGAGGTCATGCAGGTATACCCGCATGGTGTTCATACCGATTCCCTCGGCCCAGCCCAACTCCCTATTGATCGTAGCCGTATCAAAAGAAGCCTCCTGAAACATTTCCAGCTGGTTAATGGCCGTGCTCGGCAGGAAATCGGCCCCTACCAGCCAGCCTTGCTTCGCATACCAGTCTTTGGCTTGCTCTTTAGTCCATATGTCGCGCGTCGCAGCCTGTTCCTGCGCGGGCGTTTCATCCTTCTTTTCCTCCGCTTTTTTAGCGCAGCTCTGGAACATCAAACAGGCCGCCAAGGCCCAGATCGTCGTTTTTAGCAATTTCATTCGGTATTGGGATTAGTTTTTCATTTAAAAAGAGGTGCAGGACTGTTTTCTAAGCTAGGTACTGCATTGGAAATTTCAGGCCAGCCATTTTTCCAGACGAGCTTGTCAAGCATTAGCACGCGACGGTTGGCTCCTGTGGAAACATATGGCTGCTTTTTGTCGATGGCGTGATAAAGGAGCCAGTCGGTACCGGCATCATCGGTAATCCAGCGGGCATTGTGACCAGGTCCGGCGTACACATCATTGGCATGGATCAGCATGGTGCCGGTGCCGCGATTCGCCGATGCCGAACGTGCGCAGGTAACGTGATGCAAAAACGCGCGCTTCCGCCCCCTGCAGTCTCTTCAGGATCGGA
>CBFGMV010000191.1:0-9909 GCA_965649915.1 uncultured Dyadobacter sp.
CGATATGATGCAGCAGTTCAACCGCGAAAGGGCCATCGTGTACAACACTTACCAGCTCTACCGCCACGAAACGCTCGAGAACCTGAAAACCGCATTCCTGACCGCCAGACAGAAAGGTTATTTTCTGGGCGGAAAGCTGGTACGTGGCGCCTACATGGAGAAGGAAAGGCTGCGCGCACGGGAAAATGAGTATTTCAATCCCATCCACACTTCCAAGGAAGCCACGGATGCCGACTACAATCTTTCGATCGACTTCTGTCTCGATCGCCTCGAACATATTGCTATTTGCCTTGGAACGCATAACGAGTACAGCTCCCAGTACTGTGCGATCAAAATGAAGAAGCTCGGAATTGCCCATAATGACGACCGGATCTGGTTTGCACAACTACTGGGCATGAGCGACAACATCTCGTATAACCTGGCCAAGGCCGGCTACAATGTGGCCAAGTACGTGCCCTACGGCCCGATCGACGCTGTACTCCCCTACCTGATACGCCGCGCGGAAGAAAACACTTCCATTGCCGGGCAAAGCAGCCGTGAGTTTTTGTTAGTTAAAAGCGAATTGAAGAGAAGAGGAATCGGTTCTTTATAAGTAAGTTATTACTTTCGCATTCTGAAAATCGTCAATTGTATTGAAAACCGAATGAATCAATCCAGAAATCCAACTCCTTACCTCATTTTCAGTATAATCCTTATCTGCATTGATCAGGCTTCCAAACTTTTGGTTCACAAATACATGCAGCCTGGCTTTTCCGGGCAAATTGCGCTGATCGGAGACTGGTTCAAACTGCATTATGTGCTTAACCCGGGAATGGCTTTCGGAATGCAGCTCGGACATGAATATGGCAAACTCTTCCTCACGTTGTTCCGGTTGGTGGCCATGGTTGCTATCGGCGGCTACATGATTCACCTGGCCAGAGTCGGAGCGTCCAAAGGGCTGCTCTGGGCATTGGCGATGATCCTGGCCGGGGCGGTTGGAAACGTTATCGATAGTACATTTTACGGCGTGTTCCTGGATAATGCACCCTACGGCTCACCTACGCCCTGGTTTCACGGACAGGTGATCGACATGATTTTTGTCGATTTCTGGGAAGGCTTTATTCCCGATTGGGTACCGGTCTGGGGCGGCCAATACTACTCCACTCCTATCTTTAATATTGCCGATTCCTGCATTTTCCTGGGTGTATGCAGCATTCTGATATTCCAGGGAAGCTTCCATGCCCACGGGCCTGAGGAAAACGGTGTGAAGGAGGAAAGGGAGGAAGGAGAAAAGGAGGAAGGGGATGATGATTTGCAGGGACCTCCTACCGCAGCTGAAATTGATACGCGAAATGATATTCCGACACCTACCTCTACGGAGGAGGAAGAGGATGGAAACAAAAAAGAGAGCATTTAGCTCTCTTTTTTGTTGGTAGTATCTTGGGATCAGTTTTCGTCTTTTGTATAAGGCACAAAATCCTTGAATGCTTTCTTGATCGCATTGTCGGTCGCCTCCTTCTTATTCTCCCAGTTCGCATCCAATTCCAGCGCCACAAGGCCGCTCAGGTTCATCAATGCTTTGAACTCATCCAGTTTTCTGATAAAATCAGGATTCCGCCGGGCTGATTTTTGCCCGTATTCCCGTGCAAAAACGTCGCCCTTGTTTTGCAGTTCGTTCTTCTTCTGCATCACGTAGTTGAATCTGTCCAGCAGCCCATTCACCGACTTGCCGATCACCTCTGTCGCTTCCAATGTACCGACCGTCGCAACAGTTGTACCGCCGATAGTGGTGATATAACCGCGAGTATCCTGATTTGATTTCGCAATCACCGGAGCAAGGCCAGTGGTGGCACCCAACGACGCATTCAGCAATGATCTGCTTCTCTTTCCCCTCTTTGCCCGTGAATACGCCTTTTTCAGCTCACCTTCCTTCTCTGTCATTTGTTCCAGCAGTCCCCATGCATTCACCAGGGCGCCACGGTACAAATTAAACACATAGGTGTCACGCAAACTTTCATCGACTGTGTTCTTGATCACAAACCGTACGGTACGTTCCTTCTTATTCTGCGCCTTATCCAGCACATAGAATGTAATATTGAATGCCAGCGTGTCAAATGGGTCTTTCACGAACTCGAAGCCGGGCTCCCAGATAAATTCATAGTTGGTTGGTGTATTCTTGACCAACGCCCCGGCAGGAACCCGCTTGTTCTCTGAGATAAAATTGAACGTGGTAATGTCATCCTCTCCATTCGGATCCGATAACGTAAAACGCAAATTGATCCGGTTGTTTTCAGCGCTCCGGATGACCGAATTCTGTGGTATGATCGTAAAATCAGGCGCCAGGTCCATTTGCGTAACGTCCAATTTCAAACGTCCCTTAGTTCTGGTTTTGGCAGGCTGGTCTTCCACATAAAATTCCATATACCTCGGGCCCTTTTTGAGGATATTAAACTGGGCGATCGACGGCTCCCAGGTAATCTCCCCTGCTGCCGACAGTTTCATACCTTCGGGCATTTCTTCCAGAATAGGCACAAAGACGATCGGGTCGCCATCCTGGTCACGCACAGCCCCCATATCGATCTTGTAGACGTTCTGCGTCTTATACTGCACATAGAAAGGCTGCAGGTCATCGACTTGCGGCGGTCTGTTCACATGATTGACTTTGAAAACAATTTCACGCGAAGCGCTTTCCCCGGCAATGTTCTGAGCTTCGAACACGATCGGGAAAGATTTCGTGGTATTGATACGATCGGCAATGTCGTAACCTGGCGTCCATACGAAGTGTCCTGTGGAGTCAAACCTCATCTCCTTGGTCAGGCCGCTGGCTACTGTGTACCTGACCGAATCACTTTTACCACCCTTTACCTGTAAATGAAAATTAACTTCCTTCCCTTCGTATAACACATTCCATTCCGGTTCGGAGGGGAAAACAAGTTGCAGAGGTCCTGTTGAGTTGTTCTTCATATTATCCTGCCCCTGAACCCTTGAAACAAAAAAAACGGGTATCAGAAGTAACAGTATTTTATGAATTTTTCTTGTTAGCATAACATCAAAAATATAATTAATCCGATGGGTGAGCAGATACTTAGAACTAAACGCAAAACTAGCAAATCCTGTATAGAATGCCCTGCGATTAGATGCAAATTTGAAATGCCCTGAAAGCCGCCCGACGCACAAAATCCGATTTGTACTTTTCAAATACAACCGCGCGCTAAGGTCTATAATTAAAATAAGTCCTGAGCGCGTGTATGTCCAATGCAAAAGCCGGGGTGCAGTCATTTAGAAGACTGCACCCCGGCTTTTTAAGTTCAATATTTTCCCTATTATTTTTTCTTGGGAGTTGTAGCTGGTGCCGTTGCAGCTGGCGTAGTTGCCGGTTTAGCCGGAGTTGTTGCAGGAGCCGCTGCCTCTATTTTATCAGGATCTACTCCCAATTTTCTTAGGATCAGGTTCGTTGCATTGTTCTCTTCCGAAGCTGCAAACAGGATGATAGGTGTAGTGCCCGCACCTGCGTCCATATTCAGAATATAAAGAAAACCGCTTTCTTTGCCTACTTCCTGAATTGCATTGTTCACTTTCGTCAGGATCGGTTCCAGCAGTTGTTGTTGCTTGGTCTGCAGAGAAGTCTGAGCGTTGTTACGCATTTCTTCGATTCTGGTTGACAGATTTTGCAACTCCTTTTCTTTATCGGCGCGGATCACATCCGTCATATTAGCCCCGTTCTTCTGATAAGCCTCATATTTCTCCTGAGCCTCTTTGTACGTTTCCCCGATTGCCTTGTCCAACTGCGCTTTGGTCACTTCCAGCTGGTTCTGCATTACTTTACTCTCAGGCAATTTGCCAATTATATAGTCGACATTGGTATAACCGATTTTAGTAAGTCCGCTTGCAGGGGTAGTTTGGGCTAAGATAGGGGTGGTGATTATGGTCATCAGGACCAAAAAAGCCATCAATTTTTGTTTCATTGCGCTGTTACTTATTTAAGTTTACTGGTTGTACTTTTTTGTTTTTGGGTGAGTTTTGGGCAGGTGTCGACTGTTGTTGTGCAGGTTGCTCCGGCTTCGCGTTTTTATCTCCTGGTGCCGTTCTGTTAGCCTTCGGATCGATTCCCAGTTCCTCCATCACATAATCCGAATAGTCGTGCTTGGGATTCGTATAAAGCATTCCGATATCGCTGGATTTATCAAACATAAAATCGAGCCTCCGTTGACTGCAAACCTTGGTTACGGCCCGCTGCACTTTTTCCAGAACCGGCTTCATGAGTTCCTTCTTTTTCTGGAACATCAATCCCTCCATACCAAAAATCTTGCTGTTGTACTCTCCCGCCTCGAGCTCTTTCTCCTTTATTTCATTCTGCCTCTTCCGTTTGAGTTCGTCCGTTAATAAGATTTCCTCCGCCATATATGCACGCTGCATACGATCAATCTCCGCAATCTTGTCCTGGATTTCCTTGGCCCATTTCTCAGAGAACTTTTTCATCTCCGTCTGTGCCGCCTGGTATTCGGGCATTTTACTGGTTATGAACTCCATGTCTGTATACCCGATCTTCTGGGCATATATAGATGAACTACATAGAATTGACAAAACTAGTAAAATAAAAATCTTCTTCATGCCAAGCCGCTAATAATTTGCAAACTTCTTAACGAAACTCTTAGTCAGAATATTATCTGATTTGCTGACCGATTGTAAAGTGGAATTGGGGTCCGCTCCTCGTCGGTGATCCCTGGATTTTATCAAATCCATAACCCCAGTCGATCCCCAGCAGACCGAATGCCGGCATGAAAATTCTGGCTCCGACCCCTGCCGACCTTTTAAGATCAAATGGATTGAATTCTTTATAAGTGCCCCAGTTGTTACCGCCTTCCGCAAAACCCAATATGAAAATTGTCGCCTGAGGGTTCAGTGAAACCGGATAGCGAAGTTCCATTACATATTTGTTATAAACAATACCTCCGCCTGACGCTGGATAACCGTTCTGCGCCAGTGGTCCTACTTTCTGATCCTGGTAACCACGCAAACCGATAATGTCCTGATCAGCCAGCGAGAATGTACCCTGGCCCGCTAACCCGGACCCTCCCAGAATAAACCGCCCGAACGGACTGTACCCTACCTTGCTGCCGTATGCTCCCAGGAAACCCATGTGCGCACGTGTGCTGAGTACAAGCTTACCTACGATAGTGGCATAGTAACTCGCATCAAACATCCATTTGTGGTATTCAACCCAGCGATAAGTATCTGTTTTGTCGGAGAAAGCTTTTTTCCTGAACAGCGAATACGGTGGTGTAAATGTACCGCTCAACGAAATGTTGCTTCCGCTTCTCGGGAATTGGAAATCACTCAAAGTATTCCGTGAGATCGTCGTATTGAACGATATGTTGTTGGAGTTACCTGTGCTGTAACCAATGCGGAAAATATCGAGGCTATCGAGCCGGTAGCGCTGATATGACAACGAGTGCGTCATGACCAGGTAACGGTCCGGCTCTTTCAGACGACGACCCAATGAAAGGGTGATACCGTTGTTATAATAACCACCGCGGTAATTGACCCTTCCGGAAGCGACTCCCGTGTTATAACCATAATAGGAGCTCAGGTCGGTCATGCGGTATACCGTACGTTGGAACGACACCCCGAAGTTAATGGGCTTCTTCCCCCCCAACCATGGCTCGCTGAAAGATAGCGAATACGTCTGGTACTGCTTCCCATTCGCCTGGAAACGCAGCGATAGTTTCTGCCCATCGCCCGAGGGGAGCGGCCGCCATGTTTCCCGGTTTGGAATGTTCTTGATGGAAAAGTTATTGAACACCAGTCCGAGGGTTCCCACGAAACCGATGTAACCGCCCCATCCACCGGATAATTCGATCTGATCGGAAGGCTTTTCTTCCACCGTATATTCAATGTCCACGGTTCCGTCAGCCTGGTTCGGGATCGGGTTGATCTGGATCTTCTCAGGATCAAAATAACCCATCTGCGACAATTGGCGCTGCGTGTTAATGATCTCCGTTTTGCTGAATTTCTGTCCTGGCAATGTGAATAGCTCCCGCAGTACTACACGGTCACTCGTCTTGGTATTGCCGTTGAGGAGAATACGATTGATGGTGGCCTGTTTACCTTCGGACATCCTCATTTCAATGTCGATCGAGTCGCCGTCAACAGCTCTCTCCGTCGGATCAATGTGAAAGTATAGGTAACCGTCGTCCATATAAATGGAACTGACGTCCGCTCCCGGAATACCGTTGATCTTCTTATCGAGCTCCTCCGGATTGTAAACGTCCCCTTTCTTAATACCCAGGCGCTCGCCCAAATATTGCGATGTATACAGGTAGTTGCCGGACCAGGTGATGTTGCGATAATAGTATTTCTGCCCCTCATCGATTTTCATATCGATGCTGATCGTCTGGTCACCGTTTTTAATCGTATCGAATTCGATCGTCGCATCGCGGTAACCGTTTTTCCGGTAGTAGGAAATCAGTTTTTCCTTGTCCTCGTCGTATTTCTTGGGGATGTATTTAGACGGGTTGAAAAGCCTCCCAATGCGTCTCTGCTTCGTGCCTTTCATTTTCCGTTTCAGCACCTGATCGCTGATCGCGGTATTCCCTTCGATATTAATCTTCTGAATTTTAACCTTTTTCCCCTTGGTAATGGCGAAATTAAGCGTAGCCTGTCCGCGTGTCGAATCCGGGATCTGCAACACCTTTACTTTGGTGTAATAGAAACCCTTATCCATGTAGTATTTCTTGATAACCAGCTGGGTGTTCTTGATGATCGTAGGAGTAATCACACGACCTTTGATCAGCTTTACTTTGTCGTTCAGCGTCTCCCGTTCACCTTTGCGGATACCGGAAAACGAAACTTTATACAGCCTTGGCCGTTCTTTGATGTGAATATTCAGCCAGATTTTGTCAGCCTCCACTTTCGTGGCCATGATCTCCACGTCGTCCAAAGTACCGAAGTCCATCATTTTCTTAATGGATGAGGTCACTGCCGGGCCGGGGATCCTGATCTTGTCACCTGGCTTCAAACCGGAAATGGATACCATAGAATTTGGGTCCAGAAACTGAGTACCCGAAACGGTTACTTCCGCAATGGTGTATTCCTTCGGCTCGGCGGGGTTAATCCCCAAGTTGGCAGCTGGTGCCGCTGTGGGTTTCGATGCCCCCAATCCCACGCGTTGTGCCTGGACAGAGAAGCAGCAACACAATAGCAACAGAGCGGAAAGACCTTTGAGATGTGCTAATGATTTATTCAAATTTTTCACTCGGTTCATATAGTTCTACTTAGCACCATTCGCTTTGATTTGTTCACCCGTTTTCCCGAAGCGCCTTTCCCTGTTTTGATAGGACAGAATCGCTTCGTACAAATGCTCCCGGCGGAAGTCGGGCCAGAAAAGATCTTCATAAATATATAGCTCAGAATATGCGAGTTGCCAGAGCAGGAAGTTGCTGATCCTGTGGTCTCCTCCCGTCCTCAGCATCAGATCGACTTCCGGACGAGGGGCCGTCGACAGGTTCGCAGCTATCAATTCCTCATTGATTTCCGCGGGAAGCACAACTCCGTTCCGTACATCCTCTGCGATTTTTCTGGCGGCCTGCGTAATGTCCCACTTTCCGCTATATCCCAATGCAAGGATCAGATTCAGTCCGGTATTCTGGCGTGTCGCCTCTGCTGCTTCTGTCAGCTGCCTTTGGCAACTTCTCGGAAGACTGGCCATGTCCCCGATCGTGTCCAGTTTCACATTGTTTTTCTGCATCGTCGGCAACTCATTACCGATAGATTGCACCAACAACTCCATTAATGCCTTGACCTCAAATTCCGGACGAGCCCAGTTCTCGGTCGAAAAAGCATACAATGTCAAATAAGAAACCCCGAGCTCCGCACACCCTTCTGTCACCTCTCTCACGGCCTTAATCGCATTGCGATGGCCAAAAATCCGTGCTGCTCCCTGATTTTGAGCCCATCGCCCGTTACCGTCCATGATAACGGCTATGTGTTTTGGCAGATTGCCCGTATCAATGAGCTCCTTCATTACTCCTGACTCCTTTTAACCTTTTTTAACAAACAAAAACAACAATATCGAAGCGCGTTGTCAATTCAGGATGAATTTTTAGCTACCCCGGGTTTTCAGGAATCACTTTGCTCGCTGATAAATACGCAACAGCCGGCAAAACTGTGCCGAAATTTCGTATAATTCATTGGTGACTCCATTCCAAATCAGCTCAAACCCACTGAAAAACAGCGCATTATTACTCGAAAATAACAATGGAAATTTAAACGAGGGCGCAATTTAGGAATAAGTATCAGGTCTTCAAAATGAATATTCCGATGCATCCGGGAAGCAATTCGATTAATTATCAAGAAGATGGCGGATTGTATCGCCATAGGTGCTCCCGCTTGTAACCTGAGATGCCTTGCGATCGCGCATGATGATCACATACTTTCCATTGAAATGTTTCTGGATTTCCTTGATATGATGGGAGTTGACGATCCCCGCGCGGCTGACGCGGAGGTAGTGTTTGGGAAGCTTTTCTTCGAGTGAAGTGAGCGTGTAGTTAAGAAGGTACTTTTGTCCGTCCAGCGTATTGAGGAAGACGTATTTTTCCTCCGCTTCGAAATGCGTGATCTCCGTCAATGGAATCAGGAGAATGCGGTCACCGGTTTTGACGGACAAAGAAAAAATCTCCCTTTTCGGTTTCATCTCTTCCAGTAACCTCAGCAGGTTTTCCGAATAGGGATTAAAACCGGCGGCCTGACCGCTACCTGCCTTTGTAATGTTCCGGATCTTGTCGATCGTCCTCATCAAACGGTCATTTTCAACCGGTTTTAACAGATAATCAACGGAATTTTCTTCAAAAGCACGAATGGCGTACTGATCATAAGCCGTTGAAAATATCACTAACGGCATTCTGGTCAATTTTGAAAGCATCTCAAAACCGTTCAGCAATGGCATTTCAATATCCAGAAAAATGACATCCGGACCATGTTTGTCTATTTCTACCAACCCCTCTGCGCCATTTCTGGCCTCCGAAACAATAGTAAAAACATCGGCATGTTTTTCGAGCAGCCGGCGCAGGCGGCTCAAAGCAAGGGATTCGTCGTCGATCAGGATGGTTTTAAGAGGAAACTGCATGATTAGATTGCTGATGTTGTTCGATAGCTGATTTCTGAATGGCAATATTAACCGATTTATGCGGTTGGTTGAGCAGTTCCAAACGGGCGTTCTCTCCGTAGAGCAGCTTCAATTTATCCTGAATGCTGCGCATGCCGTAACCTGCCCCCAGGGTGTCGGAAAATGCCGGGCCGCTGTCGTGGACACAGAGGTGCAGCCATTGATCCTTTTCATAAATCTTCACCACAATATTTCCCTGCTCGGCCATCCGAGAAATACCATGTTTGATCGCATTTTCCACAATGGGCTGTAAGATGAACTTCGGCACCTGCAGGTTTTTCAGGGATTCCTCCTCTACCTCGACAGTAAACCGCAGGCGATCCCCAAACCGCACCTTCTCGACTTGCAAATAGGTTTCCACCATTTCCAGCTCGTTTTCGATCGTGTCAAAATAATCGCTCGTCTTCCGGCCGGTCGTGTAGCGGAAGAGCTTGGAAAGCAACAGCGTCATTTCCTCGGCTTTGTCGGGATTCTCGTGCACGAGGCTGGCAATGCTGTTCAACGAATTATACAAAAAATGTGGGTTAATGCGCGCCTGCAATGCATCCAGCTCGGCCCGCGTTTTGAGTTTTTCAAGATTCAAAAGCTGATACTCCTGATCGGAAATCTTGCGGGAGATCTGCCGGCCCTCACGGCTCAGGAAGTAAAACACGTTCGCGATCGCGACGGGTGCCCACGTGTACCAGTACCAGGGCGCATTTTGCGAAGGTTCAGCCGGGTACCGCGCAATGTATTCGCTCACAATGTTGGCAGCAAATAAATAATGT
>CBFGMV010000192.1:0-9703 GCA_965649915.1 uncultured Dyadobacter sp.
CTTTGATGAGATCGGAGGCGAGGTTGTTTAACTGATCGCTTAGGAGCTGGCTTACGCTTTGTCTGGCAACTGCCTCGGCACTGGAACCGATATTAAATCCGGCCGTGGACTGGTCGGTGATAAATTTATTGGTGATCAGCAATGCAAATGCCTGCTTGTTCGCTTCGGAAGGACTGTTTTCCATATCCTTCCAGAATGTTTGCTGCGTAATGTCGTTTTGAACCTGCTTGTCGACCGAATTTTCGGGTATTACAATCTTGAATGTAATATTAGGCGTTGTGAGATTTCCGGTGATCACGATCTGCACCTCGACGGGTATTTTGCTTGCGCCCTGAAACTTCGCTGCAATGGATCCGGGATCTACCATTACCGGGTAGGACGCCGTAATATTGAGGTCGGCCTTCATCGGGTCGCCGGTCCATAGCAGCGTACTTCCCTCTTTGATCTGAAACTGTCGTTTCAGGATTTGCAGCGTCAGGTCGTAAGAACCCTCCGTGAGATCGTACGAGCCCAGGAGGAAAAGCTGTCCGTTGGGCGCTACGCCGGCATTGAGCTGCGCATTCCCTTTGAGGCGGATATTATCGCCATTCAGTTCGTCGATTACTACTTTGAACTCGGATTTATCGTCTACATCGATGTCGAGTGAGATCTGGGACGCGAAATCGACCATTACATTTTGTGTCTTTTCGACAGAATCGGTTTTTGCCACCTGTGTGGAATCGCTCATATCCACAAACTCGATCACGCCTTTCGTCGCGTCACCGGCCTCGGTGGCATCGTTAGGCATTACCACCGTGATATTGCTGCCAGGGTCTACCTTTACATTACCATCGATCACCGATTTGGCCCCCTGGCCCTTCACAGTAAGGTTTGCATCGATGTTTGCCTTACCGAAAAACAACTCATTCTGCTTTTGGGTTGAGTTAAGGACATTGAAATTCTTCGCCGAAACAGTGAGGTTATATCCCACATCCGGGAGCTTCGCAATGCTCACATTTCCATTGATCTTCATCGCCTGGTTGAGCGAATCGGTGATCGTGAAATTGTTGAAATTGATATTTTGATCATTGAACTGGATCTTTTGCCCGGCCAGTGAATAGCGCGCTCCCAGCTGTGTTGCATTGAATGCCACGTTATCGAAGCTCACACCGCCGTTGAGCCGCGGGCTGTCGGTGGCGCCGGTAATGGCGATGTTGCCCGTGAGGTTGCCCTCCGCTCGTTTCAATTCGCCGAAACTGAATGCCTCGATGGTTTTGGCACTGAGTTTTTTAAGATCCATCTTGAAATCCATCGGCGTTTCGGATTTCAGATTGTAGCTGCCCCCGATATTCACGTCGTTCTGATCATTCACCAGGGACATCGCCACCCGGATCAGATTTTCGGTCTCATTGGTCGATTTAACGGACAGGTTTCCTACCGGTATTTTAGTGACCGCAAGATTGTCGATCGTGAGCTCTCCGGTGTATACCGGCGCGGTCATATATTTGTCCAGAACGATTTTGCCATTCAGTGTACCGGTTGCAAGTGTCGAATCCAGGGTAGCGATTTCGATGAGCGGACCAATGGAAATGTTCGACATTGCAATATCCAGCGGGCTGTTGGGTTGTGCCGAAGTAGAATTGATTTTCAGCGACTGTCCGTTATTGCTGATCATAAAGTCCTTGACGTACAGGCTATCGGTCGCATACTGCACATAGCCTGCAGTGTCCGTTGCCCATTTATCGTAGTTGAGCAAAAGGTCGTCGCGAAGGTTCAGGCGATACCGGTTGCCGTTGACTGCAAGATCGCCTTTCACCGAATGCCGCTCCGTATTCAGAGAATCCCGGACAATGAAGTCGAATTTGACGTCATTGTTCACGATTTTACTTTCCAGCGACGCATTCTGCATTCTGAAACCGCCCGTATTCACCATCCCCACATTTGCATTAAGGGAGGCATTGGCATCTACTGTGCTGAAATCAATGGAAACACGCTCGGTTCGGATGCTATCGTAATCAACCATCGGAATACTCAGCCTGGCGACGATCGATGAATCCTTTTGGTTATCCATGCGCGCCTTCAGTTGCACAGCATTCATTTCACGAAGCGCGGGGGCAAAAAGCTGAATAGCCGGGTGATTGGTCACCGTCGCTGTAAGGTCGAAATTGACGGGTTTGGTTATTTCCCTGTAAGTGAGATCCGGTGCTTTGAAATGCTTTCCAACTTCCGTCAGCATGGCGTCTCCCAGCTCGGCGTAAGAATAATTCCCTGTCATCTTTGCTTTCAGGAAGGGAGAGTCGATGTACGCCTGCCGCCCGCCACTCGAATCTGTTAGCTGGACATTAATGTTGGAAATGCCAATCGGTTTGCGATGATGTGTCAGCACGAGGCTATCGATATTCACGGTCCCCAACGGGTTTTCAGGGTTGGTGGATGGCATATCTACTTTGATATTCCCCTTCACCTGCAAAGAATCGGCATAGAGGTTCAATGCTGTCAGGTCCAGATTGGTGATCGCAAGGTCGGCTTTAACCGACGGATATTCCTTGGAAAGGTCCGCCTGTGCTTTCAGGTCGAGGTCAATGTTGCGGTCGTCCATGTTGGCCGAGATATTAGCCATCCCATGATCGATATCTCCTTTTAGTCTTAAATTTTGATAAACATAACCCTTGATATCGGCGCTTTCGATGGTGCCGTCCAGACGTGCGATCATCGTTTTGGGGGCATATCCTGTGCCTTCCAGCTCGGTGCGCAGTGTCAGTTTACCCATTTCGGATGGCGGCTGTTTCAGTAATTTGCCTAAATCGAATTCACTGAATGTCAATGTGCCATTGTACTGCGCTTTGAGGCTGTCGGTGATATTTTTAAGGTTTCCGGAAAATGTGCCGGTCCCAAAAGAAGTGTTGATCGTCGTGGCCAATGTAAGATTCTCCATCGAGCCTTTGATCTTTCCTGAGATCTTTATCGCATCCGGAAGCTCCATGGAGGCTGGTAGCGCGCTGTCCGGCAGCATTTTGAGCAGGTCGGCCTTGGTAGAAGAAATTTCGGGGATATCGAGGTCCATTGAAAGCTTCTCTGCATTGGGCAGGCCGCGCAAGCGTCCGTCCAGATTCAGAACAGTCCCACCAAGCATTGTAAACCGTGCCCTGGAAATCAGCATATCGTCCACAGAGCCGGTGATTTGTCCTGAGCCTTTTACCACGCCGTTGGGCTCCTTATCGAACGGCGGGGTCTTTGCCAGGTCGGGGACGAGTAACAGGATATCGGCAAATGCAATGCGGCTGTCGGTGAGCCTGAGTTTGAGTTTCGCCTTACCGATATCATTCGTGAGTTGATCGAGGTTCTTGTAGCGCAGGCTCAGTTCGTCGCGCAGCAAGGTATTGGGTGTTTTCAGATAAAGATTGCGGAGGTAAGTTTCCTGGTCGCCATATGCAAAGTTCGTGCGCAGCGCGTCCAGGCGGAAGCCGCTTTTTTCTTTGAACGAACCTGCTTTGAGTGCGCCCGCGATCTTTTCAGGAGAAAACAAAAATTCCTGTAAGTCAATATTCAGGTCCTTAATGTTCAAATGCGCATAGTCGAGCCCTTTCGGCTGTGCGGGCGAATTGAAATCGTCGTAACGGATATCGTTGTCCACAAGCCGGATCTCGCCGACCTTGACATACCAGCCGGGCGCAGCCGATCCGGTCGTGTCTTTTTTTGTCTCCGGCGCTTTCGGTTTTTTGGCAAACTCGGCAAAAAGCGACATGTTTTCGAGGGACACGTTCCGAACGTCGACGCGCTGGCTGCCCATGAAGATGTTGTTCACATGTCCCGCGAATTTGCCTACCGTGACACCGTTTTTCAGACCCGAAATTTCATCGTCAAACTGCCATTTAAGTTGACGGATATCGATATCCCCTACCTTGATGTCCAGCGAGTCGGCAGGATCGGGCTCCGGCGCAGGTCCGGCCGCAGCGGTTTTCAATGCCGGATACATTCTCAGGCGAACCTGGCTATTCAGCAAAGCGGTATTGGTGAGATGATACTGGGAAAGGGTAGGATTGAATTTGTCGAATTTGACGACAGCCGAGTCGATATTGGCTTCGGCGTCGGTGCCGATGACGGCGTCGCGATACGATAATCGGACGTTCTTAAGCTGGATATGGTCGAGCCGCATTTGGAGCGGTTTCGAAGGCGTCGTATCGGGTTCTGCCGGCTCTGTTCCCGCAAAAGCATCTACGATAAACTGAAAATTGAATACCGTATCCGGTAAAACCCGGCTGATGTTTGCATTCACCCCTTCCAGTTCTATTTTGTTGATCCCGATATTGCCTTTGATCAGGCTGTACATATCCAGGTCTACATACAGGCGCTTGCCCGCTACGAGCGTATCACCATGGAGGTCTTCGAAGTAAACTCCTTCCAGCAGCACCCAATCCGGGACGTCGAAACGGACTTTTTCGACATTGACCTTGGTTTTTAGTTTTTTACGGAGAAATGAATTCGCCTGGGATGTTAAAAAATTCTGGCCGGCCGGTGTCTGGATTCCCCAGATCAACACGCCAACCAGAATCAATACTGTCAGGATTATGATGGCCAATACTTTCAGTGCTTTCTTCATCCTGCGCTGTTTTCCTGCCCGGTAGCATGGGCAGGTGTTGAGAATAGACTATTGGTAAATGGAAGGCCAGACCGCCGGGCCCGGCCTCCCTGACACCGGAATGCTCGCCGGCTGATTATCTTTTAAACAACTCTACATTGACCTGATCGTTGACCGTCAATGCCGATTTAATGGTAACAGGCTTCTTATCAGCGCTGTTCAGTTCCACGATTTTGGTAGGATAGGAGATGCCATAGGCCGATTTTGCATAGTCAGAGAAATCGCTCACCGTCTCCACGCCAGCCAGGGTCTCTTTCTGACGCACAAGCAGTCCCGTTTTTGCGTCGAAATACAGATTATATTTTGCGCCCTTGCCCTGCAGTTCCACCTGATTTACCTGAACACCATTAAGTGCCTCGGTGCCCACGGTAGTAGCGATAAGGCCCCGGTTTTTATAATCAATGAATGGGACGAGGTTTTTGTACAATTCCAGCCGCATACTTTGCTGTTCTGCCTGACTCAGGTCTTTCACATCCACTTTCTGGCCAATGGGCACCTTGATCCAGCCCTGGTCACCTTTCACGGTGTAGACAAAACTGCGTTTCATAATAGTCTTGTTTTTGTAGAGCGACTGATCCGGCAGTGAAGCGGTGATTGCGGCATCATAAGGCGTTGCTGCGGCAGCCGTGTAACTTCTTTTAAGGTTATAGGATTTGACACCATCCCATAAAGCTTTGCCACCCGTTGCATTATAGAACTGGGCAAATATTGAATCAGCAGGCAGTTTCTGTGCGTAAGAAGTGGCCGATATCAACAATGCGGCGGCCAGGAGTTTCAGATTCTTCATTTTTGTAAAATTTTGATGTTAGAGCTTTCCGATCCTATTCCGGAACAGCGGTTTTTAGATCGCTTTTTGCGTTTGGGGTTTAATTAAGCAAAATAAATCGACTCCTGCCATGACCCATTTGCAAAAACCGTTCCACAAATACCAGCTACTTTCATATCGACTGTTTTGTGGCATTCCCGCAATAATGGGAACTGCTTGTAAATGAAAAAGGAAGGGACCTGGATTGCCCTTCCTTTTTTGGAAATGAATGAATTTGAGAAGCCGGTCAGGCATCGTCGCCGCTTGCGGAAATTTTGCCAAACCTGTATTGAAATGTCACATTCACAAGCCGGTTGGTCTGGTGCCAGTTCGATGATTGAGAATAGGTATCGGTGCTCAGCTGGCTTTTGTAATTCCTCGAGAGGAAGATATCCTGAACATTGAATGAGATCGTGGCTTTCTTTTCCAGCAGGTCTTTGCGGATACCCATGTTGGCAATGAACACGCCGTCGCGCGTGCCCTGCGCGATCGCACGCGGACCTTCGTAGTTCACATATGCAGACGCCCGGAAGTCGGCGGGCAGCGTGATGAATGCATTCAGGTTTCCTGAATAGCTCCATGTGCGGTTATCGATCTGCGCAAGTGCAGAAACGACCTCGCTGCGGAAAACCCGGCCGCTGCCGTTGATTTTCAGCACATCATTAAAGAGCTTTTGCGAGAAATCTGTTTCAATACCATAAGATAGTTCGCGACCGACATTGTCGTAGCGGGTAAGCGAAATGCCTGCTTCGTCGATGGTCCGGATCTGCGTAATCGCATTGTTTGAGTAATCCATAAACAGGGACGGGCCCCAGCCACCATTCGCTTCGTAGTTCGAATATCCCATTTCAGCCTTGTGAGTGAACTCCGGACGGAGGTTCGGATTACCGGTCCTGACGTTACGAGGGTCGGATACATCGGTATAGGGATTAAGCCAGTCGGCTTCAGGGCGCTGCACACGGCGGCTGTAATTCAGCTTCATCTGGGACGATTCTCCCAGTTTCCTCGTCAATGCAAGTGAAGGGACCAGTGTGAGGAAATGCACGCTGAACTCCTGATTACGACTGATCTGGTTGATATCCTGGTTATAATCGGTAACCCGCAATCCCGCACGCATACCCCAGAGGTCGGTTTTTTGGGAGAACGTCATGAAGCCGGTGTAGGTCGCATCTTTATAACCGAACACATTACTGATGTTATTATCAAAAACATAGCTGCTGGTTTCGCGATCCAGATTGTAGAATGCATTTACATTGTCGTTCGAACTGGTGCGTGAGCGTACTCCCGCTTCCAGTGTCGCTTTCGGTGTGATCGGCCAGGTATAGTCGGCATTCAGGAACAGGGAATGGCGGTTGTTGTTGCGAAGATTCTGCTGGTTGCGGATCAGACTGTCGATTTTGCTTTCCTGAGAGAAATAGGACTCGCCGTCGGAACCCCCGAGCGAGTAGCTGGAATTGAAGTTAAACTGATGGTCTTTTTCTGCAAATTTCAGACGGTAATCCAGGTTGAAGTTGACGTTGTCGCCATTGCTTTTGCTGTTGTTGAGCCTGCGGAAGCTTTCTGAAACGATACCTGGTGCAAGGCTGGTTTCGTTGAGGATGTTGCTGTTGTTGCGGCTATTGTCGCGTGAATAGTTGACACCCGCTTCAATGGAGTTCTTGTCGTTAAAGTCGTAATTAACGCCAACACGCCCAAATGCATTCTTTCCCTTATTACCTCCGGTACCGTCCTGTTGCAGATGGGAAGTCGATTCGGTTACGAAATTATCACGGCTTAATGCCCTTTCCCAGGTCATAGCGCGCGTTTGGCCGCTCAGCGAAGCATTCAGGCCAAATTTACCTGCCTTATAACTGAGGTTACCCGACGCGTTATTGTTGTTTTTGTTACCGATGCTGAGGCGGGCTCCCCCGTTCATGCCGCGGATCTTGGTTTTCTTCGTAATGATATCGATCACTCCCGATGCACCTTCTCCTTCATACTTGGCTGACGGGGTCGTCATCACGTCGATCCTTTCGATCAGGTTGGCCGGAAATGATTGAAGAATGGTAGGCAGGTCACTTCCATAGAGGTTAGAAGGCTTGCCGTCGATCAGGACCACTACATTGCCTTTTCCACGGACCTGCGGGTTGCCGTTTTCGTCCAGTGACACCGCGGGCACTTTTTCGAGCAGGTCGCTCACATTGTTACTGGTAGCCAGCATATCCTTGCCGATGTTGACGATTTTCTTGTCGATATCGTCGACGATCATCGTTTTTTCGCCCTTTACGATCACCTCGTTGAGTTTCTGTGCTTCGGGCAGCAGGGTAATGGTTCCCAGATCGAGCAGGTTTGCTTCGGTAGCCACGCTGATATTGGGGCGGTACAAGGTCTGATAACCCATATTGGTAACCCGGAGGATATAGTTGCCGGGTGTCACATTCGCAATGGTGAACACGCCGTTTTCATCGGCCACAGCACCATTTGCCAGGGTAGAGTCTTTGGAAGCAAGCAATGCAACCGTCGCGAAACTAACGCCCGCGTTGTTGGGGGCTTCGACGATTTTTCCCACCATTTTTCCACCATCGACCTGCTGAGATTTTGTAACATTCACAGGTAAGTGAGGATGTCCCGGGGAAGCGAAAAGTAGTTGTGTAGGCAGAATTAATGCAAGAAGATGAAGAAACGAAGTTCTTTTCACGGGTATAGGATTTAGATTTTATTAGGAGCTAAGTTAGGCAAAAGTGCTGATAGCGTGTGGAGAAATGTAACAAAACCCAGTTGTAAAGCTTTAAGCGGTACAAAGTTACACGTAATCTTTTTAACGCGCCTTTTTTTGAAATAATTACATAAAATTATTAAAAATTTAAGATTGGTAGTATTTTAAAATGTGAAGACGTTAATTTGCATCATTTTTAAATAATTTTAATAATTCCTGCTTTTAACCGAAATGAAACGTTTTCTTCTTCTCATTTTCTGCTGTGTGTTCGTGCAAAGCCTACACGCTCAGATCAATGTCATTCCCAAGCCCTCGCAGGTGCTGACTGCGAAAGGCGAATGGACTTTGAAATCAAAAACCAGGATCGGTGCGCCTGCTGATGCCAAATGGGCACACGTTGCGGAAATGCTCTCGTCACAATTGGGGAAAGCAACTGGGCAGCGCATCGAGATCGTGAAAGGCAAGGCCGACATTTCTTTTGTAATATCCTCCGATGCCAGTCTTGGAGAGGAAGGTTACCGCTTGCTTTCCACTCCCAAAGGCGTTACGATACAGGCGCAAACTGCCAAAGGCGCTTTTTATGGAATGCAAACGCTTTTGCAACTGCTGCCTGCCGAGGTGTTCAGCGCGACGCCCGTTGCCGGTGTGAAGTGGGTGGTTCCTTATGTGACGATCAAAGACGTTCCGCGTTATGCATATCGCGGCCTGATGCTGGACGTGTGCCGTCATTTTATGCCGGTCGATTTTGTTAAAAAGTACATTGACCTGCTCGCATTACACAAGCAAAACCAGTTTCACTGGCATTTGACCGACGACCAGGGGTGGCGGATCGAGATCAAGAAGTATCCCGAGCTGAAAACGATCAGTTCGAAGCGGAAGGAAACGATGAAAGGCCATTACAGCGACCAGAAATACGACGGAAAGCCTTATGAGGGTTTTTATACACAGGAAGACATTAAAGAGGTCCTGAAATATGCGGAAGAGCGTTTCGTGAATGTGATCCCTGAAATCGAAATGCCTGGCCACGCGCTTGCCGCATTGGCAGCTTATCCGCAGTTGGGCAACAATCCGGACAAAATTTATGAAACCGGAACGAAGTGGGGCGTCTACGATGACGTGTTTATGCCTCGTGAGGAGACTTTTAAGTTTCTGGAAGATGTGTTGACAGAGGTGATCGACTTGTTTCCAAGCAAATACATCCACGTGGGTGGCGACGAATGTCCCAAAGTTCAATGGAAGGAGAGCCGTTTTGCTCAAAATCTGATTCAGAAAGAAGGCTTGAAAGATGAACACGGCCTGCAAAGCTATGTGATCAAGCGGATAGATAAATTTATCACCGCGAAAGGACGCCGGATGATAGGTTGGGACGAGATTCTGGAAGGTGGGCTTTCACCTAATGCGACAGTCATGAGCTGGCGCGGGACGGAAGGGGGCATCGCGGCTGCAAAAGAACGTCACGACGTAATCATGACCCCTAACAACTTCTGTTATCTGGATCATTATCAGGCCGAAGCAAAACCGCAGCCGGTTGCGATCGGCGGTTTTTTTTTTTTTTTGTTTTGTTTATCTTAGTTTTCTACACCTG
>CBFGMV010000193.1:0-9057 GCA_965649915.1 uncultured Dyadobacter sp.
TTTATCGTGACCGAGCATACGAATCCTGAAACACTGAACCGCGTCGTCAACCTCGGGAGGCTCAATAGGATTGCGGCGGCGGCAATGAAACAATCCCAGCAATATTATATGCCTGAGATTACAGTAAATAACAAGTATGAGCCGTTTATTAAAAACGTGGAAGACGCTGTCCGGCTGATTGCCTATGTTCCCGATCAAAATACGGTGGAACACGTTTTTAGTAAAATAAAGAAAGGCAGCGACACCACTTTGCTGATCGGTCCGGAAGGCGATTTTAGCCCAAAAGAAGTGGAGCTGGCGTTGGAACACGGTTATCAAACGGTATCACTGGGCCCCACAAGGCTCCGGACAGAAACCGCCGCCGTAGCAGGATGTCACGCGGTGAATCTGGCGCAGAATTTGTAATGTTGAATTAGTGAATTAGTGAATGAGTGAATGAGTGAATAATTTTGAATGATTGAATGACTGAATGATTGAATGATTGAATGAATCAGACTTGGATAAGAGCGACGATAGTTTTAGTTAGTAAGTTTCAGCCATTCAAAATTCAGCCAATCACTCAGTCGGTCATTCAAAATTCACTCATTCGAAATTCACTCAATCACTCAATCACTCATTCACTCATTCAAAATTCACCCATTCGGTCATTCAATCATTATATGAACACCCGCTTCCTCGTTATCGCCCTGTTATTCTGCTCATCGATTGCGTCGTACGGGCAGTCGTCTTTGAAAATCGCGAAGCTGAAATACGGCGGGGGCGGGGACTGGTATGCCAATAAAACGTCGCTGCCGAACCTGATCAAGTTTTGTAATTCGGAATTGAAGATGAATATCAATCCGGTTGAGGATGTGGTGGAAGTCGGAAGCCCGGATATCTTTTCGTACCCGTTCGTGCATATGACAGGGCATGGTAATGTGGTGTTTACGGATGCCGAGGCGCAGAATCTGAGGAATTACCTGCTTTCAGGGGGCTTTCTGCATGTGGATGACAACTACGGGCTCGATCAGTTTATCAGGAGGGAAATGAAGAAGGTTTTCCCTGAGCTGTCATTCGTCGAACTGCCTTTTGATCATCAGATTTATCGGATGAAGTATATTTTCCCCGACGGCCTTCCCAAAGTTCACGAGCACGACGGTAAGCAACCGCAAGGTTTCGGTTTGATCTGGCAGGGGCGGTTGGTTTGTTATTACAGTTATGAAACCGACCTGGGAAATGGGTGGGAAGACCAGAGCGTCTACAACGACCCGGAGGAAATGCGTAGAAAGGCGCTGCAAATGGGGGCCAACCTGCTCAGCTACGCTTTTATGATCCAGTGAGGTCGGCAGGGGGTGGTTTGGCATTTACGGACTATGATTATATTCCAAATTTAGTTTTGGAAATTTCGGTTTTCTAACCTTTGGCACTTACTTTTGTACAAAGTTTAGCATATTAAAATTTTCTGCCGTTCCATGTATATAGTCCTGATTGTATTTGTTGTACATTGGTATTTGTCCCTATTCTGTCAAACCTTTTTTCTGCACCGCTATTCCGCTCATAAAATGTTCATTATGAGCAAGCCGTGGGAACGGTTCTTCTATTTGCTTACTTATCTTTCACAAGGGTCCTCGTATCTGAGCCCACGGGCATACGCCATTTTGCACCGGATGCACCACGCATTCAGCGACACTGAAAAAGACCCCCATTCACCGCATCATACCAAAAACCTTTTCACGATGATGTGGGAGACGAAAAATATTTACAATGCCGTTTTGAACCGCAAGCGCGCTATCGAGACGCGTTTCGAACGCAACTATCCTGAGTGGAACTTTGTGGAAAAGCTGGGAGATTCATGGATTTCCAGAGTCGGCTGGGGAGTGATTTACCTCTCATTCTATGTGTTGGCATACATTTACCTGGATATGCACTGGGCATTCTTCTTCCTGCTGCCGATCCATTTTCTGATGGGCCCGATCCACGGTGCGATCGTCAATTGGAGCGGACATAAGTACGGCTACCAGAACTTTGACAACGACGACAAATCTAAAAACTCCCTGATCTTCGACTTCCTGATGATGGGAGAGTTGTTTCAGAATAACCACCATAAGAGACCAAATTCAATCAATTTTGGCTCGAAATGGTTTGAAGTAGATCCTACCTACCCGGTGATCAAACTTCTGAACCGGTTGAAAATAATCGAGATCCGTAAGAAGCACTAGTCGGCGGACAGTAGCGTTGGGAAAGCCCTTCGACTCCGCTCTGGGTGACAACCAAATGTCACCCTAAGCGGAGTCGAAGGGCTTTTGCTTTGAAGTAGATTCGCACTTATTGGGCACAAAAAATTAGCAGGCGTGAATGACGCCTGCTAATTTGCTTATTAACACCACAAAAAATGAAATCCTTTGAAATGCGACGGTGGGCTTTGCCCTGTCGACAATACAAATAAGATCAACAATACTTAGAATGGCGTTAATAATAAGTTAGAATTTGCTTAGAGGCGTAAAAAAATCAATCGGAAGGTAGTGCCCTTAGGAACGTTGGATTGGATCGAAATGCCGCCGTTGTGCAACTTCACGATCCGTTCGACCAGGGAAAGCCCGATGCCGTATCCTTTGATGCTGGCGGTGTTGTCGCTCCGGTAGAATGGCTGGAAAACAAGGTTCCGATCCTCTTTCGGAATTCCCTTGCCATTATCGGAAAAACTAAGCCCTAGCTGGCCTCTCGACGGGTGCAGGGTAACGATTACCGTGTTGTCGTCGGAGAACTTGCATGCATTGTCCATCAGGTTCAGAAATGCGGTTTTCAGCAGTGTGGAGTTACCGGTGATTTCAAGCCAGGTATCATCTTCGGGAAGGTCGTCAAAGTTGAGCTGGATGTTGTAACCGGGATTAGCCTGGGCGAGGTTCATCCGGCAGTCCAGGAGCAGGTCATCCACCCGGATCAGCTCCGTCAGCAGGTCGCGCTGGTCTTCACTGACTTTTGCGAGTTCGAGCAATGTATTGGACAGTTGCGCCAGTTCCTGAATGTCTTCGAGTACCGATTTGATCGTAAGCTGATAGTCGTACGTGTTGCGCTCTTTCAGCATGCTCACTTCCAGTTGGGACTTAATCTTTGTAAGCGGGTTTTTAAGCTCATGCGACACGTTGGCGACGAAGATCTTCTGCATTTGGAAGGCTGTCTCAATGCGGTCGAGCAACTTGTTGAACGTGGTGGTCAAACGGCCGATTTCGTCTTTTTGGTTGGGTACATCGAGCCGGGTGTCGAGTTTTTGAGGTAAAATGCCTTCTACTGCGTTCATCACCTTGGAAATGGGCCTGAGGGCACGTTTGGAGAATATCCAGCCCACCAGCGCTACCACGATGGTCACAATGAAAAAGAGCACTGTCAGCAGCGTGCTGAGGTTGGAAAGGTTGGCTTGGCCGTACAAATCTTTGGCGCCCAGCATGACGACCGCCCTGCCAAAAGGATATTTGAAATGTAATCCCACCACTTTGTAATCGCCGTCATCGTAGCGAATCTGCCCGGCTTTACGGATTTCATCGAGCCAATAATTCGAGACGTGCAGGGCCTTCAGCTGAGGTGTGGTGGAGTTGCTGTAAATCAGCCGGTTCTTTTCGTCGAAAATGAAAATGTTCTCATCGTAGATCAGGTCGCGGTTGGTTTCATCGAGCGCTTTCAACACCTCGGCATTGATCAGCGGAACCTGGACTTTCAGCAGGAGCTCCGCCTGGGACTTTGCCTTCGACCGGAGACGGTCATAGAAATCTTCGGTAACGTTATAGTAGGTAAAAAAATAGACCGCAACGAAGGTGACCAGCAGGATACCGCTTACCAGCAGGGAAAACTGAACCGTAAGTCGGGTGCGGATCTGCATAATCTATTCTACTTTGAGCACATAGCCCATTCCAAACTGCGTGTGGATGAGTTTGACCGGATAGTCCTTATCGATCTTTTTGCGAAGATAGTTGACATAGACTTCAATTACGTTGGTACCCGTGTCAAATCCGATGTCCCAAACCTGTTCCGCGATCTCTACTTTGGAAATAACCCGGCCCTGGTTACGGATCAGGTACACGAGCAGGTTAAACTCCCGGGCCGTCAGATTGATCTTATTGCCAGATCTGTACACCGTTTTGGCGTCGAGCGACACTTCCAGATCGGCGAAGCGAAGGACCTGGGCGGTATGCGAGACGGTGGACCCGCGTTTGGTGAGCGCTCGTACGCGTGCAAGCAGCTCTTTGAATTCGAATGGCTTGACGAGGTAGTCATCTGCGCCGGCGTCCAGGCCCGTGACCTTGTCGTCGGTGGTGCCCAGTGCGGTGAGCATCAGGATGGGTGTTTCGTCGCCCCAGCTGCGGATTTCGCGGCAGAGTTCGATGCCATTGATGCCCGGGATGATAATGTCGCTGATAATCAACTGATAAACATTGCTGCGGGCCAGCTGTCTGCCGATCAGGCCGTCATAGGCAATGTCCACTTCATAGCCATTTTCTTCTAATCCCTGCCGGATGGATTGCAGCGTTTTAGGTTCATCCTCGATCAATAACAGTTTCATACGCGATGCAAAAATAGTTCAGCAACTTCCGTCCAGCTGGAAACCCGCTGGTACGAGGTTTCCCTTAAATTATGAGGGGCAGTAAAAAGAATCCCTTTTCCTTTGAATGCAGCCAGGTTCCGCACATGATCATCGATCAGATAATCTGAACGGATAATGCTTTTGTATCCGCAGAAAACGACATTCGTCCATGGGATGAATGGGAAATGCCTTTTCAGCCAGTCGAATTTATCGCGGAATGAATTGGGAAATTCCATACAGGCTGTCGCTACGAACAATTCGTAATACCTCGAAAGCGTGCGAACCGTGTCGGCAGCACCTTCCTTGACGGGGATATCTGCGAAAAAGCCGGGAGAGTCCATGATCTTATGCAGCTTCGAGAGCTGCTTCGGGTGTAGTAATTCCCGCAGACCTCTGGATTGGAAATCTTCCTTGTTCAGTGTAGTCGAAAAATCATTCAGAACAATGTCGACAAGCTTTTCGTGGGTACTGGCCAGCACATCGTCCATGTCCAGGGTAAGTCTCAGCATCAGATAAGCGTTCTGTGGATGTCGAAGTTTTCCAGGTAGTCGTTCACACGTTTGAGGAACAAGCCGCCCAGCGAGCCATCCACGACACGGTGGTCATACGAATGCGAGATGAACATCAGACTCCGGATGCCCAGCAGATCGCCCTGAGGTGTTTCGATAACGGCTGGTTTCTTCTTGATCGCACCAAAGGCCATGATTGCTACCTGCGGCTGCACGATAATGGGCGTTCCCATGAGATTGGCGAAAGCGCCGATATTGGAAACTGTATAGGTTCCTCCCGCGAGGTCGTCGGCTTTCAGCTTATTTTCACGGGCCCGTCTGGCCAGGTCATTGACTTTCCGGGCAAGTCCGGGGAGGTCGTACTGGTCGGCGTGATGGATGACCGGCACGATGAGGTTCCCATCAGGCAGCGCGACGGCCATTCCTATATTGATATCCTTCTTTTTGATGATTTTGTCACCCTCCACCGAAATATTGATCAGCGGGTAATCTTTAATCGCTTTGACGACCGCTTCAATCAGGATGGGCGTAAATGTGATGCTGTCCCCGGTTTTTTTCCGATAATCATTTTTGACATGTTCACGCCAGTTGACGACCGGTGTCATATCCGCTTCTATAAAGGAAGTTACGTGCGCGGATATGCGCTTGGACTCGACCATGCGCTGTGAGATCATCTTCCGCATACGGTCCATTTCAATAATCTCATTGGCACCGTTCAGCGAGGTGGATGGTGTGACACTATCCGGTTTTTTGCGCCTTTGCTGAATGTATGAAAGGATGTCGGTCTTGGTCACCCGGTTTTCGAGTCCGGTTCCTGGGATACCGGCCAGTTCCTTTTCGGAAATTTCCTCTTCCCGGGCAATGCTAAGCACAAGCGGGGAATAAAAAGGATTGATATCTGAATTGGAATGATTAAATGCCAGGGCAGGCTCGGAGTTCCTGCTGATGGCAGTTTCGATGTCTTTTTCAAGCCCTGCGACGGTGGAATTCACGTCGGTTTCCGCTTCTGCCAGAACCGGCACGGGAGGAGCTGTGATTTCGCCTATGACGTCGTCACTAACCTCTATTTGTGCCACCGCACTGCCTATGGGCACCACATCGTCCACTTTCACAAGCCATTTCGTTAGAATGCCGTCGTAGGGGCATGGTACTTCGGTATCCACTTTATCGGTAGCGACTTCGAGAATGGAATCATCGATGCGTACTTTCGCACCTTCTTCTGCAAGCAGGTGTAGTACGGTGCATTCCATGATGCTTTCCCCCATCGGAGGCATTACCATTTCAACTATTTTCATATTGGTGTTTTTTCGAAGGTAAGGAAAACTGCTTTCGATACCTTGCCATTCAGGCTCCATTTACCCTTTTACCGCGAGCGATGTTTTTAAAATCGTTTTTCTCAGCAGATTAAGTGCATAGGAACACGTAAGTTCTATATTGATTTTTCTGTTGTTCCTTAATGTCAGCAACTGGGTAAAGGTTTCCTCGGGCGTCGCGCAAGCGATCCATACTGTACCGACAGGCTTCTCGGGTGTGCCGCCATCGGGCCCCGCAATGCCGGTTGTGGAAATCGCAAACGTCGTATTCAATAACCTGCGGGCACCTTCCGCCATCTCCCGGGCCGTTTGCTCGCTCACGGCGCCATAGGCTGCTAACGTCTCACCGGACACGCCCAAGACATGCTTTTTTACTTCATTGCTGTAACTGACCACAGATCCTTCATAGTAGCGCGAAGAACCCGGAATGCTCGTGATCTGATTGGCTATGTATCCCCCCGTGCAGCTTTCTGCGGTCGCGACGGTTGAATTACCATTGATGAGTAATGTCCCGATGACGGTTTCCAGTTCATCAGAATCATAGCCAAATACATATTCTTCGATGAGCGGTAACACGGATGCTACTTGTTCCGACAGGTCTCGTTCAATCGCTGTCTGATCGGTTCCCGTGGCGGTGAGCCTCAGTTTAACCTGACCGAAATGCGGGAGGTAGGCCAGCCTGATGTGATCAGGAAGGGCGTCTTCCCACCCAGTGATTTTTTCGGCAAGGAAAGATTCGCCGATACCTATCGTCCGGATGGATTTATGTTGAATAATCTGGGTCGAAAACCGTGCTTTCAACCTGGGGAGTATTTCGAACTCCATCAGGCTCTTCATTTCATAGGGAACGCCGGGCAACGACACGTAGATCACCTCGTCCTTTTCAAACCACATTCCAGGAGCTGTTCCCCAAAGGTTGGGAATGTAGGTACAATTTTTGGGGAGTGCGGCCTGCTGGATATTCAACTCGGTCATTGCGCGGCCGCGTTTGGCAAAAAACTCGGTCACCAATGCAAGCGCATCCTGGTTGATTTCCAGTTCGGTACCGAAATACTCGCAGAATGTGTGTTTCGTAATGTCGTCACGGGTAGGTCCGAGCCCACCGGTGACGATGACGATGTTTACACGCTGGCTCGCCTGGTGGAATGCGTCCAGGATATCCGGCCTGGTGTCGCCGACAGACGTTTTCCTTACAGGTCGGATGCCTATGTCAGTAAGTTGTGTGCCAATCCATTGGGTGTTGGTGTCGACGATCTGTCCGAAAAGGATCTCGTCACCGATAGTAATTATTTCAGCCCTGGCAGAGGAAATCATAGGTACAAAACACGTTAAATGGGACCGTTATTTTCCCAAAAATAAGTAAAATTAATCGTTATTGAGTACGTTTGAACCTTAGTGAAATATTAACAAACTCTATTGTAATGAAATACAAAATCCTGTCATTATCGCTGTTTTGGCTCTTTTTCAGTCATGTGTCCCATGCACAGTTCAACCTTGGGAAGTTACTCGGCAAAGGAGGCAGCAAAAGTGGCGGACTCAGTGAGAATGAGATCGTTCAGGGATTGAAGGAAGCGCTGAACGTGGGGATCAGCAACGGCTCCGCAGAGGCGTCCAGGGTAGATGGTTTTTTCAAAAACGAGCTGATTAAGATAGCAGTCCCGCCGGAGGCTCAGAAAGTCGCGGAAACATTGCGCAAAATGGGTCTGGGCGCCGAGGTGGACAAATTTACCCTGTCACTCAACCGGGCCGCGGAGGATGCCGCGAAGAAGTCGAAGCCGATCTTTGTGAAGGCCATTACCTCCATGACCGTTCCCGATGCGATAGGTATCCTCAAAGGCGAGGACGATGCAGCGACCCAGTATTTGAAAAAATCGACCAACAGCGAGCTTTTCAGCACATTCTTCCCGGTCGTGGACAGTACTCTGAAGCTCAATAAAGCCACACAGTACTACGCAGACATTGTTAACACTTACAACCAGATCCCGCTGGTCAAGAAAGTTAATCCAAACCTTAAAGAATATGCAACCCAAAAGACGATCGACGGCTTGTATGTTCTGATTGCCCAGGAGGAAAAAAAGATCCGGAAAGACCCGGTGGCGCGGGTGAGCGATTTGCTTAAAAAAGTGTTTAGTCAGGCTGGAAAGTAAGTTTACCGGCACCGGTAAGTACCAAATGCTTACTTTTGTCAAAAATTAACACCTCATATGAAAAAGTCAGAAATCCATTTCACTGTTGAGCTCGACGATAAAAATATACCGGAGAAAATCTTTTGGGACGCTACGGACAACCCGAATGAGGGGATCAATGATACGCGGGCCATTGCCATAGCAGTTTGGGACCATTACCATCGCGGAACGCTCAAAATCGATCTTTGGACCAAGGATATGGAAGTTTTTGAAATGAAACGCTTCTACATTGAGCTCATGAGCGGCATCGCCGACACATTGCTCACCGCAACCAATGACCGCAGCATGGCGGACCTCATCGAAGGGGTGTGCGAAACGCTGAGTAAGCGGTTGGATGAAGAGATGAAGGCCGCGAAATAGCACTGTCAGCCTGACCGAGGTCGAAGGGCGTCTCGCAAAGCCCTTCGACCGCTCCGGCGGCCCGGTCCGCTCAGGGTGACAGTGTAAGTGATTGACATTTAGTATATTGTGAAAATGTCAATAGCGGCGAACCG
>CBFGMV010000194.1:0-9054 GCA_965649915.1 uncultured Dyadobacter sp.
CATACTGAAATTTCTGTACGGATATATCTTCCCATTGTCTCAAAGAATATTGCATTACAGGCTGACTTTTCTCCATATGTTTCAGAATACCAGCCCTCTGTAACCTGCATCGAAATCTCCTTTGATCCTTCGTCAAAGGCCCTGATCTCATAAGTTTGGAAAAAATCTGCGTCCGGGTGCCAATGCTGTTTCATCGGCATTCCGGCGGGTGCATACAGCATATGATCTTCGACCGTCCAATGTAACTGTCCCTGTTTTTGGACCACCTTCCTTCTGTGGATAATGTTTTTCCCCAAATGCCTGAAACCTTCAAACTCCGCTTCAATTTCGAATTGACCGGCCTCATATCTTGCCGCGCCATGCGCGTTCGAGATCCAATGCGTCCAGATAAACCGCTGCCTCTTCTGCATCTGATCCGCTTCTCCAAGCGTGACGGTATTATGAGCCGCAGTTCCCCAGAAATGACGGGCCTGTTCACTATCTGCATGGTATAGCCATGTTCCAGCATCCCGAAGCAAATTTCTGCCGTCGACCCAAATATCCAGATGCAGGTGATCTGCCTGAAAGGGGCGGCTGTAATACGATCCGCATCGCAAAAAAGTGAGCGTTTGATCATTGCGGATCAGATAGTAACCACCTTTGGGAAATGAGAATGCACCGTCAGCTACTATTCCCGGCGTTTCACAGGCGAAAGGAAGCGCTTTACCCATGATCCATTCCGACTCTTCCTGCCATGCAGTTTCCTGACCATGTCTTTCTCCCAACACCGCGCCCAATGCCGTCAACTGTGGCCGAAAATCTCTGAAATGGCATTCTGTCAATGGAAAAAACAATGCGCCGTCATTGTTACCGTAGTTGGGAAGCCATCCGCATCGACTATCCCCGCAGGTACTCAAAAATACCCTTGATGCCCTCGCACGCTCATAAACGCCCGCTAAAAGTCGCTCATCGTTCAATTCCCCGAGCCTCAATGCCCAACTTAATAACTGGATAACAACGCGATGGTAATTCATCGAGAATTGCAGGTAAGTGCCATCGGCGGCGATTTGTGCGACGATCTCCCTTTCAAAAATATCCTTCCCCTTTCTCTTCCATTCTTGACTTTCAGGAAAAAAAGGAAACAGCAGCCCGATCGCAAAAAGACCTAGCGCCTCCGTGAGCACATGATTATTCCGTACTGCTACCAGCGAAAACCGGATGTTTCCCGCAACATGACGCATCTGGTCATAAATACTACACAGTATCTTGTCCAGCAGCGGCTGGCTCAGTGCCGGGGAGAACCGGTAATAATGCAATGCAAAAGTCCAGTTCAATACCCGGATTGCAATTTCCTGGCTGCATTTCCAGTTCGGACCACAGTTTACAGGATTGCGATCGATCCAGTTTTCAATAAATGACAGGACAAAATCAGACTGGTCCTCTTGAAAATGATGGTCATAGCGGATCAGGTCGTAAAGGAATGTAAACCGAGATTTCTCCCAGACAAACTTGATATCACCCGCTTCATCCACAAAATCTTTCACTGCGGTCCAATGCATTCGCTCCGGGTAGCGGTATCCGGTGATCGGGTTGGTGTGCCAATCAGATACTTCAAACCACTGCGAACTGAAATACCGGAAGCAGCTCTGCTTAATCCGCGCCGCCCGGCCAGCTAACGTACTGTCCGGCCGCCTGATGACCACCACCTGCTCTTTGGAACCAAAGAAAAAAGTAGTTTTCAGACTTTCCCACTCCGCCAGGCTGATCCATGATCGTTTGGTTGCTGACCTGGGAAACCGCAGCCTGAGCAGTCCGGACCACCCACAAAACGCATACACAATCCTGAACAGCACATATCCGATCCCCATTTGACGGCCGATATGCCAGCTTAGCCTGATCCAGTGCGTGGCCTTCATAGTACATTTACCCAACTACCGGTTTCCAGACTCTCCACCGCCGCGAAAGTCGCCTGGGTGGTATTTACGATTCCTTCGAATGCCATGATCGGTCTCCCGCCTTCCTCTACCATTTCAAACAACGCCTGAAATTGCTCCCGATGCCCTTTCTGATAACCCACTGCCAATCGCCCGAAACCGTGAAAGCCATAGCCATGAAGTATCTTGAAATCATCCAGCACCAAAGTTCTACCCAACGAATGCACTTCTACCCGTTCCTTCGCATAGCTTCTGCTTCCATTCGAAAAATAGTTGACCACACCGCTTGACCCATTCTCACACTTCAGGAGAATGCTGACGTTCTCAGTACTGAGATAATTGTTGATCAGCAGTGCATTGGTGCACACTTCTGTGATGGGACTGCCTGTGAGGCAGGATACCAAATCAATAAAATGACAGGCTTCCCCGATCAGCCGGCCGCCACCGCGACCGCGGTCGAGCACCCAGGAGTCGGCGGGCAACGCGCCTGCATTGACTGTCACGATCACCTGCGCAGGCGAATCCCCCAGCAAGTCCCTCATCACCCGGATGTACGGGGAAAATCTGCGATTAAAACCAACCGTGAGCGAAGTTGTCCCTTTTCCTGCCTCCTCCCGAATTTCCCGAAGCTCCTCCCGCGTCAGGGCCAATGGCTTCTCAACGAAAACATGCTTGACCGCCCGGGTGGCGTCGATGACCATTTGTGCATGGTCATTGTGCCGGGTGGCGATCAGGACGAGATTTAATGCAGGATCCGGCAACACGTCATGATAATGCGTCGCAGCGAATGGTACTCCATATTTCAATGCCAGCTCTGTGGCCGAAAGCCCTCCCGAGCTAACGATATACTTGATAAACTTGCCTTTCAAAGCCGGCAGGAGTGTAAGCCGGGCAAAATTCCCTGCCCCCAGCACCGCCGCCACAACTTTATCCGGAATCGCTGTTGACTTGACGCATTGCACCATGCTATTGGCTGTGCATTCCATGTTATAGTCGATCAAAGTAGCGACAGCGTGTCCTTCGGAATGATAGATCCGATCGTATTCAGCCAGCGGAATAATTCTCGAAATCAGCGGTTTGACATCCAAAGATCCCACTGAAAGCTGCCGCAGCACTTCTTGAAAGTTCCGATTTTCGGTCCAGCGCACATAAGGCAACGGGTAATCAACCCCATTCTCCTCGTACATGTGATCGTAACGCCCGGGCCCATACGAGCAGGCGACCTGAAATGTCAATTCTTTCCGATAAAAATTTGCGCGGTTCAAGCGCAGGCCAACCGACCCGACGAGCACGATTTTCCCCCGCTTTCTGCATACAGAGGCCGCTTGCGATATGATTGCATTGGACTCGGACGAAGCGGTGATGAGCACGCCATCTATCTCACCATATTTTTGCAAAACATAGTCAGCCACTTCTGTATGCAGGGAACCGGCCACGGAAACCCCTTTCTTAGCAGCAATCTGACGACGCACCTGATCCGGCTCCACCGCCACCACCTGACAGCCTGCTGCTTTGAGCAGATCTACCGCCATTAACCCTAATGGCCCCAACCCAAAAACCGCGACCCTCATCCCCATTTCAGGCCCAAGCAGCCTGATGCCGTGCAAGGCTACCGCACCCAAAACGGTAAAGGCAGCCTCCTCATCGGATACATTCGCAGGTATCCTAGCCACGAGATTCGCCGGCACGCAAACGATCTCTGCATGAGGTCCATTGCTGACCACCCGATCGCCCACCCGAAAGCCGGCTACCCCCTCCCCGATCTCCATCACTTTGCCTGCATTACAATAACCTAACGGCAACCGCTGATCCAGCCTGCGGAGCGCCGATTGTGTTGCTGAGAACAGCCCTTCGGTCTTAATTTTACCAACAAAGAGCCTGAGCTTGTCCGGTTGCAGCCTTGCTTTCCGGATGAAACCGGCTTTGCTGAACTCGACCAGCATTCTCTCGGTACCGGCCGACACGAGCGTTTTCCGGGTCTTGATGAGCACATAACCCTTTTTAACGAGCGGAACGGGCACTTCCATTAACGACGTCTCCCCCGTCCTGAGGTTTTGGACAAGCTGGTTCATGAGATATAGTGTGTTATGCTATAAATACCACTTGATGAAATTTACGAATTAAATGCAATCATCAAGATTTAATACTTTTGACAAAACCTGTTTACAAACATCCTTAATCACTTTGAATTCCAATGAAAAAACAGATTAACGTCGGCATAGTAGGATATAAATTCATGGGCCGTGCACATAGTAATGCATGGAAAAAAGCTCCGCTGTTTTTTGATACGCCGACCACCCCGGTCCTGAAAGTCGCATGTGGCCGCCATCAGGAGTCACTTTCGGAATTTGCTGCAAACTGGGGTTGGGAAGAGACCGAAACGGATTGGCAAAAGCTCGTCAGTCGGCCGGATGTAGACATTATCGACATCGCATTGCCTCAAAACCTCCATTACGAAGTAGCGTTAGCTGCTGCGAAAGCCGGCAAGCATATATTCTGCGAAAAACCGCTCGCGATGAACAGCGGGCAGGCTGCTGAAATGTTGAGGGTCTGTCGGGAAAACAATGTAAGGCATTACCTCAATCACAACTACCGGAGAACACCCGCTGTGTCTCTGGCCAAAAAGATGATCGACGAGGGCAAAATAGGGCGGATATTTCACTGGCGATGTGCCTATCAGCAGGACTGGATCGTGGACCCGTCATTCCCGCTGACCTGGCAACTGAAAAAGGAAACCGCATTGGCCGGACCACAATGGGACCTCAATTCGCACGCCGTAGATCTGGCCCATTCTCTGGTGGGAGACATTGCTTCCGTATCATCCCTTACCACCAACTTCATCAAAGAACGTCCCATCGCCGACGAAGCCGCCACTGGCAGCCTTTCGGGCGCGTCCAAAGGTGACGAAATGGGCGAAGTGACAGTCGAAGACGCCGCGCTTATGATGGTACAGTTCCAAAACGGGGCGATAGGTTCTTTTGAAGCCACACGCTTCGCCACCGGTCGTAAAAACAGGCTCACATTTGAAATCTATGGCAGCAAAGGCAGCCTCGTTTTTGACCTCGAGCGAATGAATGAACTGCAATACTATTCCAATGTTGACCTCCCCGGAGAGCATGGTTTCCGTACGATCCTCGCTACCGAGTCGAACCACCCGTATGCTGGCAACTGGTGGCCGGCGGGGCATATCATCGGTTATGAACATTCATTTGTACACGCGGTTGTCGACTTTCTGGAAGCCATCGAAGAAGGTAACGATATCAAACCCGACTTTGCGGATGGGTTGAAGATACTTCAGGTACTGGAAGCAGGACTAAGGTCAGCCGAAAGCGGCCAGCGCGTCGAATTGTAAGAAGCTCCGCAAGCATCCATTTCAGAACTGCCGTTGGCTTCTGAGGTGGATGCTTTTCTATATCGGCTCTCAGCAGTGTTCTCATTGAATACGGAAGTTTCGAACAATCGATCGACTATGTTTCCGTATGTGAAGTGCTTTCAAATATTTTTTGGGATAATACCATAAGCTTCGGCCAAACGCACGGATCATGTAAATTTTCTGGATAAAATGGACGAAGCAATATTTAACATGCGAATAAAAAATGATGTTAAATCCGTCATTTCTTTACAGGTCAGCTATAACGAGCGTGGTCAGTTCAAAAAAATAATTACACAATGAAAATATTAGACTATTTATTTGTACAATTGATAGAACGATATTTAATAACATAACCAACAAACAATTATGAAACTCACAGTATTTACTTTGCTACTCTTTTTATCGGCATTATTCATTACCGCTTGTAAAGACAATCAAATCGAAGTAGCTAATCCTGAAAGTGCCAAAACGGCGAATTTGACTCCGGAGGAAACCGCCCGGATAAAGGCTATTATCGGCGCAAATACAACTAAGAAAGACGTACCAAGCAATGCCAGGACTTTCGGTGCCGCAACCTGGTATTTCACCCAATATGGATATCAATACACAGGTTCTGTTACGGAATATAACTTCCCTGCAAATGTATACGTCAGCAACAATAATAGTTATCCCATCATAATTGCCGTCACAGGGCAACTCCAAATTATGTCCCCCTCTTTGTCCTGCTCAGGCGGCGGCACTTGTATGTTCGATGACAGTCCTGTTTATTACAACAGCCATGGCTACACTGGCGGAAGGATAATTTTAGGTCCGGGAGTCTCAGCGACTTTAAGTTTTGGTGCCAAAATTAAAACTACGGCAGGCGTGGAAGGCTGGTTACAACTCGAACATATCGCACCGTCCTTTGTTTCGGCAAGCTATACCGATGATTATCTGTATGTAATTAGAGGCTCACTTTGATTATTGCGATTTGCGAGATTAAATAGAAACTGCACTGTTTTCTAGAAAAGCCTGTAACTAAAAATCGTTACAGGCTTTTTTACTATGGGAGTTGAGAGAATCGCAGTCAATCTTTTACTTCCTGTTAACATAGTTTTACAATTGAATTGTCGGTACCTGGTCGCATGATCATAAATTGGATAGCTCCGATAAACGGATCTAAAATCTTGCTTCTAAACAACCTGGCATGCTCAGCTCATCTTTATTGCTTTCCGCACGCTACCTATGGAGACGCAAATTCTCATCCTCCATTAAAATTATTGGCCTGACACTCGGAATGACGTGCGTGCTGCTCGCCTTACTTTTCATGAAAGATGAGAGGAATTTTGACGCGTTTCATAAAAACGGGAAACATATTTATAGGGTCACTACCAAAGATATGCGTAGCAATGGCAATACTATTCTTGGGACTACGGGGCAGGTTCAGGGCCCGGCTTTCAAGGCCAATATCCCCGAAGTAACCGAATTTGCAAGGGTGTGGTCTGACATTACCCACAACATCATTGTTGATAAGAAAAGAGGGTTCCCTGTAAGTGTGACCTATGCGGACGATCATTTTTTTGAGGTCTTTTCTTTTCCGTTGTTGCAGGGAAATGCCTTGCTAGCACTAAGGAATATGAATTCCATAGTCATCACCGAGGAACTGGCAATGAAGTTTTTTGGAGAAACCGGTGTTGTCGGCCGAACCCTTGGCTTAGAGGATGGGTCCGTCATCGAAACTTTTTTAATAACCGGAGTCGCCAAAAATCTGCCGGCGAACTCCTCTCTAAAATTCGAGGCGGTAGTCCCATTTAAATTTTTACAACGATGGTTTAATGACGATGACTGGCTAAACCCCTATCTCAACACATTTGTATTGCTGCACCCAGGCACAAACCTCGAACAGCTCGAAAACAAGTTCGCCCGTGTTTTTGCCCGGGAAGCGAAAGAACAGATTAAGAAATCCCGGATACGCACATCCGAGATAGCGTTCGGTTTGCAACCACTTGCAGACATACATTTGAATATATTTAACAATAGTGCCGGATCTAAGCGAAGCCGTTACCCGGCATTGGCGAATGAAAGCCTTTCTGCGTATTCCTTTATTTTTGGCGGGATAGCAGCCATGATCATGATCATGGCCAGTATTAATTTTCTCAATCTGAGTGTTTCCGGATTTTCGCAGAGGTTCAAGGAAATCGGCGTTCGCAAAATCTCCGGAGGCACATCACGCCAGATTGTCTGGCATTTTTTAACAGAACCCGTCTTAGTTTGTGTCATTTCTTTCCTTCTTTCATCGCTGATAGTAGCATTGGGCCTGCCAATCTTAAATCAGATAACTGGTAAGGATATTCACCTTTCATTTCCCGGAGACCTGAAATTTTTTGCAGGGGCTCTGGTGGCGCTTACTACATGCGTAATGGCCACTGGTCTTTACCCCGCAATTAAATTATCCATGTTCAATTCGATCGATATTTTACAAAGTAAACAGAACTGGAGTGGGAAAAACTATTTCAGCAAAGTTCTGATTGTCTTGCAATTTTCCTTTGCAATGGGCTTAGTATTTGCAGTTATTGTTTACTACCGGCAAATGAATTTTATATCTCAGAAAAACCTGGGCTACAATCCTGCGGGAATTGTATTCGTGCCAATACCATTTGGGAGGGCCAATCGGGAGGAACGATCATATTTCGTAAATGAATTGAAATCTTCTCCCCACATTGAAAAAATTTCAGGTGGTTCGCTTTCCTCCTGGGGCGACAGCAAACAACTGATTGGCAGCCATGAATTTAAGGCGGAAAGGTTGCATGTTGACCAATATTATATCCCGACACTTCAAATTGAAATAAAGCTTGGCAGGAATTTTGACGAATATTCGCTGGCGGATTCCAATTCAGTTATTGTAAACGAGGCATTTTTGCGGCACTCAGGCTGGAAAGACCCGATCAATCAGCAGCTACATCTGGAAGGTGAGAAACCGAAGACCGTGATAGGGGTTATAAGTGACTTTCACACGGAGTCTTTAAAGTATCAAATTCAACCAAAGATCTTTGAATTGAAGCAGAACGAGAACCTCTTGATCAGGATCCAAAGAGGAAATACTACGACGGCTCTTGCCGCAATACAAAAGGCGTTTAAAAATTCTTTCCCTGATCATTTTTATCAGTTTGCCTTTCTCGACGATCAAATCGGCAAACAATATGCGAGTGAGGAAAGGTGGAAGAAAATCACCGGGTATGCTGTGGGCCTTGCGATCTTTGTCTGTTGTATCGGACTGTTTGGACTTACTCATTTCGAGACTTTAAAACGTCGGCGGGAAATAGGCATTCGTAAGATACTCGGTGCGTCCGTATTGTGGCTCGTGTACATTGTATCCGGTGATTTTTTGAAGCTTGTCCTGATTTCAGTGATTGTAGTGTCACCGATTGCCTGGTATCTAATGAACGACTGGCTGCGCGATTTCAGTTACAGGATACACATTTCGTGGACGGATATTGCGGCAACCATTTTGGCTGCTGTTGTGATAACCTTCCTTACCGTTGGAATCAGGGTTGGCAAGGCGGCGCTGCAAAACCCGGTAGACGCCTTGAAAGACTAATAAAATGCCATTGAGCTTCGTAATTTTGGGCCTGGCCCATGATGCAGCAGCAAATAAAGTGTAAACAAAAAGGCCGGCAAATTTTCATTTACCGGCCTTTCTTCTTCTGTGGGAGTTGAGGGATTCGAACCCCCGACCCTCTGCTTGTAAGGCAGATGCTCTGAACCAACTGAGCTAAACTCCCTTTTTTT
>CBFGMV010000195.1:0-8974 GCA_965649915.1 uncultured Dyadobacter sp.
CTTAGCCATGAAAATAGGTTTTAAAAAAGCATACCATGCTAGATTTCCTGCTGGAACGAGGCGTCGCCCGGCGAAGCGTCGCCCGGCGAACCGTCGCGCGGCGCTTCCTGCTCGATGGCCTTTGTCACACGCTCGATCATGCTCTCGATAGATTCGCCGGGTTCGAAATGCATGGGAGGTTTGAACTGGACGGTCAGTTTGGTGTTGCGTTTTTTGAAACGGAGCCCTTTCTTGTCAAATGCACGTCTGAAACCATTGATGACGACCGGGATCACAATAGGACGCTGTTCGTTGATCAGGTGTGCGGTGCCCTTGCGTACAGGGGCGTACGGTTTGGTAGTTCCTTGTGGAAAACTAACCACCCAGCCGTGTTGCAAACCTATCCCGATGCGGTCCTGTGCGGAGGTATCAAGCTGCCGTTTTACATCCTCTCCGTTGGCCCGCCACGAACGCTCGATGGTGATAGCGCCACCCATGCTAAACAGTTTGGGTAAAAACCCACCTTTCATGGTCTCTGCCGCAGCTACATAATAGCAGCGCGCACGGGGAGAAAAAAGATAGAAGGGAGGAGAAATCGTGTCCTTGTAGCCCCACTTGACGGCACAGAAAATATGGAAGAATGCGATGACGTCGGCAAAATAGGTTTGGTGGTTGGAAAGAAAAAGTACGCCGTGGTCAGGAAGCTCCATAAGGTTCTCGGTACCGGTAATGCGGATCTTGTTGACGGCGGTGTACCGATAGTAGGTAAACCAGCCGAGAATGAATATCAGTAACCTTTTCACTGCCAGAAAATTGCCGAATGGGTCCTTTTCGAAGAGGCCCAGGAAATCCAGCCGCGCCAGCCAGGTGGGGAGTGCACTGTATGTAGTCTTTTTAAAATTCATAGTGCTGTAAAATATACGGCATGCTGTCGGGGTCAGGTTTGCATTTTCGGAATTGCCGCTTTGTCTCCGGCGAATCCGGCAATTCGGATGAAGTCGTAATTTAGATAATATGCCGGGCAAAGAAAATATTTTTGGAGTGACAGCCGTCGGCCTAAGTCACGAATTGGCATGATTCTTTCGTAAAATTCATTACAAAGTTTAATTTTGACCAACTCCTTCATTCAAGTCATTTTTCAAATTTTATGAAAATGAAATACTCAATCCGCATGCTGACCGCCCTTGTAGCGGCAGGCGTGCTGGCAGGTTGTTCCAAAAATCCGGTTACGGGCAAAAAAGAGATCGTCTTCATGTCACAGGAGAAGGAGATCGCGCTCGGAGCCGAATCGCATCCGTCCATTGTAGCAACAATGGGCATTTATGATGATAAGAACCTGCAATCCTTCATCAATGAAAAGGGTATGGCGATGGCGAAGATCTCCCACCGGCCCGATTTGCCCTACAAGTTCTTCATTGTGGACTCTCCGGTGGTCAATGCATTTGCGGTACCCGGTGGTTACGTATATTTCACACGGGGAATTATGGCGCATTTCAACAATGAGGCCGAATTTGCGGGAGTGCTCGGCCATGAGATCGGGCACATTACGGCCAGGCACTCGGCCAGGCAACAGACTTCGCAGATCTTAGGGCAAGTCGGCCTCGCGGCCGGGATGGTGCTTTCCCCGCAGGTGCGGGCCATGGGCGACCAGGCACAGCAGGCGCTGGGTTTGTTGTTTTTGAGTTACAGCCGCGACCATGAAACTGAGTCGGATAAAATCGGGGTCGACTATTCGAGTAAAATCGGCTATGACGCCAAAGAAATGGCCGACTTTTTTGGTACACTGAAAAGAATCTCGGAAAAAGCCGGACAAGCTATTCCTACATTCCAGTCCACCCACCCCGATCCGGGCGATCGCTTTACCAAGGTGGGTAAGCTGGCGACCGAATACCAGACCGCGCATCCAGGCAAGTATAATGTGAACCGCGATGCGTATTTGCGCAAAATCGAAGGCATTATATATGGTAACGACCCACAGCAGGGTTTTGTGGAAAACAACAACTTTTATCATCCATCGCTGAAATTCCAGTTCCCGGTTCCGAGCGGCTGGCAATATGAAAATTCGCCGGCGCAATTCCAGATGGCGGCAAAAGACGGTAAGTCGATGATGCTGTTCACACTGGCGCAAGGCAAAACATTGGAAGAAGCGGCCCAGGCTGTCGTGAAGAACTATGGTTTGAAAGTGCTTGAAAATGATAAGGCGACCATTAACGGCAACCCGGCCGTGGTGATGGTTTCCCAGCAAGTGGAACAGGGACAAAATGGCCAGGCAGCGGCAGCAACTGCGAACACCATACAGGTCGGAACCTGGCTGATCCAGTACGGAGGCAACATTTACGCCATCCACGGGGTAGCAGCCGCCGGCAATTATGCGGCTAATGCAGGGCAGTTCAAGTCGGTAGCGCAAGGTTTCAAATCGGTGTCCGATGCCAGCATCCTCAACCGCCAGCCCGAACGCATTCGCATCAAAACGGCACAGCGCGACGCAACGCTCCGGGATGTGCTGAAAGACAACAACCAGCCCGACAACAAGCTGGACGAACTGGCGATCATTAATGGGATGGCGCTGACGGACAAGGTGGCGAAAGGGTCGCTTTTCAAAACGCTCGGCAAGTAAAACATACTTCGAAAAATAGGAGAGCGGCGGCATGTAACGATGTCGCCGCTCTTTTTGTTAACCGTTCATCCCAGGCATCGTACCATTAATCCACGGATCGAAAACTTTTTAACCTAAAATTTGGTTGATATATCAACACATTTTACTTTTGTACTACCATGAACGCGACAATAAACAATTGGCAGAACCTTCGGGAAGAATTGAAGAACTCCTTGCAGTTTAAGCTGGGAGCGGTGACGAAGGTGGTTTTCAAGAAAATGAATGCGCAGCTGGTGAGCGAGGGCATACCGGTCCTGGCCGAGCAGCTTCCCATTCTGATGGTTGTATATTTCCAGGAACACGCTATGACGCAGCAGGACATTGCGAATGTGCTGCAAAAGGATAAAGCAGGAATTCAGCGATCTGTGCAGACATTACACAAAGATGGTTTTCTGAAAATCGAAAGTGATGCAGAGGATAAAAGAAAGAATCTGATATCACTGACATCAAGTGGTAAGTTCGTTTGCGAACGCATTCAATCGCTGGCGATCACATTTAACAGCCAGATCATGGAGCATTTTTCAGAACAGGAATGGGGCACTTTCCTGGGTTATCTGGACCGTGTTTTTAAAGTCATTGAAAAATAAAAAATTTGAATTAATAGTTGATATATCACCAGTAGAGGTGTCAACTATCTGTCATTAGCCACAAACAATCAACAACAGGTCAAAATGAAAAGTAAATGGATAGCCGCAATCATTGCAGTCGCCGCTTCGGTGGCGCCGGGCTGGGCGCAGACGCGCCTGACGCTGAAAGATTGTATTGCCTATGGGATCAAGAACAACGGCAATGTCAAAATCGCGCAGTATAAGGAGAGTACTTCGGTGCAGCAGGGACGTGAAGCACTGGCGGGCTATCTGCCCCAGGTGGCTGGTACCGCGTCGCTCGACGATAACCTTAAACTGCAATCGACCGTTTTGCCCGGTGCTCTTTTTGGCGGAGAAGACCGCCGTGTGGCGTTGGGTACCAAATACCAGAGCAATGCATCGGCGCAGGTTGATCAGGTGGTTTTTGACCAGTCGCTGCTCGTGGGTATTAAAGCAAACAAGCCCAACCAGGAGAATGCCCTGCTGAACTCACGCAAGACAAAGGAGACGATCATATATAATGTAGCGAATGCCTATTACCAGGTTTTTGTGACCTCGCAGCAGATCGCGCTTTTGAAGGACAACCTGGACAAAACGAGCCAGATCCTGGCCACGTTGAAACTGCAACTCGACAATGGCGTGATCAAAAAAGTGGATTACGACCGTACGCAGGTGAATTTGAACAACATTAAATCGCAGCTGACCCTGGCGGAAAGTAACCTTACACTTTCTGAAAATCAGTTGAAATTCCAGATGGGCATGCGACTGAACGAGCAGCTCGAACTGGTGGATAACCCGCTGGATCAGCCATTCAAACTGGTAGAACCCGGTGCTTTCGATGCTTCGAACCTTACCGATTTTAAAATACAAAACCTGAATATGGAATTGCAGGGCCTTGAAAAAGCACGGATCAAGGCGGGATACCTGCCCAAAGTGTCGATTTACGGCCGCTATGGTATGCAGGCGCTGGGTAATGAACTGGGTACATCCTGGGGGAACTGGTTCAGCTACGGTGCTATCGGATTGAAAGTGAACATCCCGATTTTCGACAGCTTCCGTCGCGACGCGCAATACAAACAGGCCGATTTGAACCTGATGACACAGAAGGAACAGCAGAAACTGAATGTGCAGAATTACGAATTGCAAAACAGCAACGCATTGACCCAGCTGCAAAAAGCGAAATCGAACCTGGCAAGCGACGAAAACAACGTAACGCTCGCGAAAGAGGTGTACGACGTGACTACGCTTCAATACCGGGAAGGTACCGTGCCGCTGACGGACCTTCTCAATGCGGAAACTTCCTATAAGGAGTCGCAAAGCAACTATATCAATTCCATGCTGAGCTACTACCAGGCGAAACTGGGTTTGGAACAATCAACCGGCAGTCTCAACGAATTTTACACCGCATTACCATAACACTTCATCAACAACGAAAATTGATCTATTCGGTTATTCAATCATTCAGTCATTCAACATTGAATTAATACCATGAAAAGAAAACTCATTATCATCGGTTCCATCGCCATTATCGGCGTTCTGATCGGCATCAGGCTGGTTGCTAACAAGGCAAAGATGGACGAGAAGAACAAAATGCCTGACAATAAGAATGTTACCATTCCGGTTACGGCCATTGCCGTGAAAGAAGGTAGCGCCGATCAGCAACTGATTCGCACAGGTAGCCTTATTCCATTTAAAGAAGCGGAAATTATGGCAACCGCAGCCGGCAAGGTGTTGGCTGTCAAATACGAGCTTGGTACGCATGTAGCGCAAGGCGCGACGATTGTGAAGGTGGATAGTAAGTTGAAAGAATTGTCACTTGAAGCTACCGAGTTGAATATCAATAAACTGAAAAAAGATACCGATCGCTATAACAAACTGTTGGCGGGTAATGCGGCCACCGAAGTTCAGGTGAACGATACCAAATACAACTACGACAATGCATTGAACCAGGCCGAGCAGATCAAACAGCAGATCAGCGACGCGTCCATTCAGGCGCCGATCAGCGGCCGCATTGTGAAGAAGAATATCGAGCCGGGCGAGTTTGTGAATGTAGGTACTTCGCTTGGGACGATCCTCGACGTATCGCGCCTGAAAGTGCAGGTGATGATCAATGAAAATGATGTTTACAAGCTCAAAGAAGGCCAGCACGTGCAAGTGAGCACCAGCATTTTCCCCGGTAAAAAGATCGACGGCGTGATTTCCTACATCGCTCCGCAAGGCGACGAGTCGCACAACTATCCGGTGGAAATTGTGGTGAAAAACTCTACTGAACTAAGGGCCGGTACATTCGTAACCGTGGAATTCCAGCAGAAAAGCAGCCAGCAGGCGCTGCTCATCCCGCGCAGCGCGCTCGTGGAAAGCGTGCGTAATCCGTACGTGTACGTAGTGGAAGGCGGCGTGGCGAAACAGCGCAAAATTGAAGTGGGCCGCGAAGTAGGCGACAATGTGGAAGTGTTGACAGGCCTGAAATCGGGCGAGACGGTGGTTACTACCGGACAGATCAACCTGAGCGAAGGCGCGGCGGTTACCGTTACAAAATAAGGTCATCAGCAAACTGAAAGAATTATGTCAATTACCGAAGTAGCCGTAAAGAGACCGCTCTTCATAACCGTAGTATTCGTTGTACTGGTACTATTCGGTTTGATCAGCTACAACCAATTGTCTTACAACTTGTTGCCAAAATTTGAGGCCAATGTTGTGAGCGTGATGACGACTTACCGCGGAGCTTCTGCGGATGAAGTCGAAACGAACGTGACGAAGCATATCGAGGACGCGGTGTCGGCCATAGAAGGGCTGGACCAGATTAACTCGACTTCGCAGGAAGGGGTTTCATCCGTGATTATCCAGCTGAAACAAGGCATTAGCGTCGATTTGGCGCAACAGGAAGCACAACGGAAAGTGGAGCAGGTGATTTCGCTTTTGCCCGATGACGCCGATCGCCCGGTGATCAACAAATTCTCGACCGACGAAATCCCGGTTCTCAGAATGGGTGTGACCGCGAACCTTTCGCCGTCGGAACTCTACGATTTGATCGACGATAAGCTGAAACCACAGCTTTCGAACGTGACCGGCGTCGGCCAGGTGACCATTATCGGTGGTACCGAGCGCCAGATTCAGGTAAATATCAGTCAGGATAAATTGAAGGCATACCATTTGTCGATCAGCCAGGTTTCGGCCGCGATCAACAATGCGAACATTTCCTATCCTGCCGGCCAGGTGAAAACCCAGGAAGACCAGCTTTCGATCCGCTTCGATGCGAAACTGACGACTGTTGCGAATCTTAGAAATGTAATTGTAGGTAAATCCTCGAATGGCGGGCAGATCTTCCTGCGGGACATTGCTGAGGTTTATGACGGCGTGGCCGATGCTACGGCGGTTAACCATATCAACGGACGCCCGTCGGTTGCGTTACAAATCCAGAAACAATCGGATGCCAATGCCGTGGATGTGAGTAAGCTCACCCGCGAGCGTCTGACAAGTCTTGAAAAACAATATGCGTCGCAGGGGTTGAAGTTCAATATCGCTTCCGACCAATCCATTTACACGTTGGCTTCGGCGGACGCGGTCGTATTTGACCTTGGGCTGGCGGTGCTGATCGTGTCGGTGGTCATGCTTTTGTTCTTGCACAGCTTCCGGAGCTCGATGTTCATCCTCGTGGCGCTGCCGTCGTCGATGATCCCGACGTTCATTCTGATGAGCATGCTGGGCTTCTCGCTGAACCTGATGACGCTCATGGCGCTCTCCTTGGTGGTGGGTATCCTTGTCGATGACTCTATTGTGGTTTTGGAAAATATCAACCGCCACATGGAAATGGGCAAGAGCCGCTGGCTGGCTGCATTGGACGGCCGTGCCGAAATTGGGTTCACTGCATTAGCTATTACCCTTGTGGACGTGGTGGTGTTCGTACCGCTCGCATTGACACAGGGCCTCATCGGTAATATTCTCCGAGAGTTTTCACTCGTAGTTGTGTTCTCTACATTGATGAGTTTGCTTGTATCCTTTACGCTCACGCCGTTGCTCGCCTCACGTTTTGGTAAGATTGAGGTTTTGGATAAAAACAGCCTTTGGGGGCGTTTAAACCTTGGTTTTGAGAAATTCCTGGATAATGTGAAAGAAGAATATGGCAGAATCCTTACCTGGGTGCTGGGCCACAAACGCTACATTTTTCTGCTTTCTATTTTCCTGATCGTCGGTTCCATTGCATTGGTACCGGGCGGATTCGTGGGGGCGGCATTCATGCAGCAAAGCGACCGCGGCGAGTTGAATGTCTCGATAGAATTGGCGCCTACCGCGTCTGTTTACCAAACCAATCAGGTAGCGCAACGCGTTGAGAAGATTCTTTTGGGCAAAAAAGAGGTAATTAAGGTGTTTACCAATGTCGGTTACAGCAGTACCGGTTTGGGAACGACCTCCAACAGCAATATCGCCGACTTGACTGTTCAATTGGTTGATAAAAAAGAGCGTACGGTATCGTCCGAAGAATTTGGACAGGGTATTCAAAAAGAAATCCTGCAAATTCCAGGCGTCAAAGTGACCGTCGCACCGACCTCGATCACCGGTAATGCCAACCAGGCGCCGATCCAGGTGGCTGTGAAGGGGACCGACATGGCCGTGATCCGTAAAACTGCCGCGCAAGTGAAAGATATCGTGTCTTCCGTGCCCGGTACATCCAACGTCGATTACTCTGTGGACGACCCGAAACCGGAAGTAGGCGTGACTCTCGACCGCGAGAAAATGGCGCAACTTGGCATCAATGCCGCCGAGGTAGGTGCCACATTGCAAACCGCATTCCGCGGCGATGACCGCTCGAAGTTCAAGCAGAATGGCAAAGAGTACGATATTATGGTCAACCTCGACCAGTTCGACCGCTCGAAAGCCGACGACATTCGTCACCTGACATTCGTAAATAGCCAGGGCCAGACCTTCGAACTCTCGCAATTCGCGACCATCCGTGAAGGAATGGGTGAAAGCGTGCTGCAACGCATCGACCGTCTGTCGTCGATCACCATCAACTCGCAGGTAGTAGGCCGCCCGTCCGGCTCCATCGGTGCCGACATTCAGGCCAAAATGGCGAAAGTGAAGCTCCCCGAAGGCATCAGCATCGAATACCGCGGTGACCTGAAAAACCAGGCCGACGCATTCGGCAGCCTCGGAGTCGCATTGCTGCTCGGTATCGTACTCATCTACCTGATTATGGTGGCGCTTTACGAAAGTACCATTTACCCGTTCGTCGTGCTGTTCTCGATCCCGGTTGCATTGGTAGGCGCCCTCACTGCGCTGGCGCTCACGATGGAGAGCCTCACGATCTTCTCGATCGTAGGTATGATCATGCTCCTCGGTCTGGTAGCCAAAAATGCGATCCTGATCGTCGACTTCGCCAACCAGCTAAAAGAGGAAGGTTACGCGTTGAAAGAAGCCCTCATTGAAGCCGGTAAGGAGCGTCTGCGGCCGATTTTGATGACTACAATTGCAATGATCGCGGGTATGCTGCCTATCGCATTGGCTTCCGGCGACGGTGCGGAGGTGAAGAATGGTATGGCTTGGGTGATCATCGGTGGCCTTACGAGCTCGTTGCTGTTGACCTTGTTCCTGGTGCCTAGCGCATATTATGTGGTGGATAGGATTAAGGAGCGGTTAGCGGGGCGGAAGAAGGGGAAGGTGAAGAAGGAGATGGTTTTCGAGGCTTGATAATGCCTTTTGCTAATGCCTGATGGCATGTAGATAAATGAAACGCCCCGCTGTTTTTGATGGC
>CBFGMV010000196.1:0-8866 GCA_965649915.1 uncultured Dyadobacter sp.
CTCACATAGGCGAAATGTCAATATAGGCATTCACCTGGGCCCAATCCACAAAATTCATTTTCTCGTACCGCTTCACCCAGTCCAGCTCGGTTCCGGCCGGAACATGAAAGTAAATGATGCTGCCATTGAATTCATCCCGGTCAGTAACTTCCTTCAACTTCAAAACTCGTATCGTTTCAAGCCAGTCCTGCTGATTGGCTTTATCCTTGATATCATACAGCCTGGGGAATATGTGTATGACGTCCGTCAGGTAGTGGCGGTAACCGCCCACGGGCCAGTCTTTACGATTGGTATAGCTTTTACGGTTCAGATAGTCAAGGACATACTGAAGACTGTCGGGTGGGAGTGAGGATGTGTAGATGGTGCTATAAATGTAGTCGACCTGGTGATCGTATCCATTAATAAAGCCGAATACTTTGTCGATCGTGAAATCTTTCTTTGTCTTTACAATTACGTCCGTTGGAACGAATCGTGGCACGGGAGCGGTTTCCTTGTCTTTACAGCCAATGGCCAGCGACAAGAGCAGGTAAAAGCAGATGTGTTTTTTCATGACCCGAATGTTTGTAGTTGATGAAAGAAGTTATAATTCGACCGGTTTTAAAGTATAACCTTTCTCCCGCAGCAGGCTGATCAAACCGGTCTGGAATTGTAAATGCAGGAGCCCTACGGCGATAAAACAATATCCATCCTTTAATTTACTGTCTATTTTCGGAAGCCATATCGAATGCCTTTTCACGGTGAAATTCAAAATGTTCTCGCTGGCGGTCCGGTCGATGTTCATCGGGTTTTGAAATGATTTCAGGTAAAGATCATAGTCAACAAAACCTTGCGCTTTGAGGTCTCTGACCTCATATCCTTTTCTGATCGTGTACACAATGAATTTGGCCAGATTATTGAATTGTAAATTCTTTTCAATTCTTTCTATTTCCTTTGACTCATCCAATCTGAACGTCGGCTTTTTCAGCTCCATCAATTTGAAACGTATGAAGCTGTCGAACGTACTTCCCTGGGCTTTGCTATCGATGTTAGACAGTATCATGACTGCCTGCAGCATCCCTAACAGATCCGCGTCATCATTATGCGGGCGAATGCTGCCGTAAGGCGAGGCAGTAAAAAAACTGTCGACCAATGCATATTCTTCCGGCGTAAACACCGAGTCCAGCGGCGGGGAATAGGCCGAATACTGCTCCACATTTCCAATATCGGTACTGCCGCTCTCGAAAATCGCCAAATCGCACTGACTGGCAATTTTCATCAGTTTTGGAAAACTGTCGAGCAGCGCGATCGGGGCTACATGCACGGTTCCGAGCAGGTAGGAAGGCTTTGATGAACCATTTCCGCTGATTTCCCAAAGCACCGACTGATTTTGCTGCGCAGACAACGCCACACTAATAAGGAGCAGAAATGCAGTAAATGATAATATTTTCTTCATCATCTTAGCAGGCTTCCGGTTGAACTGATAATGTACAAACTGTTATATTGCCCGTTCCGAAATCTTAACTATGTCCGACCAGCTTTTCAACCGACGTGATCTCATTGCCTATTTTATCGTTGCGGCAACCGGGGCACTTTCCAATTTACTTGTTACCACACTGTTACAGGAATGGTTTACGATAACCTATAAGTCTGCATTATTCGCGGGCTACTGGTTTTCTTTTATAGTAGGTTATTTTCTTACCCGACTATTTGCATTCAATGCCAGAAATACCTCCCAAACGAAACGCCAGGCGCTGAAATTTACGGCGGTTTCCATTCTTTCCTGCCTGATCACTGTTTACGGTTCGGAATATTTGTATTTATATTCAAAAGAATGGGCCGGTACATTTGCATTCATCATTCCGTTTTCGGTAAAGGAAGTTAATCTGAATAAGTTGTTTTCGCAAATTGCTTCCATGGGCGCCAGTTTTCTCAGTAATTATGTTTTGCATAAGCAATTCACCTTTCGGGATACCGGCTTTTATGACCGTTTGAAAAGAATGCTCCGCATTTAGAAAGCAACGCTGTTACGGATGCAACAGTCGTGCGCAACTGACCGCAAATTGTTTTCAGGCTACGGTAAAAGCCCTCCGGCTTCTTCTTTTGGCAGCATAGCAAGTCAGGTTAGGTGTAAGTTCCCTTGGAGGAATGACCTTTCAACGGCTATATTTACCCGCCAAATCAAGCCTTAACCCGACGCGTGTGCATGTGCAGGCGTCGACAGCGATGCAGGAAATGCCGGTTCCCGCGAGCGACCCAAACGAACCCCTGAATGGAAAAAGAGAACGAATTGTTCGGAGTGAAGGAAATTGCGAGGCGCGCCAAGGTCTCCACCGCAACGGTCGACCGCGTGCTTCATAACAGGACCGGAGTCTCCGAAAAGACCAAAGCCAGGATCAATGAGATCATCAAGGAAATGGACTACCAGCCCAATATCCTGGCGAGCCGTCTGGCGTCGAGAAAGATCATCAACCTGGCCGCATTGATTCCGGATGTGTCGGAAGAAACCGATTTCTGGTCGGCTCCGCTGAGCGGGATCCGACGGGCTGAGGCGGAGATGAAGCAGTATGGCGTGCAGGTGCAGGTATTTCTTTTTGATCTGAACGACAAAGACTCGTTCGCACAGCAGATCAGGCGTGTTTTCGACACCGGTTTTCACGGAATCCTCGTTTCTCCCTCATTCATAGAGGAGACCAAGCAATTCGCATCCGAATGCGCGCGCCGCAAAATTCCTTTCGTATTCATCGACTCTGACATTCCCGATCTCCACAGCCTGTCTTACATCGGTCCGCATTTACGTAAAAGCGGGTATGTGGGAGCCAAGCTGCTGACATATCGCCTGGAACCTGCCAGGAAGGTATTGATCATCAATATTTCCAAAGAGATCGACAATTTCAACTACCTCGAAATCGAGGACGGTTTCAGGGCCTATTTTAATGACAACAACCAGCCCAATGAGATCGTCAGGATCGACATCCGGGAGACCGACTACCAATCCGTAGCGCGCCACCTCACCTATGTGTTCCATTTGAACAAGGACATCGGAGCTGCATTTGTGACCAACTCCCGGGTACATACCGTCGCCTCTTTCCTCAAAAACAGCCACCGCACCCATGTGTCGCTGATCGGGTATGACTTCGTAAAGGAGAATGTGAGCTACCTGGAAAACAATGTGATCGACTTCCTGATCTGTCACCGCCCCGACGACCAGGGCTACCGCGGTATGATGGCCTTGTACCAGACGCTGGTGGTGAATGCTTCGGTTACCCGGCAGAATTACATGCCGATCGACATTGTCACGAAGGAAAACTACGAATTTTATCAAAACTAGGTCCTTGTACATTATATATGGTGTAAAAGGACCTAATGCAGAGAAATCCATTGCTGTTGAAAAAAATCGCAAAATTTTATGGATATAATTTGCGTAAAAATGGAATTCCGGAATTCTTTTCTACCTTTACGGGCACGTGCCCGTAATCCATCAATCAAATTCCCATCACTCACAGCCCAGACCTTTAAACATTGGAAAACGTTAAAACAAAATTACTCAAATGGCTCCGGTCGCTCGGGCCCGGAATGATCACCGCCGCGCTGGTGTTCGGTCCCAGCAAACTGACGATTACCTCGAAGCTCGGCGCGGTTTACGGTTATTCATTATTGTGGGTCGTCGTGGTGGCGATATTTTTCATGGGCGTTTTTACGGCCATGTCGACGCGCATTGGCGTGGCCACGAAGCAGTCGTTGCTGGCCAGTGTCAAGCAGAAATGGGGCAGGCCGGCATCGGTAGCGATGGGAATCGGCGTTTTCCTGGTTACGACATCCTTCCAGGCGGGCAATTCGGTAGGGGTAGGTATCGCGGTGGGAGAGTTGTTCCATACCTCGCCGGTGCCGTGGATTATCGGCCTTAACGCATTCGGTATCAGCCTTTTGTTTTTCAGGAGTTTTTACAAAGTACTGGAAAGCACGATGGTGCTGCTCATTTTCGTGAAGCTGTTCTCATTCGTGACCACTTTCTTCTGGGCGGACCCGGATCCGGTCAAAATTGTGAAGGGTTTCACGACGCCCGTGATCCCGGAAGGCTCCACGGGCCTTATCATCGCGTTTATTGCAAGCTGTTTTTCGATCGTGGGGGCACTTTATCAATCCTATCTGATCCAGGAGCGCATCCGCATCAAACCTGAATTGCGCGATGCCAAAAACGACAGTACTACCGGAATTATCCTGCTGGGCGGCATGTGCAGCATTGTCATAATCTGTGCAGCGGCCGTTCTTAACCCCAAAGGCATAGCCGTCAACTCCGCCACGGATATGGCCAAGGCGCTGGAACCGATCTTCGGCAGCAATGCTTCTACATTGTTCCTGATCGGATTGTTCGGTGCCGCGTTCTCGTCGCTGATCGGCAATGCTTCGGTAGGAGGGACGCTGCTGGGCGATGCGCTGGGTTTGGGTAGTAATTTCAGTTCCAAAGCGGTACGTTACCTGGTGGCCCTGGTGATGGTGATCGGCGCTTCCATCGCCATACGGTTTGGCAAATTACCCCTGGAACTGATCGTATTTGCGCAGAGCGTCACCATTTTCGTGGTCCCATTCATTGGTACGGCGTTGTATATGGTCGCCAACGATAAGGAGATCATGGGCGACAAGGTCAACAGCCCTTTGGTGAAGGTGGTGGCCGGGATCGGTCTGCTCATCGTTTTTTCGCTGGCTGTCATCAACAGTAAAGAATTATTTTTTAACAATCCGCTTTTTAAATAAAAATGAACGGGATCGAATTTTTAGAAGAGCAGTTGCTGCAACCTTCGCAGGCGCTGATCGAGGACATGAAAAGTATCGAGGGGGACATTATGATCCTCGGAGCCGGGGGAAAGATCGGCCCCAGCATTGCGCGGCTGACAAAACAAGCCATCGAGCGGGCAGGGCTCGACAAGCGCGTGATCGCCGTATCGCGTTTCAGCGAACCGGGACTCACAGAGGAGCTGAATGCAGAGGGTATTCAAACCATAGTGGCTAATATTCTCGATGATAGTCAGTTGCAGGACCTTCCGGAGGTGGAAAATGTGCTTTACCTGGCCGGACAGAAGTTCGGAACCGCCAGCAATGAGCCCTACACCTGGGCGATGAACACCTATCTGCCTGGTCGTGTGGCCGAGAAGTTCCGGAAATCGCGCATTGTCGTGTATTCAACCGGCAATGTGTATCCTTTTACACCTGTGGGTTCGGGGGGAGCGACCGAGGAAATGCGCGCAGATCCGGTAGGAGAGTATGGACAATCCTGCCTGGGTCGCGAACGCATGTTCCAGTATTTTTCGGGTATTTATGGCACGCCTATCCTCATTTACCGGCTCAATTACGCCATTGATTTCAAGTACGGTGTGTTGCTGGAAGTGGCCAAATCGGTGCTGCACGGTAAACCGCTCGATGTGACGATGGGCTATGTGAATGTGATCTGGCAGGGCGATGCCAATGAAATGGCGATCCGTTCGCTGCTGCATTGCGAATCGCCTTCGAAAATCCTCAATATAACCGGTCCGGAAACGGTTTCGCTGCGATGGCTGGCATATGAGTTTGGACGTATATTCAACACCGAACCGCAGTTTACCGGCGAAGAACAGACCACTGCCTTGCTCAGCAATGCGGCGGAATCATTCCGGTTGTTTGGTTACCCCGGCACGACATTGAAAGAGATGATCGGTATTACGGCAAAATGGCTGCTCGAAGGAGGGAAAACGATAAACAAACCCACGCATTTCCAGGAGCGAAAGGGGCAATTTTAAGAAAGAGGCGAAATGGTCGAGGGGTGTAATTTTTAGATCAATGTAATTTTTGAGAACGATGTTGAGAGACGATATTAAAAAATTGTTGTTCGACGGGACGGTTATCCCTGCGCACCCGCTTGCGCTGACGCAGGATTTGCGCCTGGACGAGCAAAAGCAGCGCGGACTCACGCGCTATTACATGGCCAGCGGAGCAGGCGGCGTGGCTATCGGGGTCCACACCACGCAGTTCGAGATCCGTGACCCGGAGGTGAATCTCTTCGAAACGGTGCTCGCAATGACAGCGGACGAAATCGGTAAGGCTGCATTGAACAGGCCATTTATCAAAGTTGCCGGCATCTGCGGGCTGACGGAACAGGCCATCGAAGAGGCCGGGATCGCTGTAAAATATGGCTATGACCTCGGATTGGTGAGCATGGCCGCATTCAAAACGCAGTCGGAGTCGGAAATTATCGGGCATGTGAAGGCGATCGCACAGATTATTCCCGTCTTTGGCTTCTATTTGCAGGCTGCGATCGGCGGTCGGGTGTATAGCTACGACTTCTGGCAGCAATTCGCGGAAATCCCGAATGTCTGCGCGATCAAGGTGGCAGCATTTAACCGCTACCAGACGCTGGACGTAGTGCGGGCGGTGGCACACTCGAGCCGGAGGAGTGATATAGCCCTTTACACTGGAAATGACGACAATATCGTGGCCGACCTGCTGACCACTTACCGGTTTGAAATCGACGGAGAAACGGTGGAGAAACGATTTGTAGGCGGGTTGCTCGGGCACTGGGCAGTTTGGACCGAAAAGGCCGTCAGGTTATTGGCAGATATCAAGCAATCGCTGGGTAGCGGCTATGAGAATGGGGATGCCCTGCTGAGTACCAATATTGCCGTAACCGACATGAATGCAGCCATTTTCGATCCGGCCCACGCATTTCACGGCTGCATTACCGGTGTACACGAGGTACTCCGCCGACAGGGGCTGATGGATGGGATCTGGACGCTGAATCCGGATGAAAATCTTTCACCGGGCCAGTATGAGGAAATTACGCGTGTGATCGAAGCCTATCCGCATTTGGTGGACGATGAGTTTGTGGCAAGTTTTCTGGAAAAAGAAGTGAATGCGATCTGATGATGAACCTGTTCCGTTCCTTACCGGTTTGGTTCTCCGCTGTTTCAGTGGCGTGCTTCGTTTTGACGGAAAATATTGACTCCAACGAAAAGAAGGCCGCATGGAAGACGGAAGAAGTACCCGTCAGGACTTCGACGGTGATTTCGGGCCTGAATGTACCCTGGGAGATGGTATGGGGGCCGGATAACTGGATCTGGGTCACCGAACAGAGCGGGACCATCAGCAGGGTTAACCCCCGGACCGGGCAGAAGATCGAGCTGATTCAAATCGCCGAAGTGTACAGGCACCGTTCGCTGGGCCTGCTGGGAATGGCGTTGCATCCCGATTTTAAGCAACATCCCTATGTGTTTGTGGATTATACCTGCAAGAAGGATTCGACGATCACGACGAAACTCGTGCGTTTTACCTACCGTCACAATCAACTGACCGACCCATTGACAATGCTGGAAATTCCCGCGCATACCGGGCACAACGGTTCACGGATCGTGATTTCACCTGACCGTAAGCTCATGTTCGCAACCGGTGACGCGATCACTATTACCAATGCCCAGAATACCGCTTCTCTGAACGGCAAGGTGCTGAGAATGAACCTCGATGGCAGCATTCCGGCTGACAATCCGATCAAAGGAAGTTTGGTTTGGTCATGGGGCCACCGGAATATCCAGGGACTCGCCTATGGTGCCAACGGACTGTTGTACAGCTCCGAGCACGGCGATGCGGTGGAGGACGAGGTCAACATCATCCGGAAGGGACATAATTATGGCTGGCCGAAAGTGGAAGGATTTTGTGACCGGCCCAATGAAAAGGCGTTCTGCGATTCCACGAAAGTAACAGAGCCTGTAAAGGCCTGGACGCCTACCATTGCGCCCGCCGGGATTGCAATCTACAAGGGCAACATGTTTCCGGAGTGGAAGGGTGCCATTTTACTTACCACCTTGAAGGAAGCCGACTTGCGTGTATTGAGAACCGACGCGAAAGGAACACGCATTATGGGCGAAAGCATCCCGGTCGATGGCACGTTTGGACGCCTGCGGGCAGTTTGCGTGGCGCCCGATGGCAGCATTTACGTGTCCACCAGCAACCGCGACTGGAATCCGGGCAGCGGTTTCCCGAAGGACGGCGATGACCGGATCATCCGCATTACGCGTGGCACCCGCGCCGATCTGCTCGCGCAGCAAGCGCAAAAGCAAGCAGGCGAGCAGGTGTCGAACGGAGCAAGATTGTACCGCCAGTATTGCGCATCGTGCCACAAGCCGGATGGCAATGGTGTTGCAGGCACCTTTCCGCCACTTCGCGGCACAGAGCAGGTGAAGGAAAAAGAGCAGCTGGTGAAGATCATGCTCAACGGGCTGTCGGGGAAAATTAAAGTCAATGGAACGGAATACGACCAGCATATGCCTGCCATGGCGTTCCTGCCCGACGAATCCATCGCCGAGATCGGTACTTATGTGCGGCAGTTTTTTAACCAGGATCTGGACCCGGTGCATACCGCCGATGTTACAAAAATGAGGAGTCAATAACTTTTTCTTCGTGTTCGGGCACGTGCACGTCACCAATTATATATTTAGTTAAACCCAAATTCCTATGATCCGAATGAAATTTTACCTGAAAAGGCCGCTGCTCGCGATGATGCTGGTGCTGGCTTTATGTATGACGGGCCGTCTGAAGGCCCAGGATGCCGGCAATGTGTCCGGGACGGTGGTAGATAGTGTAGGTAACGCGACGCTACCGGGTGTGAGCGTGGTCATCAAAGGCACGACCAAGGGCGTGAGTACCGATGCCGACGGGAAATTCCAGATTGCGGCTTCGGCCGGCGACGTGCTGACCTTCTCATTTATCGGCTACAAAAAGGTAGAAGTGCCGGTAGGGAACCAGTCGGTGATCAGGGTTGTGCTGCGGCAGGACAATACCGTGCTCGACGAACTGGTGGTGGTAGGGTATGGAACCGTCAAGAAGAGTTCCGTAACCGCGTCGGTCGCCAAGGTGGAGAACACGG
>CBFGMV010000197.1:0-8825 GCA_965649915.1 uncultured Dyadobacter sp.
TTAATGAATGCATGGACCATATTTCAGATCCGTTACCGCCGGGAATTTTTGCAACCGTGTTTTTTACCTCATCATATAGCCGGAGCGCATAGCCGCCGGTATATAATGCTGAACCGTGCCTGACCAGCGCGTAGTTGATAAAATCGTTCCGTTTCGCCTGGATTTGCCCTTTTTCCTGCCTGAATGTGTGCGCCCATATATTCGCGGTTACCGTTCCGTGCCTGTCGGCGTAGATGCCGCGGGCCTGGCTATTGGGTTCGACAGATTGCTGGCTGTTGGAAAAGTAGGGTTTGAACCGGTTTTTTTTGAGCCTCAGTTGGATAATGCCTAATGAGGTACACGCCCAGAGGTTGCCGAGCGAATCGGGAAATAGCTTGTATATGAACAGGTTCTCGAACCCTTTCAGCTCCGACTTGTCAATTACCCTGATAAATGCCTTGCTATTCCATAGATAGAGCGCGTCGGAGGGAATGTAGAACATGGACGTTGATCCGTCGGCTGAGAGGCAAACCTGGAACCAGTATTTTCCTTTGATCTGGCTCAGGCTGTACTTCGCCAGTTCCGTCACAGGCATAAGCTTGCCGGAAGCCGTGAGCTTATCAATCGCGAATTCTTCGGTATTGGCAGCCGCATTGTAGGTGATCAGCAATTCGTTTCGATCTGTGAAACCGACCGGCAGGGATCGCAATACGTCCTGTTGCCGGAAAGCGATGACAGAATCGCCGGAGACAAAGTACTGTGTATTTTGATTGCTCAATTTCAGCAAAGCCTTTCCCTGTGTGAAACTGCAAACAGCGCCCGTCAGCCGGTGATCAAGCCCGGGGCCTTTGGCATTCCAATCCTTCATTTCCAAACGCAGCCGGAAGCCTCGTTTGGAAGAGTACTTCCAGAAGCAGAAAGGAGAGGCGGTGAGAAAGCTGACTTCACCCGTTCCGTCATTGGCGATCCAGTACACGTCCCGCTCTTTGAAGGGCATGCCCGGAAAAGCGGCCGTGAGCGTCTTTACCTCCCGGGTAGTCGTGTTCATCACATCCACTTTCCCGTTGGTCGATAGCTGAAAACCGGCACTGCCGTAGGCTATGAACAGGTTGTCGGCGTCGTCGGTAGCCACTTGCACGACCTTGTTGTCCTGAAGTTGGTTACGCTGGCGGGTAAAAAGCAACGTATTATTGCCGTCAAAGCGATTTAAGCCATTTCGAGTACCAAACCAGAGAAAACCGGAAGCGTCCTGTAAACCACAAAATACCTCATGGGAAGCGAAACCGTTTTCAACGGACAATAAGCGCTTTGTGATGGTATATTCAGCGCCCGTGCGTGCCGGACCATCCTGGCCAAGCAGGACGTGTGCGCTCACTATCAGAGCTGTAAACGCGAGGCAGCGGATAGAAAGGGAAAATAGACGCAACGGTAATTCAATAATAGTTGAATCAGCAATAATACATAAAGTAGCGACAATTCAATGCAAGACAGGAAGATATAGGTACAGTCGCCGGAGGGAGTGCCGACAACATATTTGAAAATTTATACTCTACAAAATCTATATACTTTATAAAATTTCTATATTTACAGCCGGAATCTATCAACCCGTCTGAATGAAATCAATTATCCTCCTCAAAATACCTGGTTGTTGGCGGTATGCCGCTTTCACCAGATCTGCCATTCGAATGAACAGAGCAGGTCATGCCATAGCCGAAAGATCTTTTTTGGCTTAGCCCCAACACTAACAAGTCGCAATCACCAAATTCATTAGCATGAAACAGTTTTTAAAGTCAACCATCTTACTCACAGCAATTTTCTTCCCATTCTTACTGGCGGCGCAGAACAACCCAAACAATGCAACGATTACGGGGAAGGTAGTGGACGCCGTTACCAATGAAGCATTGATAGGCGCAACCGTTTCGATTAAGGGTACTACCAATGGTGCTTCAACCGACGCCAACGGAGAATTCAGTCTCATTACAGCACAAAAAATCCCTTTTACCCTGATCGTGTCGTACATCGGGTATGTGAAACAGGAGGTTCTGATCAGCGGAAGCGGGACTGAAATCAGGTTAGTATCCAACAATACCCAGCTGGATGACGTCGTGATATCGTCGCGCCGTCGCCAGGAGTCTGCGCAGGACGTACCCATCCCCATTTCGGTAATCGGGGGTACGAGAGCGGAAGACGCTGGTGCTTTTAATGTGAACCGCCTCAAAGAGTTGGTGCCTACCGTGCAGTTGTATTCTTCTAATGCACGGAACACCACGCTGAACATCCGCGGTTTGGGTTCGACCTATGGATTAACCAACGACGGTGTTGACCCGGGCGTGGGCTTTTATGTAGACGGTGTTTACTATGCGCGGGCAGCGGCCACGGCGCTCGATTTCATCGACATCGAACGTGTGGAGGTACTGCGTGGGCCACAGGGTACACTTTTTGGAAAAAATACAACAGCGGGAGCCTTCAACGTGACTACGCGCGCTGCGAGTTTTACGCCTGGCGCCAACTTTGAGCTGAGCTATGGCAACCTGGGTTTTATCCAGGCAAAAGCATCTGTTACGGGACCTTTGAGCAAAAAACTGGCTGCACGTGTTTCATTCACGGGCACGCAGCGTAACGGAACGTTTTTCAATGTCCACACGCAATTGCCGATCAACGACATCAATAATATCGGTGTAAGAGGGCAGATACTGTATACGCCGAACGACAATGTGAGCATTACCGTCATCGGGGATGTGTCTGATCAGAAGCCTACGGGCTACGGATGGCCAGTTGCGGGAGTTGTGACTACAAAGAGGGCCGCATACAGGCAGTTCAATGCGATCATCGCCGATTTGAATTACACGCTTCCTTATAACAGCGCATTTGAACGTAAGCTGGACCTGGATACGCCTTCAAAGGCAGATAACCAGTTGGGTGGTGTTTCGGTGAATGCGGACATTAAAATAGGCCGTGGAACGCTTACGGCTACTTCGGCCTGGCGTTACTGGAAATGGGTGCCCTTGAATGACCGGGATTATATCGGATTGCCTGTATTTACCATCTCTTCCGGAAACTCCAAGCATGACCAATGGTCTCAGGAAATCCGCTATTCAGGAAAAATATCGCCTAAACTGAGCGGTGTGGTTGGTGTATTCGGTCTATGGCAGGATTTGACTTCCGATCCGGTACAAACCGAAGAGGCCGGTTCGGCACAATGGCGTTTTGCTCAAAGCTCTACCAGTGCATTGTGGAAAACACCCGGATTGTTTGACAATTTTGGTATCCGGACCACCAATGAAATCAAAAGCACGAGTTTGGCGGTGTTCGGACAGGCTGACTGGGCTATTACGGAAAAGATACACGTGTTGCCAGGTTTGCGGTACAACTATGACAAAAAGGTCGTGGATTACAGCCGGGTGACCTACGGCGGGTTGCAAACCACCGACGCGGCATTGCTTGCATTGAAAAACGGTGTTTACTCCAACCAGGCTTTTAACACGGATTATGCCAAAGGAAATTTCTCGGGTCAATTGTCTGTACAGTACAGAGCTACGAGCAATCTTAATGCATACGCAACCTATTCGATTGGTTATAAGCCGATCGGTGTGAACGTAGGTGGTTTGCCGACTGCGAACGGTCAGATTCTGCTTGATCTGGCCAATGTAAAACCTGAGTATGTGGATCACAAAGAATTCGGGATTAAAACCAAGCCAACCAGCAACTCGGTGTTGAACCTGACTTTGTACCGTTCCGACATTGATGATTACCAAACGCAGGTGCAAACGCCGGAACCGGGTGTGAACCGGGGGTACCTGGCCAATGCGGAAAAAGTACGTGTGCAGGGGATCGAATTGGATGGTAATGTCCGCTTCAAACACCTTACCCTGAATGCGGCCGTGGCCTATACGGATGGTAAATATGTAAGCTTCGTCAATGCGCCTGTACCTTTGGAAGAAGTAGGGGGAACTCAGGCTTTCAAGGACGTTTCGGGTGGAAGGTTGCCGGGTATCTCTAAATGGTCAGGTTCGATCGGCGGAGAAGTAGTGGCAAAAGGCAGCTTTATCGGACTTAAGGGTAATTACTTCCTGGGTGTAGATGAGTTTTTAAGGTCAGAATTTTCATCTAGTCCTTCTCCTTCGCAATATCTCAATATCGATGGCTACGGACTTACCAATGGAAGATTGGGCTTCCGCGCCTCCAACGGGCTTACGTTCTTTGTTTGGGGTAGAAATGTCTTCAATAAGAACTATTACGAGCAATTGCTGGCCGCACCAGGCAGTGCAGGACAATATGCAGGTATCGTGGGCGATCAGCGCACCTATGGCGTAACGGTTCGGTTTACCTACTGACCGGGAGCTATGGTGTAGCTATTGATAGTCTGCAATTAGTTAGGGTTCGCTTAAAGACAGTAGCAGGTTAGCCTGCTGCTGTCTTTTTTTTGCCCAATACCAATTAGATTTTTTACTTAGTGAGACCTTCCAGCATGGCTTCCACCGCGCTTATCACAGCCTTGGGATTATCCCGGTGCAAATAATGGCCGCTTCCTGACAGGTAGATTAGCGTACCACCCTTCGCGGATGAACCGATAAACTTCCTCCAACGCTCGATGTTGACATCCGTGCGGACCTGAAAGAATTTGGGGTGGTCGTAGTCGGTACTTCTGCGCTCAGGAGGCACTTCGAACTTTCCGCCGACCAGAAAGCAGAGCGGTGCGTCGGGTATCGGCAGGCTGCTCACTTCTGCAAAGTCAGTTTTTCTCAGATCGGCCAATACCTGTGCTTCACTCCACGGACCAAAGCGGGCCGAATCGGGCCTGGAAGGCTTGTAAAGCCGCTCATACAGCATCTCATCGATTCGTTTTTCAGGTACGCCCAGTTTCCGGAAAATGTCGTTCCAGTTCTCTTTGGATTCGGTAAAGTCGGCCGGATCGAGAAACACCATTCCGGCAATATCGCCGGGATAGAAACCGGCAAAGCCGCGTATGTAAAGGCCTCCCATGGAATGTCCGACGAGTATATACGGCGGAGGAATTTGCAAATGGGTTAGGATAGCTTTCAGGTTTTGGGCTACTACACGTATCGTCGGCATCGTAAACACTTTCTCCGATTTGCCGACGCCCGCACGATCGTAGGCAAAGACGGGCGCACGCTTCGATAGTTCGCCGAGCACAGTGTCCCAGGTATCCAGGTCCATGCCAAGCCCGTTCTCAAAAACCACGACCGGGTCGCCCGCTTTCCTTTTTTCCATTCCCTGGGAAAAAACATGGAACTGTTGTCCATTCACGGCTACCATCCGCTTCTGTGCGAAGGCGGGAATGGTGAAGAGCAAGCATAATAACGTCAGAACTATTTTCATTTGAATGTCTTTAAAGCCCCGGTTTTCAATTTAGCAAGAATTGTACAAGTAAGCGCGGCAAGGTCGTTGCTGTCATTACAAAGCTTGCTTCAATGGGGAGCACTGTCGTTAAGAATTATTCCGGAATAGTTTAAGTAAAAATTTCAGACTATATTTACTATATATTATTTTCTTAAATATATAATAAAAATGAAAATCCTGATCGCTGTTTTCATTTTGGTTGCCGGTGCTTGCATGGCGCAAAACCAAGATAAATCCCTTCCGAAGCTGGATTTAAACGGGGTGGTTACGGTTCACATCAAGCCTGTTTCTCTGCCGCGAAACGTAGTTGTAAAGCTGGGTACCTATCACAGCTTTCCCCGGATTGATGTAAGTGTAGTGGGGGACACCTTAAGAAATGATGGTAACGGAATTTATCTCAATGGTCCTTGCAGAACAACAGGCGTGTCTTTTTTGCACGTTGCAGACGCTACTTATCAGATTTTGGTCGTCCCGGGCGATACAATTGAGGTGAACATCTCAGCCGGGACCGGAGAGGCGAATGGTCGGCCGACTGTTTCTTTCGAAGGGAGAAACAAGGAAATTCAACAGTATTACCAGGCTAAAAGCAGCATGCTGAACGATCCTCTTCAAACGTGTATGAACGAAGGGATCGGTGCAACTGACCTGACATCCTTTCAGCATATGATGGATACAACTTACCGGACGCAATATGCTTTTTGGGAGAATTTTCAGAAAAACCACCAGCTTCCGGATTGGTTCATTACCTACGAGACCAACTTTTTGAACTATACCGACGCCTGGCTCAGGGTATATATGGTTTGGTACCAGACCATATATCAGAAGAAGAAACAGGTGATCCCCGAGTCATACTACGCTTTTAAAAACAGGGTCAGGGTTAAGAATGAAGCCGGCATGTATCAATATGAATACCTTCGCTTTCTTCGGGAGCAGCTTTTCTGGCAGATGCGTGATTCCAGTAAGGAATTGGGATTGAACAACTTTGTTGATTATGCAAAACTGGAACTGGGGCAGAACCTGGGTTCTTTTTTCGAGATTTGGGAGCTGAGTGGCGCCGCCGATAATCCCAACTGGATTGATACAAAACTTAACAAGCAGTTCCCTCCGCAGCATCAATATCTCGTGGACTACATCCTGAGCCATTCCAGGGCAAACATTAAATTGTTGAAGGCCGGCGACAAGGCGCCCAATTTTGCTTTGGTGGATCTAAATGATTCCCTGGTAACCCTTGATCAGTACAAAGGGCAGGTTGTTTATCTGAGTTTTTGGTTCACCAGTTGCGGGCCGTGCATTAAGGAAATCCCTTATGAAAATAAGCTTGTGGAGCGGTTCAAGGGTAAGCCTGTCAAAATCATCAGCATCTGCACAGGCACGCCCGGAGTGCCGGAAGATCAGCAGGTACGGAAATGGAGGGCGACTTCCGAGAGATTTGGTCTGAAAACAATTGATTTATTCTCCAATCGCAGTTGGACAAATACTTTAACCCAAAATTACAAGGTGAGCGTATATCCCCATTACGTGCTGATCGGCGCTGACGGAAAGATCATCGAGAACTTTACTGACCGGCCCAGTCAGGGAGTTGCGTCGAAGATTGAAAAAGCGCTGGCGGCAGGCGGTCAATAAACGCTACCTCGAAATGACGATCAGCATTAGCCCCGCGAAAAACGATAACAGCATGATATTGAGCAAAGTGGAAGTGCCTCTGGGAGCATTTTTGAATTCTTTCCAGAAATAGATTCCCCAGATGGAAGCGACAACGATCGCGCCGGATGCTAAGCCATAGGAAATAGCAGTTCCCGCTTTTTCAGAAGCAATAATACTGAAACACATCCCGATACACCAAATCGAGCCACCTAAAATTCCTAAAAGGTGATTTTTGATACTCCCTTTAAAATAATCAGCCAAAGCGACGGGAGTGCCGATGAAAGGTTTGAACATAATGAGCGTATTGAAAAAAATATTGCTCACGAATACACCTACCGCAAAAACGAACGTGGCCGAATAGGGGCTGAGTTTGCCTTCAACCGGTGCATTAAAGTTTGGAAACATTGAATTAGCAACGTATTTAAAGAAGAGCCCCATTAAAATGCCGCTGCTGATGGATATAATCAGCCCTTTGACAGAGCTGGAAGTTTCCGAATCAGCCATTCGTTTATAAGCGTAAGCATTCAAAAGAATGGCTATTACAATAAGAAAGACACCTGAAAAAAGCGGATAGACGTTTCCGACAGGAACATCTAAATAATTGACAAACACACCGATCACTAATGCCAAGCCGGATCCTAATGAAAACGCTACGGAAATTCCTGCAATGGACACCGCGGCAATAAATAATATATTCGCCACATTGAAAATGACCCCTCCCAGCAAGGCGCTACCGACACTTGTCATGTCTGCTTGTTGTAAATCAATAACAAAGCTTCGCCCCGCAACGCCATGACTTCCTATGGTCAAAGCAAAAATCAGAGAAGTTATGAGTATTCCTAAAACATAATCCCAGCAATAAAGCTCAGGTCTCCATGTGGAAGTGACAAGCTTCTGTGTGTTTGAGCTGGAACCCCAGGAAATCATTGTGACAATGCAAAACAAGACGGCAGTAGCGTAGTTCTCAACTATGTACATTTAATTTTGGTATGCTATTTAATGTTTAATACAAATTCAAAATGCAGAAACAAGCTGCAAATGCCCCATCCTGTGCCGGCCAGAGTAGCGTTTCAAACTGCGGGATGATGCCGTCCCGGGAAAGGATCTAATTTTCGGCTGCCTGTTGCTTACCGGGTTTCCCGACCCACTGGGTACTTAAATATTTCCTGACAGGAATGTCGTAAACGAGCATGACCAGATACGCAGCGCCAACCAGCAGGATTAGCCCAGCCATGATGATAAGGACCAGGTGCAAAGTGCCCGGTTTATGGCTCGTGTAATAGTTGCCGAACATCCATAACACGGCATAGTGGGTCATGTACAGCGGATAGGAGATTCTTCCCGAGAAAATGCAAACCGGTTTCAACCCAGGTGCCAATGCGGCCCCGGCGCCTAATGCAACGAGGAAGGGAAAGTAAAACAGCACTATCAAAGGTTCGGACAACCAGTTCCATTTTGAAAATGGCATCAGAAAAGCGAGCAGCAACAATGCAGCGAGTGCGATGAACCCGAGCTTGTTTTTGATGATCCAGTTGGAACGGTAAATGAGTAATCCTGCTAAAAAAGAATAGGAGACTCGGGCGCATCCGTCCCAAAAGGTGGGGCCGCTCCAACCGCCCAACAGATTGCCTGAATGGTAAGCCACCAGGCAAATCGCCACCGCCGAAAGTACGGTCAGCAGCAGGAGGTAGCTCCGGCCAATCCGGTAAAGGACGAACGCATAACCTATGTTGGCAACATATTCCCAGAATAACGACCACGCCGGCGCATTGAAACTGAACAGGTTGAATGCGCGATCGGCTATTACCGGCAAAGGGATCATCAGGATCGAGCACAGAAAT
>CBFGMV010000198.1:0-8792 GCA_965649915.1 uncultured Dyadobacter sp.
GTATTGAGCGATCCGAGGAGGACAGCATCTTCTTCCAGGTGCAGCGTTTCATTGGATTTGAGGTGAATGGAGCCTGTCAGGTAGCGGCCGACGTTGAAGACCAGCCTGCCTCCGCCATTATCGTGAATGAAGTCGATGGCATACTGAATGGAGCGGGTATTGAGCGTAATGCCGTCGGAGTGGATGCCGAAGAGTGAGGTGCGGTAGTCTTTGGCTTGCAGTGACAGCGATGGAAAGGTCAGTAATGCAATGATCAGGTAATTTTTCAGGCCCATTACAAAGTCGATTAGGTGAGTACGGATGGTTACATACAAAAAATCACTGTAATAAGCTGATTTTGTGATCGAGTTACCTTTCTGCCAAAAAATAAAGATACCCCCGGAGCCGAAGGTATCTTTACAAAAAACCACATCCTATTTAATCTGTCAATTCCAGCCGCCTCCCAATGCGCGGTAGATGTTCACCGTCGCATGCATCTGGCGCATTTTGGTCTCGATCAGTTCAAATTTTGATTCGAGTGCGTCACGTTGAGTAAGTAATACTTCCATGTAATCCGCGCGCGCTGCGGCGAACAACCGGTTCGAAATGGTGGTCGACTGGTTCAAAGCTTCCACTTCCTTCGTTTTCATGTCGTAGCTTTTTTCGAGGTTGCTGATGTTGGACAACTGGTTCACCACCTCGATATAAGCATTCAGGACGGTACGCTGATAATTGTAAATGGCCTGAACCTGTTTGGCGGTCGCATTCGCGTAGCCCGCCCGGATCGCATACCGGTTGATCACAGGCCCCGCGAGGTCCCCGATGAGCGATCCCATGATCGACTCGGGCACCCTGGCCAGGAATATCGGGCTGAAAGCCTGGAAGCCAAGGCTGGCCGACAGTCCCAGCGATGGATAGAAGTTGGCCCTGGCAACGCTAACGTCGATTTTCGCTGCTTGAAGGTCGAGCTCCGCCTGTCTGATATCCGGGCGGTTCGAAAGAAGCTGCGAAGGGATACCGGCCTGAATTACATTAGGCACCAGGTTTTCGAAGCCCTGGTTGCTGCGTTGTACCGGCTGCGGATAGCGCCCCACGAGGAAGTTGATCCGGTTTTCGGTTTCGATGATCTGCTGCTGGATGTTGAATTGCAGATTTTGTGTTTTAAGCACCTGTGCTTCAAACCGCCGAACTGCCAGCTCGGTGACTCGGGTCGCTTCTTTCTCCATCTTCACGATTTTCAATGCATTGGTCTGGATGTCGACGTTCTGGCGGATAATGGCCAGCTCGGTATCCAGTGCAAGCAGTTCGTAATAGGAGTTTGCGATTTCAGCAGCCAGGTTGGTCATCATGAAGTTCTTACCTTCAATGGACGACAGGTACCTCGTAGCCGCGGCCTTTTTCGCATTCCTGAGTTTGTGCCAGATATCGACCTCCCAGCGCGCCACTGCGGCAATGTTCACATCCGGGAGCGGATCCGGGGTTTCTCTGCCGGGCTTGATATCCGTAGTCGCTTCACTGGCACCGATGTTGGTGTAGCGGGCGGCTTTTTCGACACCTGCTCCGCCTCTCAGGCCCACGAACGGGAGGTATTCCCCTTTGCGTACACTGATCTCGTTCTGGGCGATCTGAATCTCCTGCAAGGTTACATTCAACTCCTGGTTGTTCTTGAATGCGGTGTCGATCAGCGCATTCAGGTAGGGATCCGTGAAGTACGACTTCCAGCTGACCTTTCCGGTGTTGGTGGAGTCCTGCGAGCCGTTGAAGCTCACAGGTACCACTTTATTTTCCGTTTTCTGGGGCAGTGTCGGGATGTTGCAGGCCGAGTAAGTCAGCCCGATGAACGCGATACCGGCCCAGTTCAATATTCTCTTATTTCGCATGTTCGTCGTTATCTTCTGAATGTGGGAAAGTGTCGATGGCGTGAACGAATCCTTCGGACAGCGGGCTGTCGTCTTCATTCTTGATCAGCTGTCTGCCGTCGGCCATTTTAGCAAATATGTAATACAGCCCGGGGATGATAATGACCCCGAAAATGGTGCCGAACAACATCCCGCCCAATGCCGAGGCGCCGATGGTACGGTTACCGATCGCACCCGCACCGGTGGCGATGATCAGCGGGATCAGACCCGCCACGAATGCGAAGGACGTCATCAAAATCGGACGGAAACGAACCCGGGCGCCTTCAATGGCGGCTTCGAGGATCGTAGCACCTTCCTGTCGCTTCTGGACGGCAAATTCGACGATCAGTACCGCGTTTTTACCCAGCAGACCCACGAGCATGATCAGACCGATCTGTGCGTAGATGTTGTTTTCGAGGCCCATCAGGTTCAGTACAAGGAACGAACCGAACACACCTACCGGAAGTGAAGTCACTACCGCCAGCGGAATGATAAAGCTTTCGTATTGTGCTGCAAGCACCAGGTACACGAACGCCAAAACGATCATGAACACCACGAGTGACTCGTTACCGCGGATGGATTCGTCATAGGATAGACCTTCGAATGCGATATCGTAACCTTTCGGCAGCGTTTTGGCAGCCACTTCGCGGATAGCCTGGATGGCTTCGGCAGTGGTGTAGCCTTTGGCAGGAAGTCCCTGGATCGCCGCGGAATTATACAGGTTGAAACGTGTGATCTCGTTAGGTCCCTGGCCTTTTTTCAACTTCATGAACGACGAGTAGGGCACCATTTCTCCCGCTTCGTTTTTCACGAACAGTTTCAACAGGTCTGACGGAAGCCTTCTGTACTGCGGGTCGGACTGTACATATACTTTGAAGAACTGGTTGAACTTGATAAAGCCCTGTTCGTAAGTACTACCGATCATGATGTTGAGGTTGTCCATCGCTTTGCCGATCGATACGCCTTTCTGCATCGCCAGTTTGTTATCGATTTCCAGCTCGTATTGCGGATAGTTCGCAGCGAAGAAGGTAAACAAGCCGGTCAGCTCTTTACGTTTACCCAGGTCTTCCATGAACTCTTTGTTGATCTTATCAAACTCGTGGTAGTCGGTATCGGTGTTTTTGTCCAGCAAACGCATCGAGAAACCACCGGAAGTACCAAAACCCGGGATTGCTGGCGGCTCGAAGAATTCGACCGTCGCGCCGAGGCCTTTTGAGGCGTGTTCCAGCTCCTCCATGATCTCCTTCACATTGTGCTTACGATCATGCCATGATTTGAGGTTGATCAAACAGGTACCTGCATTGGAACCACGACCTTCCGTCATGATCTCATAACCTGCCAGGGACGATACCGATTCGATGCCTTCCACCTCTTCGCAAATCTTCTGCAGACGCCGGGATACTTCATTGGTTTTTTCCAAAGTAGAGCCAGGAGGTGTCTGGATGATCGCGTAGATCGTACTCTGGTCCTCGTTAGGGATAAAACCTGCGGGTACTACCGAGTTTTCGTACCAGATACCGGCACAAAACAGGCCGAGTACGGCGAATGTCACGACCCTGCGGTTCACGATCAGTCTCAGCAATCGCACGTACCAACCCGTCATCTTGTCGAATCCGCGGTTGAAACTGTCGAGCGCACGGGTAAGCGGGTTTTTCTTGCGCTCGTGGCCGTGGTGGTTTTTAAGCATGATCGCACACAGTACCGGCGTGAGCGTCAAGGCGATAAGGGCCGAGATAACGATCGAGCTCGCCATCGTGATCGAGAACTGGCGGTAAAAGGTACCCACAGGGCCCGACATGAATGAAATAGGCAGGAACACCGACACCATGACCGCAGTGATCGCGATAATCGCACCTGAAATCTCTCCAAGAACTTTTCTAACAGCGTTAAATGGTGATAAATGCGGCTCTTCTTCCATCTTGGCATGGACCGCTTCCACCACCACAATCGCATCATCGACCACAATACCGATCGCCAATACAAGCGCGAAAAGGGTGATGAGGTTAATCGAAAGACCAAATCCCTGGATCACAAAGAATGCACCCACCAATGATACCGGTACCGCGAGGATCGGGATCAGCGTCGAGCGCCAGTCGCCGAGGAAGATGAACACCACCAATGCCACCAGGATAAATGCGTCGCGCAGGGTGTCGATCACCTGCTCAATGGAAGCATCAAGGAACGTCGAAACGTCGTAGCTGATCTTGTAATCCATGCCCGGAGGGAATGAGGCTTTCATCACGTCCAGTTTTTGCTTCACCTCCTTAATTACGTCGCTCGCATTACTACCGTAGTTCTGGCGTAAAACGATCGCCGCCGAGGCTTTTCCGTCAAGGTTGGAGTAAATGTCGAAGAATTCACTACCCAGCTCTACTTTGGCAATGTCTTTCAAATGAATGCTTTCACCCTGGGAATTGGCGCGGATAATGATGTCCTCGTATTCTTTCGGTTCGCTGTAACGGCCTTTGTAGGTCAGTACGTATTCCAATGACTGCGCTGCGATACCGGAGCTCTGTCCGATCCGGCCGGGACGACCGATGATGCTTTGCTCGCCGAGGGCCTTCATGACTTCTTCCACTGAAATGCTGTACGCACGCATACGGTCGGGATTGAGCCATACACGCATCGCGTAACGGCGGCTACCCAGGATCTGCGCCCGCGCCACCCCTTTGGTCCGCTGGATTTCAGGGATCATTTTGACGGTAGCATAGTTGAAGAGGAATTTCTCGTCAATGCTCTTCGTCTTCGAGTAGAGATTGACGTACATGAGCATACTTGGCTGGATCGGGGTGATGATAACCCCTTCACGCTGAACAAGTTCAGGAAGGAGCGGCATAACCTGGTCAACCCGCGTTTTTACCCGGATTACCGCGTCGTTCGGGTCGGTACCCGGTTCGAAGATGATCCTGAGCGTCGCTTCACCCGCACTGGTGGCGTCGGTAGCGATGTAACGCATATCCTGAACACCGTTAATCGCCTGTTCCAGCGTAATAAGCGTGGATTTTACCAATACATCGGCACTAGAACCGGGGTAGGCGATGAAAATGTTAACAGTGGTAGGTGCAATGTCCGGGAACTGCGAAATGGGCAGTTTTTTGATAGCCAGTATACCTACGAAGACTATCATGACCGATATCACTATCGCGAATACGGGTCGTCGTATGAATTGATTAAACATATCTTTTGCTTTCGGACCTGATTATTCCGCGTACAGGCTGAGGTGAGAAATAACCGAATCGGGCTTCTGGAATTTGTAGCTGATCTTCTGGTTTTCGCGTACCTGGCGCAAGCCTTCCAGCAATATTTTGTCGTCCTTTTGAAGGCCATGCGACACCGCGAAAATATGCGGCAGCTCGGCAGCGATCGTGATCTCGCGTGACTGGACCTTGCCGTCCTTGTCGATCACGTAGCAGTATTTCTTTTCCAATACCTCGAAAGTTGCTTTTTGCGGGATCAGCAGGGCGTTTTTAAAGGGCACGCTGATCTGAACATTGCCGGTTTCGCCGTGACGAAGCAAGCCTTTGGGGTTCGGGAACGTAGCCCGGAATGCGATGTTTCCTGTTTCGTTATTGAAATCGGCTTCAATGGTTTTGACCGCTCCTGTATAGTCGAAGAGCTTTTCGTTGGCCATTTTTAGTTTCACTTTCAGAAGGTTGCCGCCGTCTTCGCCGGATTTGTAATCGAGGTACTCCGCTTCCGGCACGTTGAAATAAACCCACATTTCACTGTTGTCGGAAAGGGTAGTGAGCAGGTCGCCTTCATCCACCAGACTTCCCAGCCGCACCTGGAAGTGGTCCATGATACCGCTGAACGGCGCCCGGATCTCGGTAAATCCGAGGTGCGTCGAAGCGAGTCCCAGTTCCGCCTTGGCCTTGTCCAGTTTCGCCTTGGCTAATGCCAGCTCGTTTTTGGAAACTACATTGCTGTCGGCCAGCGCTTTGGTATTTTTGAATTCAATTTCGGCGAAATTCGCTTCTGCCTGGGCTTTTTGTTGCTCTGCCTGGTACACCATCGGCATGATCTGGAACATCAGCTGGCCCTTTTTCACCATCTGACCTTCATCCACATATATCTTTTGCAAATAACCTCTTTCCAACGCACGCAGCTCGATATGGCTGATCGCCCGGATCTGGCTCACGTACTCTTTTGTGATGGTGGTGTCTTTCTGTAAGGGGCTTGTTACTAAATAGTTAACCTCTTTTTCTTTTTCTTCTTCGTGTTTGGATGTGCAGCCTGTCTGATACAACAATGCACCCAAGCTCACGAGCATGAGAATTCTTTTCATGATGATTTTTGGAGTTAGCAAAATGGAATTTTTGATAGTTTTCTGTTCGTATGGGTGTGCCGGATGGCACGCAATGGGCAGCCGTGAGCTACCTGGGAAGGGTGCCACGACGACCGGACTGGCAGGCCGTAGATAGCCTGCCGCTGAGCGGGATCAAATCCTGAGTACGCGAAGCCTCAGATAACGGTGAGAGGAAAAATAGGAGCCAAACCGGGGCAATGACCGGGTTTTGGGATTGTAATAAAAGCGAAAGAGCTGGCGTGAAGCAAAAGCGGCAGTGAACAGGCCGTCTGCCCGTGGTGATTTTTTGAGGGAGAACGACTCGCTGGAATCTTCTTCTTTTTCTTCCGAGATGGTCCTGAGGAACTCATTGAATTTCCGGGCTGCATCCGGCAAGCGGAATGCAGGGGCGTTATCATCGAAAGCCTGAATGAAATTCGGGTGTTCCGATTTTGCGAGGATCTGAATGGGAGAGCTGCAAGGTTGATATTCCTGCGCCCCCGCATACATATTGCTGTATCCGTCCACCAGGAGAATGCACAGGGGCAGGAGATATTTCAGCAATTCTTTGATCATCTTAACGGGTCGCTATTGAGTCTTTTGTATAATTTGAAGACCTGAATCGGTCTCAATATTTTAAGTCTTTGAAAATGAGCATGCGTTTAGGCGCTGTTGGCGATGCGCACGGTTTGTGAAATTGTTCTTTTCATAGGTGTGTGCCTCTTATACGCATACAAAAACCGCACTTCTTCCTTAACGCTATGTTAAAAGCATGTTAAAAAGAGATTAAAATCCGTGATGGCCCCCGGACAGGCGGTGAAGTCTTCCCAGGGAGTGGTGAATAGGATAAATGATTCTTTTTATTATTATATTTTAGGTTACATTTAGATGGGTGAATGGAGCGGGGACGGGATAATGGAAGATAGGAGTGAGAGGAGGTGTTTGAGTTACTTCAAATCGTGATCGCTATGTATCTGGGCAGGTTTTGTTTTGCATTATGGATTTTGCCCGTACTTGTATTCGGGCAGCCCAAAACCATCGTTCATCCGGATACGCTGAAATGCGCCTTGCCGACCGTCGGGATCCGGTTTAGTCACGTGGAAAAGCCGTCTGTTTTTCCACGCGGGGATTACGAAATTATTGACTTTGGCTCCGATGGGTTGCCGGACCAGTCGGTTACCGTTTATCTGGACAAGGATTCTATCCGGGTTTTCAACCGTAATTTTCCTTTCGATGAGAAACACCTTTTCCCACTGCAACTGGCCGGGCGTAACTACACACTGCGCCTGCGATTTAACAAAGTGTACCACCATTTTTCGGACGAATACAAAGCGGCCCACGACGGGACGACGATGGCGGAGATCCCGGAAACTTTCGAAATGGCGAACATTCTCCTGATGCTCGCGCCCGGCGGTGCGAAAGCCGGAAACATGGTCCGCAGCGGACGATACCATGACGAGGTGATGGCGCATTTCAAACCATTCCTCGGGCATCCGGTCTTTAAGGCGCTGGACTTTCCTCAGGGGCGTTACATGCATTCATACTACGAATTCAGGGAAAACAGCATTTGTTTCAATTTCAATGGTGACCGTCTCGTGCCGTCGGAATATTTCTTTGTGTACGGGTCCGACGATTCCAGCTATGCCAATGGTTTCAGAAACCATACCGCATTGATTGAAGATTTTGCACGCGAATCGAAGTTCCGGGAATTCTACCAGGCCCACCTGCCTTTTTACAGGCAGCAGATTGCCCTGCAAACCGAGTGGACGGACGCGGGCGGCATGCGGAAATGGCTCGAAAGGCAGTTTCCTCGACGAAAATTTCAGAGCGCCAAAGTTATTTTTTCGCCGGTTATCCTTTCCAGCCATAGTACCCAGCAATTCCATTCGTCCAGCAGGGGTGTGCATTATGCGGAAATGCTGATGTTTGTAGGCGGACCTAGGATCTATGATAGTGAGCAGGGGCTCAGTGCGACCCAGAAGCGCGGGCTGATCGCCGGGATGGTTTTCACCGAGGCCGACCATAATTATGTCAATGGGAGGAGTTCGGATTATGAGGAGGCGGTTGACAGCATATTTTCAAGGCGCGGGTTCTGGACCGCTCAAAGCGAATCGGCGTTTTACGGTAGCCCTATGGCGGTATTCAATGAGTACATGACGCACGCCCTTTTCTCGCTGTATGCACGCGAGGTGTACGACCCGCCGACTGCCACATTTCTGATCGCGAGGCGGGAAGCCTTGATGTCGGAAAAGAGGGGATTTATTCGCTTTGCGGAGTTCAATGCGGCTTTGATAAAGCTGAAAAAAGAAAACGCGGATACCACTGTATCCGCGCTATATCCGAAAATCATCGACTGGTGCCGGTCGTTTGCAAAATAATGGGAAGAGCCGCGCTTTGCGCCATTAGCGGGCTTCTTCCAGGAAATGCCTTCCACGGTTGCGATAGGCGTGAATGCCGCTGCTGACGAGGATAACAGCCGAAACCGTCAGAGCCGAAACGACAACGACCGGTGTGGTGCCCCAGTTGGCAACGGCCACAGCTACAAGCGCCCACACACCCACCATGGCCGATTCCCGCAAGTTGCGCACCCAGGTAAGCCATACATACGCCGCGCCCGCGACGAGGATCAT
>CBFGMV010000199.1:0-8763 GCA_965649915.1 uncultured Dyadobacter sp.
CGCTTTACGTGACTGCGGAAAACCAGCGTCTGAATGGAAGCATCACACTTGGGACCAGCTTCTTTAAGAATTTTTGGGACAAAAGCCCTTCCGACGCCCGGTTCGCTGCCGAACAAAGAGGGGAGTTCCGCCTGGGATCGGTACAGACTGCCACACAGCGTACTGTGGCTGCACCCGCGCTCTACCAGTGGGTGAAGTCCATTACCGACGAAGAGCAATTGCAACTGCTTTACGAACATGCGCTGAGCAACCAGTACAACGTGAGCAAGGGCCTGCTCGACAGCCTCAAACGACTGGATAAAGCTCCGCTTACCGGGCAACGGGTGATCTGGGCCAATCGTTTCGGTAATTATGCAGACCTGATGGTGGAAGGTAAAAAATTCGACAACCCCAGTCGTACCAATTCCCTTCCGGTTAAACTGATGGCCTCGCTGATCCGTGACAATGCAACCAGTCTGTCTGCGGAAGACCGGCAACACCTTAACCAGATTGTGGATAACGGGCTGGCCGAAAAAGGCGAACTGGATTTCATGAACAAACTCTTCGCACGAAATGAGACGGTACTCAACCTGCTGTTCAACTACGAGCGGGAGAGCAGGATTTACGGCGATCTTTACGACAGTACGGCCACCGAGTTTCTGAAAGTAAGATATCTCACAAAAAACCTCTATAAATATACCTACAAACAGCAGGAACTGCTGAGCAGGCATATCCAATCCCGAACAGGCATTCCGCAGTTCAAACAATCATTGGATGAGATCGTCAGGCTGGAAACCAAGGACAGCAGCGATATCAGGAAACTGGTTGAGTTTAAAAATCTCCGCACGGACCCTGTCGAGGCGCTGCCGGGTTATTACCTGACCGCTTCCAACGACCGGGGAAATGCCTGGTTCAACCGTATAGTAGATGGTTTGAACGGGAAGACTATTTATCTTGTAAAATGGAATATTGAAGACCCCAAAAGCCGGGAGGAACTGGATTTTATTCCGGCATTACAGGCACGCTTACCCGAGAATATCGTATTTCTGTACGTACATCTTTCGGCCGATGACTACTCCGTTTCCGATGCCCTTTTGAAACAATACGTGATCAGACACAAACTGAAAGGTATTCATATGTCGGTAAATGAGACCCAGATGATGGATCTGCTGTTCAGGCTAAATCCGCTGGATTCGGGAACATTCTCCATTATCAGACCTAACGGGAAATTTGCGCTGAAAAATGCCCCCGCACCAAGTGCGCAGGAAAAGATCGTGCAGGCGCTTACCGAGGCCAATCGCCCCTAACTTTGGTCTACCGGCTATACCTGGCACAGGTGCGTTTACGTTAAGTCTGTTGGTCTGGAATCTGGATAGTCCATGTATAAATATCTGTTGCTGTTTTTGATGCTCCCCTATTTTGCTTCGGCTCAAAACACCGACAGCCTGGAAACGCACAGCCGCGACAGTATTCGCTACACGAATCTCAAAGCGAGGATGTCCAAAACGAAATTCTCGCGTGCAGTGTACCGGCTCTTGTTCAGGGATGTATATAACCAGGGAAAAGTGACGGAAGTCAAAGAGATCGAAACGAACCCGTTTACCCCGTACGAGGGAATGGTGATCCGTAAAATCTACATCCGGCAGCTCAATATGCTCGGTGAGTCGGTCTACGACACAACGCGGAAAGGAAACCAGCTCGAAAGGTTTTTAAGTAAAAGTCTTCATACCAACACCCGCGAGGGCATTATCCGGAAATCTTTCCTGCTCTTTTCGGAAGGCGATGACATTCAGGCCCATGTTTTGAAAGACACCGAGCGTCTTTTGCGTTCGAACCGGATGTTCGTCGATGCGCGTATCATTGTCATACCGCGGAAAGACGTAACCTGGATGGCCGACATTATGGTGCTCATACAGGACGCCTGGTCGCTCAATTTCTCGGGAAGTTTCAGTTCTTTTAAAAAATTCAGGGTAGGGCTGGAAAACATCAACGTCCGAGGGACTACGCATTCGCAGCGAACAGCCATTAAATGGGACTCTACATTTCAGTTCAGGGCCATTTACACCGTTCCCTACATTGGTAAGACCTTTATTACCGCGCAGGCCAGCTTTATCTACGAAAGGGAGCTCAAAGAACAATCGGTCCGGATGTACCGCCGCTTCATTACCACGGAAACCAAGTATGCCGGCGCATTGGAATTGGGCCATTATAAGACGAGGCAATTTAAGCGGGAGGTCGAAACCACTGACTCGCTGCGGCTTTTGGTGACCGATTACAAGTACTACGATTTCTGGATCGGGCGATCGTTCAAGTTCCCGTTTTCCAACAGCAAGCTCGCCCAGAACTCCCGGATCGTGACCGCTTTCAGGCATAACAAGTACAATTACGACGAACGCCCCGAGGTGTCGCCCAGCCTTAACAAAAATTACTGGAACCGAACGGCGACGCTGATCAGCCTTGGTTTTTCCAACCGTAACTACAAGCGCGACGTATTGATCTACGGCTTCGGCCGGACGGAGGACGTTCCCGTCGGTAGCCTTTTTGCGCTCACCATCGGTCGCGAGAACACGGAGTATGGCGCGCGCGGCTATGGCGGCGTTCAGTTTGCCACCGGCAAATACCTCCCTCATAACCTGGGCTATATGTATGCATTGGCCAATTTGGGCACTTATTCCAAAAAGGGCGTCGCACAGCAGGGAGTCATTAATGGAGAGATCAACTACATCAGCAACCTCATCCCCTTCCGTTACAGCTTTTTCCGGCAATTCGTCAATATCAAATTTGCCAAGGGCATTAACCGTGATCCGCTCGACTACCTCAATATCAGTGGGGACCGTGGGATAAGGGGCATTAACAATGACCGGCTGATCGGAACGAAGAAATTCACGATCGGTACCGAAACGGTTTTTTTCTCGGATAAGAGTCTCTTAGGCTTCCGGATCGCCTATTTTGTCTTTGCGGATCTGGGACTTGTTAATGGCGTGCCGCATCTCTGGGAAAGTCCGCTCTACCAGGGTTACGGGCTGGGGCTGCGCCTCCGGAACGAAAACCTGGCGTTTAATACCCTGCAACTGCGTTTTGGCTACTATGTCAATATTCCCGAACTCTCATCCCCTACCCGCATCGCTACTTCCGGCAACGTTCCGTTGCGTCTCCGGGACTTCGATATCTCCGCACCGGCGATCGCGCCGTTCCAGTAACTCAAAATTTATATGTTTAATAAACTGATTATCAGATCAATAAATCAGTATTATTAAATTTTTATAGTTATTTCAAGAAACAACCCCTTCATTTTCCGATAGGAGGATTAACTTTGTGGAATTTTTGGACGTACCCCTGCTCAAAATCGTCAGGCAACACCAAAAGTTGTTAAAGTATTTCCTTCAATTCTACAAATTACCATTTACTGTGCCCAAAAATACGAATATCAATTCCGTTCTGATTATCGGTTCAGGTCCCATTGTCATCGGTCAGGCGTGCGAGTTTGACTACTCAGGCTCTCAGGCAGCCCGTTCACTACGCGAAGAAGGGATTGAGGTAGTTCTGATCAACTCCAATCCTGCAACAATCATGACTGACCCTATCAGTGCAGATCATGTGTATCTGTTGCCACTGGAAAAGAAGTACATCGTTGAAATTCTGGAAAAACACAAGGCGATGGGTAAGCCCATCGACGCGGTACTCCCTACCATGGGAGGCCAAACGGCGCTAAACCTGGCAATTGATTGCGATAAGGCAGGTATTTGGAAAAAGTATGACATTGAAATTATCGGTGTGGACATCAAAGCGATCGAAACTACCGAGGACCGGGAGAAATTCCGCCTTAAAATGCTGGAACTCGGCGTGAATGTCTGCGAAGGACGTACTGCACGCTCGTTCCTGGAAGGAAAAGAGATCGCCCAGGAGATCGGATTCCCATTGGTAATCCGCCCCTCATTTACCCTGGGTGGTACAGGAGGTGGTTTTGTGGAAAAAGAAGAAGATTTCGACAAAGCGCTCAACTACGGTCTGCACGCTTCGCCTGTACATGAGGTATTGGTTGAGCAAAGTGTAATGGGATGGAAAGAATACGAGCTCGAACTGCTTCGCGACAGCAAGGGTAACTTCATCATCATCTGTTCGATCGAAAACTTCGACCCGATGGGTGTACACACCGGTGACAGCATCACGGTCGCTCCCGCAATGACACTTCCGGATACATTGTACCAGCAAATGCGTGATCTGTCCATCAAAATGATGAACGGGATCGGGAAATTTGCAGGAGGATGTAACGTCCAGTTCTCGGTTAACCCTGCGGATGACAAGATTATCGCAATCGAGATCAACCCACGCGTTTCCCGTTCTTCGGCGCTCGCATCGAAAGCAACCGGTTACCCCATTGCGAAAATCGCTGCTAAAATGGCGATCGGTTACGACCTCGACGAGCTGATCAACCCGATCACCGGCAGCACGTCCGCATTCTTCGAGCCTTCGATCGATTACGTGATCGTGAAAGTGCCGCGCTGGAACTTTGATAAATTCAAAGGTGCCGACCGCACACTGGGTCTGCAAATGAAGTCGGTAGGTGAAGCGATGGGTATCGGACGTAACTTCCAGGAAGCACTGCAAAAGGCTTGTCAGTCGCTGGAAATCCGCAGAAACGGCCTTGGTGCCGATGGCCGCGAGCTACGTGATCAGGAAGCAATCAAACAAAGCTTGCAACATCCTAGCTGGGACCGCCTTTTCCATATATATGATGCTTTCAAAATAGGATTGTCGTTCAAAACGATCCAGAACCTTACCAAAATAGACGCCTGGTTCCTGCGCCAGATCGAAGAACTGATCGAACTGGAACACGAGATCGAGAAATTCGACCTTGATGATCTGCCAAAGGACCTGCTCCTGACCGCGAAACAGAAAGGTTATGCCGACCGTCAGATCGCGCATTTGCTGAATACCAAGGAAAGTAAAGTTTACGACCGCCGGAAGTCACTGGGTATCAAACGTGTTTACAAATGCGTGGACACCTGTGCAGCCGAGTTCGAAGCCAAAACACCTTACTATTACTCTACTTTCAATACTTCGCAGGAATTCCCTGATAACGAATCCATAGTGAGCGACCGGAAGAAAGTGGTTGTTCTCGGCTCAGGTCCGAACCGCATTGGCCAGGGTATCGAATTCGACTACTCCTGCGTACACGGCGTACTTGCGGCCAAGGAGGCTGGCTACGAAACGATCATGGTCAACTGTAACCCTGAAACCGTTTCCACCGACCCGGATATTTCCGATAAACTTTACTTCGAACCTGTCTTCTGGGAACATGTTTTCGATATCATCGAACATGAGAAACCGGAGGGAGTAATCGTGCAGCTGGGTGGGCAAACTGCCTTGAAGATGGCTGAGAAACTTGAAAAATACGGTGTGAAGATCATCGGTACCGACTACCACTCGCTCGACTGGGCAGAGGATCGCGGGCGTTTCTCTTCGTTGCTTGAAGAACTGGGTATCCCGTTCCCGAAATTCGGCACGGTGAGAACCTCCGATGCAGCCGTAGAACTTTCCCGTGGGCTCGGCTTCCCGTTGCTGGTACGGCCAAGCTACGTTTTGGGCGGCCAGAGCATGAAGATCGTGATCAACGAGAAGGAGCTGGAACAACATGTGGTAAAGATCCTCCAAGACATTCCGGACAACAATATTCTCCTCGACCATTTCCTCGAAGGAGCATTGGAAGCTGAGGCAGATGCTATTTGTGACGGCGAAGACGCCTATATCATCGGTGTGATGGAGCATATCGAGCCGGCGGGTATCCACTCGGGCGACTCACACGCTGCATTGCCGCCATTCGACCTTACCGCGGACGAAATCCGCCAGATTGAGGAGCATACGCGAAAAATCGCGCTGGCGATGAACGTAAAAGGACTTATCAACGTGCAATTCGCGGTGAAAGACGGTGTCGTTTACGTGATCGAGGCCAACCCGCGTGCATCGCGTACCGTACCGTTCATTTGCAAGGCATACAAAGAGCCTTACGTGAACTACGCTACCAAGCTCATGCTGGGTGACAAAAAGGTGAAGGATTTCAACTTCAAACCGGAGAAAAACGGCTGGGCGATCAAGATCCCTGTATTCTCATTCAACAAATTCCCGAATGTGAACAAGGAGCTCGGCCCCGAAATGAAATCGACCGGCGAAGCGATCTATTTTATCAAAGATCTCGAAGACGAGTTTTTTCAGAAAATTTACGGCGAAAGGAATCTTTATCTGAGCCGGTAATATAAGGCAATAATGCAGAAAGCCCGGGGATGACCCGGGCTTTCTCATTTTATAGCATATCAAAAAAGCTGATTCCTATTTCACGTCCTCATAATCCACATATTCACCGCCTTTGAACCTCGACGACTCACTGTTGCCTTGTGGATTACTGTCGACCCGGATACCGCCCGGCTTGGTCCGGGCCTGCTCCTGCTGTCGTTGTGCGCGAAATGCTCTTTCCTGTTGTTTTATCAATTGCCTGCCTACCAGCAAGTGGAAAAGGAACCGTCTGAAAAACGGTACGAATGCAATCAGTAGGAGGAATATGAATAATATCTTAAATAACATATTCATGTTTTAATTATGTTTTTACCTCTATCAATAACGTAAACCTACCATAAATAACACACGAAGATAAGCAAAACCTCATGAAAGACGAAACCGGTCATTGAGCGGCACTATCGGATTACCGGCGGCTCGATGTCAGATCTCAACGGCCTTGCTGCTTTCGACGACCCGTTCATAGTACGCCTCGTAATGGGGCAGGATCTTGGCAACATCAAACTCTCTCGCCCTTGCCAGTGCATTAGTCTTGAAAGTGGGCAGGTTCGCATCGTCCAGGATATAGGCAGCGTGTTTGACCATATCTTCCACATCTCCAACATCACTGAGAAAACCTGTTACTCCGTGTACATTCAGTTCCGGTAGCCCCCCTGCGTTGGATGTGATAATGGGCACTTCACATGCGAGCGCTTCCAAAGCGGCCAGTCCGAAACTTTCCGACTCCGAAGGCATCAGGAACAGGTCGGCCACCGAGAGTACCTCCTCAATGGCATCGAGTTTCCCCAGGAACCGTACATCCGAAAGCATATCCAGGTCCTTGCAAAGCCGCTCAATGCGCATGCGATCCGGGCCGTCCCCTACCAGCAACAACTTACTGGGAAGCAGCTTCCTGAGTTTTTCGAAGATCATGATCACATCGTCGATCCTTTTGACCTTCCGGAAGTTGGATGTGTGAACGATCAGCTTCTCATTATTCGGGCAGATCGCCAGCTTAAAATGGTCTTTCTTCTGCCGGTTGAACCGATCCAAATCAATGAAGTTGGGGATCACTTCAATGTCTTTCGTAATGTTGAAGTGATCGTAGGTATCCCGTTTCAGCGATTCGGACACTGCGGTAATGCCGTCCGATTGATTGATACTGAAAGTAACCACAGGCTCATACGAGGGATCTTTGCCTACCAGGGTAATATCCGTTCCATGCAGGGTCGTGATCACCGGGATATTAATGCCTTGCGCTGCCAGGATCTGCTTGGCCAGGTAGGCCGAAGAAGCATGTGGAATGGCATAATGCACATGCAGGAGATCCAGTCCCGCATTAGCAGCTACATGCACCATCTCACTCGAAAGCGCCGATTCATAGGGCGGGTACTGGAATAATGGATAGGCCGGTATATTTACTTCATGATAGTAAAGATTCTCATTAAAAAAATCCAGCCGCTGAGGCTGGGAATAGGTAATAAAATGAACCTGGTGGCCAGCTTTCGCAAGCGCTTTTCCAAGTTCGGTAGCTACCACTCCGCTTCCTCCGAAGGTAGGATAGCATACGATACCAATTTTCATATATAGGTCAGCAAATGGTTGAATGTCCGGTCTCGGCAGCCACCCTACGGCGGCTTCCATTAGCTAACAACAAATGACTGTTTTTTATCCCCCAAATGGATAAAGATGTCAATAATTGTCGTTAATGGTATAAAATGAATAATTTTATCGCCTAAACCTTCTTTTTCCCAGCGTCAAACTTCATGAATGTGTCGGCGAGACCCAAGATCACAACATGGGATTATGTCACCGGTAGTGCGCGGCTTGTGCGCATGACGAACCTGATCATTGTCGCTCTCACCCAATACCTCACCCGCATTCTACTGATCGGCCCAAGGCATGAGTGGCGGGCCATTGTCAGTGATGTCGACTTGTTTATACTATCGCTTTCGACGGTCTGCATAGCCGCGGCAGGTTACATTATCAACGACTATTTTGACATCAAGATCGACATTGTGAATAAGCCGGAGCGGGTTGTTGTGGGGCGCTATCTGAAACGTCGGTGGGCAATCGGGGCGCATCAGGTGCTGAATGTTCTGGGCGCCATCCTTGGGCTGGCGGTCAGCCCCTACATCTTCATCATTAATGTCTTCTCCATCACGCTACTCTGGTTTTATTCCGAACGATACAAGCGGCTGCCATTCATCGGGAATTTCATCGTTTCCTTATTGACCGGCCTCACCCTGCTGATTCTGACGGTCCATTACCCGGCCAACCGCCATCTCGTCTTCATTTACGCGGTATTTTCCTTTTTCATTTCGCTAATCCGCGAGGTGGTCAAGGACATGGAAGACATCCGGGGCGACGAAGCTCACGGCTGCCGGACCCTGCCCATCATCTGGGGGATCAGACGGACCAAAACTTTCCTTTACTCGGTGATCGTGCTCTTTGTATTCGCACTTTTCGTCATGGCACGTGCGCTTCACAATAATCTTCTCACCCTGCTGTTTC
>CBFGMV010000200.1:0-8600 GCA_965649915.1 uncultured Dyadobacter sp.
TGAATAACTTCTTGATTAATAAGCATTCACTCATCGACTCATTGACTCATTCACTCATTAATCTACCCCGCCTCTTCCAATTCGTTGATCAGCGTTTGAAATACGCCTAGCAATGCCGCTTTGGCTTCGGGCTTTTCCAGTGCTGCTTTCAGGATTTTGTTTACTTTCAGATGCCTTACCACCTGTTGATAAGCTTCGTTGCGGGCGTCGAGGTCTTGCAGGAACGCGCTCTGTGCGATAATGCCTTTCTTTCCAAAATCACCCAGATTTTTGAACCGCAGGTTTTCATTGATAAAGCTGCCGTCCGATGTGATGAATTCGACCTCGGCTTCGGGTTGATAGTGGGCGAAAACTTCTTCCGTCGTTTTGAGGTCATAAACGATCTCCGGCCGCGGGGACGGATCACCCGTCAGCTGCGTGGCAAAAAGGGTGCGGTTTTGAGGAATATCAGCAATCCCTTCACTGGATTGGTCAATCTTGCGTTCATTACCGCCTATTCCGTAGTTGAACATAGTTGTATAGGATTAATAGTAAATACTGTTGTTGCTAACCGATCAAAACTGTGGGGCAACCGGCTACGATACTGCCGCCATGTGCCGTACTGTCGCCCATTCGGGCTGCTGGTTTGCCGCCGATGAGCACCGTAGTAGAACCCATGGCAATGGCGTCGGGCGGGCCTGTGCACACACACATGTCTCCGGCACAGGCGGCCGGCTGCCCACCTATGAGTACAGTGGGGGTACCTGGGGGCAGCACGGGCCCACCTACGTGAGGTACTGGCGGCGTGCCCGGGGTTACCATCGGGCATACATGCATATCGCCTATTCTTGCTGCGGGTTGGGACATGGTTTTTGAGCTTTCGGCTGTCGGCATTCGGCTTTCAGCACGGGTACATTTGATTGCCTGGAATTTGCTATTTCGCTTTTTTGAAGTCGAAAATTGAAGTGAGTGATACCCCCAGCCCTACGGCCATGGCGCCTACCGACACGTAAATGCCCGGTTTGGCATAGCTGGTCAAACCTTCGGGATTGTCTATTCGCTTCTTGTAGTCTTTATAGTCCTTATTAAGCATGCTGTATGTCACGGCTCCGAACGCGAGCGCTGCCACGCCGGCACCGAGTTTGATCGCTCCCCATTTGCGGGCATTCTGTATGGCCGCCTGGTTGGGCTTGTTCAGCTCTTTAAATACCCGCTCTCCTTCCTTGGTGTCTTCGGGCGAAGCGACGGGCTTGCGGTCAGAAGCCTTGCTTACGACCGGTTCTTTTTTGCGCTGAAGTGAGTCGTAGGTCGCCGACGGTTTCGGACTGACAGGAACCGATTTCGCAATGTCGGACGAGTTGAATGCGATGCGGGTCAGGTACACGATCCAGTCGTTGCCTGACTTGTCGGCTCTCAGTTCGGCTACACGGGCAATCGGCTGATAAGGCGTGTTGTCCTTATTGCTTTTTCCTTTGAAATGCTGGGTATAAAACACTTTTACAAATGGGTACTTATCCACTTTCACATCCGACACCACCAGATTTGTGAATTCAATGGTATTCGTTTCTGACTTGGTATAAAACAGGTCGAAGTTGCTGAGATACTTTTCAATGGGTGTATCCAGACCCGGGGCACTGGCTTTGTGCCTGGGATCTATGTCGTCCTCCACGATCACACCGTCGTTGATGAAGATCTGGTCGTTGCTGGGCATGTAGCTGTTCATCATCAGGTACCGCCGCTCGTAGTTGCTCAGATCTTCATTGGCGATCGCATTCAGCAGATCACTGAGCCCTTTCACCCGTTCGCGTGCCAGCACCCTTATCTCGTCCGCATCTCTGCGGGGGATTGGCTGCGCTTGCGCCTGTGCCTGGTGTGCGGCAAGCCCGGTACCAGCTGCCAGCAAGGCTAACCACCATTTGAGATTTGTAAACTTTTTCATTCCCGTTACCATGTTTTCAATTGCTTTTTTGCTCTAAATCAATGATCTGTACTTCCACGCGCCGGTTCATGCGCCGGTTTTCCTCGCTGTCGTTGGGGCGTACCGGGAATTTGCTGCCGACACCTTCCGCTGCGATCAGTCTTTCCGGAACACCTTTTCCGATCAGATATCGGGAAATCACCCGCACGCGGTATTCGGATAATGTGAGGTTGAGATCCGGGTTACCCACATTGTCGGTATGGCCGGTAATACGCAACCCTTTGCTTTTGTTTTCAATGATGTAAGCAGCCACGGAGTCCAGATAGCTTCTCGATTGAGCAGGTAGTTTATAGTCGCTCCTCGGGAAATAGAGGGTTTTGCCGGTGGCCGTAAATCCTCTTATCACGGGAATGGCGGCGGGTGTTGTTACGATTGTCGTCCGGTCGGGGATACGGAGTGTTTTGAATGTAATCCCCTCTCTCAGTGAAGCCGTTGCGGTGACGAATTCCGGCTGGTCGGGTGCAGGAACGATACCGAATTTGTAGCTTCTGCCCGGCGCGAGTTCTGCAAAATAATGACCGTCATTGATCCTGTTCACTTCTATTTCCGACTGGCCGTCTGCCCATAACCTGCATAATGCGCCCGGCCTGGCATTGAGTATGTTAAGGGATAGTATCGTCCGCTGACGATTGAGCTTGATCAGGTAGGTACGCGGTTCCTGGTCTGTCTTGTCCAGAATCAGGTTGCCATTATAGGCCTGGTAGCCGGCAGATTTCACTTCGACGGCCACAATGTCTTTTTCCGTGAATACAATTTCAGCTGTCGGCCTGGATGAAGTGAGTCCGAAGCAGTCCTTTTTTTGCTTTTGAGTATAATAAAGGCAAATTTCAGCGGGAAGGGATTGATTCGACACCGCATCCTTTACCTCGATCCTTCTGATAATCGAAGTCACTGCTTTCAGCGAGTCTTTTAATTCGAAATGCTTCTGTTCGGATTGGGCGTAGGGTTCGTCGCTCGTTTGCTTGCCCAATGGCATCATTGTCAGCGAAATGAAGAATGTACCTTCCGTTTTTCCTTCCGTGTTGACCGGTATATGCAATGTCTGGAACTGCGGGGATTCAATGGTCAGTTCGATCGCATTGCAGGGCATTTCGACGTTGAAGAGCCCGAGGCTGTCGGATTTGCCGAGCCGCTGCTTACCCTGGTCGGTTTTGGCGGACAGGCTGGCGGCCAGCGGCGACGATCCTGCGATGTCGGTGATCCTGCCGGCCAGAAAGCCACATTGCGCGTAGAGTGACGTGATCGTCACCTCAAACAGCAGCAGGATGATGTAGAGCCGGTTTTTCATTGTCCCTCATTGGTTTCGATCCCTATATTGCCCAGTAAAACCTCCCAGTTGACCGTATCCTTTCCGTCAATGGTTTTCTGATACGATTCCAGTTTCACGCGAATGTTCTTTTTAGTGATATCGCCGTATGCCACCTTCCCATTGGCGGCGTAGCCCTCAAAGACCTGCTGCCCTGCTATAATCCCGTAGTAATTCCCGTCGGCTTCCTGTTTGAGTTCGCTCACGTATTTGACCTCGTTCCAGGTAATGTTGATCTTCGCATAGGGAAGCAGTTTCAACCGGTTGAGGTATTCCTTGACCGGATATTTCCTTACACCTTTGGCGGAGCTTACCGCCACGGTTGCCTGGGGCTCGAACAGGCTCAGTGCTTGCTGAACGGCCTTGTTTTTCTCTTCTGACTTCTGCGTTTTATCACCGATTATGCGGAGGTAGGATGTGAATTCATCGACCCGCCGGATTCCTTTCGCACTGTATTCTTTGTATTCCGTATCTGTCAGGAATGGCTTGGCCTGTTCCTTGGAAGCAGGGGGCGGGTCTTTTTTTACTGTGGTGGCGTTCTGCGGTTTATCCTGCTCTTTTCTGATGATCTCTCTTTCCTTCTTTTCGATTTCCTTGTGTGCCAGCGCCAGCAAGGGAGCCACATCCACCACGTCCCGAAGGATTTCATGGCGGCCGTCGCGGTAAATAACTGTCGCGACTTCTTCCTTATTGATGGATGCTGCATTCCCTTCGGCAGTCAGATAATTGATCACTTCGTCACTTTCATATGAAATGTTACCGGTAATCACAGTGAGCGGAACGCTCTTGATGATCATATCCTGACTGACATTCCGCGGAGGTGCCTTGTAAAATGCTTCGATCTGGGATTGGGCTTTGTTGGCGCTTTCATTGAGTTCGGAAATGACCATAAACTGCCCGCTGGACGAAAATACGACCAAAAAACGCTTCCTGTGATAGATTCTAGGGATGCCGTCGGACGCGATCCATTCGAGCTTGCTGTCCATGGCACGGCTGAGTTTCGCCTGGACGGGGTTGCCATTATCCAGCCAGATCCGGTCCTGCGCAAGTGCCTCGACCGCTAAGAGTGCCAGCAAAAATGTATAGAGCTTTATCATAATGCCTCGTTAATTATCATAAGCGATCAGGCTCATGGTGATGTCGTTACCGGAAATCGCTTCAATACGCCATTTACCATATCTACCCTCACTGGTTTTGAATGCGATCACATTGTTGGTCGTTTGCGTGTTGATCAGGTAGGAGATAGTGGCGGTGGTGTAATCCGTAATGCGCACCAGGTCCAGGTAAGCGAGCTTGCTGTATTCCGCCACGCCCATGTTTTTGAACTGAATTTTGCCAACCGGAGCGATCTCGACCACTGTGCCGCGCCCGGAAAGCGTAAACCAGCTTACAGACACGTCCGTTTTTGAATCGCCCGCCGTAACGACACGCCCCGCATCCAGATCATATGCTAATGTTCCGTTTGTAGTGGTTATCTTCTCCGAGGTGCGGGTGGCTGCGACAGTAGGGAGTACAGTAGTTTTAATGTTTACGATTTCACTGTATGCGATTCCGCCTCCTTCATTGCGTGCATACAATGCGATGTAATACTGGGTGTCGGTCAGAAGTCCGCTTATTTTCTGATTTTGGATAGAAACCGGGGTTTGGTTTGGTTTCTCTCCCAGTTTCAGGACGCTGCTGGTTTCAATGCCCAACGTCGGAGAGGTTCCGTAGACCAGACCGTATTCGAGAATCATACCACTTTTCTTCTGCTGCCGGTCGTTCTTGCTGTCAGGATCCTGTATCACCCCGCTCACCGTGATCTCGCTGCGTTTTACGTCCACGATTTCCGGTTTAGAAAAAGCGGGCGGGAGCGGATCCACTGCGGTAAACATGCTGCACGAGTAAAAATGCATTGCCGGAAGTAATACCAAACATCTGATGAGCCAGTTTTTCATAGGGTTTTCCCTTAATTGTTTAACCTTACGCAAGTGTATATACGTTATTGTTTGTCGTAGGTAAGAATGGTTACTTCCATATCACCACCATTGGCCGAACCCGCCGGACGGTCTTCTCCGTGCGCATCGATGATCATCTTACCATACCGGCCCTGGTTGGTCACGAAGGCAAGCACGGTTCCGTTTACCAACTGATTGGCCTTGGTATCGGTATAGCTGCCATTAATGAAATTCGCGGACAGGTTGGCGCGGGTGAGATCTGTATATCTGACCTGGTCAAAATTCACCTTACCCAGCACTGCAAACTTTGCCCCGTTCTTAGGATAAATGCCGGGTTTGTCATTATAGGGGTACCACCACATGTCGTCAGATCCGTTTTGAGATATCAGTTGTCCCAGATCCAGGTCGTAAGGATTGGAATACGACATCGTAAATGATTTTTTAGGTGTAAAAACAGACGGTTCGCCCAGATTGAATGCCGTGACGTCGTCGCTGTAAATAATCCCTCCCAATGTAATGGCAAATGCCCGCGCATAGTAGGTGGTGCCGGCAACGAGTCCGCTCAGGTTGGCAGTAAAGCTACCTTTTACCGCTTTCTGGCCGATTTCCGAACGATTATCCTTTGTGGTGGGTGTGGTGTTGGTGGATGAATAGCAAACTCCGAAAGAAGAAATGGATGCATTACCCAGCGACAAAATGTTGACCACAATATCGGCAGAGGCTTTTGATGTAGTAGTTACTTTGCCAAGCGTTAGTTCTGCAAAAACATAATCATCGGTCTTGAACGTCGCGACCGGTCCGTATCCCACGCCTCCGCCCTGGTTCTTGGCGTAAACCCGAACGTAATAGGTAGTGAGCACAGTAAGCCGACTGATTTCTCTTTCAAATTCAAATGGCGTGGCGGGATTGTCTTCCCCGACCTTAATGGCGGTTCCTCCTTCCAGGGTTGGCAGGTTCTGAGTAGCGTAGACGAAGCCGTATTCGAGGATTTTACCGCTTTTTTTCTCTTGCCGGCTGTTTTTAGGATCGAGATTGTCGATTTTTCCTCTTACTACTGCTCCCGATGTCCAAACCTGCATTACACTCACCTCGGAGACCGCGGGTGTCAGCGGATCTACCGGAGCGAACATGTTGCATGCGCCCAACAGGAGGGGAAGACCCATTATGAGAAAAAAACTGATTAACCTTTGCATTGCTTGAATGGCTAGATGCTGCGATTTACATTCTTAATAGCTCAGGAAGCGGCCGGTGTGGTCGGCTGCCAGTCGTTGTCCCAGTATTCGATCAGCTGCGGGGTTGCTACCCGCCCGCGAAAAGTGACGGTGCTGTCGTAATGTGTTTGCGGGATCAGGTGTGTACGCAGGCGTGTGATCCAGGGCTGGGCGTGACGGCCGGTCAGGAGGCCGCCCATGCCCATCTGATTTTCACGCTCTTCCAGCGTGACACCGTAATGGGTATCGCTGTTGCCCGCTCCTCTGACATGGTCAAGACCCAGGGTATGCCCAAACTCATGGTTGATAGTAGTTTGTAAGAAGTCGACGCTATGCATTGCGGCACCTACCCGGGTTTGGCGGTTGTTCCAATGCGATTCGAGATCCAGATGCGTAAAAAGTCCGGACCGATTTTGCTCCTCCACATAAGAGCGGAATGTGGTTTCCCTTGGATGGATAATGCGGAATGTCTGATGGGCTTGGGCCGCACTTTCGACCAATTGGATGGACAGGCCGCATTGAATGGTCGCGCTGTTTGGAGCAGCCGTTCGCCGTGGTACATACCAGGCCTTATTGGGATCGAGGATGAACTTATCGCTCCAGTGCCGTTGTACGACCTCCACAAACCTTCTTTTATATGCTTCCCATTCCTGGTCGGGCCAGGGATCCAGATGGAATGTGCCATACAGATCGTGCAGCCTGCCGTTTCCGGTCGCGTAGGTATCTGGCCTGAAAAACCGGGTGGTAGGTTCCACACGGACCAGGTGGACCTTGAATTGTAGCGCCATTGCGAACGTCGTGTCGTCGATAGGGAGCAGGCAGGAGTCCCAGCGCCTTGCGTTTCTGAAAAGGTGAATGTGCATCATGTTTCATTTTGAGGTACAAGCCGTTTCAAACGGTATACCAGGATGGAAAACTCTTTACCATTCGCTTGGGTCAGGTGGTTTGCCGGGGCTGAGGCCGGTAATACCACATTTGCCCAGAGACCGTCACACCGCCGCCCGATATCGCACCGGTTTGCAGGTACAGGCGGTTCCGCTGTACATTTCTGCTGCCACCGACATTGCATTCAAAAACATCCACTACACCGGCACTGACGACCGCCGCCACAATGGCGGTGTGATGCGGACGCGATTCCTCGTTCCAGGAGCCATCCGAGCGGTTGAAACGGTAGGTGTAGTTCCGGAACTGTATGATATCCCCGGTTTCCAGACTTCCCATGGCAACGGCTTCACCCCATACATAATTTGCATCGGCACCGATGCGGCCCATGATCTCCGTGGATGTTCTGGCACCTGCATTCTGCAATGCGCGTTCAGCCAGGGTCCAGCATTCCCCGTTACCTACCTGACTGCCCATGTTTGTTTCGGCAAATTGCGCCACTGTATTACCTAATGCACTCATTTTGATGTCGGAAGGTGTGGATAGTAATTTAGCTTTACATTATTCAAGTACTTCCTCGGCCTGGTGCACGTCCCAGCGGACATCACCGTCAGGCCCTGTACTAAGCATGATCACCGAGCTTTTTGCGACCTCTCCTGAAATGATCATTCTGCTGATGGGTCGCCGTAGCAGGTTTCTGATGACTCCCTTCAACGGCCTTACGCCATATCTCGGCGTGAAGCCCTGCATGGCAATGCTTTTTCGTGCCTCGGGCGTCAGATTCAACGTTATGCCTTGCTTCTGAAGCAAGTCGGTGAGGCTGCGTAAGTGGATGTCGAAGATCTTGACGACATTATCCTCCGAAATGGGTGCAAAGGGTACGATCTCCGTGAGGCGCGCCAGGAATTCGGGACGGAAGTATTTGGCCATGATTTCCATCAGATCGGATGACTGCGGCGAACCACCTTTATTGAATTCCTGTACGATATGTTCCTGGCCGATGTTGGACGTGAAAAGTATCACCGCATTGGAAAAATCTCCTTCCTTTCCCAGCCGATCGTGCAGCTTACCTTCGTCGAGGATCTGTAAAAAAAGATCGAAAACGGATGGGTGTGCTTTTTCTATTTCGTCGAAAAGTACGACTGAGTAAGGTTTCTGGCGGATCTTGTTGACCAACAAGCCTCCCTCTTCATACCCTACATATCCCGGAGGGGCGCCGTACAGCAATGCAGCCGAGTGCTCTTCCTTGAATTCAGACATATCAAACCGGATCAGAAAGGACTCGTCGTTGAACAGGAAATCGGCCA
>CBFGMV010000201.1:0-8553 GCA_965649915.1 uncultured Dyadobacter sp.
TTCACCTGAACGCAAACGGCAATTACTACAAGCACTTGCTGAGCCCTCCGGGTGTACCTGCTCCTTTGTTGCTCATCATGATCCCTGTCGAGATCGTGGGTGTGTTCATGAAGCCATTCTCGCTCATGGTCCGGTTGTTCGCCAACATCACAGCGGGTCACATTATCCTCCTGAGCTTGTTCGGTCTGATCTTTATTTTCCAAAGCATCGTGATCGCACCGGTAATCTCCCTGTTCGCATTGTTCCTGAACTTCATCGAGATCATGGTAGCATTCATCCAGGCATTCATCTTCACACTATTATCGTCCATGTACATCGGAAGCGCCATTGAAGAGCATGGCCACGCCGATCACGGACATTAATTCAGAATCTCTTTTTTATTAATTATATTTTAAAACAAACACAATTATGTTGCTTCAAATTTTGCTTCAAGCTGCTGAACAAGGTGGTGCAGGTCTTGCAGTTTTCGGTGCTGCTATCGGCGCAGGTCTTGCTGCTATCGGTGCAGGTCTTGGTATTGGTAAAATCGGTGGTAGCGCTGTTGAAGGTATCGCCCGTCAACCAGAAGCTGCTGGTGCAATCCAAACTGCCATGCTTATCATCGCGGCTCTTATTGAAGCGGTAGCGCTTTTTGCAGCGGTAATCTGTCTGCTTATCTCTTTCAAGCTGTAATAGCTCGTCGGAGAGATCACGTTGCGCCGGTGCGCTAGGCCTGGCAGCGATGAAAAACTTTATCGTGGAAGCATTAGGCTTCCACGAACTTTTAATAAGAAGAGAGAAGATACAGATCATTCTTACACTCAAAAACTCATTTAACTATGTCATTGCTTACTCCAAACCCAGGCCTTATTTTCTGGATGCTGGTAGTATTTTTGCTGGTAGTTTTCATTCTGGCCAAATTCGCCTGGAAGCCTATCCTGAAAGGTCTGAAAGATCGTGAAAACGAAATCCAGGGTGCGCTCGACCTCGCAGAAAGAACACGTGCTGAAATGGCACAATTGAAGTCGGACAACGAAAAGCTGATCGCAGAAGCCAATGCCATCCGTGACCAGATCCTTCGCGACGCGAAAGACGCTGCCGACAAAACCATCGCAGAGTCAAGAGACAAAGCAGTTATCGAAGGTCAAAAGATCATCGAAAGCGCACGCGAAACCATCCGCAACGAACAAGCTGTGGCGGTAAGCAAAATCAAAAAAGAAGTTGCTACGCTTTCATTGGAAATCGCTGAGAAAGTATTGCACCGGGAATTGGCAGACAAAGCAGCTCAGGAAAAACTGATCGCTGACCTGGCTACCTCCGCGCGTCTTAACTAATCAGCATTTAAAATCTAATTCCGATGTCAGTAAGTATTGTAGCATCCAGATATGCAAAATCGCTGATCGAGCTGGCGAAAGAACAGAACGTTCTGGACGCGGTTTATCAGGACATGCTGCTATTCAAAGATACAGCAGAGCAGAACCGCGGCCTCATGCTTGCATTGAAAAGCCCGGTGGTGCGTCACGAGAAAAAATCAGGCATTTTGAAAAGCCTTTTTAAGGAGCGTGTAAGCCCTGTTTCATTCGCGATATTCGATATTATCACTAAGAAAAACCGTGAAGCTATCCTCGACGAAATCGCGATAGAATTCATTAAAGCCTATAACAGCTTCAAGGGAATCGAAAAAGCGACGGTGGTAACACCTACCCCGCTTACCGACGAACTTCGTAAGCAATTTACCGATATTGTTGCCAAAGCAACCGGAAAAACGGTAGAACTGGCCGAAAAAGTAGACAATGCTTTGATCGGCGGATATGTGTTGACAGTGGGCGACCGCCAGATCGACGCTTCGCTGCGCAGCCGTTTGAACGAACTTAAATTACAGTTAGTAAACTGAAATTTTTATCTGCATAATTTGGAAGACCCGGCTGCTATGCGGCCGGGTCTTTTTTTATGCTAGACTTTCATCTTCACAACGTTCTTGTAGCTCGTTTCGATGGCCTGTACCGGCGGCACTTTCGCCACGTCCTGCTCCACGAAGAAATGCGTCATGCCTGCGAGTTTGCGGTTAGCGAAAATCTTCGCGAAATCGATCGAACCGGTCCCTACTTCGGCAAATGAGCCGTCTTTCTTGTCCATATCCTTCACGTGCCACAATGGGAAACGGCCTGGGTATTTCTTGAACAATGCAACCGGATCGAGTCCGGCTTTCACGATCCAGTACAAATCCAGTTCGAGTTTCACCAATTTCGGATCCGTTTTACCGGCGATGTAATCGTATGGCAACTCTCCTCCAATCTTCTTGAATTCGAAATCGTGGTTGTGGTAGCCGAATTGCAGGCCTGCTTTCTTCGCAACCTCGCCGGATTTGTTGAACAGGTCCACGTAGCTTTTGTACTGGTCGATCGTCTTGCGCTCTGATTCGGTCAGGTAAGCGCAGTTTACGTATTTCTGGCCCAATTCCGCCGCATCGTCCACCGCTTTCTGCCAGCCGTTGCTCAATGTACCCTTGGCCGTTTTATTCTCCACGCCAGCGCCATAATGGCCGCTAACCGGGTTCAAACCGAGGTCGCCCAGGATCTTCTTGAGTTCCTTCGCTGTTTTGCCGAAGAATTTGCCGTCAGAGTAGCCGTAAAGCTCCACTTCCTTATAACCGACAGCCGATACCTTTTTCAATGTACCCAGCAGGTCTTTGGATATTTCATTACGAAGCGTGTACAGCTGTAAACCGATTGGTGAGGGCACTTTTACATCCAGGTTCAGTTTAGAGAACATGGGCACTGCCAATGCGAATGCGCTGGCTTTGAGGAACGATTTCCGCGAAATCTTTTCGTTGTAATCCATGGGTTGTAATTCGAAAAATTAATAAATAAACTACGGGGTAATATCAACGGCACCAGTGGCCGAAAGCTTGCGTTTCGTATCGTCGTCCAGTTTCCATTCCTGCGTGAAATAGTTGTCAATCAGCAGGTTTGCCGATGAATCTTTGAAGAAAATAATGTCCTTAAATTCGGGCAGCCTCCGGTGCATGACTGGCACGAATGGGAAACCTTCGTCTTTCATGCCAGCCCACCAGGGCAAGCCCGAGCTCACAGCAATATAATGCCCCTCAACAGGAACTACATAGAACAGCCCGTGTGCATTATCGCCCTTTTTTAAATGCACCGGAAGTTGCGCCGCATGCTTGGCGATCAATGCATTGGTCTCTTTTGTTCCAAATAAAATCAGATTGGAGCTCTCAATATCGCTCGGCCGCACTTCCTTATCAGCCAGCACCCGCGGGAAGAACATTACACGTCCCAAAAACTCACCACGGTACTGCGACCAGCTCGCAGCCTGCGTCGCAATGTCGACACGCTTTCTCAGCTCCTCAGGCGAAGGACTATCAGCCGTACCATACACATACACGTGACGCGAGGAGAATGCGGCATAAATCGGCCCCTCGGCACCTTTTTTCTTGCCGGTGTAAATGGACATGATTGTGGCGCCTTCCACATTCCACTTGCCCGACGCCGACTCGCGGAACAACGTAACCACGCTATCCGTCTTTGCATTCACATTCGAGCCATCGATTTTCAACGCCAATGCAACGCCAGGTTTGAATTTCGGATGGCTTTCCAGGTTTAAGGTAAACTTTTCGAGATTTTCCGTTTTGATCTCCAACGCATTCTCTTTGGTAAACTTCGCATCGATTTCCGCCAGCTTACCCGCAGCCATTCTGTTGAATGTTACCCAAAATGCCTTGTCATATTTGTATTGCTTACTCACAAACCGCACGCGGTCGGGATGCGGGTTACGCTTGAAATCGTCGAACCACTGGAAAATATACTCACTGTCATAGGCATTTACCCAACTGTCATGCTTTACATCCACAAACTCCTTGTAACTAACCTCCGCCCCAATGTCCTGCAAATGGCTTACCCATTTTTGCGTACCAGCCACCGGTACCACCGGATCGGCATCGCCGTGAAAGAAATGAATAGGGAAGTTGGCTGCATTGGCTGCAAGGTCGAATGTACCTGCGGGGGGCGCAGGGCATACGGGCGCGATGGCCGCCCAAATGTCGGGACGCGTAAGACCGATCCATAATGTGCCGCCGCCGCCCATGGACAATCCGGTCAAAAATGTCCGGTCCTCATCGATTTTAAAGCGCTTTTTAACGTCAGCCAGCACGTCGTACACGTCCTGCTCGGGAATTCCCTGGTAACCGGCCGTTCCGCGCGCGTAAGGCGAAGCCACAATGTAATCGACATTATCCCATTTCGGAAAGTAGCGCGTCGCTTCCACATCGGTTTCACCTTCGGCATTACTCTTGCCAAAAACCCGTCGCAATGCAAGCCGGTGGTTGGAGCCCGCACCATGCAGCATGATCACGAGCGGGTATTTCTTAGTCTCGTCGAAATTCTCGGGGAGATAAAGGCCGTAAGGTTGCTCGGTATCGTCGGCGTCGGAGAAGAATGTGAGGACCTGAGGGCCGGGCGGTAGTTTTTGTGCAAACACGGTGGTATTACTTGCTGCAAGACTGAGCGTTATACCCAATAATGCACTTTTCCAGTTAGGTCCCATTAGCGATACGAATTTTCGGTGGCTAAATATAAACAAAAAAAGGCAGGTCGTTTGACCTGCCTTTCAAGCTACTTTGTGCTTTCAGAGCGATGCAAATCTAGTTTGCCAGCTCTTCTTCCTTTTTTCGAACACTGATAACAAGTTGTTCACTCTTATCTTCATGATCTGCAACCAGTACATCACCTTCGCGCAGGTCACCTTTCAATATTTCCTCTGCTACGGGATCTTCCAAGTATTTCTGGATCGCACGGTTCAAAGGACGAGCTCCGTACTGCGGATCATATCCTTTTTCCGATAAGAAATCCTTCGCAGCGACGGTCAATTCGATTTCGTATCCAAGTCCCTTTACACGACTGAACAGCTTTCCGAGCGAAATATCGATGATTTTGTGCAAATCTTCGCGTTGCAGCGAGTTAAACACGATCACATCATCCAAACGGTTCAGGAATTCCGGCGAGAATGCCTTACGCAATGCACTTTGAATGGTGCCTTTCATAATGTCATCCTGGTTTTCGGATTTCGCCTTCGTCGAGAAGCCGATTCCGGTACCGAAATCTTTCAGATCACGGGCTCCGATATTCGAAGTCATGATGATGATGGTGTTACGGAAATCAACTCTTCTGCCCAGCCCATCCGTCAAAATACCGTCATCAAGCACTTGCAACAGGATATTGAACACATCCGGGTGCGCTTTTTCGATCTCATCAAGCAACACAACGCTGTACGGTTTGCGACGGATCTTCTCGGTCAGCTGGCCACCTTCTTCGTAGCCCACATATCCCGGAGGAGCTCCCACCAAACGCGATACGCTGAATTTCTCCATGTATTCGCTCATATCGATACGCACCAGCGAATCATCCTTGTCGAACAGATAGGTAGACAGCACCTTTGCAAGTTCTGTTTTACCTACACCGGTTGGTCCCAGAAAAATGAATGAACCGATCGGCTTTTTAGGATCTTTCAGACCTACACGTGTACGCTGAATAGCTTTAACCAGCTTTTCAATCGGCGGATCCTGGCCAATCACTTTGGCTTTCAGCTCATCGGCCATATTCAGCAATTTCTTGCCCTCGTCCATTGAAACGTTAGTCACCGGAATCCCGGTCATCATCGCCACAACCTCAGCCACATTGTGTTCACTTACCGTGTAGCGTTTCTGCTTCGTTTCTTCTTCCCATGCCAGTTTAGCTCTTTCCAGCTGATCGATCAGTTTCTTTTCACGATCTCTCAATTGAGCTGCTTCTTCGTATTTCTGGCTTTTTACCACCCGGTTTTTCTCCTGCTTGATGTTCTCGATTTGTTCTTCGAGCACCAGAATATCTTCGGGAACAGTAATGTTGCTAATGTGAACCCTTGCACCTACCTCATCCAGAACGTCGATCGCCTTATCCGGCAAAAAGCGGTCGGTGATATATCTTTCCGACAACTTCACAGCCGTGCTGATCGCTTCCGGCGTGTAATTCACATGGTGGTGATCTTCGTATTTGTCTTTGATGTTCGTCAGGATCTGGATCGTTTCCTCGATTGAGGTCGCATCCACCATCACCATCTGGAAACGACGGGCCAATGCGCCGTCTTTCTCAATGTACTGGCGATATTCATCGAGCGTTGTCGCGCCAATGCATTGTATTTCTCCGCGTGACAATGCCGGTTTGAACATATTCGAAGCATCCAATGAGCCGGAAGCACCGCCTGCGCCCACGATCGTGTGGAGCTCATCGATGAACAGGATCACATCCGGTGACTTTTCAAGTTCGTTCATAACCGCCTTCATACGCTCTTCGAACTGGCCGCGGTATTTGGTTCCAGCTACAAGCGAAGCCAGGTCCAGCGTCACCACACGCTTTCCGAAAAGGACGCGAGACACTTTCTTTTGAACAATTCTGAGTGCGAGACCTTCGGCAATAGCCGTTTTACCCACACCTGGCTCACCAATCAGAATCGGGTTGTTCTTTTTACGACGGCTCAGGATCTGCGCCACCCTTTCGATCTCTTTTTCACGTCCGACGATCGGGTCGAGCTTGCCTACTTCCGCCATTTTGGTCAAATCCCTCCCAAAATTGTCAAGAACAGGTGTACGGGATTTTTCAGCACCCTTGGATTCTTTACCGGAAGAAGAGCCTCCACCGCCTCCAAACATTCCGCCTCTGGCTTCATCATCCCCGTCTTCGGTCTCCGGCCCCATATGAGGTCTGGATCCGGATGATTGATATTCTAACATCTCTTTGATGACTTCGTAGTTAACATTGAACTTATGCAATATCTGAGTTCCGACATTGTCCTCATCCCGCAGAATGGAAAGCAGTAAATGTTCGGTGCCAATCAATGTGCTCTTGAATATTTTGGCTTCCAGATATGTAATCTTCAAAACTTTCTCCGACTGCCTGGTCAGAGGTATATTTTGCAAATTCTTAACATTGTTTGTGGCTGCACCCTTCGTTGCCTGCTCGATCGTTTGTCGGACATCGTCCAGCGAAACCCCGAGTTTTTTAAGCAACCCTATGGCTACACCATCACCCTCACGAATCATTCCTAATAACAAGTGTTCTGCACCAATGTAATCATGGCCAAGACGGAGGGCTTCTTCCCGGCTCATTGAGATTACCTCTTTCACTCTATTCGAAAATTTTGCTTCCATTGTGTAGCAATAAAAAAGTGTTTATTATTCTAAACGCTACTTGATCCCTGTTTGTTCAAAATAGCTTTATTGAGACTTACAGGATCTTAACAAAACACTTTTTGCTTCCGGCCCCATATTAAATAGTAAATCAACAATACTTAAATTCCCCACAAAATCATTCCCGAATGTCTGATAATAAGGCGTTGGCTGATAATATTTCCAGGAATTCGGGTGTTTCCTGTTGTTTATTAGCGATATATCATCCACCAGGCTGTTTTCATTAAATACTTCACCTGACAAATTGTACGTAATTTCTTTCCTGATCCCCAACAATCTAAGACAAATTGTCAATAACTCACTATTTAGATTGACCAAATTAGGCAGCTTTCTTTCATAGACCCGGATAAACTCGTCCGCATAAAACTCGTAAAAAGGAGATTTTCCGTAAGCTGCTTGAAAACAACCCAGGTGACGCCTCGTCCAGTCCTGGGAATAGTCGATCAAAATATCTTTTGTGGAGCTGGCTGGCCCGTACCCCTTAACAGGCACTGTCAGCGTATCTATTTTATTGGTAGTAAGCACACTGCACCGGTTCCTGTAAGTTTGCTTCACATACCTCTCCTCAATATCAATGTAGATCCGGTCGTACTGTAATATACAAGTAAAATACTCTAAACAAGGCAGATACTGCAATTCAATCCGTACTGCCGTGGACTGATCCTCTTTACTCAAAAATTCTGACACTATCAAATATGGTAAAGGCTTATGATATTATCAAAAAATTTATAATAATTATTTTGTATGGTCAACAATGTTCAATACCAACTTAAATCATTACTATTTTAGCTTCAAAGGAAGATACTCACGTCGCCTAATCCCTCCCTGATAATCTCAAAATCGTCTCCATCCGCCTTCACGATGGTCGACGCGACATTGCCTCCGTAGCCGCCATCCACGACCATATCGACCTGGTGCTGAAACTTCTCGAAAATCAGTTCAGGGTCCGTCGAATACTCGATGATCTCGTCATCGTCACGGATAGATGTCGTGACGATCGGGTTCCCTAACTCCTTTACGATCAAACGGGGAATAAGGTTGTCCGGCACCCGGATTCCTACCGTTTTTTTATTGGTGTTCAACAACTTGGGGACATTGCTGGTTGCTTCCAGAATGAATGTGTAGGGACCGGGAAGCACTCTTTTCATGGTTTTGAATGCTGTATTGCCAACCCTCGCAAAATCAGAAATATGGCTCAGGTCGTAGCATATGAACGAGAAGTCGTTCTTTTGGGGCTTGATGCCCTTGATCCGGGCTATTTTTTCGACGGCGCGGGTATTGTAGATGTCACACCCAAGACCATAAACCGTATCGGTCGGATAAATCACGAGACC
>CBFGMV010000202.1:0-8549 GCA_965649915.1 uncultured Dyadobacter sp.
AAAAATGTTACTGGCTAAAAACAGATAGCCCCACCATCAAAAGTGAAGAAGAGCCGCATATAGGGCCAAGAGTTACGGGAATCATTGGGCCACTTTCCGTTTGCAATAATAGTAGTTAAAATCTAAGTACTCAACTGTTTTTTCTTCCTTAAAGAGTCCCCTTCGAGCTCAATACGGTGTGAAGAGAAAACAATTCGGTCAAGAATCGCGTCAGCAATCGTATTTTCCCCAATCAGGCCATGCCATTTTGATACAGGGATCTGAGTTGCAATGATCGTTGAAGATTTATCATACCGTTCTTCAATGACATCGAGCAGGACATTTCTGGCCGGTTGATCAATAGATACCAGTCCAAAATCATCCAGGATCAGCAGTTCCGCTCTCTGTATACGTTTGATCAGTTTATGATAGGTGCCTTCGAGTTTAGCCAGCTTTGCAATGTCAAAAAACCTGGCGGTATTGTAATAGATGGTTTTATTAAGGAGTTGGCAAGCCTTGATTCCGAGACATTGAGCAAGAAAACTTTTACCGGACCCAGTAGGCCCGGTGATGATCAGGTTCTCCTTTTTACTAATAAAGTTTAGACTGAGCAGCCGCTCAAAGTTTGTTTTGTCCAGGTTCCTGGCAGTTTGGTAATCGATGTCCGACGCGGCAGCGTCTTGCTTAAAACCGGCCCTAAGGATCAGGCTTTCAATGTTTCGGCTTTGTCTGCTTTCCCATTCTGTGTCCACCAGAAGGGATAGGAAGTCATCCAGGGAATAATCCTGGTACAGGTGTTCGTTGACGCAGCGATGGTAGAGCGTGGCCATCGCGTTCATGCGCATTCGGCGCATTTTTTCAAGGGTGTTGTGTTCGTTCATAATTGTTCTGGTTTATAAAATTTACTCGGGCCAGCATAGCCCGGAATACTACTTGTAATGGCTTGCGCCGCGGATATTGTCGTGCTGTGGAATAGTCAGCTCAGGCTGTTGATTGAGGTCTTCCATATCCAAGTTGTTCTTGAGGATGTTTTCAATCGTATGATAAGATGCCTTATGGTACAGTAGTGCACGCTTGCATGCATTTTCCAAACGCGAGCGGTCATACTGTTTAAGGAAAGCCAGGATGCCCTGCGACTGCTTATAGGCGACTTCTGGATAGCTGTACTGGCCTAATAACTTCCTGATATATTCCAGTGTACAACTGCCGACTTCTCGCGCCCGGTCTTCAAAATGCTGGGGTGACCACTGCTGGTAGGCCCGATGCGTAGAAGGCATGTGATCGGCCACAGTGGTGTAATGGCCTGCTCGGTAACTCCTTTTATGGAGGGCAATCCGGTCGTGGTTATAAAAGATCTCCACATGGTTGTGGTTATACTGAACTTCAACAGACAGTCCGGTAAAGCGGTACGGGACGCTGTAATAGTTGTGATCTTCACTCAGGAAAATGTGGGCAGTACGCTGGACTTTGGCCCTTCTGTAATGGCGGATGCTGTAAGAGCCGACAGGTAAAACTTGGAGATATTCTTTTTCAAGGTCCACGAAGTGGCTCCGCCTGGTGCCGCCACCATGAGAGAATAAATAGTCATTATACTCATCTAGATGGACTTTGATGGCCTTATTAAGTTCATCCAGACTAAAGAAAGTCAGCTTGCTTAAAGGATAGAAGATCCGTTGGTATACCAGCTCGACGCTGCGCTCTACAAGCGCCTTATCTTGAGGGTGATGCGGGCGGGCCGGATCGACCACACAGCCATAATGCAGCGCAAAATCAGTAAGCGTCCTGTTGATGACCGGAGCATATTTACTGCCCTTACTAACAGCTGCCTTTAAATTATCCGATACAATAGCCTGTGGGACACCACCAATCCATTGCAAACACGATTCCAGACAAAGAATAAGGTCCTCCCGTTTCTGTGAAGCAACCGCTTTTACAAAAGTGTACTGGCTGCACGGCAGAACCCCTACAAACACCTCTACTTCAACCAGTTCTCCGGTAGATTTATCGATGTAGGATAAGTGTTTGCCACAGAAGTCTATGAAAAGCTTTTCTCCGGCTTTATGATCCAGCTTTCCACTATGGTTGTTTAAGGAGCGCCACCGGCGATAATGAAAAGTAAACTGGGTGTATTTATAACCCTCGGGATTCTGTTGCAGGTATTCTTTCCAAAGTGTCTGAAGGGTGCAACCTGGCTTGCGAAGCTGCTTTTCGAAGTACGAAAAACGTGCCGCCAGTAGTTCGTAGCGCTGCTTTTCCGTCTGTGGCTCCTCCGTAAAAAGATCGCGTAGATCTGGCTCGGTAAGGTTGATAAGCTCGTCAAAACCAAGATGCAGAGCCGAAAAACGGCTGGTATAATTATCAACGGTCTTACGGTTAATCTTTAACAGGTCCGCGACTTTCCTGTTGCTTAACCCCTTCAATTTTAATGCAATCAAGCTTCGTATTTCCATGATATTGATCCTTTGTCCGGCCATGTCGCTGAGATTTAATTCAGAAACAAGGCTATGATAAATCATGGAAAGTGGCCCAATGACTTCCGTTTTTAGGAAGTTAGATCGCCTGGTAATAATAGATCAGGATCGGATTGAAGACGATTTTGGCCCATTGACCTCCGTTTTCCGAGAGCTCTGACCAATGCTCACTCGAATGACTGGCCCAATGACTTCCGAAATAAGGATCGCTATTGGCCCAATTGCCTCCGTTTTCCAGCCTAAATCAGCAAGCTTAACCCGACGAAAACTTGGCCCGATGACCTCCGAAAATGATCCTGAATTTTGGCCCGTTGATTTCCGTTATGATTGGCCCATGATACTCCGAAATGACTGGCCCAATGAAGTCCGTTTTAGACATTCTAAATCTAGCAATTCAATAATGCTGCAACGGAATACTAAAACAAACTCGGAATTGACTTAACCTTGTGCCGGCCCTTTCTTTTGCTTCCTTTCTTTGCTGCTCCGGGCAAAGAAAAGAAGCGCCCGGCAAAACCGGACGCCCAAAAAACTCCCTACTAAATCGTGGTGGCAGACAGCATTTTCTTGCCGCATGGTGGCACAAAAGCGAATTGTGAGTAGGGCCTCACTCTGAAATGATCAATGTGTTCGTTAACTGTACCTATTTGGATCTATTCAACTTGATTGGTTCGACATACATTGACCTCAACTCCTTAACCGTTAAATGATTCACGGTCAAACCATTATGAATCGTATTGTCATTGATATCATTCAATATCAACTGCCTGAGTTCTTTGAAGAATGCCTTTACATTTTCCTTCAGTTTGTCAAGCCCGGGTTTCGTCATAACGAATACTTCATGCGTCAAGTCGGCCGAATATGAAAGTTTACTAGTGGGAATTATCCATATTCGCGTAACCGACACTTCCTTTCCATAGTTCAAATCAAACCAACCGCAATGAGTATTCATTTGGCCAGCCTCATCTTTATGTATATCCTTCCGTTTTAGATCAACTTCTGATTTACATTCGAACAGGAAATATTTATTATCTACTCCGCACCAAAGGTTGTCAGGCCCTTTCTTAATTTCTTTATCTGGGCGCTGGGATTCAAAACCGAGCAAAACTCCAAGCTCGAAAAGCGCACCTTCAAATTTATCAGCATCAGCACCAAAGCTTAACGCATTTAAAATATCGAGTAAGTTCAAATACAATTCGTCATAATTTTCGAATTGCTGTATCCAGTCCCTCACACGCTTGATGCGATTGTCACTCTTATACTGTATTTTCTTATAAGATATTCCATCTCTCGGTTTCAACAGCTGGAAGTTTTTTAGGAATGCTGCTTTTTGAAGACTATTAGACTCTGACTTACTGAAATGGTATGTATACCTGGCCTTTGCTTGCAAGTACCATGCCTTTTCCGCTGGATCCATCTCGTGTGTATCTACCAGCTTCTGAATTTTCTCAGCTGCGACCTCAAATTGGCCCGCGTTGCAAGCATCATCTGCCTCTTTTTCTAGCTGCAAAAGATGGTAAACCTTGCTAGTTTCGACGTTTTGCTTCAAACTGTCCATTTCGTCCTTGTAAAACGTCTTCCACCCCTCATCACGTGTCAAGCACTGTCGCATAAGATCATTCACAACTTTCTTCGCAACTTCACCGTCAGCAATTTCATTCCTCGCCATATCGACAACTTCCATACCTAAATCGATCTGCTTTTTAGTTTGGGACGAAAAGAATCTAGTCGTGCGACTTCCCTTAACAAATCTAATTAGATCGGCTCCGGTTAATAATATGATACTATAGTCCTTTTCACCTCTGACACTTCTCCCAAGTCCCTGTTCGATCCTTTGCGCCAATCTTACAGAGACAATTTCACTACCAGTTCGGCAAAGCTCCTCATATTTATCGACAAGCGACTCCAAAAATGGCAATCCGTCGACTATTAGCACGCGACAGGCGTTATCGGGAAGATCAATACCATCGTACCGGTTCACAATTACTAATGTGGTGCCAAACTTCTCGTTTTTTAGATTAGAAACGCCTTCAAAAATGTTATCCCTACCAGCAACTAGTGCACCTTGATGTCGATAATTCTCTGACTTTCTAAAACTCGGGACTAGAACGACAACTCCAAAACTTCGATCTCTCGGGGGCGCGAACTGTCGAATTATATAGTCCGTATCAAATGCATCATCAATTAAAGACGGGATAAGAATCATTTTTTCACCAGACCAAATTTGTGATGTATTAGAAAGTGGCGATTTGACGGCATCCTGCTGAAAACCAAGCCCCTTAATGAAAAATGAGTCGTCCTGTGTTGTCGCAGACATCAAGATTCGTTGGTCCGCCTTTGAAAACGTCCCAAATTGATCGACAGGGATTGAGTAAGGTGAAATTTCAATTTTTGAGCTTGTGATGAACGCTTGGCAGTTTTCAACACTATTCTTAATTGCTGGCCATAGAAACTTGATAGCATTGTCATCTTGATAACTTGACAACAAAGCCGTCACCTGACTCTTCTTATCAATCCAGCTCCAGTATGGAATTGGAAGTAACGTATCATAGTGATTATTTTTTATATCGATGAAGGTTCCTTCGCCTTGTTCAACTAAGTCATCTTCGAATAGTTCGAGAAACTTATCATACAGGTCGTGTTGACGTTGGATTGAAAGTGTAAACGAGTTCTTAATGGAATCTATGCAAGCATGAGAATCATCCAGCACTAACGAACCGACAGGAACAAAGCTCTGATTGAATCCGAAGATGGACTTCCCATTAAACACTTTCTGAACATGAGTAATAAGAATCCTCTTCCCTTCAAGAAAATCACTCGGTAAACTATTATCTACTTCATCGATAAGGCAATACGGAATACCAAACTTTTTTGCATCCTGCACAACCTGCTGAACCAGATATTTATTTGGGCAGACATATAAAACTGGCTTTTTGTTCTCATTTATCCTTGACTGCAGTATTAAAAGGCCTATAAGTGTTTTACCCTCCCCAGTATGCAATTTCACTATGACGTCTCGCTTTTGCTTAAAATTGTGGAACCATTCCTCTAAGATAAGTTTTTGCACAGTTCGTAGTGGCCCTGCAACACTCTTACGATCTAAACTCTCGTAAACGTCAATTGGATTAATTTTGATCTCTAATTCTGAGCGCTTTAGTCTTTTACTAAAATCTACCATTTTATTATCAAATTTGTTAAAGGAGGTATTTACTACTTTAGTCGGTTTTGCAAAGGTGCTCTACCGCTGTTACATGATCGAAGCGTCACTTTTGTAAAAGAAAAAAGTACGCTATACTACTCGTTCGTGGAACTTTGGCCGACAAACATAAGAAGCTAATCCCACTTGCATTTATCCATAGCGACATGTAACTTATGGTTAAAAAAACCATGCTACACTCCTACTTTAAAATTCGAGATCCGTGGAATTTCAAACCACATCAATTTGAAATCGGCACGCCATTCATTCGAAGCTCTTTTCACGACAATCATTTCTTTTTGAAACTTCACAAGCTGCAAGAAAACAAGTTTCCTGATTTTTACAATTACCATCTGAGGCATTATTTAGAAAATTTTCCGGGTGGTGAGCAGGACTTTCACCGCTACCTCTCGGATATCGTTTCAACTAGGATCGCCCATTTAAAGCTCACCGACCCATTCACCAGAAAAGCGCTGCACGCGAAACGACAAATGCAGCAGCTTACGGCATTCCAGAAGTTCCTTGGCTCGATTGACCAATGGAAGTCCTCACAGGCGTTGGAAGTGGTCATCGCCGAAAAGAACAATGAAATCGCCGGTTTGAAAAATCAAATCTCAGAGCTTAGTGATCTGCTCCAAGCTCTTCGACAGTTTGAGCCGAGCACCAAGATCGATATCCGCGACAAGCACCTTCCGACCTTCATCGATCTCATTCATCAATTACAAGATCTGGTTCTTCCCAGTGGACACAGGCTTTTCAACTTCCAGGGACAGAGCGCTTGGTACAAGCTGGTAAGTAAATATTTCACGCATGATCGCAAGCCGATCCCCATCGAAACGGCCCGCAACTATTTTCCCGTCCAAAAAGAGAAGACGAGCAAGGCAGTCGAAGTACCTAAGGGTTTGCAGCTCTTCACAATCGTGCTGACCGGTTCAAAGCCAGCTAAGTGATGACCAGCTGCTAAGTTTGGTCATTGGAGTAAGTCATACCTGGTTCATTTTTGCAAGCAGCCGGCGGTCTTAATGCCGGGATGTTTCACAATAAACTTGCAGAACAATGAATGTAGAGATGATCACCAGGGAGGATCTGCAAAACCTGAAAAATGAAATCATAGCAGAGCTAAAATCAATCCTTTCGCAGGATAAACCCACGGACAGCACCTGGCTCAGAAGCGCCCAGGTCAGAAAGATGCTAAGCATTTCACCGGGCACCTTACAGAACCTTCGCATCCAGGGACACCTTCGGTTTACCAAGATCGGTGGATGCTTCTTTTACAGCCAGCGGGACATTACTGCGATGCTCGACAAAAACGGCTCGGGGCGATGAAAAGGCTCGATCATTCAATTGCCGCCATGGACATGGGGGTTCTTGAAGCCGTCAAATCTGACGACCGGCTGAACTCTTATCACATCAGCCTTTACACCGCGCTTCTTTACTACTGCAAAGGGATTAGGCAAATCCCGTTTCATGCTAGTCGGAGGAAGTTGATGGGCTTTTCCAGGATCAAATCCGGAGCGACTTATCACAAATGTTTGCGGGAGCTGATCAGCTATGGCTACGTGGACTATCATCCTTCTTTTCACCCGCAACAGGGTAGTCGTATAGTATTGACCGGAACAGCTGCTGACTCCGATGCTGATCGATGAGCAGCTACTAATTGAGCTTTTTGAGCAAAAAGACCGAAAACGTAGAGAGGCACTGTTCGGGCTTTTCCGAGAGGATCTTTTTGCTAGCCTGACACGTGCCAGGATTGCCGATATGATTAATATCAAATTGGGTAGGCCAGGGCTTATCACAGCAGAAGATGTGCGCTACTGCCGGTTTTACTTCAAGGACAAAAAAACTAGGCGGATTCCCAGAATTGTGGAAAAGACAATACGTAAGCCGGATCAATCGCAATACGCGGAGAACATTCAATCGAGCGCTTTCAAGGTGACCGATCCGGATGAAATCAAGCTACAAGACCAATTTAAGTTCGAATCAAAATTTTCAAAGAAAAATGAAACGTGAATTCCATTTTATCGTCCAGGCCAAAGGCGGCGTAGGCAAAAGCCTGCACACCTATCTGAGGGCGCTTTCCGAAGCGGGCAGCTCTTCCCTTTTTGTTGATCTTGACAGCTCAACAAATACTTCTTCCCGACAGCTTGCTTTTCTGGGACAAGACCGGTTTGAAGCCTTCTCTCTGCTTGATAACCGCGAAAGGTTAATGCGAGATCTATTTATTGGCTATGTAGAAAGCCTGGTAGATAGCCCTTTCGAGAAAGTGTTTATGGATTTCGGGGCTCCGGAAAGCGAGCAGCTACCGGCACTGATCACTCGTGATATCGATTTAAAGGAATGGTGTGACGAGCTGGGTATTCAGGCCGTCTTTCATATCATCATCGGTGGTGGAGGGGCATATCTGGCAAGCATACAGTTTCTGGAAAAGATGAGAGCGGCATTAGGATCAAAATTTCAGATCGTAATCTGGCAAAACCTTTTTGGCTTCAACCAATTCCCAGGCTTGTCCCAAGAGCTCGAAGATAACTGCACCACACTCGGACTTGACCTCAGGCGCTTCGGCGATTTCGAACCAGCCTCACTTTTGGGCGGACAGATACTAGACGGCATCCGGAATGGCTATGCGCTGAAAAACTATCCACCGGGTGCAAGGCTCAGGTTGAAAAAGGAACTTAAAGAAAATTTCAGCGATGAATAGTCCGGAGCCAAACCGTCTCACCCAGACCAGGGGTAAGTATGCGGCCAAGTACGGCCATGAGATCGACGACTGGTCAGCGCTGTTTCTGACCGAAACCCAGGAGCATTTTCAAAGTCTGGAAACCAGGGTCGGTAAATCCATTGCAGCGATCGACCGTCCAGCGCCGGGCGGTTTTCAATTTGAACGCGCTGCAACCTCTCGGAAATAT
>CBFGMV010000203.1:0-8510 GCA_965649915.1 uncultured Dyadobacter sp.
TGTACTGGTACTGCTGACCAGGCTGTGCTTCCGCTAATGGAATGGCTGCCCCGGCTACTTCTCCTGAGCGTACCTCGATGAGCGGTACCCTGTCCGGACTAACAAATTTAAGCGCGTTGGTGATCAGGTTCATGAAAAGCTGTTCAAACTGGTATCCGATCACATGCCGCACCGGCAAATTGTCACTGGTGATGACCGCATTCCTAGCCTGGATCACATCGCTCAGCTGCTCCCGCACGTTTTGAAGCAACTGGTTCAGATCCGTGCGTTCGAGATGCTTCTCGGCGACATTGGCTTTGGAAAAGGCCAGCAAATCGACGATCAGCTGTTGCATGCGCATCGATGCCGCCTGCATGCGTTGAAAGTAATCCTTTCCCCTTTCGGACAGGTTCTCGATTTCAGTTTCCTGAATGCGGACTGCGAAAGTCTGAATTTTTCTTAATGGCTCCTGTAAGTCGTGACTCGCGACGTAGGCAAACTGCGCCAGTTCCATGTTTGTCCTTACCAGTTCATTGTTAGCGACGATCAACTCCTGGGTACGCTGCTGTACTTTGGTTTCGAGCTGATCGATGAACAAGCGGCTGTCGTGTATGTCGGAACTGGTCCCCACCCAAGTCCGGCTACTGCTGCCCGGATTGCCCTGCGGTATCGCGCGGCTTTGGTACCATCGGTATTCCCCGTCGACGCGTCTGAGACGATGCTCACATATGAACTCCGTCCCTTCCAGCTCCGATTGCTGCCATCGCTGCCGGTAATCCTCCCGATCGTCGGGATGCACCATTTGCAGCCATCCTTCCCGGTCGATCTGTGTGGCCGCCAATCCCGAATAGTCCGTCATGGAGCGGTTGAAATAATTCAGGTTGCCCTGCGCGTCACAGGTCCAGACAAACTGCGGCATCGAGTCGGCCAGTGTCCTGAACTTACCTTCACTGGCTTTCAATGCAAGTTCCGACTCTTTCTGGTCCGTGATATCCATCATGGTACCCAGCATACGCTGCGGCACATCACCTTCCGAAAACAGGATCTTCCCGTGCGTCCTGACCCAGTGAATTGACCCGTCCTGATGGATGATTCTCGCCTCGTAATAGTAGGTCCCGCTCACCAGGGCGGCTTCAAATGCTTTCTCAATAATGCTATGCCTATCGTCCGGATGGACCTGGTTTCTCAGTTCCCGGTGGCTTACGACTGCCGTTTCATCGTATCCGAATATGGTAGCCAGTCTTCCCGAATAGATGATCTCTCCGGTTTGAAGGTTCAGGTCCCAGGTAGCAAGTCTGGTGCCATCGGTTGCGAGTGACAGCCGCTCCGCTGCTTCGGCGATCTGCTGCCGCAGCCTGACCTTGTCGGTCACGTCGTTCACCGATACCATGATGCCGGAGACCGTGCCGTCTAATTCAAACATCGGTGCATACTGGAAATCCAGGTAATGCTCCCGGATTCCACCGGGGCCGTCGACAAAAACAACCGCTTCATTTTCGCGGTATACGGTACCGCTCTCATATACCTGCCGCAGCAGCGCCGGAAATTTCTGGTTGTTCAATTCGGGAAAAACGTCGTAAAGCGGCCTTCCAACCACTTCATTCAGGCTTCGCCGCCAAATATGCAGCATACTTTCGTTTGCAATGCTGATGATGAGGTCAGGCCCCTTGAATATGGCCTTTGCAAATTGCGACTGTGTTACAAGGTTACGAAACTGATTTTCGCTCCGCTGCAGTGCGTGTTTGGATAAAACCTGCTGCGTAACTTCCGTCGCCACGACCATTACGCCCGAAGCCTCCTCCGAGTCCTCAAAAAGCGGTTGATAAACAAAATTGAAATAGCACAACTGAGGTTTTCCGAACCGGCGGAGCGTCACTTCAAATTCATATCCGTGGTAGGCTATGCCGGTTTTCAGTACATTCAGCAGGATGGGTTCCACATAGGTCCGCACCTCCGGCAAACCGGTAAACAGGGATTTCCCGACAAACTCTTCTTCTTCTCGGTCGACAATGGCCAGATAAGTATCATTCGCCATTTCCACTACGAAATCCTCACCGCGCAGGATGACCATCCCTACCGGGGCCTGTTTTACCGTATTTCTGAACTTGCTTTCGTTATCAGTTCGATTTGACTGATTTTCGGTGTAGTTAGTTGTATGCTGGCCTGTTTTCTCTGACTTGTTCACCTGGATTGCCTCTTGAGAAGATACATTCCAAAAATAGACAGCAAACAAGTCATCAGATCAAAATTGGTAATAAAAGTTTTCAGGTACCGGCTTCCAGTTATGGCTGGCCCAGTCGATGTCCAGTATCTGCTTGATCGCCTGTTTCAGTTTTGGAAAAGAGCCTGGTTTACGGATGAAAAAATTGGCTCCTTTCTCGTGTACTTTACGGACCATTTCTTCCTGCCCGGTGGTCGAAAATATAACGACGGGAATGTGTTCCCAGGCTTTGGTCTTACGGATCTGGTCCAGGCACTCGAAGCCGTTTTTGCGGGGCATATTCAAGTCCAGAAAAATGACATCCGGCGGAGGTGGAACCCGTTTTTCCATCAGGTCGATCAACTCAACCCCATCATTGGCGGTCAGCAGTTCTGCGGATGTACTTACCTCTCTCAGCGCGTCTTCAAACAGCATGCAATCGTCTTCATCGTCGTCCGCTAAGTATATGGATTTATTCGGTTTTGTGCTCATAACCTAAACATTGAGTTTTTAAGGTAGAAATAACATAAACGTTGCCCAAATACATTCAACCTGACGAGGTACGGCAGCAATCAATCCCTGCTATGAATATACAAGGTACGCATTTAAACCGGCATCCGAAACCTAAACGGATTAAAACTCCCCTTCCAAAGACTCCTTCGGCTTCTTTTTAGCCTGGTGCAGACGGTAGTTTAAAGTGAGGTTAATCTGCCTCAAACGCCCCTGGGAGCTGTTGCGTGCATAAAAATTAGCGCCTTCTGTGATCGAACGGAATTTGCGGGAATTAAAGACATCCACAATGCTCAATGTAAGCGTTCCATTGTTTTTCAGGATGTCGCGGGTCGCGGAGAGATCCAGCGTGGCCAGTGCTTTTCTCCGGCCCTGAGGTGTCTGTTGCGGTGCCTCGTAGTTACCTCTCAGCTGCACATCAGCCGATTTCCAAAGGGTAAAGCGTGACATCATCCGCACGAACCAACTGTAAGTATCGCTTTTGAATTCTTCATCGAGGCCGGTCCCGTCGGTAATGGCCCTGAAAAAGTTAGCGCTTCCGTCGAGTTTCCACCATGGATACGGTGTAAATGAACCGGCGAATTCGGCACCGTAGGCATCTTCCGTACCCAGGTTTTCGGGGCGCGTATACGAGCTTCCATCATCCTGTACGCGGCGGATACTCGTGATCTTCCCATTGGTATGACGGTAGTAGATCGAGGACGTCAATGAGCCTTTCGACATATACTTTATATGACCCAGCTCGAAAGCATGGGTGAATTCGGGGTTCAGATCGGGATTACCGCTCCAATAGTTCCGGTTATCGCTATAAGTCGCAAAAGGGGTCAGGTCGTTGTATTGCGGCCTGCGAACGCGTCGGCTATAACTGAGCTGCAATGCATTTTGTTTGGCAAAATCATAGGTCGCGTGAACGCTCGGGAATAAATTGGCATACTTCCGGTCATTGACCTCATTAGTCTGCCGGAGTGTGGTAGTCACCCCCGTCCATTCAGCCCGCAAGCCCGCCTGGTAAGAAAACTTGCCGGTTTTGTTGCCGATAATCCCGTACGCCGCATTGATATTCTCTTCGTACAAAAAGTCGTTGGTAAGCCCGGGGAGCGTCACCCAGCCCCCGTCGCTCGTTTGCTGCGTCACGGTATAGTCGTTGGTCATATCCCGCGAACTGCTTCTCGCCCCCATTTCCAGTTTCCCGTCCTTCCCAAACGGGTGAATGTAATCGGCCTGAAAAAGGAGTTGCTTTTCCGTTTCATAGTTTACTGCACGCTGCAAAAGCGGCGGAATACCCGACGGGCTGCCATCCGGCTTAAACACATTCTCGTGATAGTATTGGTCCGAATCCTCCCAGTTGTCGAGGTATCGCACATCCGCGGTAAATTCCTGTCCCTTGCGGTTGAATGTTTTTTTGTAGGTCAATGCATATTCCGAGTTCGGTTCCGTCTCCGTTTCGTCCTGCGTACGACGTGTATAGCCGGTCATGTTGTTCAGATTGGACAGATAATCCCGGTAATTGAGCGTGGAAAAACGCTTGCCCTTGCTCGTACGCCAGGTATATGCACCCGTGAGCACATTTTTAGCATTGAAATAATAATCGATCCCGCCACGGGCACTGTTGGCCATCCCTTTCAGGTTGCTGCGCATATCGCGCTCCATGATGAACGTCGAATCGTTGCGGTAAAGCTCCTGATACACGTAGTTCCTGCCCGGCGTATTCCGGTAAGACATGGTGTAGTTGACGAAAAAATTGAGGTTTTTCTTCCGGTAATTGACATTGGCGGCACCGCCAAAATTGGTCGGATGTCCGGTAATCACATCGAAAGAACCATTGATGCCTTCCTTGCGCTCCTTTTTGAGGACAATATTAATTACACCGCCCATCCCCTCGGCCTCATAACGCGCCGATGGGTTAGTGATGATCTCCACCCGCTCGATCATACTGCCCTGTAACTGGGCCAATCCGCTTGCACCTTTGATACTCACCAGGCCCGAGGGCTTGCCGTCGATCAGGATACGTACATTACCACTTCCCCTCAGGCTGACATTACCTTCCACATCCACCGCGACGGACGGCACGTTGGTGAGAATGTCAACCGCCGTGCCTCCTGCATTGGCCAAGTCCTTCCCGACATTAAAAACCCGCTTGTCCAGCGACAGCTCCATCGAACTCTTTTCCGCCTGTACGGTCACCTCGTCCAGCGTTCGCGCCGAAGCCGCCACTTTGATGGAGCCTAGATGAAGTGGGGAGTTTGCGGCCGTCAGTTTGATACCGGGCGTATACTGTGGTTTATAACCGATAAATTCAGACAATGCATAATAAGAACCTGCCGCAATGTCGACCACGAAACCTCCCGCTTCATCCGTAATTGCTCCGGATACAAACGAACTGTCCGCGGTTTTGAATAGTCTGATACTCGCATAACCCAACGGCGCACTGCTGGCCCCGTCGATCACCTTTCCCGTCACTTTCAACTTCCCTGCATTCTGGGCAAAAGAACCCGCTGGAATGGCCAGCGACATCATTAAACTTACCCCCAACCACACACACACCTGTAATTTCCCATGCGGGACGCTCTGCTTCAACCTGCTCTGAATCGCCATTATTTCCTTGTAGTGTTTTCTCAAATCCTTTTAAAAGTTGTTACCCTTACAAACCGCATTACGGCCCTGTTTTACTCTACTGTAATGATATATTAAAAAGAAACATTCCCTTCCCTGCGACGGTTTTCGTACCTTTGCAGACTTTTTGCACTTCACGACTACGCCATGAAAGACGAAGCATCACAAACTTTAAGACTTGCATTTCCCATTATCATCGGTGAACTCGCCCAAATGGCCCTTCACCTGATCGACAGCGCAATGGTAGGAGCCATCAGCTACAAACAGCTGGCCGCGGCAGCGCTGGTGATCAATGCGATGAACATTCCATTCGTCATCGGGATCGGTATGACGATCTCGGTTTCACAAATGGTATCCCTCGCCAACGGCCGCCGCGACGCCCTGCAAGTTTCGCATTACCTGTTCAACGGGTTCTGTCTGTGCACATTAACCGCGCTGGCCATTTCGATGGTATTGGTTTTCGGCAAAAGCTACCTGCATAATCTGGGCCAGGACCCCGAGGTTGTCGAACTCGCCATTCCTTTTATGCAACTGATGGGGCTCTCCATTATCCCGATGCTGCTGTTTATGACCCTGAAGCAATTTGCCGACGGCCTGGAACACACCCGCACGGCGATGATCTTTTCACTGGCCGGTATGCCGTTGAACATCCTCCTCAACTGGCTGCTGATCTACGGTAACTGGGGTTTTCCCCGCCTCGAACTCGAAGGAGCGGGTTGGGCGACGCTCATCACGCGTACCTGCATGTTCCTCGCATTGCTTTTTGTAATACTAAAACACCGTACATTCAAAAAGTACATTGCCGTAGGCCGCAGCCAATGGCACCTGAAAGCCCGCACATGGCGTGAACTGCTCCATATCGGCGTTCCGAGCAGCTTACAGATCGGTATGGAGGCCGGTGCATTCGCCGTATCGGGGATTATCATCGGGACATTGGGAGCGGTGGCACAGGCAGCGCACCAGATCGCATTGAGCAGCGCCTCCTTTACTTTCATGGTATCGATGGGCCTCGCGCAGGCAGGCTCCATCCGGGTAAGCAATGCGCTCGGGCGAAACGATTGGACAAAGATCTTCGTCATCGGCAAGAGTACATTGCTCACCGCGCTCGTGTACGGCACCATCTGCGCGCTTGCATTCGGCGTATTCCGCAATCAGCTTCCCAAAGCATTCAACGACAATGCGGAAGTGCTCGGACTGGCCGCATTGCTGCTGCTTTTCGCCGCGGTTTTCCAGATTTCGGACAGCACGCAGGCCATTGGAGCGGGCTTGTTGCGGGGGATCAAGGACGTCAAAACACCAACGGTGCTCATCGGCATCGCCTATTGGGTGATCGGCATTCCGGTGGGCTATGCATTTGCCTTCCATTTCGACATGGGGGCGCCGGGTATGTGGCTCGGATTGATCCTCGGGCTTACACTCGCATCGGTTTTTCTGATGACGCGTTTCTTCAAAATGACGAGAAGAAATCAGATTTAAATAAAAACTTCTGTGAAATTTGACTTGTTGATAAGGATATAATTGCGAAACTTCGTCATTATCCCAGTGCGCTTTTCTAAATCAAATCTTATCCACAAAAATTTCACTCAATGGATTTTAATTCCACGCTAAGGAACATCTTTGTTGAAGAAAAAGACATCCCGGCAGAATTCAGCCTGCCATCCCTGATCCACCAGCGCGAATACCTGTGCAATGGCGAAATGAAAACCTGGGATGGCCCGTTTCACGAGGTGTTTTCACCTATTTGCGTGAACACCCCGAACGGCCTCGAACGCAAGCTCATCGGGAGTTACCCGGTATGCACCGCCGCCGAAGCCGCGGAAGCACTCGATGCTGCTGTGATTGCCTACAATAACGGTCGCGGAGAATGGCCCACGATGGGCGTTGCCGAAAGAATTCACTGTGTCGAACAGTTCACAGGCAGGATGATCGAGCAAAAGGACATCATCGTCAAGCTCATTATGTGGGAAATCGGCAAGTCGTTTGCCGATTCCGTCAAGGAATTCGACCGTACCGTCGAATATATCTATGCCACAATCGATTCTCTCAAAAACCTCGACCGCGATTCGTCCGGTTTTGATATTGTCGACGGCATTGCGGCGCAGGTACGACGCTCACCGCTGGGCGTGGTGCTTTGCATGGGACCTTTCAACTACCCGCTGAACGAGACGTTCACAACCCTGATCCCGGCGCTCATTATGGGCAATACCATTTTGTTCAAGCCGCCGAAATTTGGTACGCTGCTGCATTACCCGTTGCAGGAAGCATTTCGTGATTGCTTCCCCAAAGGTGTCGTTAACATCATCTACGGCCGCGGCAACGCCATTGTTCCGGGACTGATGCATTCGGGCAAGATCAACGTCCTGACGCTCATCGGTTCCAGCAAAGTGGCTAACGAACTGAAAAAGTCCCACCCGAAGGTGAACCGTCTCCGCGCTGTGCTTGGCTTGGACGCTAAAAATGCGGCCATCGTCACCCCGAATGCAGATCTCGGCCTTGCTGTGAAAGAAATCATCACCGGGTCGCTTTCGTTTAATGGTCAGCGTTGTACGGCGTTGAAGATCGTGTGGGTGCACCGCAGCGTGGCCGACTCGTTCCTCGAAAAATTCAATGCGGCCGTTGCGGAGCTGAAATTCGGAATGCCCTGGGAGAAAGGTGTATCGCTTACCCCGCTTCCGGAAACCAATAAGATCGACTACCTCAATGACTGCATCGCGGACGCGGAAGCACACGGGGCGAAGGTCGTCAACGAAAACGGCGGCAAATCGGAAGGCTCTTTCTTCTATCCCGCCGTCGTATATCCGGTCAACGACAAGATGAAACTCTACCACGAAGAGCAATTCGGACCGATCGTACCGGTGGTGCCCTTCGACGATCTGGAAGAAACGATCGAATTCCTGATCGAATCGACCCACGGCCAGCAGGTGAGCATTTTCAGCAACAACGCCGACGAAGTGGCGGCATTGATCGACCCGCTTGTGAACCAGGTGAGCCGGGTGAATATCAACACCCAATGCCAGCGCGGGCCGGACGTATTCCCATTCACCGGCCGTAAAGACAGCGCCGAGGGAACATTATCCGTCCCCGACGCCATCCGCGCCTTTTCCATCCGCTCGCTCGTGGCCTTCAAAATGAACGACGCCAACAAGCAGCTCGAAAATCACCAGCTCGCCATAAAATCCGAACATCACGTCCGGCAGGCCCCGATCGT
>CBFGMV010000204.1:0-8476 GCA_965649915.1 uncultured Dyadobacter sp.
GAATGACGACCAGGCTCCGGCAAGATTCCCATTGAAAATCAGCCCTAATGGCCGGCACATCACCGATAATAACGGAACTCCGTTTCTGATGGTCGCTGATGTGTCCTGGCAATTGCTGCGAAAGCTGACTTACACCGAGGCAGTCCAATACATGGATATTCGTAAATCCCAGTCATTCAACACGCTGCTGGTGCATTTGCTCCCCATGCTACCGACCCAGAAAAATGTGAACAAAGCTTCTCCCTTTCTGGACAACAATGATTTGACCAAACCCAACAAACCTTATTTTGATCACCTCGAAAAGATCATTGTCGCAGCCAGGGAGCGCAACCTCGTGATCGGGATCGTGGTATCGCGGCAAAGCTGGAATATCGTTTTCGACACCCAAAAGGAAGAAGTCTGGCGGACTTACGGAGCCTACGTGGGCAAGCGGTTTGCGAAATATGCGAACATTATCTGGATCGTCAGTGAAGAAGAATACCAGAGCGCTTCCCAATTCAAGGCCATATCGGAAGGCATCAGGGCCGAATCCGACGGCCAGATCCTGGCCTCGCTGAACACTTGTTCCCCAACCAGCGTAAACGACAATTCGCCCAACCATTCGGATCTCAAATTCATCATTCCCGACTCCACTGTAACACCCGAGGAGTATGCAGCATTAGCCAACTGGCAAAAAAACGCCGCAGAAACAGCACTAAGGCCCTTTCTGATTGCCAATTCGGAGTTTCCCAAGGAAATTACGGACCAGTCGACTCTCATCAGAAATCAGGCTTATCAGTCGATACTCAGCTCAGCGGCGGGCTTCTGCCATATGAGTACGATCAAAAATTTCAACCCGACCTGGAAAGTAAACATCAACAAGGACGGGGCCGAGTACATTCATCAGCTGGTAAAAATCCTGAAAGGCATTCCCTGGGAATATATGCTACCCGATACGCCCGATATTCTTGTAGATTCCATTGACAAAGCAGATATCGGCATCGTTTCGCTGTCTAACAAACGCATGGCCATGTTGTACATCCCTTCCTCCCGACAGGTCAAACTGGACCTGAAACACCTTGCAGGCACCGATTTCAGTGCGGTGTGGTACAGCCCGCGTACCGGGAAACGATGGGCTGGCGGAAATCTCAAATCGACGGAGGAAGCCATTGTGCAGCCGCCCGACTCCCAACCGGAATGGGACTGGATTCTGCTGATCGGCACAAAGCAGTAGGATTGACATTCTTTTATATTCTTAATAATATTACTGTATGTTGGATAGCCCCGGCCGGTATAGGATCACCTCATGAATTTATCTTTTAAAAGCATTACATATGGTCTGCTGATCGCAGTTGCTCCCTTGCACGCCTACTGCCAGGAGACTTTATGGGCCAGTAAGGTACTGGGTTACTCCTCCGAATACAGGCCTGAGCAGATCGGTCACGGGTACCGCGCCAAACAGATTCTGGGCATTCCTAATAAACTTCCCGTATTCGGCGACAGCCCCTGCGCCTGGACGCCTGCGGATGCCGATGGCCGCAATGAAGAGTGGATCAAGGTAGGTTATGAGAAGGCCATTCTATTAAAACAGGTGGCGATCGGCGAAAATTTCAATCCGGGTGCGATCGCCCGCGTATATGCCTACGACGAGAACGGCAAAGAATACCTGATCTCACAAGCCACACCCGGGCAACAGGCCGTTCGGGGCAGAATGCTTAGAATTTTCCCTGAAAAAGAGATTCATGCCAATGCGATCAAGATCGTACTGCAGCCGGACAAGGTTTCGGGAGCTAACCAGATCGATGCGATCGCCATCTCTTCCCGGACCGTCCCCATTGAGGCTGAGATCAACTTTGCCCCCTCCCTGGTGAAGGCCCAGAAGGAAAATCTGGGAAAAGCCATTAACACCAACGCCCAGGAAGTTGCACCGATCATTTCGCCGGATGGGAAGACACTGTATTTTACGAGAGACGAATACGAAGGTAATACTGGATCCTCCAAGCAGGACGTCTGGTATTCGACTATGGATGAGAAAGGCAAATGGACTGATGCTGTTAATATCGGACCGCCGATCAACAATGCTGAGCATAATGCTGTAACAAGTATTTCTGCTGATGGCAAAACGTTATATCTAATCAACGTCTACAAGCCTGATGGCACTGTGGTATTCGGATTTTCCAGATCATTCAAAACCAAAAATGGATGGGGCTTCCCTCGGGAATCCAAAATAGTCAAATTGCTGCGGCCGGAATACAGTATGGAAGTTACCGTCTCTCCCTACGAAAATGTGGTGATCCTCTCTATCATACGTGGCGATTCGGAGGGAGGAAAGGACCTGTACGTTTCATTTCTACAAAAAGATGGCAACTGGTCGGATCTGCTGAACTTGGGCAATGTAATTAACAGCGCAGATTATGAGGGTACTCCGTTTCTGGCATTTGATAATAAAACCCTTTATTTTTCCTCACAGGGTCACTCAGGCTATGGCGAGGGTGATATTTTTATGTCACGGCGGCTCGATGATACCTGGCTGAGCTGGTCCAAACCCGAGAACCTCGGCCCGGCAATCAACTCTCCTCTCTGGGATGCATTTTTCAATGCACCTGCAACCGGTGACTACGCTTATTTCAGCTCGAGTGAAAAAGTAATGACACAGGAAGACATTTTCCGGATCAGGATGACGCCCGAGATCAAGCCCGAGCCGGTGGCCATCATTTCCGGGACCGTTCTGGAAGCTGAAACCAATAAAACCATCCAATCGGATCTCGTCGCGACCGTGAAAAAGACAGGCTTACCTTTCGCACAGGCCCTTTTTGATCCCGAGTCCGGTGACTACAAACTCATCCTGCCCGCCAAAGAAACTTACACGGTAACCGCTTCCGGTAAAGGTTATTTCCCTTTTTCTGAGGATGTCGACCTGACTTCCGAAATGGGGCCACGCAGCATCAGAAAAAACATTTACCTGCAACCCATCAAGGCAGGGGAGCAGATACGGCTCAGCAATACGATGTTTTCTCAAAGCAGCGCCGAAGTTACCTCATCTTCTTTCGCTGAACTCGACCGCATTGCGGAGACCATGAGCGCCTATCCCACAATGGAAATCCTGCTCGAAGGCCATACCGACAACCAGGGGGAAGTCCAGAAAAATGTCCAGCTTTCGGCCGACCGCGTGGAACAGGTCAAAAAATATCTGCTATCGAAGGGCATTGACGCAAAACGCATTCAAACCAAGGCTTGGGGACCTGCCAGACCTATCGCAAGTAATCTGACCGAACAAACCCGGCAAAAAAACCGTAGAGTAGAGTTTACGATTCTTAAAATCTAAAAAACATCCCGTCACGGGAAATTTCGCTATTTTCGCGCCATCTTGATATGTTAAACCGGAGCTTGTCCTTGCAGATAAGCGGAAACATCCATCATCAGCGAACGCATAATGTCTCCCAGCCATACCAAAGAAACCCTTCGAACAAGGCTCATTCTAATCCTTATCCTCGTTGCAGGTCTTGCATTAAGACTTTACCATCTCGACCGTTACAGCATTTTCCTGGATGAGGCCAGCACCTTGCTCGTCAGCCAGGGCATTGTACTCGAAGGTGCCAACCAGAAAGAGGCATTTTCGACCCGTGAATTTGTGAATTCCCGCTTTTGGGAAACCCCAAAACACCCTCAGAAGCAGGTATTGCGTAGTTTTATCGTCAATGAGGTTTACCACCCGAAATCCTTCACGCCGGCCGAGTTCTGGGCGCCGAAATCCATGGAGGATTATTACGAAGCCATGACCCGGAGCGATATTGGCAACAGCCCGTTCTATTATCTGCTTTTGCATCCGTGGATGGACGTGTTCGGCCTCTCCGACTTTTCAATCCGTTTTTTCTCCGTCATTTTCAGCGTATTGATTATCGGGCTGAGCTACTTATTCGCCAAACGTTTCTTTGGTGAAAAAACAGCGCTGATCACCGCGGGCATTACGGCCATCGAGCCCTTCTTTATTGCATACAGCCACCAGGCCCGCAATTACTCGCTTACATTCTTCCTGATGCTTTTGGCGACCTACCTGTTTTTACAAATCATTGAAAACAAGGCCGACAAACGCAATACAATATGGCTTTACATCGGCTACATTCTTACCGCCGGGCTTAGCCTGCTTTGCCATTTCCTCGCCATTTCAGTGCTGTTGGCGCATGCATTATATGCATTGTTTTTCCTGAAAACATGGAAAGGCTGGATCAGAATGGCCATTTCGGCGGTACTTGCCCTTTCGGGCGTAACCTGGTGGCTGGTCGCTGGCGGGGGTGTTTATACATTGTCGTCACTTCAACATCAGGCCGATCTCTATCGCAGAATGGCCGAAACCGGCGAAGGTACTTTCGGGAATATCCTTCCGGCGACGCCGCTGAATGTCTTCAATAAGTCGCTTCCTCTGTTTACAGATCTGATATTGTTCACCAATGGTCTTTCGGACGCATTGGGGGGAAAAAAGAATGTGGCCATTGCCCTGCTGACAGCCCTGATCCTGATCTGTTGGTACCGGTTCAAAGGCAAGATCAACGTGCCGGCCTGGCTTGCGCCACGCTTTCCTTATTTACTGATCATTGTCGTTTCGTTTTTTTACAATAATCACAAATTGCAGTTCTGCATTCTGAGCGTCAGCCTGTTTGCATTGTCATTTATCCCCGATCTGCACAAAGCCGCCAGTCCTGAACAGAAGAAAAGGCTCTGGCTGCTTTATATCATGGCATTGGTTCCTTCGCTGTTCCTGATCCTGATGTCGTTCAAAAACGGGCATACCTACGGCATCACACAGCGCTACTCGGGCTTCTCGTTTCCTTATGTGATCGTCGTACTCAGTTTGCTGCTTCAATATTACACCACTCTGCAAGCGGAGTTCAGGGTGCTGATTTTTGTATTTCTGGCAGCTCAGCTCTATTTCGTAGGAATACGGCTGAATGAATTCTATGAAGATCGCTCGCCAAAATATGGTTACTTCGCTGTTCCCCGGGTTGCTAACCCTTATAGCGAGGCGGCCGCGAAGATTGAGGAGGTATACCAGCCGGGCGATACTATTTTTTATCCAGCCCCGCGCTATGAGATCACCTCCGAAATGGACAGAACTTTCCTCCCCTATTCCATTCACGACGCGCAGCTTACCAACCTCTATTTTCCTAAGGACGCGCAATATGTTCAGGCAATGGACACGACGCAGCGGGAGCAGATCTGGATCAAAAAGAAGGGACGCCCCGAACCCTTGGAAATCATGAAACTGACCGGAAAGCGTTATGGGTTTGAGTAACCGGCACCGGTATTCCAGCGAAGCCGTCAAATAAGATTTCGTATATTGCGGACTTAAAACCCGAGATTAGGCCATTATTTTGTAAGCCATTTCTTACATCGACATACAACAACCGGCATGACTGCAGAAGACATATTGAATGACCCGAAACTGATCAGCGGTGAACTCCGGCTGAAAATACTGGGCTTATACCACCAGGCCAATGCAGGCCATATCGGATGTTCACTGAGCTGTGTCGATCTGATGATTGCCATTCTGTTTTTGCAAAAAGCAGCGGATGACACCTTCATTCTTTCCAAGGGACATGCCGCAGCCGCGCTCTATGCCTGCCTGAATACGCTTGGAGAAATTACGGACGAGGAACTGGCCACTTTCTATCTCGACGGCACTACATTACCGGCACACCCTGCCCCCCGCCAGTATAAAGGAATACCCTTCGCAACGGGCTCGCTGGGTCATGGATTGCCCATTGCAACCGGCATCGCGCACGCTGCCAAGATCGGCGGCGATGCAGCATATTCCTTCGCGTTGCTGTCAGATGGAGAGACAAACGAAGGTACCACGTGGGAAGCGGCACACTACGCGATTCAGAACCAGCTGGACAATCTCTTCATGATCATTGATAAAAATGGTTTACAAGGATTTGGTTTTACAGATAAAGTGCTCGGAGAAACTGCATCCGCAGAAAAGTGGAATGCCATCGGGTTCGAGACCGTGGAAGTGGACGGTCACGATATTGCCGCTGTCAGCGCCGTCATTCGTGAGTTGAAAGAACACAAAAACGGACTGCCCAAAGCCATTATCGCAAATACTGTGAAAGGAAAAGGCGTGTCGTATATGGAAAACAAACTGGAATGGCACTATCTGCCGATGAACAAAGACCAGTATGAGCAAGCCACACTTGAAGTAAAGGAACGCTATTTTAATGAATTGACGAATGCTTGACCATTTACCGGTTTACCGCGATAAAATAGAGAAATTAAAAGGGCCAGTTTTTGTTTTCGGTGCCAGCGGGTTCATCGGCGCCAATCTCTTCAATGATATATTCAAAATCCGCAAGGATTGCTACGCGGTTACGCACGACGCCACCAAAGCATGGCGCCTGAAACTCCTCAATGTTCCTTTCGAGAATATTATCCATTGCGATATCCTTTCCGATAATTCCATTCAGGAGGTTTTTGGCAAATACAAACCACAGACCGTCTTCAATCTTGCCGCTTACGGGGCATACAGCAAGCAAAGCAATGTAAACCTGACCTACGAAACCAACGTACTGGGCACGGTAAATATCCTGCAAAACTGTACCAAGGATATGGTTTATATCCATGCAGGCAGCAGCTCCGAATACGGCTTTAATTGTACCTCTCCCAAAGAGACGGACCGGGTGGAGCCCAATAGCCATTACGCGGTTTCGAAAGTTTCCGCGGCTTATCTGTTGGAATATTACGCCAAAGTTGCTAACCTCAAAACACTGAATCTCAGGCTCTACTCAATATATGGGTACTGGGAAGAACCCGATCGCCTTATTCCGAGGCTGATCGAAAATGCGAGAAAAAAAGACCTGCCTTCACTCGTTTCACCGGATATCAGCCGCGACTTCGTTTTCGTGGAAGATTGTGTCGAGGCGTTCCTCGATGCGGCATTGAAGATCGATGAAACGACGTCGGGCAGATCCTATAATATTGCTACCGGACGTAAAACCACGATGGGTGATCTGGTGGATACCACCCGAAAAACCTTTGGTATCGCCAAGGAGCCGCAATGGGGCAGCATGTCGAACCGCAAATGGGACCTGGCCGAATGGTACGGCGACCCTACGGCTTTCGAAACTGATTTCGGCTGGAAAGCTACTACTTCCCTGGAAGACGGGCTCGCCCGTTACAGCCAATGGCAGGAAGCGATTGGCTACGAGGACCGACTCATCCCGGCTTTCGAAAATCCAAAGCTCAACCCGGTTATCACGGCTATTATCGCCTGTTATAAGGATGCTCAGGCCATTCCGTTCATGTACCAGCGGCTCGTCAAGACTTTCAATGAGCTGAAAGTACGTTACGAGATCATCTTCGTCAACGACAACTCCCCTGATAATCAGGAGGAAGTGATCAATGCCATTTGCGACAAAGACCCTAATGTGGTTGGTATCAGCCATTCCCGGAACTTCGGCTCCCAATCGGCGTTCCTGAGCGGGATGGAGATAGCTACCGGGGACTGCGTGGTGCTGATGGACGGCGACTTGCAGGATCCGCCGGAAATTATCCCGGCATTCTATGAAAAATGGATGGATGGCAACGATGTGGTGTACGGCGTCCGAGTCCAGCGCGAAATGAAGCCGCATATCCATTTCTTTTACAAGTCATTTTACAAGATTTTCCAGGGGCTCAGCTATATCCCTATCCCCCGTGACGCCGGCGACTTTTCGATGATCGACCGGAAAGTAGTGAAGGAACTCGTGGACCTGCCCGAAACGGAGCAGTTCCTACGCGGCTTGCGTGCCTGGGTAGGCTTCAAGCAAACGGGTGTGCCTTATGTGCGTCCCGAGCGCATGTTTGGCGTCTCTACCAACAACTGGACCAAGAACATCTGGTGGGCGAAAAAGGCTATTTTCTCTTTCAGCTTCGCCCCATTGGAACTGATGAGTTACGCCGGGTTCGGATTAACCGGCCTGTCCATTCTGGGGATCCTCTGGCAGATCCTGGCAAAACTTTTCTTTTTCCCGGATACGCCGCGTGGAATTTCCACAGTTATAGTCCTGATCGTTTTCTTCGGAGGACTTACAATCCTGGGCATTTCCTTCCTCGGAGAATACATTACCAAGATATTCGAGGAAACTAAAAAACGACCCAAATACATCCGTACCCGGATAAGGCGGGGATCGAAGGCCTATAAAACAGCTGACGAGATCCGGGCATTGGTAAAGCAATTGAGGAAGTAAATTATAATGGCCTTTCAAGTCCGTTTCCTGTTTTTGCTAAATTGCATCATATCAACCGATTAGAAGAACTAATCTTTTTAAATCAGGAATCAATCGGCTCAGGCCCACTTCAAAATGAGAAAAGAATTTTCAACTGCCATAGAAACGCTAGCCATGGAGGACGACTCCATTGTTTTTATCACAGGCGATCTTGGATATAATGCATTGGAAAATTTGCAGGCCCAAATGGGTAAGCGGTTTATCAATGCTGGTGTTGCCGAACAAAATATGGTGGG
>CBFGMV010000205.1:0-8471 GCA_965649915.1 uncultured Dyadobacter sp.
GCTCCGATATTTTGGAGGAAAAACCAAAGTCGCTGGCCTCCGAGAATTTTTACAACACATCCGCGGAAGCGAAAGCGGCCGTCAATGCGATTTACGGTCCTATGCGCACCGATAATGCATTGTCGACCAACTACCCGGCCCAGCTCGAAGGTCTGGCCGATTATGGCAATTCCAGGGGAACGCAAACACCCGTGAGCCTCTACCAGGGACTTGATAATACGAACATCAACCGCGTCGCGACGATTTGGGATAACTTCTATCAATCCATCCGGAACGCAAACCTTGTGATCGCCAATGTGCCGAAAGGTACCGGCATGACCGACGCCGAAAAGGGGCCCTACGTTGCGGAAGCGAAATATATGCGTGCATTGATCTACTTCGCGATGGTGCGCAACTGGGCTGGCGTGCCCCTGCGTACGGAGGAGAACATGACCGTCGCCGACGTGCCGCGTTCCAGCGTGGACGATGTGTATAAACTGATCGTCGCCGACGCATTGGCCGCCGAAAGCGGACTGCCCGACAATCCATCCGAAATCGGTCGACCGACCAAATGGGCGGCGAAAACGCTGCTTTCGGAAGTTTATATGTACCTCGAACAATGGAAAGAGTCTACCGCCAGAGCGAAAGAGGTAGTCGATTCGAAGAAGTATTCACTGGTGCCGGTAACCATTTCAGAGGATTTTCAGAAAATATACGGACCGGAGGTCGTGAATACGAGCGAGGAAATCTTCTATTTTAAGTATTCGCGCCAGCAGGGTTTTGGACTTGTCAGTTATGCGCATCGCAAAATTGGTCAGTACAACTATTACGGCCCCGGCGGCGTGTATGCGCAGTATACCGACTCGGTGTCCAATCCGGTGGTCAAAAACTGGGATTTCAAGGATTTGCGTAAAAATCACATGTTTTATAATGTGGATATCGGGCTGGGCAAGACTTCCCTGCTTTACCGCAAATACCGGGATCCGCTGGCGACCGGCGGCGCAGGCAACGACTACCCCTGGTACCGCTATGCCGATCTGCTCCTTTTCCACGCCGAAGCCGACGCACGCGCCAATGGCAAACCTACCGTGGAAGCGCTCGAAAGCCTCAACAAGGTACACCGCCGCGCCTACGGGAAGCCAGCCGAAGCAGTTTCAACCGTCGATTTCAAACTTGCTGATTTTGCCACATTGCAAACCTTCATCGACAAGGTGGTGCAGGAGCGTGGGTACGAAACGATGTACGAAGGCAAGCGCTGGAACGACCTGAAACGCCTTGGAATAGCCAAACAGCGCATTCTGGAAGTAAAGAACATCGTGGTAGCCGACAAGCATATGCTCTGGCCGATTCCGAACTCCGAGATTTTATATAACAAAGCGATTACCGCCAAAGACCAGAATCCGGGGTATTAAGCATTTTTAATCATTTCAAACACAATGAGAAAAAAGATAGCAATAGCGCATTTGGCCTGTTTGTTCGCATTTACACTCGCGGGCTTCCGGAGCGTAGGGCCCGAACCGGAAACCGGAACCCCCGCGGCAGTGCAGGCGGATGTCTGCGTTTACGGCGGGACAGCCGCAGGGGTAATTGCGGCATATACGGCAAAGAAAATGGGAAAAAACGTCGTCCTGATCGAGCCGGGCGGGCATTTGGGCGGTATGACTTCCGGAGGTCTCGGTTATACGGATATTGGAAACAAATATGCCATTACCGGCTTGTCCAGGGACTTTTACCGTCGTATCGGCAAGCATTACGGCAAATTCGAGCAATGGACATTCGAGCCGAAGGTGGCGAAGCAATACTTGCAGCAATACCTCGACGAGGCCGGTATCAAGGTAATTTACCAAAACCGGGTGATCAGCACCAATAAAAGCGGGGCGGAGATTAAATCCATTGTTTTGGAAAACAGTCTGAAACCCGATGCTAAAACCAACCAGACCATTTCCGCCAAAATGTACATTGACTGCTCCTACGAGGGCGATCTGATGGCGAAAGCGGGTGTGTCCTACACCGTGGGCCGGGAGGCCAACAGCGAGTACAACGAGACGATCGACGGCGTGCAGCTCATGCACGGGCACCAGCTTCCGGATGGTATCGATCCCTACAAAACCGAAGGAAAGCCCGAAAGCGGCTTGCTATGGGGCGTGTCGCCTGCAAAACTGGAACCAAATGGCACCGGTGACAAAAAGGTGCAGGCCTACAACTACCGCATTTGCCTCACCTCCGACCCGGCGAACATTGTTCCCATTACCAAGCCGGCCGACTACGATCCCGTTCGCTATGAGCTGCTCGCCAGGCTTATCGCTAAACAGCCGCAGCGGAAAACGCTGAACGATTACTTCATTTGGAGCAAGATGCCCAACAACAAGACGGACATCAATAATCGCAACGGCTTTTCGACGGACATGATCGGCATGAACCACGATTATCCTGATGCGGATTACAAGAAGCGTGCGGAGATCATCAAAGCGCATGAAGCCTACACCAAAGGTTTGCTCTACTTCTTCGGTCACGACCCGCGCGTGCCTGCGGACCTGCGTGAGGCCATGCTGAAATGGGGGTATCCCAAAGACGAGTACGTGGAAACCGGCAACTGGTCGCCGCAGCTGTACATCCGCGAGGCCAGAAGAATGGTTGGAAGCTATGTAATGACCCAGGCCCATTGCGAGCTGAAAGAAGTGGTGAAGGACGGCGTGGGTATGGCCGCTTACCAGATGGATTCGCACAACATCCAGCGCATTGTCGTGAATGGCATGGCGAAAAACGAGGGCAATGTGGAGGTGAGCGCCTCCGGGCCATATCCGATCGCTTACGGCTCGCTTGTGCCGAAAGAGAAAGAATGTACCAACTTGCTGGTGCCGGTTTGCCTGTCGGCAACGCATATTGCTTATGGCTCCATCCGCATGGAACCGGTGTTTATGGTACTGGCCCAATCGACGGCCATCGCGGCGGCAATGGCCATCGATTCGAAGAAAAGCGTGCAGCAGATCGACATAGCGAAGTTGCAGGCGAAACTGAAAACGGATCCGCTCGTGAATGGCAAAACACCTGAAATCCTCGTCGATAATGAGGATAGCAAGCAGGTTGCTGTGAAAGGAAACTGGCAGCCTGTGAAAAGAGGAGGTTACGGCCCGTCGTACCTTGCTACTTCCGAAAGCGATAAAAATGGTGGCTCGGTGACCTTTACACCTGAAATTGCTGCTGCTGGCGCTTACAATGTGTACGTGTACTTCCCGAAAGTGGCCAAACCGGCTTCGGAAATAAAGCTTTCTGTCAAATCGGGTAATGAAACCAAGAATATTTCAGTGCTGGAAAAAGACATTGTCGTAGAAGGCCAGACGTCAGGTGAATGGTATAACGTGGGTAAATTCAATTTACCGAAGGGCCAGGCATCCTCCGTAAACATTTCGTCGGAAGGAGCCTCAGGCGCTGTGGCGGCCGACGCCGTCCTGTTTGTCCCTGATTCAAAATAGTTTGGCTGTCGGAGTTCGAATCAAAATAGTGATGTAATCGGCCGTCGGCGGTCAATCGTCGGCGGTCATTACACAGTCTTAAATCCTAACTCAAACATTTAATGAAAAAATTACTCTTACTGATTGCATTCTTCATTTCACAGGCCACGTCGCCGGCTGCATTTGCCCAGTCGTATGAAGCAGACGTGATTGTTTACGGCGGCACCTGTGCGGCGGTTACGGCCGCGGTACAGGTCGTCAAATCCGGCAAAACGGTGCTGGTAGTCTCGCCGGACAAGCATTTGGGCGGGCTATCATCCGGCGGGCTGGGTTTTACCGATACGGGCAACAAATCGGTGATCGGTGGCCTGGCGCGTGAATTTTACCACCGTGTTTTCCTGCATTACGATTCGGCCAAAGGCTGGCAATGGCAGAAAAAGGAAGAATATGGTAACAAAGGCCAGGGGACAGTGGCCATGGACGGCGCCGAGCGCACGATGTGGATATTCGAGCCGCACGTGGCAGAGCAGGTTTTTGAGGATTTTGTGAAAGAAAACAATATCAAAATCTACCGCGACGAATGGCTCGACCGGGGCAAAAGCGGCGTGCAGAAAAGCAATGGCCGCATTGCCGCTTTCAAAACTTTGAGCGGTAAAACCTTCAAAGGTAAAATGTTCATCGACGCCACCTACGAAGGCGACCTGATGGCTGCTGCCGGAGTTAAATACCACGTAGGCCGGGAGGCAAACAGCGTTTATAATGAAGAATGGAATGGCGTTCAGGCTGGCGTTTTTCAGCACAGGCATTATTTTGCCAAAAACATCAGCCCCTACAAAGTGGAAGGCGATCCGAAGAGCGGATTGCTGCCCTATGTAACAGCTGAAAAGATCGCTAAAAATGGATCGGGGGACAACAAAATCCAGGCTTACTGCTTCCGCATGTGCCTTTCGTCACACCCGGAAAACCGCATTCCGTTCGCGAAACCCGCAGGTTACGATCCTGCCAAATACGAACTTCTCGCCCGTGTGTACAAAGCCGGCTGGACCGAAACGTTCGACAAATACGACCCGATTCCCAACCGCAAGACGGATACCAACAACCACGGCCCATTCAGCACGGATTTCATCGGCCAGAACTACGATTATCCCGATGCTTCCTACAAGCGCCGTAAAGAGATCATCAAGGAACATGAACTGTATCAGAAAGGCCTGATGTACTTCCTTGCCAACGACCCTGCGGTCCCGGCCGACGTACGTGCAAAGGTGAACGAATGGGGCTTGCCGAAGGATGAATTCAAGGACAATGGCGGCTGGCCGCACCAGATCTACGTCCGTGAAGCCCGCCGGATGCTGGGCCTGAGCGTCATGACCGAAAACGAAACATTAGGCAAAAAAGCCGTGCAGCAATCGGTAGGAATGGGCTCGTACTCGCTCGACGCGCACAATGCGCAGCGCTATGTGAAAGAGGACGGTTTTGTACAAAACGAAGGCGACATCGGCGTACACCCGAAAACCCCTTACGGCATCTCGTACGGTTCCATTGTTCCTAAAAAGGCTGAATGCCAGAACCTGCTGGTGCCGGTAGCCATATCGGCGTCGCACATTGCCTATGGGTCGATCCGCATGGAGCCCGTGTTTATGATCCTCGGCCAAAGTGCTGCCACGGCAGCTGTGCAGGCGATCGACAGCAAGGTGGCGGTGCAGGATGTGGATTATGGCAAACTGAAAGAGCAACTGCTGAAAGACAAGCAGAAGCTGGAACTCTGAGGCGGGCAACCGGTCACTCAGTCGATCTACCGGTCACTCGGTAATATGCCCGGCTGGAAAAATGGTAGTTTAATTTCGTGCTTATTAATCAAAAAAAATAGGCAACCATGAAAACTCCATCCATGAAAAATCTGGCAAATTACCTGATGCTGTTTGTGTTTGCGGCAGCGATGCTGGCGTGTAGCAAAGATTCCGACGACCCGACTCCCGAAACGCCCTCCGGCAATGCCGTGGAAGGCACCTGGAAAATCAAGGCGATGAACATCGATCCGGCCCAGAATGGCATTACGGACGTACTCGCATACTTCGAGGCGCTTACCGGGAAGAAATGTTTGTCCGAAACTGAGCTTACTTTCAAAAGCAACGGCACAGTGGGGGCCAAAGTACCCACCGGCTGTGACGACATTCTGGACCAGGCCGATGTTGTGGACGACACGTCGAAATGGACGGTTAAAGACAAGAAAATAGTCCTCACCGAAGGCTCCGACGTAACGGAGTTCGACCTGGAAACCGGTGCGAACGAAATGAAATGGTCGAGCACGGAGGAAGAAGACGGCGTCAAATACAAGATCACCATCGTATTCAAGAAGAGTTAGACAATGAAAGCCAGAGAAAGTCAGCATCAGTCAAACAAAACTTTCTCTTTAAATTTTATTAATTTACCAACGAATAGCCGGGCTTATGTCCGGCTATTTGCATAATATTGCACGTTATTCCGATGAAACCCATACAAAACGAAATGTCATCCGTCACAGCAACGCGCTCAGACGCTTCCTACCTTTTCAGTGCTCCCGTAATTGTCGCTGCCCTTGGTTACTTTGTAGATATTTATGATTTGCTCCTTTTTGGGATCGTCCGCTTGCCTAGTCTGGCTGCATTGGGCCTTTCCGAGGCAGATATTTCCGTCACTGGTGCCAGCATTCTCAACTGGCAAATGACAGGATTGCTCCTTGGAGGTATCCTCTGGGGTGTGCTGGGGGACAAAAAGGGCCGTCTTTCCGTGCTTTTCGGCTCCATTATCACGTATTCCCTAGCCAACATCGCCTGCGGTTTTGTGCAGGATGTGACGGTTTATAAATTGCTCCGTTTCATCGCCGGAATCGGTCTGGCGGGTGAGCTGGGTGCGGGTATCACACTCGTATCCGAAATTCTTCCCAAGCATCTGCGGGCGATCGGGACTTCGCTGGTGGCGGGGATTGGTTTGCTGGGAGCGGTAGTTGCCTATTTTACGGTCGAGTATTTCGACTGGCGCTATGCCTATTTCATCGGCGGCGGCCTGGGTATTTCGCTGCTTTTGCTACGTATCGGCGTATTCGAATCAGGGATTTTTAAAGATATCAAAGACCAGAAACACGTCGAGAAAGGCAACTTTTTCGCATTATTCAATAACAAGGACAGGCTTAGCAGGTACCTTAAATGCATTGGGATCGGCCTCCCGACCTGGTTCGTGATCGGCATTCTTGCCACTTTCAGCAACGAATTCGGCAAGGCATTGGGCATCGACGAGCCAATCAAGCCAGGGCTATCGATTATGTGGTGCTACGTCGGCCTTTCGATGGGTGACCTGGCCAGCGGGTTCATCAGCCACTGGCTCGAATCGCGTAAGAAAGCGGTTTTTTACCTGATGATCTTTACTTTGATATGCAGCCTCATTTACCTGTTCGCGGGCATTAAAACGGCTACAATGCTTTACACGGTGGCCGCATTGCTGGGCTTCGGGATCGGTTACTGGGCCATGTTCGTGACCATTGGCGCGGAGCAGTTCGGTACCAACCTGCGTGCGACAGCCGCAACCACCGTTCCCAACATGGTGCGCGGGACGGTAGTGGGAATGACTACATTATTTGCTATTTTTAAAGGTTCTTTCAGCGTCATTATGGCTGGGGCGCTGGTAGGGGTGATCTGTTTTGCCATCGGCATTTTCTGCATTCTCACCATTCCCGAAACACATGGGCGGGATCTGGACTTTTTGGAAGAATAGTCAGGTTATGAACGGTACATTCCAAATAAAATACGTTTAACTAATACGTTAACTAAAATATAAACGAAGATGGAAAGACGCGTAGCGCTTAAAAGTATGGCTGCGGCCATGGGCGCCATGGCGGGTTTGCCTGCGTGGGCATCCGGTTGGAGCAAGAGTGTGGTGGCAAAGGGCGGGTTGCTTTCGGCAGACCAATCCAAAAACCTGACAATGATCGTCGAAACCATTATCCCTAAAACCGACACCCCGGGAGCGGGAGAGCTGGGAGTAGGTGATTTTGTACAAAAAATGGTCAATGACTGTTACGATGCCAAAGCGCAGGCCAGCCTCGCGAGCGGCGTGTCGAATATCGATGAGCAGAGCGTTCAGCGCTTCGGAAAGTCGTTCACCGATGCCAGCAAAGAGCAGCGGCTGCAAATTCTTTCGGAGATCGAAAAGGGCAGCGACGCAGCACAGAAAGGCTTTTTCAGCATGGTCAAAAACCTCACGATCCAGGGCTACATGAGTTCCGAATACGTGATGACCAACATTACCCATTACGAAATGATCCCCGCCCGCTACCATGGGTGTGTACCTGTTAAAAAGGGATAATGGAGGAAAGGGAGGGAGGAGGAAAGGGAAGAGGGACTAATTAAAAATCCTTCCTCCCTTTCCTCCATCCTCCCTCTCCTCCCTATTTCCATTAGACCGAACTATGGCAAACATAAATATTGACAGTAAAAAAGCCCGCACTTACGATGCCATTGTGATTGGCTCGGGGATCAGCGGTGGCTGGTCGGCGAAGGAGCTGACCGAAAAAGGACTGAAAACCCTCGTACTGGAACGTGGCCGCGATGTGCAGCATATCAAGGATTATCCTACCACGAATATGATGCCGTGGGAGTTTGAGCACCGAGAGCGCCTGACGAAGGAAATCGCCGATGCAAACCCCATTGCGGCACGTTGCTACAACTTCAAGGAATCGTCGATGCACTTTTTCGCGAAAGATAATGAGCATCCCTACATTCAGGAAAAGCCATTTGACTGGCTGAGAGGCTACCAGGTAGGCGGTAAGTCATTGCTTTGGGCGCGGCAGACGCAGCGTTGGAGCAAATACGATTTCGAAGGGCCCGCACGCGACAAGTTTGCGGTGGAATGGCCGATCGGCTATGACGACATTGCGCCCTGGTATAGCCACGTGGAGAAATTTGCGGGTATTACCGGCAACAAGGATGGCATCGATACCTTGCCCGACGGCGAATTTCTCGTTCCGCATGACCTGAACTGCGTCGAAAAGTATTTCAAGGAGCAGGT
>CBFGMV010000206.1:0-8426 GCA_965649915.1 uncultured Dyadobacter sp.
TGAATGAATTATGAATGATTGAAGTTCGCCGGGGTGATGATTTAATTGGAATTAGTCAGGAGGTCATGAGTAGTCATGGAATAATTAGATTAGGAATTAAAACAACAACACTTGACCATATCTGATATTCCTTGACTATCAAGATTCACAGTTTCACTGCGGCTCATCGCTCCGGCGACCGGTCAGTCATTCAATCATTCAGTCATTCAAAATTCACTCATTCACTCATTCTCCCATTCATCCCTTAAATTTTTTTCAAAAATTTTGAGTATCGCCACAGAAAAAGATGACCATGTAAGATACTGGTAATCATTGGGATGAGGTAGCGATGTTTTGCAGTGGAAAATACGAAATAATGCAATTTTTTAAAAATATAGATCAATTGACCGCGTGTCCTTACCGGTTTTCCTGTCTTACTATTAAATGCCAGTTTTGAAAATATACCAATTTATATTTAAAAGTTACTAATGCTTTCATTGCCGGGTTCGGAGTATCATGAAAAGGAGGATTCCTGGGAGGTGGACAGGGGAAAGCCTCAGGAGAATGGCGGGCAACAGTCGGTCCGTGAGGGCGACCGGGAGTTGTTTATCCGCAAGACATTCGAACAAAACCCACGCGAAGGCTGTGCATTGCTGTTCCGGCTTTACTACAATCCGCTGTGTTCCTATGCCGTCCGTTTTCTGTATTCCAAAGACGCTGCCGCCGATCTGGTATCTGAGATGTTCTATGCATTCTGGAAGAACCGTTCGTACGAATCGGTAAAGTCGTCCTATCGCGCCTACCTGTTCAAATCGGTGCAGAACCGGGCTTACAACTTCCTGGCAAGTGAGCTGAAAAACACCGATTCGTTCGAGTTGCTGCCGCAGTACGACATCGCTTCCACCGAACGCCCCGAGGCACTGATGCATTTCCAGGAGCTGGCGAGCCGGATCGACAGGATCGTAGAGCAACTGCCACCGCAGTGCCAGAAGGTCTTTTTACTCAACCGGTTCGAAAACAAGAAGATCCAGGAGATTGCCACGGAAATGAATTTGTCGAGCCGTACGGTCGAAGGGCACATCAGCAGGGCATTGAGCGCCCTGCGACTGGGGTTGAAAGACCATTGGACATGGCTGATAACGATCCCGCTGACTTTTTTCCGATAAACATCCTTAACATCCTTACCGATATTTAATCCACTGAAATGAACACATTATCAGTAAACAAAGCGTTGCTGTTCCAGTATTTCGCCGGGAATGCGAGCCCGGTGCAAAAGCGGCTGATCGGCGAATGGCTGGCCCTGGCTGAAAATCAGGAGCGCTATTTCGAATGGCTGGCCGAATGGCAGTCCCAGTCGCCGCAGTATCTTGCCGACGGTCAGGAGCGTTACGATGCCTACCTGCGCTACATGCAGGAGCATCCGCAAGACGCTACCCCGCTCGTATCGGGGACGCCGGCCCAGGAGATAGCCCCCGGCCCTGTGCCGGTCAAAAGGCGAAGAAACTGGCTTATGGCCGCCGCTTCGCTGCTACTACTCGGTACAGCATCCTGGTTGGGCCGCGATCACATCATGTACCAAACCTACGATACCGCATTCGGCGAAACACGGTCGGTGCAGCTGGCCGACGGTACCAGCGTGATCCTGAATGCCAATACATCGTTGCGCGTGCCGCGGTTCGGGTTCGGGGACGAAACCCGGGAAGTGAAGCTGAATGGAGAGGCGTTCTTTAATGTCAAACACACTATTGATAATAAGCGGTTTATGGTCAAAACCGACGAGAACTTCGAAGTAATGGTGCTCGGTACGGAGTTCTCGGTTTATACCCGTCAAAAAGGGGGCAAGGTGCTGCTGAAAAACGGAAAGGTGCATTTGCTCTATTCGGAAGGCGCCAAAAAGCAGGAGCTCGTGATGAAGCCCGGCGACCTGGTGACCATGGAGAAAGCGGCGGCCAGGCCGGTATTGAAACCGCATGCTGATACGCAGAAGCTGATCGCCTGGACAGGCAACCGGTTTGTGTTCGATCAAACGCCGCTATCCGAGGTGGCCAGCCAGTTGCAGGAACATTACGGCATTAAGGTCGAGATCAAAGACACCCGTTTTGCCAGCCGCACGGTAAGCGGCACATTCCAGCCTGAAAATGGAGAGGAGTTGCTGACGTTGCTCTCCGAGCTCTTCGGTTTTCGCCTTGGCCGCGACGGGGAGGCCTACCTCATCCTGCAAAAATAAGTACTGCACCCATCCAATCAATCTTTAAAATCCTATCCAGTATGAAACATCGATCATTACTATCAGTACTTTGCTGTGGCATGATCCTGGGGACGACTCCCGGCTCGCCGCTGGCCGCCCAGGCACTTGCCTACACCTCCCAGCGAAGCCGGCCAGCCATTCCGGAACAGACGGCCAACCAGGCGAAACTGCTGGATGTGCTGTTGCAGTTGAAGAAATATTACAAAGCCGATATCCTCTTTGAAGAGAGCCAGATGGGCGGGTTGACGGTTTCGGATTACTCATTTGACAAAAATCTTCCGGCCGAGGAAAACATCGAGAACTTGTTGAAATCGACGAACCTGGTCTTGAAAAAGGTCCGTAAAAATGCCTTTATGATCCTGCCCAGGCGGATTGAAACTTCGGCTATCGATATGCGGCCATCGGCAGGACAGCTCCGGCTGCCGGCCGGGGAGCGGCCTGTGGCTGCGGACATCCGGGTCGCCGGTACCGTCGTCGATCAGAATGGCGAGGTGCTTCCGGGTGTGAATGTGCTCGTGAAAGGGACGATCAACGGAACCAACACCGATGGGAACGGGAAATACGAACTGGAAGTACCATCGGCCGAGTCGGTGCTGATATTCAGCTCGATCGGTTACCAGAAGCAGGAGGTGACGGTAGGTCAGCGCTCGGTGATCGATGTGAAACTGGCAGCCGAAACCCAGACACTGGACGAAGTGGTGGTCACCGCATTGGGTATCAAAAAGGAGAAAAAAGCATTGGGGTACTCCATTTCCGAAGTGAAAGGCGAGGACCTCACACAAGCACGCTCTACGAACATCGCCAACAGCCTGGTGGGAAAAGTAGCCGGTCTGAATATTTCCAGCACCGCCACCGGTCCGAGCGGCTCGTCGCGTATAGTGATCAGGGGTAATGGGTCGATTTCCGGTAACAACCAGCCGTTGATCATCGTGGACGGCATTCCGATCAACAACGACAACCTCGGGTCGGTGAGCATAGGTGCCAACCGCGAAGGTTCCTGGACGGGTTCCGACCGGGGCGATGGTATTTCGAGTCTTAACCCGGACGAGATCGAGAGCATCAGCGTACTGAAAGGCGCGACCGCCGCCGCATTGTATGGCTCGCGTGCATCCAACGGCGCTATTCTGGTTACCACGAAGGGCGGCAAGGCCGATAAAGGCATTGGCGTGGAAGTGAATAGTAACTTCCTGGCCGAGGATCTGTTGTTCAAATCCTACAAAGATTACCAATACGAATACGGCCTCGGCAGTAATGGTGTGAAACCTACGACCGTTGCCCAGACCGCCACCCGTAACAGCTGGGGCGGAAGACTCGACGGCAGCAATGCCATGAACTACGACGGTGTGGAGCGCCCCTATGTGGCCGCGAAGGATAACCTGCGTAAGTTTTACAATGTAGGGACCACTTTCACGAATTCCATCGCACTCACCGGCGCTACGGAGAAGGTAACCTACCGCCTTTCGATGAACGATCTGAACAACAAGGGGGTACTGCCGAACAACACGCTCCGCCGCAACAACTTTGCATTGAACACCAACGGGAACCTGGGTAAAAACCTGTCTTTCGTGGCCAATGCGAAGTACATTATCGAGAAGAACCACAACCGTCCGCGGGTGAACGACTCGCCCGGTAATGCCAACTTCGCCATGTATGTGCTGCCAACTTCGCTGGATGTGGATGTGCTGAAACAGGCGCAGTTCGATGCGAACGGGAACGAAAAAGTGTGGTCGGATAACCAATACACCCAAAACCCGTACTTCGCCACCGAGCAATTTCAGCAGGACGACCAGAAGAAACGCATTATCGCTTCTTTTGAGCCTAAATACACCATCACCGATTGGCTCTACGTAAAAGGACGCATTGGTTTCGATAATTTCAACTACCGCTACAAAAGCATTGAGCCTTACGGAACCGGCTATGTTTTGAAAGGAAGCTACACTTCGTCCCTGCGCGAGTTTACCGAAACCAACAAGGAGCTTTTGGTAGGGCTCAATAAGAAGATCGGAGAAAAGTTTGCATTCAACGGGCTGTTTGGAGGTAACATGATGAAACAGGTCACGAACCTGAACGACGTTTCAGCCAACAACAGCTTCAACATTCCGTTCTTCTACGACATTTCAAACATCGATCCTGCGGCGCGCACCGTCACCGAGGCTTACATCGAAAAACGCATTAACTCGGTCTACGGCTCAGCGGAGTTTTCCTATAACAACTACCTGTTCGTGACGGCCACTGCGCGTAACGACTGGTTCTCGACGCTCGCCAAAGGCAAGAATAGTATTTTCTATCCATCGTTTGGGGTAAGCTTCGTGGCTTCCGAGGCCCTGAAAATGCCTTCTGTGATCAACTACCTGAAATTCCGCGGCTCGTGGGCACAGGCGGGAGGCGACACGGATCCCTATAACCTCTCGCTGTACTACTCGCTGAGCGGTGCGCATTTGGGGTCTGCATTGGCGCAGATCAATGGTACCCGCGTTCCGAACGGCGGCTTGCAGCCTCTGACCTCTACGGTGACGGAACTGGGTCTGGAAGCGAAACTGTTCAACAATCTGCTCAATGTCGATTTCGCGGTGTACGACCGTAAAACCACCGACGACATCGTAAGTGCGACCATTTCCGAAACATCGGGTTACACCAGTGCATTGTTCAATGTAGGTGCGATCCGGAACCGCGGGGTGGAGTTGCTGCTGGGTGCCACCATTTTTAGCGGCAAGAAATTCACCTGGGACGCTTCGTTCAATATGGGTTACAACAAAAGCGAGGTGCTTGGCCTCTACAACGACTTGCAGACGCTGCGCGTAGACCAGTCCCGTCCGGGTTCCGCATTCATTCACCAGGACGTGGGCAAGCCTTACAGCCAGATCAAAGGATATGATTTCAAACGCGACGCGAATGGCAGCATCGTCTACAACTCACAGGGACTTGCCATGGCCGGGGATATCAGGACTTTCGGATCGGGCGTATCACCCTACACGCTCGGCTTGAACAACTCGTTCAATTACAAAGGCATTACGCTGAGCGTGCTGGTGGATGGTAAATTCGGCGGCTACATTTATTCCGGAACCAATGCGCTGGCATATCGTTTCGGGTTGAGCAAAGAGACACTGGCAGGTCGTGAAGGCGGAGTAACCGGCGAAGGCGTAACTGAAAACGGGGAGCCAAACACTGCCAAGGCACCTGCGCAGGCCTATTACAGCAACTGGTACTCGGCGATCGCGACGCCGTTCATTTACAAATCAGATTTTATCAAGCTGCGTCAGATCATCCTGCAATACACCATCCCAACCCGCTACCTGGGTAAGCTGCCCTTCAAAGGTGCTTCCGTATCGATCGTGGGACGCAACCTGGCGGTGCTCATGAAGAAAGTACCGGTTATCGATCCCGAGGCGACTTACAACAATGGTAATGCACAGGGTGTCGAGTTTGCGGGAACGCCGCCGACGCGCTCGTACGGTGTGAACCTGAACCTGAAATTCTGATTTATAGCTTATTTTCAAAAGAAGAAATCATGCTGAAAAAAATAACCATATGCCTCGCATTGCTCGCCGGAGCGGGGGCCTGTACCAATGATTTTGAGAAGATCAATGTCAATCCCAATGCACCCTCCAATGTGCCGATCGATTACCTGCTGGGGCAATCGGAACTGCTGCTGACCGGATCGGCAAGCGGCCCGGCATCCAAAAGCTGGCGTGCCAACTTCGGCTATGCGGCCTGCCTGATCCAACAGATGTCGTCCGTGGACGCGACTTTTTACAAGGGCAGCTTCTACACCTTCCTGGGGGAGATCAACTCCGCGTTTTTCGATAATTCCTACACATATGCCGTGAAAAGCATTGTTAATCTGGTGGATGTGGCCGCCAAGGATCCGAAAAACGTGAACGTGCTGTCGATGGCGCGGATCCTGAAAGTGATGGAGTTCTCCCGCACGACCGATCTGTACGGCGATATTCCTTATTTCGAAGCGGGAAGAGGTTTTATCGATGCCAATTTTTCTCCGAAATACGACTCCCAGCAAGCCATTTATATGGATATGCTGAAAGAGCTGGAAGAGGCGGGAAATGCATTCGACGCGGCTCAGTACATCCCGAAAGCGGCCGATTACCTCTACGGAGGCGACCTCGACAAATGGAAACGTGCTGCCAACTCCCTGATGCTGCGGCTGGCGATGCGGATCCAGAAAGTGGATGCAGCCAATGCGCAGGTTTGGGCTAAAAAGGCCATTGACCGGGGACTGATCACCAGCAACGAGGAAACGATCGTGGTGAAGTTCAGCAACACCGGCGCGGAAGTTAATTCCAACCCCAATTCCTGGATACTCGGCCCGAGCGGTTCCAATGTGACCAACATCCCGAATGCAGGCGTGCAGTGGGCGAAGACATTGATCGACATGATGAAAACCCGCCAGGACCCGAGGCTACCGGTGATCTCGATGCTCAAAAATGGCGACAACACCGCCGCTAACCAGCGCGGCTTACCGAATGCTACCGACGCCGTGGGATTGGCTGCACTCGATGAGAAAAACCTCGATAACTACTCCCGTCCGGCAACAAACGTGATCGGTATCGCATTGCCCTGGATCTACATGACTTATGCCGAAACGCAGTTGCTGAAAGCGGAGGCCATCGAACGCGGCTGGGCGACCGGATCGGCCAAGGGCGCATTCGAAGCAGGGCAAACCGCCGCTTTGGCACAAATGTCGGTGATGGGCGGCAGCATTACCGGCGCACAGGCGACGGCCTATGCAACGAAAAACCCTTATCCCGAAAGCGGAACGCTCGCTGCGAAAATGAATGCGATCCACACGGAGGTATATTTGATCAGCGCCAGTACTTTTAACCATATCGAAGGCTGGGCCAACTGGCGGCGCACGGGCTATCCGGAGCTCACACCGGTGAATTACATCGGTAATGATACCAATGGCCAGATCCCGCGCAGACTGCGCTACCCGTTGAGCGAGGAGGGGATTAACCCCAATTTCAAGGCGGCGATCGACCGGCAGGGGCCCGATTTGTTCATGACCCGCATCTGGTGGGATAAGCAATAATGGATATGAAAAATACCCGCAGAAAATTCATCAGAAACAGTGCGTCGCTGGCCGCATTGTCCATGGCCGGAACGAATGCGTTCACGGCCTCATCCAAGGAGGCAGTGGCGTATGTCAAGGACGGCGGCATGCAGTTTTGCCTTGCGCATTTCTTTGGCATGAACAAGCAGCGCATCGAACTCTCGAAGCAGATGCAGGTAATGGGTGCGGTAGGGGGAATTAATCCTAAAAGCGTAGGCCTGGACAATGTCAGTAACTGGTCGTATGAAGCCATTGTGGCTGTGCGCGACGCCTGGGCGAAGGAAGGTTTGAAGTTCAGGGTAGTCGAGGGGCCGCCCGCGCTATACGAGAAGACGAAGCTGGGGCTTGCGGGGCGGGACGAGGAAATCGAGCATTTTATCAGTTTTATCAAAAACCTTTCGAAAGCCGGGATCGACACCATATGCTACAACTGGATGCCGGTCATCAGCTGGGCGCGCACCACCCTGGACAGGCCCTCGCGCGGGGGCGCACTCGTTAGTGCGTTCGACTATGAGGCTGTAAAGGACAAGCCGCTGACGCAGTACGGGGATTTTACGAAGGAAACGATGTGGAAGAACCTCGAATACTTTCTGAAAGCTGTCGTCCCGGAAGCCGAAAAGGCAGGTGTGAAACTGGCATTGCACCCCGACGATCCCCCGGTCGACAAGATCCAGGGCATTCCGCGCATTATGACCTCCGCCGATGCATTCAAGCGGCTGATCGAGATTGTGCCCAGTCCGAGCAACGGCATCACATTGTGCCAGGGCACATTCGCCACCATGGGTGAAGACATTCCGTCCGTGATCAAATACTTCGGCAGCCGGAAAAAGATCCATTTCGTGCATTTTCGCGATGTTCGCGGCAACAAAAACAATTTCGAAGAAACCTTCCACGACGACGGTAAAACCGATATGTACGAAGCGATGAAAACGTACTACGAGCTCGGCTATCGTGGTCCGATGCGCCCCGATCATACGCCTACAATGTACGGCGACAGCAATGAACACCCCGGTTACAGCAATATAGGCGCACTCTTCGCGATCGGGTATATGCGCGGGCTGATTGAGTCGATTGCGAAGTCGGGACGTGAATGAATTTTGAATGAGTGAATGACTGAATTTCGAATGAGTGAAT
>CBFGMV010000207.1:0-8096 GCA_965649915.1 uncultured Dyadobacter sp.
CCGGTTTTCATAGTCCGATTGTGTATTTTGCAGCGCAGTTCGGGCCAGGGTGCCCGAGCGGCGAAAACTATAAATTTTGCGCTATTGATGTTCAAATACGTGCAGCAGCTTACGCTTGTGCTGATCGCCAGTGCCATCGGTGTGATTTGCTGTGGGAAAAAAGAGCGCGCGCGGGATATTTCTGACGTTCATTATTCGCTAGGCGTCAATGCGGGCGGTGTAAGCTACTCCCTGCCAGTCAAAGATCTGGAAAAAGGTGCCTTCCAGGTCGAAAATATCGGTACGAGACTGGATGCGACCAGTATGATTGCTTCTGGGAAATATTTCTATTTTTTCAGTAAGCAAGACAAGAAATATTATCAATACCAATTCAACACCGACGGCAGCATTGCTAAGAAAGCAGAGCTGGCTGTCAGTGAGTACGTTGCCGAATGGGCCTATTCACAAAATCTGGTTAATGACAGCACTCTACTGATCATGGACCCCGTCAAATGGGGCGAACCCGCTGTAAAGTGGCTAACGATTAGAATACCCGACATGGTCATCTCGGGCAGTGGCCAGTTCGACCTGCCCGCGCGTGAGCAGAAGCCGGGTAAAAGCTGGAAATCCAATGTCGGAAACGGCGTACTGCATGCAGGTAAGTTCCTGATGGGCACGGTGTATTATGATTTCGACGGCAACTTTGCTCCGGGAGCTCATATGGTAGCCTTTGATTTTCCCGGTATGACCAACCCAACATTGATCTCCACCGACGTTACAGATGCAGAACTGGGCATCTATTCGACCAATAGTTTCTCAACGACCTCTGACGGAGATCTTTACATAGCCGCATGCCGGGGCGCCTTGGTCGGCTCCAAAACCGATTCCAAAATGTACGGCGGTATTCTGCGTATAAGAAAAGGTGAGACCAAATTCGACGAAACCTATTTTTTGGACTTTACCAAAGCGCTGGGCGTGCCCACAAATATATTGCAGCTGGATGAGCTGAATGGAACATCCGCCATGGCGATACTCTTCGATGATACCAGGATTAAAGGATGGGGCGATATCGCTAACGATCACTATTTTTTCGCTAAAATCGATCTAAGTGCCGGAACTGTATCAAGGTATAACGTTCCGAAATCAGACGCCCACAGTGCAAAGCGCCCGTTGATTGAGGGCAATAAATACATCAGTTTCCTGAAAAGCACAGCCAACAAAACAACGAATGTGTTGGAAATTGACCTCAGCGGCGGACCTGACGCATTTCAGTTGGGAGCACTACTTGAAGGTAAAAATGTAAAAGGTTATTCCGTGTCCAGGCATCCGAATGCACCATGAGGGGGGCCGCCCAAGCCGTTCATACGTAGCTGCCCAAACAAAATCCTTTAAAGCCTATGGCAAGCCATGTTTTGCTGGCTGACCACTCAGGAAAACCCCTGCATTAATCTGGTCTAAATGCTTTTCGAATAGGGGCAAAACGTAAGAAATGTGAAAGCGCTTTTGTTGATAAGTCAGGCAGTTGTTAAATAAGAGTTTTACAATCTGATGTTTCTGAGTGAGCCCAGCTCTTCTATACAAATCAAGCACACTGCCGAGCCGTCGGATTTGCTTTGAAAACCTGTCAAACAACGTATGTTGATTGCTGCTGAGTTTATCGATTTCTTGCTTTAATGCATTGGAATGATTGGAAAGGTCTGAGTGCCAGTGCGAGTAGGTTTCGTATGACATCTGATCGTTAATGAATTTTTCTTCTACACTTCTCAGCTTGTTCAGTGTAGCATTGTAGTCGGAAGTCTTAAGTTTTAGTAATTGGCGCTGAGCTTTCAATTTGCCTTCAAAAAGTTGGAAGGAAGCGTTTTCGATGGCCCTGGTTAGTTGGGACGGAAGACGCAATTGCCGAAGTATCGCATCAAACTGCATATGAGCTTTTGCTGATGAGGTGTTGTTATGGCCGCTGATTTTACACTTATAGTAGAAATAGTAACTACCTCCCTTACCTCTGGAAGCGGCGCCGGTCAGGTAAAGCCCGCAGTGGCACCTAAGCACACCGCGAAGTGGCAGGTCTGTTGAAGCCTGCGCGTGCGGCCGCCGGGGTTTGAAGCGATCCTGGACTTGTTGCCAGGTAGGCTCGTCTATAATCGGTTCATGTATCCCTTTTACAAGCTCTTCCGGGTATTCACGGTAGGCCTTCACGCGAAGAAAACCGCAGTATACCGGATTTTGCAATATCCTATGCACAGCACTGTTGCCTTGCAGTTTGAAACCAAGCTGGACAATTTGTTTTCTGATCAGGTAGATTGGAACGTCTGTCAGAAACTGCCTGTAGATGACTTTTACTATTTCAGCTTTCTGCGAGTCGGGAACAATGATTGGCTTTCTGTGTTCATCTTTTTCGTTCCGGTAGCCGAATGGGGCAGCGCCAAGGTAACGACCATGCTTTTTTTTTGCAGTGTAGATACCCAGGTTGATCCTGACCTTGTTTCTTATGATTTCATCTTCCCCTTTCAAGAGCATTAGTCCCGCGTAGAAAAAGCTGCCGGGATCGTCAGCATCGAATGTGACCCCCTCAGAGACGCTGACGACTTTTATTGCAAACTGACGCTGCAGCTTTTTAATTGCCACGATGGCTTCCCCTGCGTCACGACTGAATCTGTCGAATGCAAAAACGATCAAATGATCTACTGTTCTGTGGTGCTTTTCGATGAAGCGGTATAGTCTCTTGAAATCGGGCCTGTCAAAGTTTCTTGCGCTGAAACCTTCGTCTTTAAAAACATCGACAATTTCAACATCATTTCTCTCACACCAACCCTGAACCATCATTTGTTGACCTGCTATGCTGTGGTTGCTTTGGCGGTCGTTGGATATTCTCAGATATGCAATCCCTGTCTTCATAACCTGCTTCTTCAAAGATAGATTCTACAAATATTGACGCAAGCAAATTGATGAATACCTCTTCCCTTTCTTTACTTAGATTCTGCTCCATCTGTTCCAATTCTTCCACCCTTCCGTCGTTGAAATCTGTGGCCCCTTGCGGTGGAACGTTATTGAGGCGATTCCAATGGCAAGTGCTTTTAAGAACCATTGGCAATGAACTGCCAATTCGCCCTAGCAACCATCGATTCAATAAATTTAATTAAGTGGGATTGATGTAATGTATCCTCACTGAATCTTGCGCTCGTTAATCCCGAAAAGGACACATCAAGCTGATCTGTTGATATTATCCAGATAGCAAGAGCGCGTTGCGTTATCGAGTGGTTTTGGATCATTAGCAATCGTAGCATCCAGTCATCCTATGGGGAGAAAGTATTGGGCTATCATGACAGACGTCCTTACTAGCCAACATATTGGAAGTTCTGTTTCGGGTTCAGTAAGCATAAAAAATGGAGCCGGCGACCATGATACGGGCAACCAGCTCCATGCATTCAATGATAACGGTTAATTACTGGATAGTAAGTTTTTGGCGGAATCCTGCAGCCCGGTCGTAACTATCTTAATATCATAATTTTGGTGGGCAAGGTAATGGCCAAAAAAGGACTTGCTGCCAACAATTACTTCGGTCAGATATTCTGATTTGTCCTGCCAGTAAATTTTAGCATGTCCTCCATCCTGTGTAAAGAAGGATGGAGTTTTTGTTTTGCCCGCCGTAATTGCGGCAACACGGACGTTATCTACGGCTTCTCCAAGATGATTGGTCACTGAAATGCTGACCTCCTTGATATCATTATCGTTAGGATCTACGTAGTTGTCATCGTTTGCACGAGAACGAAACCGAAAGATCGAGTCCAGCAGGTTCTTGGTCATGGGCACCTTCTCATTGTTACTTTTTGCATCTTCGATCAATTCGAAAACGATCTGGTCAGAATTGTAGGTTTGCCGTGTAAGCTTTTCAAACTGTCTTCCGAAGTGAAATACAAGGATGACCCTGCGAGTTAGCTCTACCAAGTAATGAACATAAATCCCGGTAAAAACCCCAAGAAAAGCAAGCAAAATCGGCAGGTTTTTCTGAACGAATCCAGCGTTGCCCGGAAGGTCATGTTTGCCCAATGCCATCAAAATCGTACGTTGGTAGGAAATTGCGGTCACAGATGCCATCAGCAAAATGAACAAGAGAAGGCCCTGTATAAGCTCTCTTCGCCGAGCGTTTTCTACATCTTCAACTGCAAGTGTTTCAGAAGTCTTGCCATCGTTTTTTACTTCGACGGCTAAAAACACCTCCCATCCAAACAATCTGGAATCAATGGACTTGGATACAAGGTGAGAGACCACTGCGGTAAAGCCCGCGATCATTAATCCAATCAAGGCGACCGCCCAAAAGGGTTGGTGCTTGGGGTATATTGTTGCCACCAAATCCCTGTAAAGTTCCCAGGAAATCTGGAAATCTACTACAAAAACCACTACAAAAAGTCCTGTTACCAAAAAAAGAGGTGTTGCACTCATTTTCTTGCTCCATTGTGAGACGATCAGGCGGTTTTTATTGCGGGCAAGCTTGGCCCTGTGCGCAGAAGACGCCTGCCGATTTGCGATGTTCGCCCGATGTAGGGCTTTGGGAGTAGAATTATTCATGGTTGGTAAGGTTTTGCGTTAAATAGTCGTGAAAACCGATAACTCCTTCAAATTTGCTGGCCTGATTGCCAGAACACGTTGCTGCATCTTGACTCCATCCACATAAATAAACTTCAACATCTGGTGGTAAACTGCAATCCAGCCGATGCTGGCCAGCGGTATCATGCAGGCCGTCAGAATTTACCAGCAACATTTTTCGATATGTGCCGAATTGGGGTTCAGCAAAGAAAGATGATGCCTGGACAAAGAAACCATTCAGATCGGTCTGCGAGTGGGCCCTGCTGGATGACAACGATTTGTAGGATGTCAGAAAGGAGCGAATCGCTTGTTCATTCCTTTTTTTTATCCGATCCGATTCGATGGCTTGTTTGGCCTGAACTGACAATACGGCCTCTCTGTCTATTCCTACCCTGGATTCAAGATTGCAACGCAAAAACGATTGCCTGCTGGGATTGCCAATTGCATTGTAAGCGATTTTTGCACCGCTGCCCTCTTCTTCGAGCATTCGCAATATGGAATCCAGAAGCGTGATGGAAAGATGCGTATGCCCCTGAAAGGTGCCGCTAAGGTCATCACCGATAACTAGCAAAATTTGCTGCCTGGCTTCCTGAGTGGGAGAAGCGTCAGGGTTACAAGTTGCCGAGACGAGGGAAATGACGCAAAAAAAAGCCACCCATTTGCATGAGTGCAAAAGTGAGTTTTGATGACCATGTTCCGGCCCGGTATGAGCAGAAAGATGGGCGCGCTTTGAGTAGCGCTGAATGAATTTTGAAACAGACTCTTTCATAGGTGTAAAATGGTTTTAAGGTTATTCATTTATTTAACGGTATGATGACAGAATAAAGTTCAGATATATATACATATGACAAAATATTATTTAACAAAATTTGAAAATATCAATATTATTAACTGTTTTTGGTTGCTAATCTTTGGCCTTTAGCACAATCTTTAGCATCACCTGTCGCTAAAGAGTTGTTAATAACCGGTCGGAGACATATTTTTGGGAAAAACCCTGACTAAAATTGGACTATTACGGTAAATGGATGAAAAGCTACAACTGGCTTTAGCAGAAGCTTCGGCAGCACAGATTGAACAAATCTGCGTAGAACTCAGGAGGACAATCAAAGCTATTGGAAATTGGGCCAATTTTCACGTTTCCAAGACAGGGGAGCGGATTGCTCAGACACCTGGAAGAGGTCAGCGCAGGGGAGAATACTATAACAGGGGTAGTTTTGAGCACAAACTCAGGCGCTTAGCCAAGCATCCTAATCAAGCAGAAACCAGGGGATATCTGACAAAGGCGATCGTTGCAATTGCTAAGGGTTTCGACCTCGTGTACAAGGAAGGCACATTTCAGAACGTGACCGGGATTGCGGATTCGGTCCTGAATCAGAGCCAAGCAGTCAGTAACGAAGTTACGACACTACATTTTGTACTATATTACTGGTTTGAAAACGGAAATTCCAACAACGAAAAGAGACGGGTGGACCGGGGGTATTTTGCCGTGTCGTTTCCAAAGAATTCGCAGGACGCTGTTGCCTTAACAGCTTTGCTGGAGCTTTATCATAACAGGCCATCTATACATTCTGACGGGTTGGTAGCCCAAATAAGTTCTGAGTCTGCTGAGCGCATCGAGAAAAACCTCATTATTCGAATGAGGGATCATAAAAATCCCAAGATTGTCTCACATTGGATTTTTTCTCTGGACGGAGACGCCCCAGAAAACTGGAGACTTTTACTGGGTACCTATTGTACAGTCGGAAGGCTTTCTCCGGATGACAAGCCAGTTGCCGGTGTTGCTTTGCTTGAAAAGCATGATACCAAACAAAGTTGCCTCGAGCAGATGGGTAATACTCCGGTCAATGACGCGATCTACAATTTTTTGTTTCGAAGTAGATTAGTGGTTACTGACCAGAGGATAGAGTCGATCGAAGATTTGCCTAACGAGTCATTTAGTGAGGTCAAAGAACTGGCGCCATACGTTGGTACATACGAATGCCACCTGCTGAGCGGGAACAGGAGCACGGATCAATACTTAATGAAATTTGTTTGCAGGTTTCATAAAAACACGAATGCTGAAATCCTGTTGAAAACCACCAGGGCGCATGATAAAAAAGTTTACCAGGGCAGGGTACGAATCGGAAATAATCATTCAATCATTTGTTATTTCGATTTAATTCGAAATCGGAGGCTTCACCGATTTACCTTGTACATCGACAATTCGAAGAAACATGTAAATAACTCTTTGGTACTCTATGGGGTTTATGGTGGCATAGAGGCCAATGACAGAACCCCGATCGCTGGCCGGATTCGGATGAGGTTAATGCCCGATTCGCACGAGATTCCCTTGAAGGACATGCCGGATCATGCAGTGGATTCAATTCCTTTAAATGACGGCTTTGGGAATTTACTGAGCGATGATTCAGATCTGAAAATGTATCTTAGCGGCACACACGACGTAGATTATCTCGAGCTGTTGGAAACGGTCGATACTGATCAGATCAGGAGTTTAAGACAGCAAATAGCCAGCCTGACTTTGGAAAACGAGGAATTACGCGCAAAAGCCAGCAGATAACTTGGTTTTACCCGACGCTATTTTTCCGGGTGTTGGCTGGCGGCAGCCTGCCAGAGTTGGGTGGAATGCAAAAAGTTATCTTATCATGAGGATATAACGCAAGTATAGTTCTTACCATTGAACTTCCGGATCATCACATTTGATCACTGCAAAAGGTCGCCGCCGTCAAGCTCTGCATGGCACAGGTCAATATTTTCGCAGGATCGAAAGAGGATACCGCGAGCGGCCGAGGTAATGCTGAACGTTGGCGAGTAAAGACAGCGGGAGCGATTATCGATGAAGTCCGAAAGCACTTGTTTGTATTTGGCAAAGTTGTCATCATTCGTTTGATATGATTTCAGGTGACGTTACGCGAGACAAAACTGCCGGAAAGAACACGGATTGGCCACCGTAGATTTAAGGCATGGCAAATAAGTAGATAGAATACCAGTAGGTAGTAATATTTAAACGGCTGAAAATTAGATTGTTGATCTATATTTCAGCCGTTTTCTTCTGCCCTTCTCGCAGTGATTTACTAATTTTTGTCCCTCAGGACCAGGCGATTTCGAGAGGAAGAAGAAATGGGAGAGATATTTACGCTCAAATAATCTTATTTGACCTAACTGCATTTCAAGCACGTTTATGAGTCAAACATTTCCCTCACCACCAGAATTTACCAGCATTGTGGCAACGAATTCTCGGCTAAAACGACTATGACAAAATTTCGTGGCAATGACTGCGCTAAGCGCAACTACAAGCTCGGGCGGAATTCATGCCGATATCGGATCGAGCTTACGGTATGTTTGTTCAGAGATGGGAGGGGCGTGTGTTTAAGAGGTTGAAGTACACCCACTTCACCTACATCCTGCCGGAATGGCTCAAAGACGCCGAAATTGACAAGCACATTAGTGTGCATTGTTTCCAGCTCACATTTGCGACGTTGTGTGTTATTCTCTCCTTGGTGATCAATTTCTGAATAGAGCCTATACCGTTTGTT
>CBFGMV010000208.1:0-7867 GCA_965649915.1 uncultured Dyadobacter sp.
CAGCTTGCTGGCCGGGTGGGTACCGAGCTCCCTGGCCAGCGAATTTTCCAGGCCTGACAGTTTCTCAATGTTTTCATCGCAAGCACGCGCCGCCTCGCTGTCTTTGTCGAGCTTGGACAGCAATGCCTTGTATTCTCCAAGCAGCATCTCCTGCTGCTCACTTATCTTCAGTAGCAACTCATATTCACCGATCGAATCTAAAAGGGAATCGTCCGTTCTGGTGATACTGGCCAGCTCACCGTCGTCCAGGTTGTTCTTGACTGATTCGTACATTGAATCGACGTCTTTCTTAAACAGCAGGGACATCATATACCCTGTACTGCATATTTTCCTGAGCGTCGACGACGTGTTGAGCCCCATTGCCGAGCGGAACAATGCTTCCTGTTTTTTGTACATCCGCCAGATCCTGGCAATACATTGCGTTACGTTTTTTACCTCATTCATATCGTTGATCTTTATGCACTGACATGTTTCCTGTTGTGGAAAAATTCCTACGGGCTCCGGCAATCAGTTGCACGGGTGGCCGCGCTGGCAGAATGCCGTTTCTTTGCCTCCCCAGGAAGCCACGGCAACAGGTGGTGGTCAACAATAATCTACCGATCAGGAAAAACATGGTGGTCAACTAAAATTTCGGATATCAGGTCAGGCGAAGCTTTGCAGGCCGCCGTAGCGAATCATTTTTCTGCCGTTGTACTATAAAAACCATTCCAGGTGAAGCTGCACCCCTTCCAAAAGTGACCCTTCGAACCGGGGCTTTACAGTAGTATCAGGTAGACCGCCTGCCTGCGACAAGGCGGCCCGCCTGACCTCCCGGCTATGAGCTGGACGAGTTTAATTATCATGCTTTTTCCTGGTCGAATCGGCATTGAGGTTCGACTGATTGGATGGATAACCGAGCGAATCGTCCTGATTGTCCGCCCCTACCCCGATGTCCTTCCGGCTCTCGGCACCGCTGCTGTCGTTGGGAGTGGTTTGCGACTCGCTCCCCGACCCGCTGCTGGTTTTTTCACGGTTGTTGATCGTATCGCAGCCTGCCAGCAAAGCAACGGACAGGGCAGCGACGGCAAAACTTACTTTCAATTGTTTCATAACATCAATGATTGATCCGGCCGCGCGCCCTGCAAAAATGATACCTGCGCAGGCGTAACACAAGCCTACGGGTCGGCGCAAGGGGCGATCGGGAGCTGCCAGAGGGCGCGGATCCCCCGGAATTAGGGCAAGCTCTCATGCCATGGCATAGGTTTTTATCAATCGTGGGACTCTCCATGGCCGGCTAACTGGTTATCGCGGACCCGGTTGACCGCGGTTCGCCTTGCAACGGCCAGCAAATACTACCATGCTGTATTGCGCGGAAAGAGGCTTTTCCAGTACTTTACACCCGGCCTGGAAGCAGATCAGCACCTAAAACCAAACGAATGGAAAAGCAAAACATCATTGTCATGGGTGCCTCTGCCGGCGGATTTGACGCGATCAAGCAACTTATCGCGGATCTGCCGCCGGATCTCGATGCCGCGATCTTCGTCACCTGGCACATGGCACCCACCCTCGAAGGAGTGCTTCCGAGGGTGTTGAACCAGGTCAATTCAATTCCGGCTGCCCACGCCCGGGATGGCGAGCCTATCGTTATGAACCGCATTTACGTCGCTCCGCCCGACCACCATTTGCTGCTGGAACGTGGACACGTGCGCGTAACGCGCGGCCCGAAGGAAAACCGCTTCCGTCCGGCAGTGGACCCGCTTTTCCGGTCGGCGGCTTATGCGTATCGGAACCGGGTGATAGGCGTCGTATTGTCCGGTGCGCTGGATGACGGGACGGCTGGTTTATGGACCATCAAATACCGTGGCGGCATGGCAATCGCACAGCATCCCCGTGACGCCGAAGTGGGTTCGATGCCGGAGAGTGCCATCCGTGAGGTGGCAGTCGATCATATTGTTCCATTGGCAGAAATGGGCTCGTTACTAACCCAGCTGGTCGGTAAACCTGCCGGTAAAAAAATAGGGGCAACCATGCAGGAAGATCAAAAAACAAAAGCAGAGATCCGGATTGCGGCCGGGGACGATACGGTGGGCATCAACATTATCGAGTATGGGCAATTTAGCCCCTATTCCTGCCCGGAATGCCACGGCGTGCTTACCTTGCTCAAAGATGGAAACATCAGCCGGTTCCGCTGTCATACCGGTCATGCTTATTCCGCCGAAGGGCTTTTGACCGCTATTACTGAAAAAATCGAAGATAGTCTTTATAATGCCGTTCGCGGAGTAGATGAAAGCATGATGCTTCTTAACCATATGGGCGACCATTTCGCCGAAGCAAACCATACCGGGCTCGCAGCTCAGTACTTTCAGCACGCCCAGAGAGCCAGCCAGCGATTGGAACTCGTCCGGCAGGCCTTGCTCCTGCGAGCGCAATGGCCCCTGGGAGAACTTATCCAATCGCATAAAAACGGGCATTGACAGCCGGTGAATATGAACTACCGGTACCCTGCAATAAATTGACCCAACTTATAACCTGAAAGCAAGCGAGTTCGTGAGCAAGCAACAGTCAAAGAAAAAAAATGAAATGCCGGATAGTAGCCATGGAACTGAGCAGACCCTGATAGTCGGAATCGGGGCCTCTGCCGGAGGCGTGGAAGCATTGGTCGAGTTTTTCGAAAACGTGCCCGCGGCTTCTGGTCTGGCGTACGTCGTCATTCTGCATTTATCACCGGACTACGATAGCCGTTTAACCGAAATCCTCAGGCAAGTAGCCATGATACCTGTGAGCCAGGTCACCGAAAATGCCCGGATACAGGCAGACCACATATTTGTCGTGCCACCCAACCAGCATTTGCAAATGCAGGACGGCCACATCACGGTATCGCCCAACCTGCGTCAGGAGGAACGAAGAGCGCCGGTGGATATTTTCTTCCGCTCCCTGGCCGAGTCCCATGGTCCGAGAGCCATTGGGGTGATCTTATCGGGCACAGGTGCCAACGGATCCATGGGCCTTAAGCGGATCAAAGAGAATGGCGGATCCATTTTCGTGCAAAATCCGCGTGAGGCCGCATTCAGTGAAATGCCGCGCCACGCCATTGCGACAAACCTCGTCGATGATATTATGCCTGTGGCCCAGATCCCGGCCAAGCTCATTTCTTATCGTGACCGCCGCGGAACGGTTTCGATCCGGGCAGAGGCCGGGCTGCGTCCCGAAGATCAGCAGCAGGCATTGCGGGAAATATTCACGCACCTGCGCCTGCGTACGGGGCATGACTTTTCCAATTACAAAAGACCTACCCTGATGCGCCGCTTTGAAAGACGCATCAACGTTCGCAACCTCCCCGATCTTCCGGCCTACGCCGCTTTTTTACGCGAGAACCCCGAGGAAGCCCAGGCCTTGCTCAAAGATTTGCTGATTTCGGTCACTAATTTTTTCCGCGACGACAAGTCTTTTCTCGCTATCGAGAAGGACATTCTTCCGCTGCTCCTCCGCGAGCAGGGAAGAGACGGTGTCGTTCGCATTTGGGTGGCAGGCTGCGCCACAGGTGAAGAGGCCTACTCCCTGGCCATGCTCATGGCCGAAATGACAATGGACGTTATCGATGCGCCCAAGGTGCAGATCTTCGCCACCGATCTCGACGAGGCAGCTATCGCCGTCGCGCGGGAAGGCCGCTACACGCTGAACGATGCCGCCGACATACCGCCAGAAAGGTTACGCCGCTTCCTGGTGGCGGATGGGGAAGATTTCAAGGTCCGTCAGGAGATCCGGGAGATGGTCCTTTTCGCGCACCATAATATGCTGAAAGACCCTCCTTTCTCGCGGCTGGACCTGATCACCTGCCGCAACGTACTGATATACTTTAACAATGCGGCCCAGGAGCGGGTCATGGAAACCTTCCACTTCGCCTTAAAGCCTGGTGGCTACCTTTTCCTTGGCCTCTCGGAGACTGCTGATGTGGCGGGCGATTTATTTGCCAATGTCAGCCGCGAACACCATATTTATCAAAGACGTCCGGTTTCGATCTCATACCCCGTACCGGAAAGTACTTTCCTGGCACCAACTGGCCGGAAGGCGGGCCCGGAGGCCCCTTTACCTAATGATAACAGGTCTTTACAAAGCAGGCTGAACTTCGGCGACCTGCATCAGCAACTCCTGGAACAGTATGCACCTCCGTCGATCATCGTCAATGAAGAATATGACATTCTCCACCTGTCCGAACGCGCCGGCATTTATCTCCACATCGCGGGCGGAGAGCCGTCCAAAAACCTGCTCAAACTAATACGACCAGAGCTGCGCCTGGAACTGCGGACGGCCTTCTACCAGGCTGTTCAGCAAAAGGCCAATGTGGAAGCGCCTAACCTTCGGGTGAGGCTCGACGACAGGACACAGGTCCTCACATTGCACGTCAGGCCGGTACTAGACGACGACAGCACGGCCAGGGGCAATCCGGGAAGAGGCTTTTACTGGTGATCTTTGAACCCACCGGACAACAAACCGGACCTACCACCAGCATCCTCGCCTCCGAGGAGCCGATGGCCCGCCAGCTGGAAGAGGAACTGGTGCGTATAAAGTCGCAGCTGCGCACATCCAATGAGCAGCACGAAACACAGGCCGAAGAGCTGAAAGCATCCAATGAAGAGCTTCAGGCCATGAACGAGGAGCTCCGTTCGGCCGCAGAAGAGCTGGAAACGAGTAAGGAGGAAACTACAATCGATCAACGAAGAGCTCACGACCGTCAACCAGGAACTGAAAGTTAAGCTGGAAGAGATCTCGATCACCCGGAGTAATCTGCAGAACCTCATTAACGCGACCGACCTCGCTACCCTCTTTCTGGACCGCAGCCTGCGGGTCATCCTGTTCACCCCGGCAGCGCGGACTATCTTTAACCTCATCCAATCGGACAGTGGCCGGCCGCTGACCGACATTACGCACCGCCTCAGCGAGGACGATTTGCTCCGGGATGCGGAAGGGGTACTCGAGACACTTCTGCCGGTTGAAAGGGAGATACAAACCGTTGATGGACAACTGTTCCTGATGCGGGTATTGCCATACCGTACGTCCGAGGACCGCATCAACGGAGTTGTGCTCACGTTTGTCGATATTTCCCGGCGCAAGGCAGCGGAGGAGGCCGTCCGCCAATCCGAAGAGCGCATGCGGCTTGTGTTTGAAAGCGCCAAAGACTATGCGATTCTCACGCTCGACCTGCAAGGGCTTGTGCTGAGCTGGAGTCCGGGAGCGCAAATGATGATGGGATACTCCGAAGCTGACATTCTTGGCCGGCCCGGCGATATCATCTTTACACCCGAAGACAGGCAAGAAGGCGTCCCTGAACGTGAAATGCAAACTACATTGACCCAGGGAAACGCCATCAACGAGCGCTGGCATCTGCGCAAGGATGGAACGCGTTTCTGGGGCTCCGGCTCGGTATCGCCTCTGAAAGATGGACAAGGCAAGCCACTGGGCTTCGTCAAGATCATGCGTGACCTGACCGAGCGGCGTGCCGCCGACGAAGCCCGGTCCTTTCTGGCTGCCATCGTAGAGTCTTCCCAGGACGCGGTCATGACTGTCAATTTTGAAGGCATTATCACGAGTTGGAACAAGGCTGCGCAAGATCTTTACGGATATCCGCCTTCACAGGCGATCGGTCATCCGCTCACGATGCTGACCTTGCCCGCAGACCTTGATCAGCTCTTAAAGGATACCGAGAAGATCAAAATTTCCGAAAAGGTTGAAATTTTTGACACAATCCGGGTAAACAAGGATGGGAGGGAAATGCACCTGGAACTGGTGATGTCGCCCGTCAGAAACGCTTCCGGCCAGGTCATCGGCGTCTCGACCATCGCCCGCGATATCACCCTACGCAAGCAGGCGGAGCAGGCTCAGGCCCTCAAAAACTTCACACTACAGCAACAAACGGAGTCGCTCGCCCGCACCGGCAGCTGGGAGTATGACCGGGCTTCTGCCGAATTTATCTGGTCGGAAGGTATGTACCACTTATTTGGCCTGCCCGTGGGCGCACAGGTCCACCCCGGCATTTACCTTGATTTTACCTTACAATCCGATAAAGCCATTGCCCAAAACCTGACGGACTGGCTCAAAAATGGTACGGATCCGGTCGAGCATGTCCTCCGCATCCAGGTCCGAAATACCACCAAATATCTCAAAATCAAAGGAGTTGCATTAACGGATGAAAACGGATCGCCCGTCAGGATGCTCGGTATCGACTGGGACATTACCGACCAGGTGCTGGCTCAGGAGCAGATCAGGCAAAGTGAAGCACAGCTCAGGACGCTGGTGGAAAACACGCCCGATGTGATTGCACGTTGGGATGCGGACCTCCGTCTGCTTTTTGCCAACAGTGCATTTATCGAAAAGTCCGGGCAACCGCTCGAAAACCTGATCGGTGAGACGAACGTTCAGATAGGATATCCGGAGGAGATTGAGGGCCCGTACATGGACAAGCTCCGCCAAACCTTTGAAACCGGCCATCCCCAGGAACATTATCACTCGCTCGTGACACCGAAAGGGCAATTCGACTATTATGCACGGATGGTCCCCGAACGAGGACCCGACGGTTCGGTACAAAGTGTGCTGGCCATCGCACGCGACATTACGGAGCTGCAAAGGGCCCAACAGCAGACCCGGGAAATGGCCGAAAACCTGCAAGCTGTTCTGGATGCCTCACCCGCCTGCATTGGCCTCCTGAAGGCTGTCTGGTCCGAAGACGACAGCAATGCCCCCACCGGGTTTGAGCTGGTAGTTGGAAATCAAAAGCTCGCCGAGTTCTTTGGTCAACCGCTGCATGAGCTGCTCGGAAAACCGACCGGCCATTTCCAGGCGATGTTCTGGGGCTCTCAAACGCTTGATTTTCTGATGCAGGTCTACCACAGCAACAACCCCCGGTACGACGAGAAACACCTGACGGTCGACGGCCAGGACCGCTGGCTTGCCGTGGCGGTCAGCAGGCAGGACGATGGCGTGGTGATGACCGGGCTCGACATTACCGCATTGAAACAAGCCCAGACACAGCAGCAATTCTGGCTTAGCGAACTGGAAAATGCCAGCCAAAGCGCCCAGGCAGTTGCTCAGCTCCGTGATGCTTTGAAAGAGCGGGGCGAACTGCTCCGGTCTGCCTCCCACGACCTCCGCGGGCAGGTGGGCGTGATCGCTTCGGCTGCCCAGCTCCTGGGCATATCCGGCAGTGAGGCGGATAATACCGTCCTGATCCAGATGATCCAGCGCAATACCCAGCAGATGACCCATCTCATGACCAGCCTGCTGGATTTTGCCCGGCTCGAAGCTGCACAGGAGGTGATTCACACGAGCCGCTTCAACGTGGCAGGACTTTTGCAGGAACTTTTACACAATACCCAGCCTTATGCCAAAGAGCGTCAATTGTGGCTCAAAGCCGAAGGCCCGACAGACATCGAGGTGGAAAGCGACCCGATACAAATCCGCCGGATCGCACAAAACCTGCTGCTCAATGCATTGAAATACACCGACACAGGCGGCGTAACGATCACCTGGGAGCGGCTGCAAGACAATCCCGGCTGGCTTTTTACAGTCGCAGATACCGGGCCAGGTATGCCTGGGTGGCTCGTCGCCCGGCTACGCGGAGAACCGGACGAATTGGTGGATGACGAAATTGTGATTGCAACGGGCCGCTCCGGAGGCGAGGGCATTGGACTCGCCATCGTCGCCCGCCTCTGCGCATTGCTCGGCGCCCGGCTGGAAGTGGATAGCAGGGATGGGGAGGGTACTTGGTTTAGGATTGGGTTTGTTGGGTAATTTAGAATGTTGAATGACTGAATGAGTGAATGAGCCGCAGTGGAACTGGGAATGAGCCGCAGTGGAACTGGGAATGACCGAATGAGTGAATGAGTGAATGAAT
>CBFGMV010000209.1:0-7851 GCA_965649915.1 uncultured Dyadobacter sp.
AGCGCTCAACGATAAATGGGAAGACAGTCAGATCGGCCTTAACTCAGTGGCTTTTGGTGTGGACAATCTGGCCAAAGGCAATGGGGCTGCGGTTCTCGGGGCAAGCTCTCAGGCTACTGGCTTTAATGCAGTGGCTATGGGCAAAGAGGTAAGTGCAATTGGTTATGAGAGTTTAGCTTCCGGCTTCCACACGTCGGCAAAGGCACGCGCGAGCTGGGTTTCCGGCTCCTACAACGATGTGTCTGATAATCCCAGTCCCGCCTCTGAAAACCCACTCGACCGCATATTCCAAATTGGCAACGGAGACGAAAACGTTCAGAGGAACGCAGTCACGGTTTTAAGGAATGGCAACGTTGGGATCGGTAGTACGGCATTGTCGCCATCTTACCTGCTGGACGTAGGCGGAAGGCCGCGTATACGGCATAGCGGTGTTACGGCAGGGATTCATTTTAACAATTCTACAAACGGTCTCGCCGGATTTGTCGGAATGGTCAATGACAACAGAATAGGATTATATGTTGGAAATCAATGGCTGTTCCAGGTCGCTGACAATGGGTCGGTAGCCGCAGGCAATGTTGTCCTTCCGCAAGGCGTAGGATCCGTATCGCTCGGCGCATCGACTGCCGCTATCGGGGACGGATCGGGGGCATTGGGTACCGGGACCGTCGCTAAGGGTTTTGGGGCCGTGGCGTTAGGCGCTTATAATAATGTGCAGGACAACAATACAGTAGGAAGTCTGGCCGGTGCAAAGACTTCGGACCGGGTTTTTCAGATTGGCAACGGATTGGGCCCGCAGGCCCTGTCCAATGCGGTGACAGTCCTCCGGAATGGGAATGTGGGCATTGGAAACAACGCACTGGTTCCGCTATATACATTGGAGGTAGGTGGCCGCACCCGCATTCACCATAATGGCAGCACCGCAGGGATTTATTTTGATAATTCTCAACATGCAGTCGACGGCTTCGTGGGCATGAAAACGGATAATGAGGTAGGCTTTTATCTGGGTAATTCATGGAAGTTCTGGGTGGATAATGGGGGGAGCGGTTACATTAATGGGGTACTCGTCCAGACGTCCGATCGACGCCTTAAGCGCGATTTTACGTCGCTTTCAAACAGTCTCGCAAAGATAGCCGGGCTTCAAGGCCTCCATTATTACTGGAAAGACAAGGCACAGGATCAAAGTCTTCAAACCGGCCTCATCGCTCAGGAAGTGGAAGAATTGTTTCCCGAACTCGTCAAGACCGATGAAAAAGGATTTAAATCGCTCAACTACACCGGGCTCATTCCGCATTTGATCGAATCAGTGAAGGAGCTTGTGAAGGAGAATCAGCAGTTGAAAGGCCATAACACTCAACTTCGAAGCCAAAGCGAGTCAGCAATGGAAAGAATAGGGAAACTGGAAGCGAAAATCGGGCAATGGCCCGCAGCGGCAGCAGGTAAATAGGCCGCACCCGCACAGTGCAGAAGTACCCAGGGAGCAATTTAATCACCTTAATGTCTTTTCCAATGAAACTTTTATTGACAATCACAACTGTCATTTATTGCGGACTGTTATGCCATGCACAAGCACCTCCAAGTTTCAGTTTTCAGGGTGTCGCCCGAAAGATGGACGGGGTTGCTGTCGCCAATGCGCAAGTAGGGCTAAGGATCACTATTCTTGCAGGGAGCGTCATTGGTACCCAGGTCTATCAGGAAACACATAGTGCTCAAACAGACTTGAAAGGGGTATTCGATATTTCAATAGGACGAGGGACCGTGCAGTCGGGAGATTTTGGTACCATCGACTGGGCCAGGGGGAAGTACTTTCTAAGACTTGAAATCGATGCCACCGGTGGTACCAATTATATCGATACAGGCGTTTCACAGCTTTTGAGTGTGCCATATGCATTGCATGCCCAAACCGCCCAATCATGGACACAGAATCAACCGGTTGTTCAGACGGGGACATTCCAGGGGGGAGATATGCTGAACAGCTCTGGAGACGGTTCACGATTGATCTGGTATCCTCGTAGGGCTGCTTTGGCAGCTGGGTACAGCGCAGGGGGCTTATGGAATGATACAAATATGGGCGAATATTCGATTGCCTTCGGTAATCAATCTAGGGCTAAGGGAACGGCAAGCATTGCCATGGGTTGGCAATCCCAGGCCGATGGTACATATTCCCTGGCAATGGGTGAAAAGGCGATGGCAGTTGGAGACGGATCGATTGCGCTCGGTTTAGGCGCAATTTCCAAGGCAGCGGGTTCGGTATCGCTCGGTGCTTTCAATGATGCGCAAGACGCACCGGCTCCCCACGGAGCCGGTGCGTCTGTGACCGACCGTATTTTCCAGATTGGAAATGGGTCGAGTCCCCAGGATGTCTCCAATGCGTTTACAGTACTCCGTAATGGGAACGTCGGAATTGGAAAAGACGCATTGGTTCCGGTTTTTCCATTGGATATCGATGGCAGGATGCGGTTGAGGCACAAAGTGAACAGCACAGCAGGTATTTACTTCAACAACTCTCAAAATTCATTGTCTGCCTTTACTGGTATGATCAACGATCAGAAGATCGGGTTCTATATCGGGAACAAGTGGCGGTTCCAGGTGATGGACAATGGCAATGTAGGAATAGGGGACAATGTTATTGATCCGGCTTACAGACTTGATTTGGGTGGCAGGCTCAGGGTCCGGCATGAGGGAAACACAACCGCCGGGGTCCATTTTGATAATTCACAGAATGTGACAACCGGATTGGTAGGAATGGTATCCGACGATGAATTGGGCTTTCACGTGGGCAATTCCTGGAAATTTTGGGTGAATGGTGCAGGAAACGGTTTTATGCATGGAAAGTTAGGTGTAGGTACGGACATTTTTGTACCGGAATTCACGCTGGATCTTGCCGGCCGTGCCAGGATCAGGCATACCGTAAATTCAACCGCTGGAATCTATTTCAACGATTCTCAAAACAACATCAGTGGTTTTGTCGGGATGGTCAATGATGAGAAGATCGGCTTTTATGTGGGCAGCAAATGGCGCTTTCAGGTAAAAAACAATGGTTATGTGGGAATCGGGGATGATGTGACAGATCCTACCCATCTGCTGGATGTTGGAGGCAGGATAAGGCTTCGCCATCATGGGAACAGCACATCGGGCATTCGCTTTGATGATTCTCAAAATAATCAGAGCGGTTTTATCGGGATGATCTCTAATAGTCAATTGGGGTTTCATGTAGGAAATTCTTGGAAATTCTGGGTCGATCACACCGGTAATGGATTTATGCGGGGCAATTTAGGCATCGGGTCGAATGTTTTTGATCCACAATATCCATTAGACGTGAATGGTAGGATACATCTGCGGCATGAACCAGGGCGTACTGCTGGAATTTACTTTGACGGAGCTAAAAAAGTTGCATTTCAGGAGGTCGGGATCATCGATACCGTCGCCACAATTCGTATGGACGAGAGCGGTAATGAATTGCAATTTAAGTTTACGAATAATCCGTTTTCGAATCCGACTGAGGTTGTTTCTTTTTCCGTCGGAGCGACTCAGGCTTGGGCTAAGCAACTGTCCGTACAGGGCACGGTCTCGGCCGTTGGTTACATCAACTCGTCAGATGTAACGTTAAAACGAGACATTGTTCCATTTACTGCTTCATTGGGCAAGGTTAACCAATTGAAATGCTATCATTACTTCTGGAAAAAAAACGCGGATCAGGGGCTCCAAACCGGTGTTATCGCACAGGAAGTGGAAGAGATCTTTCCCGAATTGGTTTACACGGACGAAAAAGGTATTAAGTCTGTCAATTATATCGGCCTGATCCCGCATTTGATCGAATCAGTGAAGGAGCTTGCCGGACAAAATGAAAAGCTTGGTGCAGAAAATAAACGCCTTAAATTAAGTAATAACGGCATCTCCGAACAGAATAGCGAAATAGTAAAAAGGCTGGAAGCTTTGGAAATGGCACTACGTGTTAATCCGAAGTCAAGATTGAGCAGTTATTCCAAATAGTTTACTGAGCCGTTTTTTACGGCTGGGACCGGTCAGGTAAAGAACGAACCGCTTCCAGGTCAATATTCTCTAAAATGTACAGCATATAAACCGTCTGATATTTTCCGCGTTGCCGACTGATCATTTGGCAGGTCCTATTTGGTCGCGATATCTGATATTCAATTATCCAAAATAACCTTCTCGGCTTAATCACAATTCTTATGAACAAACAAAATCGTTTAAGGCAGCAGGCAGCAGGCATTCTAAATTTTAGTTCGACCTTCAGTGCAGTTCTCTGCTTGTCTTTTTTAATGTACTTCACAACAAGTGCACAGACTCCTCAGAAATTTGGTTTTCAAGGTGTCGCCAGAGACGCGACCGGAAAGGTTTTACCAGCAGGCAGCGTTATTTCATCGCTCCGTTTTATTATTCATAAAAGCTCCGCGAGCGGGCAGACGGTGTTCGATGAGACGCATAGTAACGTGACGGTTGCGTCAGGTGGCGTCTTTAATGTTGCGGTAGGTGGTGGAGACCAGATCAATAGTGGCGTTTTCAACACAATCGAATGGGGGTTGGATAGCTATTATCTGCAGGTGCAGCTTGATTTGGGCAGTGGCAATATTCATGATCTGGGGTCGGTTCAACTGCTGAGTGTACCTTATGCAAATCATGCTGTTACATCGGAATCCTGGCGACATAATGAACCTGTGGTGCAAACGGGAATCTACAACAATGGAAATTCCTTGTCTGCTGTGGGAGATGGCTCCCGATTGATCTGGTATCCCCGGAAAGCGGCTTTTTGTGCAGGCTATACGCTTAACACGATCTGGAATGACCTTAATATCGGTGCGGCATCCGTATCGATGGGAAGTCAGACCAGGGCAAAGGCAAACGGAAGTGTGGCAATGGGGTTTAAGTCGTATGCGGACGGACCATATTCAGTAGCGATGGGCGAAGAAACAATGGCATCGGGACAGTCGGCATTTGCGTTCGGGAAAACTACATATTCTAAGGCGTTCGGCTCCGCAACATTCGGTGCATTTAATGATGTACAGGACAATCCTGCCGGTACCTCGGCAGGGGCATCAGGTTTTGACCGTATTTTTCAGGTTGGGAACGGATCAAGCAGCCAGTTTCTGTCCAATGCCATCACTATTCTGAGAAACGGGAATATCGGAATCGGTAACAACGTACTGGCACCAGCGTACAGATTGGATGTAGGAGGACGGGCGCGTATTCACCACAGCATCAACACGGCAGGAATTCATTTTGATAACTCATCCCATGTACCTGCCGGTTTCATAGGTATGGTCAATGATAATAAGGTTGGCCTGTACATGGGAAATAAATGGCTTTTGCAGGTTGCAGACAATGGCAACACAGGAGTGGGAGCGGCCATCGATTCCCCTGAACATACTTTGGACGTAGCGGGCCGGGCGCGGATCCGTCACATCGGAGCTACGGCCGGTATTCATTTCGATAACTCTGCGGGGGAAGAAACGGGTTTTGTGGGAATGGTTAATGATAACAAAGTGGGACTATTTATGGGAGGGAAATGGGCTTTTCAGGTGTCGGACAAGTATGCGATCTCTGCTGGTACCGGAAACACTACTTACGGCACAAATGCTGTCGCTTTTGGCAGTGGTGCCTGGGCGGAAGGAGACGAGTCATTTGCCATGGGAAACGGGGTAATAGCCAAAGCATGGAGCGCAACGACAATAGGGGCCTGGAATAACGTCCAGGATAACCCGATAGGAACGAAGGCGGGCCTGCAACCTCATGACCGGATCTTTCAGATCGGCAACGGTGTGGCGTACAATGGTCTTTCCAATGCAGTTACTGTGCTTCGGAACGGCAATGTCGGGATTGGGAACGATGCGCTTTCTCCAACCCATATTTTGGAAGTGGGAGGACGGGCCCGCATGCGACACTCCTACAATACGGCGGGAATCTACTTCGATAATTCCCAGGACAATCCCGTCGGTTTTACGGGCATGTCCGGAGATAATTCCATCGGGTTTTTTATAGGGAATCAGTGGAAATTTCAGGTTTATGGAAATGGCGGAGCTTTAATAGAGGGAAATCTGGGGGTTAATGGAATTATAAGTGAATCTTCCGATCGCCGCCTCAAACGTGATCTTTCTCCGCTTTCACCCAGCCTCAGGAAACTAACGGACCTCAGCGGCTATCATTATTATTGGAAAGACAAGGGGCGGGACCAGTCGTTACAAACCGGCCTCATCGCTCAGGAAGTGGAAGAATTGTTTCCCGAACTCGTCAAGACCGACGAAAAAGGATTCAAATCGCTCAACTACACCGGTCTCATCCCGCATTTGATCGAGTCGGTGAAGGAGCTTGCGAGACAGAATTCAAAGCTGGAAGGTGAGAACGTGGGTTTCAAGGCTGAAAATAAAGCGATCCATGATGCGCTTGCATTGCTTACATTGAGGATTGATCAGTTGACGGCACCTGCTTCCGGGGAGAAAAGTAAGTAGTTGGCAAGGAGATCAATGCGGGAAACGGTGTCGATCTCCTTGCCGCTTTTACTATACTTTCCTGTGAATGATGGAAATGTCGTCGTCCAGCACGTCCATCTTCATCCGCGACTGGTCCTTGAAATTAAACACATGGCCGTCGCGCCTTACTTCCTCAATCAGCGAGAAGTCAAGCTCCCGGATCAGCCATCCTTCCTGTTGTGGTGGCATGGTCGCCAGGATACCTTCTTCCGGCATGTTCTTGTCGGGCGTCGTGTAGCAGGCTGCATACCCATAATTGATATCCACAGCCGGCGACCACAATGCATCTCCAACGGTTTGTGAAACGACGGTAAATGCCTGGTTTTCCAGCGCCCGCGCCCGTGCGCCCACATGCACTCGCGTCGCGCCACGGATGGTTTCCGTACAACTGGGAGCCAATATCAGCGACGCGCCTGCCTCACAGAGCTTCTGCGAGCCCAGGGGGAATTCGACATCATAGCAGATCTGGACCCCAAATTTACCCCACGCCGCTTCAAATAGCGTTAGTTGCTTAGGTGCGCTTTGAATGCCCCAGTGCTCATCCTCGAAACGGGTCATGAAAAACTTGTCCTGGTAACCCGCCATGCCCGCGGGAGAAAATACATAGGCCCGGTTATAATGCAAGCCATTTTCGACAACGGGTATGCTCGGGGCAACGATGATCACTCCGTATTTTTGGGCTAGTAGTTCAAAAGTGGTGCAGAAATCGCCTTTGATAGCGTCCAGCTCGATAACCTGCCGCCGGATATCCTGCCGCATCGACTCGTTAAAAATGCTGACGATTTCCATAGAACCGTATTCGGGGAACAACAGCAGTTGCGCACCTTGGATGGCCGCGTCGGCGACCCAGCGCTCGGTATGCGCTTGCCAGGCAACGAAACCAGCGTGTTCGCTAATAGGATATTGTGCTGTGGCGACAACGACATGCATAGGGTGGTCTTTTTAACGGCTAAGTGGTTTTGTCCAGAAAATCATGCGCTTGGGAGTGGAAACGACCTCGCCGATGTCAGGCCATTCCATCGTGCTTTGCAGCGCTGGTTCCCGCACATAGCCACGTTTGGTCCAGAATGCGTCGTTCGGGCGATAGCCCTCAGGTTTCAGTGGATGCGTGTCGCCCCGGTCGACTGAGCAGAAACAGGTAAGCCGGAATGTTCCAAAGCTTCGGGCATGCGTCTCGCGTTCATCAAAAAAACGGTGTCCGATGCCCAAACCGCGATATGCAGGCAGTAATATGCTTTCGCCGAAATAAAATATAGTTGATATGTCGAAATCCACATCTTCGAAAGGTTTGCGAACCTCTGGCATTTCGTCTTCGAGCGGAATGCATGTCGTAGCACCCACCATTTGCGGACATCTCGCTTCTCAG
>CBFGMV010000210.1:0-7749 GCA_965649915.1 uncultured Dyadobacter sp.
AATCTGTCTACCTTTACATTTTAGATAGCATATATATATGACTGAACAAATTCTTATTTTAGATTTTGGCTCACAGTACACACAATTGATCGCACGAAGAGTCCGTGAACTGAATGTTTATTGTGAAATCCACCCATACAACAATTTCCCCGATCTCACTCCCAACGTCAAAGGCGTAATTCTATCAGGAAGCCCGTGTTCGGTTCGTGACGCGGATTCTCCCCGGATTGATCTCGACAAGTTCCGTAAGGTGATACCCCTGCTGGGTGTGTGCTACGGAGCTCAATTGCTTGCACAAGAGCTTGGAGGTGATGTGAAGCCTTCGCAGCACCGCGAATATGGCCGTGCCCGTCTGGAAATAGATGATAGTGATTCGTCGCTGTTGGCCGGTCTTTCAGAATCTTCGCAGGTTTGGATGTCGCACGGTGATACCATCGTACGTGCACCTCAGAACTTCCACGTGATCGCTTCGACGGAATCCGTGAAAGTAGCTGCATTCAAAGTGGAGGATGAGCTGACTTACGGCATCCAGTTCCACCCCGAAGTAACCCACACCACGGAAGGGAAAAAGTTGCTGCATAACTTTGTAGTAAACATTTGCGGTTGCAAACAGGATTGGACCTCCGAGTCATTTGTAGAGCAAACCATTGCGCAGCTCCGTAAAAAGCTGGGCGACGACCGGGTTGTGATGGCATTGTCCGGTGGTGTGGATTCCACGGTGGCTGCCACGCTGGTCCACCATGCGATTGGAAAGAACCTCTACTGTATATTCGTGGATAATGGACTGCTGCGGAAAGATGAGTACGAGCAGGTGCTGCATTCATACCAGGATATGGGCCTGAATATCAAAGGTGTCGACTCAAAATCACACTTCTACCAGGCGTTGGAAGGTCTTAGCGAACCCGAAGCAAAACGTAAAGCGATCGGGAAAGCGTTTATAGATATTTTCGATCAGGAAGCACACCTGATCGAGGAAGTGAAATGGCTGGGGCAGGGTACTATTTATCCCGACGTGATCGAATCCGTTTCGATCAAAGGACCTTCGGCAACGATCAAATCTCACCATAATGTAGGTGGGTTGCCTGATTTCATGAAATTGAAAGTGGTTGAACCGCTCAACACTTTGTTCAAAGACGAAGTGCGGGCGGTCGGACGTACCCTCGAAATTGACGAGAAAATTCTGGGCCGTCACCCATTCCCGGGACCTGGTCTGGCGATCCGCATTCTTGGCGACATTACGCCTGAGAAAGTGGCGATTTTACAGGAGGTTGACGCCATCTTCATCGGAGGGCTTCGCAAATGGAACCTCTATAAGGATGTATGGCAGGCCGGCGCAATGCTCTTGCCTGTGCAGAGCGTAGGCGTGATGGGCGATGAGCGCACATATGAGCGGGTGGTCGCATTGCGTGCCGTAACCTCTGTCGACGGTATGACTGCCGACTGGGCGCATTTGCCGTATGATTTCCTCGCGGAGGTTTCGAACGACATTATCAACCGGGTGAAGGGAGTAAACAGGGTCGTTTACGACATCTCTTCGAAGCCGCCGGCTACCATTGAGTGGGAATAAAATAAGGTCTTTACGAAAAAAGCGGACTTTTGTCCGCTTTTTTCATTTGGTATTTCCCGCAATGGCGTCAGGATCGCCCGACTCCACGACTTAATAAGCTTAACACGAAAAGGACAAGGAATACGAAGAAAAGAATTTTTGCGATTCCGGCTGCGCCTGCTGCTATACCTCCGAAACCTAAGATCCCGGCAACGATAGCGATGATCAGAAATATTACGGTCCATCTAAGCATGATTGACAAATATTTAGGTTTTTGATTATTGATTTCTGATTAAATAATTACCAACTCTGTGCCAGCAGCGGATCCGCCTCAAATAGCCCTTGGATCATTGGAATGGCTTATAAATGAGGTTTTTTGTGGAGAATGATGCCCAGTTTCGTGTGCGGAGATCAATTTTTGGAACTGATTTGAAAGGTAAAACCTTGTTCAACTTTCCTGACCGATACGACATTTTTGTTATTTTGTATTTTAACCAAATTACCCGACTACGAATGAAGTTTCAATTTTCTGTGTTGCTGCTGGTCGCACTTGCTTTCCGTGTTTCAGCACAAAGTGACCGTTGGCAGCAGCGTGCGAAGTATCAGATCGAGGTGGATTTTGATGCGGTCAAACATCAATACAAGGGTTCGCAAAAACTTGTTTACACTAACAATTCTCCCGACACGCTTCAAAAAGTATTTTATCATCTTTACCTGAATGCCTTCCAGCCGGGCAGCCAGATGGACGTGCGTTCGCGGTCGATCAGCGACCCGGATAGCCGTGTGAAAGATCGCATTTCCAAATTGTCGCCGAATGAGATCGGTTACGAAAAGGTGCTGTCGCTGAAACAGAATGGCAAGGCGCTGAAATATGAGATCGTGGAGACGATCCTGGAAGTGACTTTGAATGAGAAGATCCTTCCAAAGTCGCAGCATACTTTTGAATTGGAGTTTGAAGCGCAAGTGCCGGTTCAAATCCGCCGGACGGGTCGCAATAACAGTGAAGGTATCGACTATTCGATGGCGCAGTGGTATCCCAAAATGTGCGAGTATGATTATGAAGGCTGGCATTCCAATCCTTATATCGGTCGCGAATTTTACGGGATCTGGGGGGATTTTGATGTGAAAATCACCATGGATGCCGCGTACACGATCGCAGGAACAGGCTATTTGCAGAATCCGGATAAGATAGGCCACGGCTATTCTTCCAAAAGCATCACTCATAAGCCGGGCGACCGCCTTACCTGGCATTTTGTAGCGCCCGAAGTACATGATTTCATGTGGGCAGCTGATCGGAACTACAAACACGATGTAGTCAAAGTGGATGACGACCTCGACCTGCATTTTTTCTATCAGACCGACACCCTTGCTAACGTCTGGAAGGAAATGGAGCCATTGGCAGTCCGGTCTTTCAAAATCATGAACGAAAAATTTGGCCGCTACCCCTATAAACAATATTCGGTGATCCAGGGCGGCGATGGTGGAATGGAATACCCGATGGCGACTTTGATCATGGGTCGACTGAACCTCAATGCATTGACAAGCGTAACGGTTCACGAATCCATTCACAGCTGGTTCCAGATGATCCTGGGTACCAACGAATCCAAGTATCCCTGGATGGACGAAGGTTTTACGACTTATGCACAGAACATCGTGATGGCTGAACTCTTTCCGGTGAGGGGCGACGTGCAGCGCTCGTCGACCGCCAGCTACCGGAGTCTGGTGAAGTCCGGCCTGGAAGAGCCATTGACGACCCACGCCGATTTTTACAACACCAATCGCGCTTACAGCGTGGCCAGCTACTCCAAAGGTGCCGTTTTTCTGAACCAGCTTGCCTACATTATCGGGAAGGAGAAGTTTGAAAAGGGTATGAAACGGTATTTCAATGAATGGAAATTCAAACACCCGAACCCGACCGACCTGAAACGGATCATGGAAAAGGAATCCGGACTTGAACTGGACTGGTACTGGGAGAACTTTGTCGGAACCACCAAAACGATCGACTATGGTATCAGGGAAGTGGTTGCCAATGCCGGTAAAACGGAGGTGGTACTGGAAAGGATTGGACAAATGCCCATGCCGCTGGACGTTGTGGTGAGCTACAAGGATGGAACCCAGGAGAATTTTTACATTCCGCTCGAAATCATGCGAGGGGAGAAAGAGGAGAAATTGTATCCCAAAACCACATTAATGGCCGATTGGGGTTGGGCTTTCCCGGAATACACATTCACGATCGATCGCGATCTTTCGGATGTCCGCCTGATCGTGATCGATCCGAGCCAGCGCATGGCAGATATGGATACAGAAAATAATGTGTGGCCGTCGTTGCCGAAAGCGGCTCCCCGCTTCAAAGCCACCAAAACAAAGTAATTATCGTCCAAACTTAAAGGAGGCACCGATGCGCCATCCCATGCCCTCGAAATGTGAGTCATGGAATTGCGCAACGGCCTCCAACCGGACGATCCGCATGATATTATCTATCCCATAAACCGCTTCGGAGTAATTCCGCATCGTAGGTACCCGCAGATAATGCAGTTGCAAGGTCTCCGAAATGCCCGTCACGCGTAACGCTTGTATGCGCGTGAGCAGGAAATGCTGCATTGTCCAGGTCAGGTGCGTCTGAAAAAACCATTTCGCGGTGCTATACCGGTAGTAGGGCAGCATGCGGAACTGATCGGGCGGGTAGACGTACTGAAAGAAGAATTCGTTGCCCATGAAGTGATGGTAGTCCGGGAAGTACATTTGTTTGCTACTTATGAAACCACCGGCATTCACCAGATATTCCAGGTTGCTGCGCGGGCCGAGGCTCAGATCCTGGCGGATAGTACCTTGGAGCAGCGAATAATCCGAATCTCCCAAAAAGCCGAGCGCGCTCTTATAATTTACAATAAATGCCGGCCCGCGGCTCCTCAAATACCGTTTCTCTCCATTCCGGACCAGGTATCGCCTCCACGGACGCAGGGTGGCAGTAACGTCGAATATCCAGGCATTGTGCTCCTCAAAGCCGGTATTGGCAAGCTCGCGGTTCACGGGCCGGTTGGGCGTGAAACCGAACTGGCTCCAAAAAATGATCGGCCGGGCACTTTCCTGGTTAAAAAGCTCTTTGCGGTGTTCAAAATCCAGGTTTGCATTCAGGCTCAGCACGTCGCCGATATTACGGAGCGTATATTGAATGTGGCCAAATTGTTTCTGGTAGACCTTCATCAGGCTGCGGTCGACAAAGCGCGCGGCAATACTGTTCGGTAGGGGTGGGATAGGGTCACGATTATTGATCTGCGACGCCATTTCTCCGCCCGAAAGTCCCAGGTTCCAGTTTCTTCCGCCTATATTCGTTTCGAGGTTGCCGTATAGCCGCTTGCGCCCGAATGAGTAGCGCACAAGCGGTCGCAGACTGAAATACGACGATTTGCCCCAGCGCTTTTGCCATTCGGTGATGAAATTAATGGCGTTTCCCTCCACGGAGTTATAGCTGATTGAAAGCAGCGGGCTTTTGAAATAAAAGGAATTCCGGTCGCCCAGTGCATAGGTATTACCGAGGAGCAGGTGTACAGGTTTAAAATGGGTGGAATCGGGTTTGGTTTTGACCCTGATGGAATCCTTGACGATTTTAATGCTGTCCTGCGTAACGTAGCTCGAAACTTCCGATTTGGTAAGCGGAATGGGCCGCAATGCCTGCCAGTAGATGGTGTCGCGCTTGTTAGCCATCGAATCGATCACGATGGAATCCTGCCGCACAAGCCGGTCGTTGCCCAGCTGCTCCTTTTGTTCCTTTTTCTGTTGCTTTTCGTATTGTTTGGTGAGTTTCCTGAAATTTTTGGTTGAAAATTCCTTTTGCGCCTGGATCAGGTTTTCGAGGTCTTTGCCGCCTTTTACTTTCGCTGTTTCTTCCTTTTTGTGGTCGACGATATGGATGTCTTCCCGCAGGCCCGGGTCCACATCCAGTTTGTCGTAAGTAAGCGAAACGAGGTAACGGAATTCGCCGGCGAAGCCGAGGTAGCCGCCGTTCAGCCGGAACTGCTGGTTAACGGGAATCCATACGCCCTGCACCGGGCTGAATATCTGCTTGGCTGAAATATTCAAACCGCTGGTGGTGGTTTGCAAATCGTAGCTGTGAATTGCCCAGCGATCTTCGAGAATGAAAAGGCTCCCTTTGAAGACCCCTTCACCATATGCTTTGGGAATAACCCTTATTTTATTGACAATCTCGCCCCGCTCTTCAAAATACCCTTCATATTCAAATTTGTAGTAGGCAAAGGATTTGGGGGACAAGGGCGAAATGGTGCCGGCAATCTCAGGGCTGTATAAACTGGCCAGGATGTACTCGTTCGGAGAGGGAATGCTGTTGTCGAGGCTGTTACGCGTGGAAATAATGCGCTGGCTGTAATTGTTGGGACGTCGGTATTTGATTTCCGCCACGCTCTCGTTCAGAATCGGCTTGCCTTGCTGTACACCTTCCTTTTTTAACCGCTTTTGAAGCAAAAAAGGGATTTTGGTGGCCACACCCGTGCTTCTCGAATATACTTTGGCGGTGTAGCCCCTTATCTGCAACTGATGAAAACGGGCCTTGGCAATGACTCGTCGCATAATGCTGTAAGCCGGATCTTCTTTCGATTTGCCGACGGTCGCCTCCTGCAAGCTCAGCGCCTGCTCCTCCATCGTCACGTTCAGCTCTGTGAAGTCGTTACCGACTGTGAGGGTTTTGGAAATGCTCTTAAAACCCAGGTATTGGAAAATGATCTCATAATTGCCGGGAGCGAGCGTGAACTCATATTCACCTTCCTCGTTGGCCATTGTTCCATTGCTCGTGCCCTTCACGGCTATGCCCGCGTAGGGAAGTGCTTCACCGTTTTTTGTGGTAATACGTCCCCTGATTCCGCCCGCATGGGCGATTTTTTGCATCACAAGGAAGAAGATCAGAAAGACCAGAAAACGCATACAGTAAGGTGTAAGTGCTGACAGGAACGGGTGTGAGTCTGTTATTTGTGCAAGCCATTGTCGCAATTAGCACAAAATACATGACATTACAGACCGCTCACCTGACTTTACTTACAGAACCGTACCAGTGATGCACGGGACAAAAAAAGCGGTACACTGCCAGAGCAATGTACCGCTTTTGAGTATGGAAATAGGATGCCTAGTCGCATTGCCCGTCGATCGTGCAATTGGCACCATCGGCGAGGCTCACCAGCGGCTTGGGGTTGGCTTTTTCCCATTCTGTGAATGATTGTTGGAGCGCTCCGAGGAATGTCTCCGTGTGCTGAGCGCCCGAAACCGCGTACTTGCGGTCGAGGACAAAGAATGGCACACCACGTGCACCGACCTGCTGCGCTTCGTAAATATCCCTGCGAACGTCATCGCTGAACTTCGTACCGTCCAAAACAGCTTTCAGTTCCGTACCATCCAGGCCGATGGCAGTTCCGAGTTCGATCAGCGTTTCGTGATCGGCTGTATTTTTGCCATCTGTAAAGTATGCTTTGAAAAGCTGCTCTTCCGCTGCGTCGCCCAATCCTTTTGTTTTTGCAAATTGCAGAAACCGGTGTGCATCGAACGAGTTGGCGAGAACCGCCTTGTCCATATTGTATTCCAAACCGGCTTCGGCAGCCATATTGGTCACGTGGTCGTTCATTTGCTGGGCATATTCGGGCGTCCAGCCTTTGGTTTCGGCCAGATACTCATTAATGCTTTTTCCAGGTTCCGTTTTCATTTGTGGATTCAGCTGAAAACTTTTCCATTCCACCTGGATCTGGTCCCGCTGCGGAAACTCCGCCAGGGCGCTTTCAAAACGCCTTTTGCCGATATAGCAAAAAGGGCACATTACGTCACTCCATATTTCGACTTTCATGATACCAATATTTGTGTATTGAGATATTTGGAGGGGAGTCATTTTTTGTCTGGTGTTGTCATTTATTGTTTCAACAATCCCTGACTATCCTGACCATTTCTGACTTTCAAACTCCTGTTACTAGAAAGCTCAGATGGAAATAAAAAGTTCTTCGTGCGACCGGCGCACCTTCTTCGCATTCACGTAAGGGTCTTTCTCGGCGTCGCGGTATCCCAATGCGAGGATCACAACGCTGCGCAAACCTTTTTCACGGAGGCCGAGGATTTCATCCACCTTGGCGGCGTCAAAGCCTTCCATCGGTGTAGCGTCCACATCTTCCGTAGCCGCTGCCACCAGGCCGTGCCCCAATGCAATGTAAGCC
>CBFGMV010000211.1:0-7651 GCA_965649915.1 uncultured Dyadobacter sp.
TGAGAAAGCGACTACGGGTTATTTTATTGGCAAAAACAATTCACTCGTCCAGATTGACTCGGTAGACATGCCGCATTCACTGGGGATGCTCTACGAAAAGGTCACGACCTACCTGGGGTTCCTGCATTCGTCCGACGAGTACAAGGTAATGGCATTGGCGTCCTACGGCCGGCTGGTTTATCTCGAAGACTTTCGCTCGGTAATCCATGTGCAGGATGACGGCCAGTACACGATCGACGATTTCGACCCTGCACAGTGGTGGGGCCCGGGACGCAAAAAGGACGATCCGTTCGAACAGCTTCATCACGATATTGCGCACTCTTTGCAAAAAGCATTGGAAGAAACGGTTTTGAAACTCGCCTACTGGCTGCACGAACAAACCGGCGCAGAAAACCTCTGTATGGCGGGAGGCGTCGCGCTGAATTGCGTCATGAATGCGGTCATCCGCGACCGGGGTCCATTCAAGAACGTGTGGGTGCAGCCCGCCGCCGGTGACGCCGGGACAGCGTTGGGTGCTGCCCAATGGCTGGATGTGCGCCTGCGTACCGGGGAAGAGGGAGCGCGGTACACCGCGCCGATGGAGCATGTTTACTGGGGGCCGGAATACACCGACCAGGAGATCGAGCAGTTTATGATCTGGGCCAAAATGCCGTACAAGCGGCTCACCAACGTCGCAAAGGAAACGGCCGAGATCCTGGCCCAGGACAAGATCATCGCGTGGTATCAGGGCAGAATGGAGTTCGGCCCGCGCTCGCTGGGTGCCCGCTCGATACTCGCCTCCCCGATCCACCCCGAAATGCAGGCCCGGCTCAACGATATCAAAGACAGGGAGGATTTCAGGCCGGTGGCGCCCGTTGTGCTCGAAGAGGATGCTGCCGAATGGTTCGAAGATGCGGACGTATCCCCGTTCATGCTTTTCGTGTATCCGGTGAGGGAGGATAAAGCGGACCGCATTCCCGCCGTGCGCCATACCGACGGCACGGCCCGCGTGCAGACGATCAACCGCGAACAGCATCCGCTATACTATGACCTGATCAGCGCATTCAAAGCGATTACCAACGTGCCGGTACTGGTGAACACCTCGTTCAACACTCGCGGCGAACCGATTGTATGCTCGCCCAGGGACGCTATCGAATGCTTCTGGACCTCCCCTTTCGACGCTTTGATCATCAACTCATTTATTCTCGAAAAGTAATGATTACAGCCAGCATCAGCATCGTCATACCGACATTCAGACGGCCCGGGCTTTTGCATAAATGCCTGGCCGCCCTATACCGGCAGCGCTATCCGGGATGTTTTTTTGAAGTGGTGGTCGTCTCCGATGGCCCCGACGCTCAAACCGGGGCGCTCGTGAAGGAATTTGCGCAGGAGCACCCTGATTTTTGTATCGCCTTTTACAGCCTGCCCAAGCAAAGAGGGCCGGCTGCGGTCCGTAACTACGGCTGGCACCGGACGTCCGGAGACCTGGTTATATTCACCGATGATGACTGTATCCCCGATCCCGGCTGGCTCTCCGCTTACTGGCGGGCTTACCGTTATCACGATCAGGAGTATATCGCGTTCACTGGCCGCGTAACGGTTCCCGTGCGTGAATGCCCCACGGACTACGAGAAAAACGTCGCCCACCTTTCCACAGCGGAATTCATTACTGCCAACTGCGCGTGCAGCCGGGCGGCGCTGGACCTCAACGGAGGCTTTGACGAGGCATTTCCCGCCGCCTGGCGCGAAGACTCCGACTTTCAGTTCGAGTTGCTGAAAAACCAGGTCCCGATTGCGCATGTCAGTGAGGCCGTGGTGTGTCACCCCGTCCGCGAGGCTCGCTGGGGAGTAAGTATTGCCGAGCAGCGAAAAAGTATGTTCAATGCATTGCTTTTCAAGAAACATCCCGACCTGTACCGGCGTCGGATCGCGCGGGGGCCGGTTTGGAATTATTATGTCATTATACTAGCGAATGTCACGGCGGCCATCGGGTTCGCGCTCGATGCACCCGCTATCGGAGTGACGGCCCTGCTGATATGGCTATGCTCGCTGCTGTTCTTTGTGGTCAAACGCCTCAAGGGCACCGATCCATCGTTTGAGCACCGGCTGGAAATGCTGGTTACTTCATTTGTGATTCCATACCTGTCTGTTTACTGGACCATTCGCGGGGCACTGCGATACAAAGTATTCTTCTTATGATATTTCCAACCGACTCCACGCGCCGCATTGCCGTTTTCAGGGCACTCCAACTGGGCGACATGCTATGTTCCGTGCCGGCGCTGCGCGCATTGCGGAATGCTTACCCCAAGGCTGAAATTACGCTGCTCGGACTTCCGTGGGCCAGTTCGTTCTGCGAGCGGTTCAGCGGGTATGTCAACGAATTCATCCATTTTCCCGGTTATGAAGGATTACCCGAGCAAGTGGTTGATCCGGGTAAATGGCAACAGTTCGAACGCACGATGCGCCGGAAGCCGTTCGACCTGATTCTTCAGATGCAGGGCAACGGCAGCATTGTCAACGAAATGCTGGAAAATTTCCTGGCCGGACCCGTTGCGGGATTTCACAGCGAAGGCAACTACCGGGACCCTGCACGCTTCCTCGAATACCCGACCGGCATTTCCGAAATAGAACGGCATCTGCGCCTCATGACGCACCTGGGCATTCCCTCGGTGGGTACCCATCTCGAATATCCGGTAACCCATGCCGAAGCAAACCAGTTTCACGCGAGAAACCCAATGCTGGAAGAGGGACATTATGTATGTGTGCACCCGGGTTCGCGCGGCACCTGGCGCCAGTGGCCGCCCTCGCATTTTGCATGCCTGGCCGACCAATGCGCGGGAATGGGCTACCAGGTGGTGGTCACAGGAACAGCCGCCGAGTCACCTGTTACCCGGCAGGTCATCGACAGCATGGACTACCCGGCCATTGACCTTACCGGCCGCACGGGCGCAGGCGAGATCGGGCAGCTGATACGGGAGTCGGCATTGCTCATCAGCAACTGCACCGGCGTATCACACATCGCGGCGGCCACCGGCACGCCCAGCATTGTCATCAGCATGGACGGAGAGCCTGAACGCTGGGGCCCATTGAACCAGACCCTGCACAAAACCATCGACTGGAACGCCCGCCAGGATTTCGACTTTGTGCTGGCCTCCATGCAATTGTTGCTGGAAGAGCGGAGTGTATATGCGGGTTAATCGCTCCGCTTGCCCACACAGCGCCGGGCAGCCGGTCGCTATCTGCCGGGCACGGTTTTTACTGATACCGCGCCTTTCATCCAAATATCAGACACAATGGAAAATAATGGAAAGTATGCCCTGATCACCGGGGCTACCAGCGGAATAGGACTTGAACTTGCCAAACTTTTTGCCAAAGACGGCTATAACCTCGTGATTACCGCCAGGGATATTGCGGAGCTGGACGAAACCAGTTCCATGCTGCGCTCCTCCGGTGTGGAAGTATTGGCTATCCCGAAAGACCTCTTCGATCGCGAGCAGGCATTCGGTTTGTATGCCGATATCAAGCAGCGTGGCATTGAAATCGACGTCCTGGTCAACAATGCAGGTCAGGGAGTTTACGGTAAATTCGACAAAACCGACATTGACCGGGAGCTCATGATCATCGACCTTAACATAGCCTCGCTCGTTATTCTGACCAAATGCTTCCTCACCGATATGACCGCGAGGAATTCGGGCAGGATCCTGAACCTTGCGTCCATTGCCAGCAAGCTCCCGGGCCCATGGCAGGCAGTATACCACGGAACGAAGGCGTTTGTTCTCTCTTTTACGGAAGCTGTGCGTGAGGAAGTGAAGGACACGAACATTACCCTCACAGCCCTGATGCCAGGTGTAACAGATACCGATTTTTTCAACAAAGCCGATATGCAGGATAGCAAAGCCGTTCAGGACGAGGATAGTATGGCCGACCCGGCGGACGTGGCACGGGATGGCTACGCAGCGCTCATGGAGGGAAAAGACAAGGTGGTGTCGGGGTTTAAAAACAAGGTACAGATCGCGATGAGCAATCTCACACCCGACAGCGTGGTCGCGCATCAGATGAATGAACAGCAAAAGCCGGTGGGGGAACAGTAACCGTACCAGATTATGTCATAAGCAAAAAAACCGGCTGCGGAATCCGCAGCCGGTTTTTAACTATATCAACCCATTATGCGGGAATCTTTCTGGGTTTTTCCCGCTCCCAAAAACGGTGCTGTGCAAGGGTCATAACGAAACGGTCGGCCAGCTGCGAGGACTTATCACCGAAAACAATGCCGTCCAGCAGCACCGACTGATCGGTACATTCGGCCGGTACCTTCCTGGCGAAGTAGGTAGACTCGATCACCTGTAATGCGCCCGTATCCGCGGCTATGGCTTTACAATGCTTGAATGCTTCATTCAGAAAATGAACGGCATCGGCATCTGCTTCCAGCGTCGCGACGCTGTTGGTGCCGCCCGGCACGTAAACGCCGTCGTACAAGACGGACGCCGCGGTGAGCAAACTGTGATTGACCGCGATCTGCTCGTCGGCCTCCGAAAGGATAAAGTTCTGCCGCGGTGCGATCACTTCCACCACCGCGCCGGCCTTTTCCAGGGCGGTCTTTACAGTGTTCAAAGATTTACCATCGACTCCATCGGCTGCCAGAAACGCGATTTTTCTGGTTTTGATACTGTCTTTCGGGCTTGTGGCCATACTCAGTGCGGGCGATGTCGCCACTACCGGCTCCTTTACTACCGGGTCATAATCGGCCGGATCCGCATCGGCGGGAATGCTCCGGTTCATAGGCAGCTCCGGATCCTCCGGAACCGAAAGGCGCAATGCAAATGCGACCTCCGCCGCCAGTCCTTTATCAACCATCGACAATATGCCCAGCATCCGCTGCCGCACGGCATTCGATTGCACTTTACCCAGCTCGAAACTGAATGCATCGATCATATGATTCTTCTCCGGATCCGACTGGCTGTTGAAAAATAGTTTAGCCTGGCTGAAATGATCCAGAAAGCTCTTGCTGCGGGCCCGCACCTTCCGTGCATCGATCCGTTCGGGATAGGAAGTGAATCCTCCTTCCGATGCTTTGGACTGAAGAGGGAAGTTATCACCAATGCTGTTGGGCCCGTAACTGACCTTGCCCCGGTTGATCGTCTGCCGCATATAGCCGTCCCGCTGGTTGTTGTGAACCGGCACAATGGGGCGGTTGATCGGGATCTCCTGAAAATTGGGGCCGCCCAGGCGGATCAGCTGCGTATCGGTATAAGAGAAAAGTCGTCCCTGCAACAGCGGGTCATTCGTAAAGTCAATGCCCGGCACCACATGCCCTATATGAAATGCGGACTGCTCGGTTTCCGCGAAGAAGTTTTCCGGGTTGCGGTTCAGCGTGAGCTTGCCCACCCGGCGTACCGGTACAAGCTCCTCGGGAATAATTTTGGTCGGATCCAGCAGATCGAAATCGAATTTGAATTCATCTTCTTCCGGCACGATCTGAAGGCCTAGTTCCCATTCAGGGAAATTTCCGCTTTCGATCGCATCCCAAAGATCGCGACGGTGAAAGTCGGGGTCTTTGCCTGAGATGTTCTGAGCCTCGTCCCAAGCCACCGAATGCACCCCGAGCAGGGGTTTCCAGTGAAATTTCACGAAGCTGCTCACGCCTTCCGCATTCACCAGCCGGAATGTATGCACGCCAAAGCCCTCCATCATCCGGTAGCTGCGCGGAATGGCGCGGTCACTCATCAGCCACATGATCATATGCGTCGATTCGGGCATGACCGAAATAAAATCCCAGAAGGTGTCGTGCGCGGAAGCGGCCTGCGGGATTTCATTATCCGGTTCCGGTTTCACGGCATGCACCAGGTCCGGGAATTTCATGGCATCCTGAATAAAAAATACCGGCATATTGTTCCCTACCAAGTCAAAATTCCCTTCCTGTGTATAAAACTTGACAGCAAACCCCCGGACATCGCGCGCGAGGTCGGTCGATCCGCGGGAGCCCGCTACGGTGGAAAAGCGTACGAAAACAGGCGTTTCGATCGCTGTATCATTGAGAAAACCGGCCTTTGTAAACTCCGCCAGCGGCTCGTAGAGTTTGAATACGCCATGAGCGCCGGATCCGCGTGCGTGTACGACGCGCTCAGGAATTCGTTCATGGTCAAAATGCGTGATTTTCTCGCGCAGGATAAAATCTTCCAGCAGGGAAGCGCCCCGGTCGCCGGCTTTCAGGGAATTTTGGTCGTCGTTGACCTTAACACCGGTGTTGGTGTTCATCAGTTCGCCCGACGAGTCTTCCATGAATGGTTCAAGACTTCTGATCTTATCGTTTTCCGGCTGGTCGACCGCCGGATCTTGTTGTGCTTTCCTTTTCGCCATAGTGTTGATGCTTAAATGGTTACGCTTCCTGTGATGCCTGGGTAGTCAGCTCGGCTGATGCGATCTCAGCCAGGAGCTGATCGCTCTGCTGTTCTTCATCGAGCGTCTGCCTGAAAATCTGCACGGCGTCTGTCTGCCCCAATGCTTCTCCAAGCAGAATAAGCCCGGTGTACGAGGCGATCTCGTAATGCTCGACCTTCTGGGAAGCAAGCACAATTCCGACATCACGGGTTGCTGTGCCTGCATTCGTACTTTCGATAACGCCTTCCCCTTCTTTGGTAAGACCTTCCATCGCATCGCATTTCTTGGCGATCGCCTTTTCGCCGAGCAGTTCGAATACCTGTTCTAGGCGGCTGACATGCTCCTTCGTCTGAACGAGGTGCGTTTCAATTGCTTCCGCAAGCTTTGGCGAACCGGCCGCCTGGATCATTTTCGGCAGCACTTTCACGAGGTGGTTTTCTGCCCAATAAATGTCACGCACGCAATCCAGGAACAGCTCCTGTAACGCAGGGCCGTTGACGGAGGTCTTGCCTGTTTTAAATTTTGGTTCTGAGTTTGTTTCTGGTTTCATAAAACAATGTTTGAAAAAGTATGTGCGCTAAAAGCAATTCCCGTTCCAGCCGGACAACGCGGTTTTTTCCATGCATCGACATCCGGAATATGCGGATGTGTAGAAATTCGTTTACATTTTACTGGCCGCCATTATTAGCGCGTATCTTCTGCTTCCGCTTCATCTCCTGGTTCCGGTAATTGCCCGTCTTGCCGGTATGGTTCTTCATGTTTTTCGGTGCCGAGCCGCTTCCGGATTTTACCGTCGTATCCGTCTCCGTCAGGTTCTTCCTGCGTTGTTCGGTCGCTTCCGCACTGTTCAATATTGACTTCGAATCATTACCCGAATAGCGCCCGGCATCGTTGGCGTTCTCGTGCGAAGCCCCGCCAGGTCTCGTGCTGCCGTCATTTTCGAGGCTTTTCCGTGCCTGCTGGGCGGTCCCGTCGGTATTGTCGGGTTTGCCGACCTTTCCGCTTTCTTCATTCCGGTCGCCTGGGTGAGGGCTTTCAGCTGGTTTGGCCTGTGTGGCCGGTCGCTTTTTGGGCTCCGAACCGGTTGTACTTTGGGAATAGGATGTCGCTGCGACGGATGAGAGCGCAGCAATGGCAAGGATCATGAACGTTTTCATAAGTGTTGGTTTTTAAGTTGATGAATTAAAATTTTCCGGCCCCTGAGGTCAGGAAACCGATGCTGGTATGTTCTTTGCTTTTGAGCGTAGTGACACTTTCACAACATGAATCGATATGGAACAAATGGAAATCTACC
>CBFGMV010000212.1:0-7382 GCA_965649915.1 uncultured Dyadobacter sp.
TTGAACATCATGTGTTCGAAGAAATGGGAGAGGCCGGTAATGCCATGCACCTCGTTCCGCGAGCCTACCTTCCAGAAGAGGTACATATTGGCGGTGGGAATCGAATGGTCTTCCAGGACGAGGAATTTCATACCGTTGCCCAGCGTGAAACTTTTCACATCCTCCGGCCTGGTTTGCGCATGCGCCACACCGAGGCCCGTCAGCGCGGCCGCGGTGAGTAATAGTTTTCTTAGCTTCATGAAGCAGGGATTGTTAATGAATGTGTAATGATAGTGAAAATGCCCGATTGCCCGAAACGGATCAATTGAAAACTTAAATGGATGATCAGGCGGTAGTAGTTACCCTGCGAAACGCTATTTTTGACGCATTATTTACCAAATCTTCGTACCACCGATGAAAAACTATTTTTTCCCTTTACTGGCGCTTCTCGTACTCAACGGAGTAGCCGGTACGCTGCCCGACCAGCCTGCCAAAAAGCAGCGTTTCAAAGTAATGACCTACAATATCCACCATTGCAATCCGCCATCGGCCGGGGACAAGATTGATGTTGAGGCTATTGCCAAAGTGATCAATGCCGAGAAGCCCGATTTCGTTGCATTGCAGGAAGTGGATGTGAACACTGAACGCTCGGGAAAAGGCAAAAACCAGGCACAGCAACTGGCAGCGCTGACGGGGATGAAATTCTATTTTTCCAAAGCGATCGACCATCAGGGCGGCGACTACGGGGTGGCAGTGCTGACCAGATTCCCGATCGTCGATTCGGCGAAATTTGCATTGCCGATCCGCCCGGAATTGAAGGAAGAGGACCGTACCATTGCCGCAGTAACGGTGAAACTGCCCGACAACCGCAAGCTGATCTTCGCCAGCACGCATTTGGGTTTGAAAGAGCCTAACCGCATGCTGCAAGCAGAAACGATCTGGAAACATTTTGGTGAAACGCAACTGCCGATGATCCTCGGAGGAGATTTCAATGCAACCCCCGACAGCCCGGTAATTGCCTATTTCGACAAGTACTTCACGCGTTCCTGCGCCGATTGCAAGCCGACAATCCCTGTGGAAATGCCTAAAAAGACCATCGATTTCATCATGCACAAGCAGGGCACCCAACTTAAAAGCGCCAACACGAAGGTAATCGACGAGCAATATGCGTCGGATCACCTCCCGGTGACGGCCGAGTTTACATTAGAGTAACGTCCTCCTTGATCCAGTTAACCCGCACGATCCGGCTCTGCACACCGTGTTCGGCGAAGAAATGCTGCCAATGCAGCTGCCGCGACGAAAGGTGGTCGGTAGGGGACTTGATTTCGATGAATGCATAATCGTCGTCGTTCCAAACGAGCAGATCTGGGAAGCCGCGGGTGTTTTCGCGGAGATTGAGCGCCATTTCGAGCATGATCTTGTGGATCTTTTCGGGGCTGAGGAGCGAGGTGAGGGTTAGCACCTTGTCTAATGCGCCGTCATACCACGGCACGAGCACATTGGTAATGCCGTATTTATCCGCGAATGTCTGGCTTACGAGCTCGTCGATAATCTCCCGCGAATGCGCGGCGGCGAGCCGTTCCTTCAATTGCTCCGACCGTTTGAAATAGAAATCGGGCAGGAAGAAATCCGAGGGAATGCGTTGCAGCGGGTTATGGATCGTCTGCACATTGGTATCGTAAATAATGTCCCAGAAGAGCAATCCGAACAACGCACGCCACGGCTCGTTTTCGCTGAAAAACGCATTGTAACCTTGCTCCTGGTAATAGGTGATCGCGCCGAACTCCACCCGGAAACGGAAGGAAACCGGAACTTCAATGGCTTCGGCTGCTTTTAAAGCCTGGGTCGTCCGTTTGACGGTCCGGGCTTTTTTGTTTTTGATTTTCTCATAAAAATCAAGGCTGAAAAAGCGCTCGTCGGCATTTTGCGGGCTTTCGGAAATTTCCTCGCACAATGCCAGTGCTTCGTCGATTTCACCGAGATTATACAGCAGTCGGACCCGTCGCTCGCGGGCGGGGGCGTCGCTTGTGAGCTGGTAGATCGTCAGGGCCTGTGAAAGCATTTTCTTGCGTTCGAGCCAGGCGCTTACTTTTAATATAAATGTATTGAATGACGGTAATGCCTTATGACTGAGCCCTGTGCCGCTCGCTACTTGCCAGTTCATGAACCAGTCGTAAATCTCCTCCGGCGGCCGGTCGTTCTTAATGACGTCGAAAGTTTCTTTCATAAGTGAAACCATCAGCGTGTCGTCAGCGTCCTTCCGCGTATCGAATTGAATGGACAAATACTGTTCATCAAACGACTGAAACCGCACGTGGCCCAGGTCACGGACTACGAATTCAGTCATATCCGCATACCGGTTGCCAAAGAAGAGGAATTTCATCAGCATTACCTCCGCTTCGAACGACACTTTTACGACCGGTTCCATTTCACAAATTACCTCGCAAAGCACCTGAAAATCATATTCATAAAGCAGCCAACGCACGAGATCGGGCTTTTTAATGCTTTTGGAAGGCATTACTTCGGGTTGGAGCAGCCGGGTAACTTCGAGTAATTCGGGTTTGGTAAAAAGCTCTATCACCTCGCCGGACCGGCTGTCATGCGCTTCGCAAAGTGTTTCGATGAAATCGCGTTCCAGGAGTTCGGTAAGCACTGCGGCCATGTCCCCGATTTCGGAATAGGATAGGCTGTTGGTACGAAAAAACGATTTGCTGCGGTTGCTGAAACGGATGAAGAGGCATTGTGCATCCTCGGAAAGGGATTCATAATTTTTCAGAAATTCCAGTTCACGCTCATACAGAATATGCGCATAGCGTTTGCGAACGAACGCCAGCACGTAGTTGAAGTATTCAAGGTAGTATTTGGGTGGTAAATCCGTGGGAAACACCTGTTCCCTCGCAAACGGGTCGGTCAACTCGGCAGACAAAACGATTACTTTTTTAGTTGATGAAGAAATAAAGTTACCAAAAATATGGAATGAGTGAATGACTGAATGTGTGAATGATTGAATGAGCTGCCGTGGAACGGGGAATGTGTGAATGACCGAATGACTGACCGGGTCGCCGGAGCGATGAGCCGCGGTGGAACGGGGAATGAGTGAATGTGTGAATGACTGAATGTGTGAATGAGTGACCGGGGCGCCGGAGCGGTGTTTTTTTGGTTGAAGTTTCGATGGTGGAAGTGGGATACCGGGAGGTGCGGGACGGTTATATTAAAATTTGGTTAATTCATTGTTTTATAGAAAAATGAAAGGTAAAAATTGGATTATAGGCATGTTGGGCGCTGTGTTTTGTTAAATGCGTAGTATATAATTAAGAAATTGGTTTACATTTGCTACCTATGGAAAACAATTTTACCTGCCCATGACAACATTAGATTCTTATGATTTTTCAGGGAAAAAAGCCCTGGTTCGCGTGGATTTCAACGTCCCGCTTAACGACAAATTTGAGATCACGGACGATACCCGTATCCGTGCTACCATTCCTACAATCAGCAAGATTCTTAATGACGGCGGTTCCGTGATTTTAATGTCCCACCTGGGGCGTCCCAAGGACGGACCTACCGAAAAGTACTCCCTGAAACACCTGGTAAACCCGCTTTCGCTCATCCTGGGCAAGACGGTGAAGTTTGCCGACGATTGCATTGGCGACAGCGCTAGCGAGTTGGCCGCGGCATTGCAGCCGGGTGAGGTTTTGTTGCTGGAAAACCTGCGTTTTTATAAAGAAGAAGAAAAAGGTAACGAAGAGTTCGCTGAGAAACTCTCGAAACTGGGCGAAGTGTGGGTGATGGATGCATTCGGTACCGCACACCGCGCACACGCATCCACAGCCGTGATCGGTAAATTCTTCACCGACAAAGTTTGCGGTTATGTAATGCAAGCTGAGCTGGACAACGCGGAAAGACTTCTGGAACATTCGGAAAGACCTTTCACCGCGATTATGGGTGGAGCTAAAATCTCCGACAAAATCCTGATCATCGAACGCCTGCTCGATAAGGTCGATAACCTGATCATCGGCGGCGGTATGTCATATACATTCTCCAAAGCACAAGGCGGAAGCATTGGTAAATCGTTGCTGGAAGCCGACAAGCAGGAACTTACGCTTGAATTGGTAGAAAAAGCGAAAGCCAAAGGCGTAAACCTGATCCTTCCCGAGGACACCGTGATCGCCGACAAATTCTCCAATGACGCGGAGCGTAAGGTTGTTGCCGCTGGTGATATTCCTGACGAATGGGAAGGTCTTGATATTGGTCCCAAAACCATCGAGATTTTCGCTGATATCATCAAAAATTCAAAAACTGTGCTCTGGAACGGCCCAATGGGTGTATTCGAATTCCCGAACTTTGCTACCGGCACGAACGCAATCGCCGAGGCGGTGGTATCTGTTACCGAGGAAAACGACGCATTTTCACTGATCGGTGGCGGTGATTCGGCTTCTGCGATCAACAATGCCGGGTTCGGCGACCGTGTGAGCTATGTTTCAACAGGCGGCGGTGCATTGCTCGAATACATGGAAGGCAAAGTGCTTCCAGGTGTTGCTGCACTCGAAGCATAAGCATTTCACTTTTTAGGTTTATAAAAAAGAAATCCATCCCGCACATCGCGGGATGGATTTTCTGCATAACAAACCTAACTAATTTATGAACACTGGTCACGTTTGACCGGAATTCCACTTTTAATTGCCACCTGCGCGTTTCTGCAAATCGTCAGAACCGGTATTGCGCTGGCGGGCACCCTTCACATTCTGGTTACCGAAGTTGTACGTGAAGGTTAGTCTGAACTGGCGGCTTGGCCATTCAGACCGCACTCTGAAATCAATGTCTTTGTAGATTGCTGTCCCATTAAAACGGTTGGTCCAGAATATGTCGTTGACATTGAGGCGGATCGTGCCTTTCTTATTCAGGATGCTTTTCTGCAAACCTGCATTGATCATTCCCATCGGCTTCGCGGCATACAATCCGTAGAATGCCCTGCTGTTATACCATCCCGAAAGCTCAGCGGACCATCCTTTGCCGATCGTAAACTGGTTGCTGGCGTACATATTCCAGGTCGCCTGCTTGATTTCGAGCTGCTGTTCAAGGTAATATGACTTGTAATGGTTGTAAACTCCCGTAAAGTTCGCCTGCACTTGCCACCACTTGGTAACCGGGATCGGGAATGAGACGGTCAGGCTGATATTGTCCTGATTGTCCAGGTTGTCGGAGGTAACGAATGTTTTGTTCTCCGACGCGATCTGCTGAGGCAGCTCATCCGCGATCATGTCTTTGATCCGGCTGTAAGCAAGTGTGGTGTTGATTGTATTTTTGTAAACGTGTACGAGTTGGAATGAGTTGGTGTACTGTGGTTTAAGGTTCGGATTGCCTCTCTGGAACGTGTATGGGTCGAGGTAAAACTCAAATGGGTTCAACGACTGGTAGTTCGGGCGGTCGATCCGGCGGCTATAAGAAATATTCAGCACGTTGTTCGTATCCAGCTGGTTGGAAAGAAATATGCTGGGGAACAGGTTGATATAATTTCTGTCGCGTTTCTGGTTCAATGTTACCGAATTACCGATGGAATGTGTGTGTTCGCCGCGGAAACCGACCTGGTATTTGATCTTTTTGCTGATGCTGCCGCTATAATTCAGATACGCTGCATTTACATTCTCGGTGTATTTGAACCGGTTGGAGCGGGTCGGATCCAGTTGCCATTCGTCGGTTTTTGTTTCGAAAACCATGTCATTGTCTGATGTAACATAACTGGTTTTCAGACCGGTTTCGAGTTTTCCTTTCCACAACGGCTGTGTGTAATCGAGCTTTGCGACACCAATGCTGATATCCGAAGGCATATCGTTACGGACGATTTCCGGGTTTCCGTCAGGGGCACCGTCGGGTTTAGCGTAACGTGTATCGAGGTTGCTGTTCTTTTTGCCGCCGTAATGCACGTAATCTACGTCGAAGGTCAACTCTTTTTTGTCGGTAAACTGATGTTTGAAGTTCACATTGGAACTGATATTATTCATTTTACCGCCGTTGAAGACATTGGTCCGAAATGTTCTCTGGAGGTTCAGGTCGCCGTCGAGAATGCGGGTGTTGGTTTGCCCGAATGGATTACTCCAATCGTTGTAGAACCCGGATACCAGTACGCCCACCGTGGTTTTATCTGTTGCAAAATAATCCATACCGGCGCGGACATTATAGTATTCCGACTCGTTGATCCGCTCGGTGTGCTGATCGAAGATCGTCACTTTATCCTCGTAGGGAATGCGGCGGTAGATGTCGTTGTTGTTGAAACCTTTGTTATAGAATGCACCGCCGCTGATGAACGTACTGATTTTCCCGGCGCGGTGGTTGAGCGTTCCCGTTGCGCTTGCACGGCCATATTTCGCCCAGGCGCCGCCCAGGTTGATGTTGCCATTGGTACCGTAGTTCTTATTACGTTTCATCTTGATGTTGATGATACCAGAATTGCCGGCAGCGTCGTACTTGGCCGAGGGGTTCGTGATCAGCTCGATCTTCTCGATGTTGTCGCTTGGCGTGTTGCGTAGTAAGGTAATAAGCTCCTGTTGGGATAAAAACGTCTGTTTTCCGTCGATCTGGACGATCACCCCTTCTTTTCCCCGAAGTTTCAATTGCTCGTTCTGCTGATCTACCGTTACGCCGGGAGCACGTTCGAGCACTTCCAGGGCAGTAGCTCCCGCGGAGACAATGCTATTTTCGACATTGATGACCGTACGGTCGATTTCCTGTTCGATGAATGGTTTCTTGGCCACCACAGTCACTTCGTTCAGCGACTTCGTGTCGGTTTGCAGCGTGATAGTGGGAAGGTTTACGGCATTGTCTTTCACGTCGAAGGACTGACTGTAACTTTTCTGGTAGCCTACCATCGACACGAGCGTCAGGTATTTGCCTGCTGCTATCTGGTCGAATGCGAATTTCCCGCTTTCATCGGCAGCGAGTCCCTTTACGAGTACGGAATCCTTAGCATGCAACAGCAGGACATTCACAAACGGGAAAGGCTGCGACTTTTCGTCCAGGATCTGCCCTGTTATTTTTCCTTTGCCGGTAAGTGGCTGGGTGGATTGTGCTTGTACAATACCGCTTCCCAGTAGCAATGCTACAGTTAGGTTCATCAAGAATTTCATGGCTAATAGTTATAAGGTCAGCGTACCCGAGGTGCTTGTTCCATTAGGTACACTGCAAAGATAGGTACTTGGTATAGCATAGAACCTTTCATTACATAAATGGTTGGTATGCTATATAAATGGTGTGTGTCTATCTTTCGGCTTATAGATACAAAGTGACAAAACAAAGTTGCACCGTGGCGGAAAAAAAGTTTGAGTGGTAAAATACCCATATGAACGTCAAACAGTCCTAAGTTTCAACTTCGCTTTTTGCTTTTCGCCCAATCTCCCTACCTTTGCGAT
>CBFGMV010000213.1:0-6798 GCA_965649915.1 uncultured Dyadobacter sp.
GTATGATCAATAATGTGCCCAACTTCTCGAATACGTATGCGGTGTCTCAAGGGCTTGTCGTAAGTAGTAACATCAGTGATAAACTCGACTTTACGGTCGCCTATTCGGGTAATTACAACGTGGTCCGCAACAGTATTCAGCCTAATCTGAACAACAACTATTACACACAAAGCCTTACGGGCAAAGTGAACTGGATTTTCGGGAAAGGATTTGTCTTGCAAAGCGATATCAGCAACCAGTCTTATCGTGGATTGGGTGCAGGTTACAACCAGAACTTCACCTTGTGGAATGCGAGTGTGGGCAAGAAATTCCTGAAAAACAATGCAGGGGAATTGAAACTGACAGTATTCGATATCCTCAAACAGAATAACAGCATCAGCCGCAATGTGACTGAAACCTATGTGCAGGACGTCACCAACCGGGTGCTGACGCAGTACGCTATGCTCACATTCACTTACACCCTGCGCAACTTTGGTAAAATGCCTTCGAATGATGGCAATTACAGAAGACGTGATTACGATGGCGGAACAGGCTTCCCCGGCGGAGGCGAACGCACTCCCGGGGGTGGGAGAGGATTCAATAACTAGGCTATTCGGATATTAAACCCTTCCTCAGTGCAAAGAAAATCCCGGGACGGTCAGCCCCGGGATTCTTTGTATCTATACTTTTTTAGTAACAGATTACTTTCTGTCAGGGAATGGAATAACCAGTTTTTCACCCCTTTCGGAGAAATCGCGGCTCTTGCCGTTGGCTTTCATCAACGCCTCTTTGCTGACGCCGTATTTACTGGCAACCACACGGAGCACATCGCCCGCACCCACTGTATGAACTGCTTTTACCTGTATTTTCAGCTTCGTTACCCCAGCTTTAACATCCGTTACAGAGGAATTGAGGCCCTTTAAGGTCTCCGTTTTTAGATTGTAACGGGACGCAATGCTCGAAAAGGTCTCGCCACCCTGGACGGTATGCGTAATTTCCTCGCCACCGATGGATGCGGCTGAAATGGCCGGTTTTTCTTCTTTCTTGGCTTCTTTTGGCGTCTCTTTCGCTGGCTCGGGCTTGGACGCTTCGACTGGCGCAGGTTGATCGGTAATGGCCTCCGTCGGGGTTTCCTCCACTGTGGAATCTACAACTACAGAAGTGAGCTCTTCGGAGCTGGAAGAACTATCGGAAATATACTCATAGCCTACGTAAAGCATCGCTAATACCAGCAGCACCAACACCAGCAACGTTACAATAGGCAAATTCGACTTTTCAGTGGGACGGACATTTCTTTTCTTTGGGAATTCGTCTTCCATAACCGGGTCGGATTCTATTTTTTAGTGGAGTTAATTTTCTACGAAAATACTAAAGACAACCTAGTTTCCAAGTTGATTTTTCAATTCCTCATTCATAACTGCGACTTTCTCTTTCAGGCTTTCTTTGAATGCATCGAGCCTTTTTCCTACTTCCGGATCACTCGCTCCGATGATCTGGGCAGCCAGTATACCGGCATTCCTGGCCCCGTCCAATGCCACCGTAGCCACGGGAACGCCCGCCGGCATTTGCAGAATAGATAGTACCGAATCCCAGCCATCGATGGAATTGCTCGACAGCACCGGCACGCCGATAACAGGCAGCGAGGTCAGTGAGGCAACCATACCGGGTAAATGCGCCGCGCCGCCTGCCCCGGCTATAATCACCTGTAACCCGCGGCTGCGGGCGGAGGCGCCGTATTCGAGCATACGCTCAGGCGTGCGGTGAGCCGACACGATCTCCATTTCAAACGCGATGCCCAGTTCCGTTAGCGCGTCCGCGGCAAGTTGCATTACCTTTCTGTCCGAAAGGCTGCCCATGATAATCCCAACCATTGGTCTATATTACTTGGTTTTGTTACTGATTACTTTGATGTTCTTTTTAACGAAATCCACTTTTTCTTTCAGCGAATCGATATCCGAATCCATGATCGTGATATGGCCCATCTTACGGAAAGGCTTCGTAATGGCCTTCCAGTAGAGAAACGGGAATACCTGCGGGGTTGCAAGCAGCTTTTCCATTCCTTCGTACACAGCCGGCCCTTCATAGCCGTCCTCGCCCAGCAGGTTGACCATCGCCGATGGTCCGTATGCGTGTGTGCTTCCCAGCGGCAGGTTCAGGATAGCTCGCCAATGCTGCTCATACTGCGAGGTGGCATTAGCGCGGATCGTGTGATGGCCGCTGTTGTGCGGACGGGGCGCTACCTCATTGATCAGGACCTCACCGTCCGGTGTCAGGAAAAGCTCCACAGCCAGCAGTCCTACTATCTCAAACGCCTCTGCTGTTTGACGGGCGATCGCCTGCGCCTTCTCGTTGACGGTCTCCGTTATCTGTGCAGGCGCAAAAAGGTACTCCACCAGATTATGTTCAGGATGAAAAACCATTTCCACAGTCGGAAAGGTCTCTACCTCGCCTTTTGCATTCCTTGCCACGATTACAGCGAGCTCCTTTTGAAAAGGAACCGCTTTTTCCAAAAGTCCTGGTTTATCAAAGGCTTTATCCAGGTCAGCTGCGGAAGCCAGGCGCTGGACGCCGCGACCATCGTAGCCGTCCTTGCCCAGCTTGTGAAATGCGGGCAGGAAGTCGGCGTAACGGGCGGTATCCTCCCTGTCTTCGGTCAATATAAATTCGGCTGTGGGAAGTTGCCGGTCGGAATAAAATTGTTTCTGAATGCGCTTGTCCTGGATTTGCCTGATCACCGATGGCTGGGGGTAAACCTTTTTTCCCTCCTTTTGCAGGGCTTCGAGCGCTTCCACATTCACCTTCTCGATTTCAATGGTGATTACATCCAGGTTTTTGCCAAAATTATAAACGGTGTCATAGTCCTGTAAAGAACCTTGTGTAAAATGAGGTGCAATTTGTCTGCACGGAGCCTCGGCGTCCGGGTCGAGTACATGGATGTCCAGATTCCAGTCTACGGCCGCCTGCAAAAGCATCAGGCCCAGTTGTCCTCCGCCAAGAATTCCAATTCGGGATGAAAGCATTGATAGGATTATATTTTCCCGCAAAATTGGGAGAAAAACGAGTCAGATAAAAATGATGCCTTGTTTTATATGCGCCCGCTACCTGACAAACCGGATCAGGGCGACTTCGGCGAGTAGAAAAAACAGCGCTGCAAACAGGAAATATCTCCACAGATGCGTGCCCATATTTTGCTGCTGAAAGGCCGTAGCGAACGAATCGTCGTCGATCTTGTCAAAAACCTGCACGTTTTTCCGCCCCGAAAATGCCGCCCGTAGTTCGGCAGGAGAGTAGTACTGCAATCGTGATTCGGCATTGCTGTGATTGAGGGCGATGATCTGCTCGGTTTTATTGTCCCGCACGAGCTCGAAGTAGCCCGCAGCCAATCCTTCACCCAATTGATCGCCTTCCGGAATTTCGAGGAGAAGCTGGTTTCCGGTGATCCGTTGCAAAGGAATGATTTCGGTTTTGTTTTTTCTGAGTTTATATACCGAATTAGGCTTTGCATCGGCGATGTGCAGGCTAATGGGGCTCTCATCAAATGTAAAAGAGGTTCGCTGCTGCCGCACGCTCGATGCGGCGATCTTATACATGACCGGCACAAAAATCGCATGCTGGGCAATATTACCGAATTCCTGGTTGAGCGGAGCGGCAAAAACATAGGCCTTTCCAAGGCCGGTTATCAGTTGGTTGAGGTAGACCTGCCCGCTTCGAAGCGCCAGCAATGACTGTCCGGCGTTAGCCCAGCTCCAAACCGGGTTCGCGGCTGGCAGGTTCAGGTTCATCTCCTGCCGGACCGACTCCTCGAAAACGTCGCTGAAAAACGGGTTATTGCGATCCGGCACAGCCAGGGGAAGCGGTAGTGAAGCATTTTTACCGACATTGAGCCCATTGATGCCGAATGCGCTCAGGAAGCGGCCATAGCTATCCCCGGCAGGCACCGGTGGTGGCAGTATCGCCAGGCTTCCGCCGGCGCGTACGAAGGCCTGCAGATCCTGGGGCAATGTACCCGAGAGCGCATTGACCCCCTCCAATACAACCAGGTCCGAATCTTTGATCAGCCCCGGATCGACGTTCTGGGCGCTGTAGCTCCGAAGGGTAAATAGACTGTCATTGGCGTACACGTTCTCAATGTAGTTGCCCTCCGATTTCTGGCCGTAAATATGAAGCACCCGTATCAGCGGAGAGGCGTTCAGTACAAAGTAATAGTTGTTATCGAAGGTCACCGGGAAGTCGTCGAATGTGATCTGACCTTTCTTGTAACCCTTGCCTTTCAGATTGAAGTTGAATTTCGCGGTAGCGCTGCCGCTGGCAGGTACATTCACCGACGCCGTGGAAGCTTGCGTGCCGTCCAGACTCAGTTTCAATACGACATTACGGGCCTCCTGGTTTCCCGAATTGCTCACTTTCACAAACAGGATATTGTTCTGTAATTCACGGATAAATGGCGTATTGAGCCATGCCGAATCTACAAAGACGTTTTTTTCGGCCGCGGCCTGGACAGGTACCAGAAAAATCTGGTTGGTAGTATCGGTGCGGATTGCTGAAAGGTTGCCTGATGTGCTTTTCTGAAAATCAGAGAACCAGAAAAGCTGGTTTTTGCCGGTGTGTGAATGCCTGGCCATTAAGTTTTCCTGACGTTTGTAAACCTGTTCCAGCGTCCGGGTGGTGTTTGAAAGATTGATTGTGGTGAGCCGGTCGCGCAATTTTTCGGCAGGATAGAGTCCCTGTTCCTGGGGCGAAAAGTCATTGGTGACCAGTTGTAATGATACTGCATTTCTGAACAAGCCAAGCAAATCGCCCAGTCGGCCGGTCGCGATATCAAGGTAACGCTTGTTGTTCAACTCGCTTTCCATGCTTAACGAATTGTCCAGATAAATACTGGTAATCCCTCTGCGGTCCATAGCCAGGCGGTTTTCAGCGGGAATGAAGGGCTGGGCAAATGCCAATGCAAGACAGATGATCGCAAGGATACGTGCAGCCATGACCAGCCAGTGCTTGATCTGGCGCACCGACCGTGTCTGAGTTTCCACTGCTTTCAGAAAAGCTACATTCGTGAAGTAGATCTTCTTGGTCCGCCTGAAATTGAAAATGTGGACGGCAATGGGTACGGAGATAGCCAGCAAACCCCACAGGAAAGACGGAAAGAGAAAACTCATGTAGCTCTGATATTATCGTGTTGTGGTGATCGCCACCGAATATGGCGGCAAATTGCCATTTTTCAAATGTTCAACGCAGTTAGTTAAGACAAATTACACCAAATTCTCACAACTGCTTTTTATTTCCGGTGCTTTCTCATATCTCGGATGCTTTTTTCTAACTTTGCACTTTATTTTGTGGGGCGTTATCCAAATCAGACGTCCGCAAGCTGAAAGGATTGTTAATTTAAATTGAGTTATGGCCAAAGTTTCGGTAAACAAACACCAGCCCGTCTATCAAGTTCCTACGAACCCGGCCGCGGTTCGTACTAAAAAGTACGCCTTACCTACCAAAAAATACATTTCGCTGGCCATGCGTTATTTTCTGAAAACGCAGCTGAAATGGGGACTTATTCCATTGGTCCTTATCCTGATCAATGCGATCGTGAACCTCACCGGGGTTTATTCAAACCTTTGGATTTACATTACGGTCTTTGTTGGCGTAATACTATATGTGCTTTTCTGGCTGATCCAGTTTACCGGTATCACGCAGCTGGCGCAGTACAAGCCGATGTTTGAGAAATTCTCCTACGAGATCGACAACCGTCAGATTCTGATGAAGCTCAACCAGAAAGAGGGCAGCGTCATGAAATGGGAGCAGATCATAGGAGGCTATAAAGACAAAGATGCCTACGTGCTGGTGATCTCCAAAGGACAGTTCTTACACCTGCCATTCAATATTTTTACTTCCGAGCACGATATCAAGGTTTTTGAACGGATTTTGAAGCAAAAAGAAGTCATTAAGGGATCTTGATAATTCCTGATCCATCAGAGCCTGGTTTCCTCTCGGAAGCCAGGCTTTTTTATGTGCTAGCCTCCGTGATTTCAAAAATGGGAGTCTCCGCCCTGTTTAATGCAAGGGAACGGGTAAAGCAGCCGCATTGAAAATGACTGCACAGGAAAAGTAGGAGCTATTTCAGGCCAGCTTCGGACCGCTTATTTCAACCGCGCCTGCTCCTGGTGCTTTACAAAGTTTTTTTCACCGGCAATGACCGGGATGGCCAGGTGGTTATTGATCGGGGGAATCGGGCAGTTATAGCCTGTACTGTACGCACAGTAGGGGTTATAGGCCTTGTTGAAATCGAGTACGACGGTTTTATCTTTCAAATCGGTCGTTTTCAGGTCGAGGTAGCGGCCGCCGCCATAGGTTTCGGTACCACTGGTTTTATCCTTGAATGGGATGAACAGGTAATCCTTGTACTTGGCCAGCGCTTGCAGGCTCAGATTACGGTACACGGTCAGCGTTTGTCTTCTCCCATGCACTTTGAATTTCAGCACCCCGTATTTGACGTAAGTTTTATTGATGCCGCTGTATGTGGGCATTTCGAACGATTTGCCCTTGCTCTTCTCAAATCGGGCTTCTACCCGGAATGTGGAGTCCGGTGCGTAGAATTGTAAATACGGCAAATCCGCTTCTTTTAGCGGCGAATTGTCGGTGTGCAGAAACTCTTCCTTGTACTTTTTGCGGTACTGGTTGGTTTCTTCTGTAAAAGTTTGTGCATGTGTTGCAGACGCTGCTGTCAAAACGATAAGTAGTGTGCTCAGGATAATTTTCATAGACTCAAAAAAGAAAATCCGGTAATTTTTACCGGATTTTATAAAAAAAAAACGAGAATGCCAATTA
>CBFGMV010000214.1:0-6778 GCA_965649915.1 uncultured Dyadobacter sp.
AACAAAGGAGCAGGTACACCCGGAGGGCTCAGCAAGTGCTTGTAGTAATTGCCGGTTGCGTTCAGGTGAACGATAATGAATGTCAGAACGGCCAGTGTCATTGTAACTGCGATGTTGCCGGTAAGGTTAGCCGAGCCGGGAAGCAGCCCCATGATGTTGTTGATCAAAATGAAGAAGAACAACGTCAGCAGGTAAGGAAGATATTTCTCGTATTTCGGCCCTACATTTGGCTTTACCACCTCGTCGCGAATGAAGAGGATAACCACTTCCATTGCGGAGGCGAAACCTTTCGGTGCTTTGCCTTTGCTGTTTTTGTACCAGCCGGCAATGCTTGTGAAAACGAGGATCAGGATCAGCGCGCTCAGCAGCATGGATGCTACGTTCTTGGTGATCGAGAAGTCGTATACTTTACGGGCTTCGTCAACGGGAACGATCTGCTCCGAGTCGCCGTGTACCAGATGGTAGCCGTTATATTCGTGATGGTCGTTGTGGAAGTTGGAAGACATGAAAACCTCGATTCCGCGGTCTTCCGAATAAAGAATGACGGGAAGTGGGATGGATACCCCATGCGAAAACTCCCATTCGTGCGAGTCAGCAATGTGGTGCATGATCATCTCACCGATGTTGAACTTCGCTTCGTGCTCTTCAAGCTTATGTTCAATTTTATGCTCTTCCTCATTCACTGCCTGGGCGACCGACCCTGAGTCGTGCTGGGTAGGTTCGTCGGCGCGGGCCGGGAGGTTAAAAACGCATGTTGCCGCTATAAGGGCGATAGTAAAAAACCGTCTCAGATGGGTATACATAAATGCTTGAAATACTATGCTTTGTCAATCGCGGCGCAAGTTACGATACAAACCATATATTTCAAAACATGTGTAAAATAAATAGAGTGCAAAAAAGTCGATAACAAATAGGAATGAATCAGTTAGCCCTTTATATAAAAAGAGGGCAATAAAAATGAGGCTGAGAATGATCCGTGCGACAATGGTAGAAATGTAAAATGTGACAAATTTCTCACGCTTGTTTCTTAATCCGAACTCCATCAGACGGTGAGCCAGAAATGACACACCAAAGAAGAAAACCAGAATGTACCATATATAGGGATGCAGAAAAGAGTCGAAGTGAAATCTTTGAGCAAGGAAAAATACAATTCCAAGCAGAATGGTTGCGATCAGGGTGCGAAGCATGCGGGTGTCTTTGGAGGGGAATTATTGTTTGGTAAAACTTCTGATCAGGAGGTAGAGCGAGGCCGCAATGGATAGCAGCGACAGCACGAGCGTCCAGACAGGTACCTTGTTATGCTGCCATTCGTCGAGCTTGTAGCCGGCATAGGTAAAGACCAGTATCGTTCCGAGCATCTGGGTTGCCATACCGGAATATTTCAGAAACCCCGACGGCCGGTTCTTGTCCGGATTATGTTTTTTGTCCTCCATAGCTCAGTTTCGCCTCGTTCGGAATGAAAAGTGATGGTAGAATATCGGGGTAAAATTGCTTCAAATTTTGTAAATGGCGTTATCTTCGATACGTATTTATTCGGAATACCGTTTTAGATTTGCTTATCTAACCAGATACAGGACACCCCATAAAGTCATTTTCGTGATCGAACGCATTGCTTCCCATATCCGCCGAATAGCATTACTACTTGCCACGATCAGTTTTCTGGCCGCCTGTTCACAATACAGTTCCAGGCCGGGGGCGATTACTTTTCATAATGTCTCGGCAAGGTACAATGCTTATTTTATGGCCGAGCAGGACATGCTGGAAGCCGAGTTCGAGATGAAAAAGGCATATAAGGAAAATTACAACCAGCTTCTGCCGATCCTGCTACCCATGGACTCCGTGCTGGCCATGGCCGTGAAGCCCAAGTTGCTGGACGCCATTAAGAAAGCGTCGATCGTTGCGGAGAAGCATCAGAACAGTAAATGGATCGACAACAGCTATATTTTATTGGGGAAATCGAGGCTCTACCTCGGCGAATGGGCGGATGGCCTGGAAGCCTTGCGTTACGTATACGCCAACGGGCGTGACCAAAGCGATAAAAATGATGCACTGATACTGCTTATGCGGGCTTACATCGAAAGAAAAGATTATTCCAATGCATTGGGCGTAGCAGAGTATCTCAGCCAGAATCCATTGGACAAATCCTCTGTTCGTGACTTTTATCTCACCAAAGCATATCTGCATCAGCAAAACGGTGAATATCTGACGTCCGTGGCGATTCTGGAAGAGACATTCCCGCTGTTGAAAAAATCGACCGAAACCGCACGCATCCACTTTGCTGCGGCCCAGATGTACGATCGTCTCGGACAATATGCTCTGGCCAATAAGCATTATAAAAGTGTAAACAGGAATAAACCCAATTACGACCTGGGCTTCTATTCGGCCATGAACTCGCTCCAAAACGAGGTGGTGCTGAACCCCAAACGCGACCTGGCTGATGTGGGTTTTGATAAAATGCTTCGCGATCGTAAGAATGATGATCTGCAGGACCGGGTGTACTTCACGATGGGCCTTTTGGCAGAACACAAAAATCAGATTCCGCAGGCAGTAGGCTATTTGCAGAAAGCCGCCGCCGCGTCGAAAGGCAACATGCAGCAAAAAGCATATACCTATCTGCAACTGGCCCGGATCAAATACGAATCCCTGGAAGATTTTGAAGCGTCAAAAGCATACTATGACAGTGCGCTGGCGATCCTCCCGCAGGAGGCGCCGGAGTACCGGTTGGTGGCCGATCGCAAACGCGCACTCGACAATTTCGTGACCCAGTATACCATAGTTACCACCGAAGATAGTTTGCAGAAATTGGCAAGGTTGAATCCGGCCGCGCTGGACAACAAGATCGACGCCATTATAGAGGCCAAAGAGAAGAAACGACTGGAAGATGAGGAAAGAGCCCGGAAGGCGCAGCTTGCAGCTCAGAATGCGAGCATGCAGCAGGGTGGGGGCAACCCGTTGGTGACCGCCGGTGAAAGAAGATGGGAATTGTACGATCCCGGCCTGGTCAATAAAGGTAAGATCGATTTCAAACGTGCCTGGGGTAACCGGCCATTGGAAGATGACTGGCGACGGAGCAGCAGACCACTCCGCTCATTGGCCGGTAACAACGCAGGAACTTCTGATAGTACCGCTATCGCTCAGACGCAACAGGCGGATGCAGGTATGAAACCGGGTACACCTGAATGGCAGCAGGTACATGCCCTTTTGAAAAAGAATGTACCCCTGACCGATACGCTCTTCTCCGCATCTCAAAGGAAAAAGGAAGATGCTTTGTACAATCTGGGAAAAATCTATCGCTTTGACCTAAAAGAATCACACCGGGCCATCTCCACATTTGAACGCGTGCTGGCCGATTACCCCCGTACGCAATATAAGGATGAGATTTATTACCTGCTTTTCCTGAGTAATGAAGAGAACGCAGCTCAAAAGGAGGCCTGGAAGGGCAAGTTGCTGAGCGAGTATCCGACGTCCACTTACGCAAGGCTGGTCAACAAGTCGACCGACGCCGGCGGCACCTCAGGCAATGCGGTTAAAGAATATGAAGCGGCATATAAGCTCTACGCGGACGGCAATTATACCAGGGCATTGGAAGAAATTGAGAAAAACCTGCCAGCTTACAAGGGAAGTTCAATGGAAGATAAATTCGCTTTGCTAAGGGTGTTTTTGATCGGCAAAGTTCGTGGAAAAGAAGCCTACGCACAGGCTATTACCGAATTTATGAGGCTTTATCCAACCAGCATTTACCTGCCACGCCTGAAAGAAATGCAGGAATTCAATTCCCCCTCGATGGGGAAGAGATAATATACTGAAATTGTATATTTGCCTTTCCAGTAACCTATCACCCCACCAATATGATTGAATTACAACCCGGAAAGTATCGGCGCTCCATTGTCCGTCTCTGGCGGTATGTGGCCCTGGGACTGGGTCTGATAATATTTTATATCGTTGCCGTCAGTTTTAACTTTTTGTGGCTGTTTGGCGGCATGCCCGATTTGAAAACACTTGAAAATCCCAAGAGTGAGCTTGCTTCCGAACTCATCAGTGAGGACGGGAAATCCCTTGGGAAGTACTTCTTCGAAAACCGTACGCCGATTAACATCGCGCAGATTTCTCCGAACCTGATCGATGCGCTGGTGGCAACGGAAGACGCGCGTTTTGTGAACCACTCGGGGATCGATCCGAGGAGTTTGCTCCGTGTATTCAAGGGAGTGGTCTCTGGAAGTTCGAGTTCGGGGGGAGGAAGTACATTGACCCAGCAAGTTGCAAAAAACCTTTTCAATACACGCTCAGAGGAGTATGAAGGTCTTTTAGGCAAGCTTCCGATCGTGCGGATCGTGATTGCCAAGACCAAGGAGTGGATATTGGCAGTGGTGCTGGAAAGAAAGTATACCAAGCAGGAAATCATGCAAATGTACCTGAACACAGTGTCTTTCGGGAACAACACTTACGGTATCAAAGTAGCGTCAAAGACTTATTTCGATAAAGAGCCCTGGGATCTTAATGTGACTGAGGCTGCATTGCTGGTCGGAATGCTGCAAAACCCGACCTTATTCAACCCGCTCCGCTTTCCCAACAATGCATTAAACCGGAGAAACACTGTGCTTGCACAAATGTGGAAATACGAATACATTCCGGAAGAAGATTTTATGCGGTTTAAGGAAAGGCCGCTCGGGCTGGACTTTACCATCGATAGTCACAACACGGGGCTGGCACCCTATTTCCGGGAGTCGATGCGTGGGTATCTCAAGAGCTGGGTCAAGTTATATAATGAAGAGCATGACACGGACCTCGACCTGTACACGAGCGGACTGCGGATTTATACGACAATCGACTCCCGCATTCAGCGTTACCAGGAGGATGCTCTTACCGACCATATGAAGCAACAGCAAAAGTTGTTTGATGAACATTGGAAAGGACGTAACCCCTGGACCTATGATAATGGAAAGGAAATTCCCGGCTTTATCAAAACAGCTGCCAGAAGATCGCCGCATTTCATTTCTTTGAAAAGGGACCTGGGTGAAGACGAAGCCTGGAAGATCATGCGGAAGCCTTACAAAATGAAGGTTTTTAGCTGGAACGGAGAAAAGGAAGTGACGATGAGCCCGCTGGACTCCATTGCGTATTACAAGCGCTTCCTCCGTGCAGGTATGATGTCCATGGATCCGCGCAATGGGCATGTGAAGGCCTGGGTAGGAGGTGTCAATTTCAAATATTTCAAGTACGACCACGTGAAGCAAGGGTCACGCCAGCCTGGTTCTACATTCAAACCCTTTGTGTATGTCTCGGCGCTGGATAAGAGCTTCCTTACCCCCTGCGATCATGTAACGGATGCGCCGGTCTATTTCGGGCCGTCGGATGGCGTGCCGGGTGGCTGGTCACCCCACAACTCTAACAACAAATACTCTTATCAATCCCTGTCCCTCCGGCAGGCGCTGGGGAAATCGGTTAACACGGTGAGTGCCTATCTGATGAAAATGGTGAGGCCTAAGGCTGTGGTGGAGTATGCACATAAGCTGGGGATTACCAGCAAACTTCAGGAGGTGCCCTCCCTATGCCTGGGAATCAGTGATGTATCGGTTTATGAAATGGTCGGTGCCTATTGCGCTTTTGCCAACGGAGGTCATCGCACGGAACCCATGACGATTTTGAGGATCGAGGACCGTTATGGAAATGTTTTGCAGGAGTTTTTCCAAAAGCAAAACCAGGAGATCAGCGAGAATATGGCTTATAATATGCTCTATCTCATGCGGGGTGCCGTAGAAGATCCCGGTGGTACTGCGGGGCGGTTGAGGCAATATGGTGTGACAGAGGGTAACGAAATCGCTGCAAAGACCGGAACAACTTCCAACTATTCGGACGGATGGTTTATGGGAATGACCCAAAGCCTGGTTTCCGGCATCTGGGTGGGAGGAGAAGACCGTAGCATTCACTTCCGGACGATTGCCTACGGTCAGGGTGGCCGTATTGCGATGCCGGCCTGGGGCTTATTTATGCAAAAAGTCTACGCCGATCAGACGCTCGTACAATACCGGAAAGGCCCATTCAATAAACCTGAAAACTACGTGCGCGAATGCGGGGGCGTAGCGACAGACAGTACCGATACGTACATTCCGCCGTCACGTTCCGACGACGAAGGTGTTTTGTTCTGACCTATTAACTTCTTGTCCGTGAATATCCTCGTTGCCCCTGATAAGTTTCGCGGTTCGCTGGAAGCAGCGGAAGTATGTGACGCCGTTACTGATGGCGTCAGAAAAGCATATCCTGATGCAAAAGTGACGGCTATTCCGCTGGCCGACGGCGGCGAGGGAACTTCGAAGATATTGACGAAGGTGACCGGCGGCAGGGAAGTGCCGGTAACCGTCATGGACCCGCTCAACCGGCAGATCAATGCTACTTATGGCATTTCGGGCGACCACGAGGTTGCCTTCATCGAGATGGCAGCGGCCTCGGGCCTTGGCCTTTTAACGGCAGAGGAGCGTAATCCGCTTCGTACGAGCACTTTTGGCACGGGGCAGCTGATCGTCGACGCATTGAACCGTGGCGTGAAGAAGATTATCCTCGGAATCGGCGGTAGCGCTACCACGGATGGAGGCATCGGGATGGCAGAGGCGCTTGGATATTCGTTCAGAGACGCGGAAGGACATACATTGCTGCCGAACGGCGAATCGCTGGCGAAAATCGCGTCGATAGACAGGCATAATGCAGATCCCAGACTTGCGTTGGTTTCAGTAATTGTAGCTTGTGATGTTACAAATCCGTTGTTTGGCAAAGACGGCGCTGC
>CBFGMV010000215.1:0-6774 GCA_965649915.1 uncultured Dyadobacter sp.
GGCCGAAAGCGAAGCGCTTATTTCTTTTCATGAAAGGTGTCAGAAAGGAGTAACCTAACTGTTTTTGAGTTGCGCGATGGTTTTGACAGGGTCGGCCGAATTAAAGACAAAACTACCCGCAACCAGCATATCAACCCCTTCTCGTACCAGCAATGGCGCATTGGTGAGGTTCACGCCGCCATCCACTTCTATTTTAAAATTATACCCGAACTGTTGCCGCAGACTGTTCAATTTGCTGATCTTCCTGTAAGTGTTTTCAATAAACTGCTGTCCTCCGAAGCCCGGGTTCACAGACATGATCAGTACCAATGAAACATCACCGAGGATTTCGGTCAGTACTTCTACCGGTGTATGGGGATTGAGCGCGACACCTGGCTGAATGCCTAATTCCCTGATATGCTGGATCGTTCGGTGCAAATGAGGGCATGCTTCATAATGCACCGTGAGGCCCCACGCTCCGGCATTGCGGAATGCTTCGAGGTAACGGTCGGGCTGCTCGATCATCAGGTGTACGTCCAACGGCTTTTTTGCATGCCGGTGAATTGCTTCACAAACCGGTAAACCGAATGAAATATTGGGGACAAACATGCCATCCATGACATCGACATGGATATAGTCGGCCGAACTCGCATTCAGCATTTCAACGTCGCGTTGCAGGTTTGCAAAATCTGCGGCCAATATGGAAGGGGCAATTTCAGCCATGAAAATCAGGAACTAGTAAGGATTGATGAGGCCGAAATTAGTGAATTTATGGGCAAAGAGGGTAATGGAAAGGATTTGTGTTGGCTAAATGCCTCATTCGATAATAACGCCTGCCGGAAACGAAAGCCCGCCGAGCACCTGCGATCGCACTATTTCCTGATCTGTAAATGCGCCGTACAACACATACTTGCCGCCGATAAGCGTGTAAACTTCAATGCAGACTTTCTCAGGAAACACAATCCAGCATTCCGGCACGCCGTACCTTTCGTAAATGTCCTTTTTGATGACGGTATCCATTTCGAACATTTCAGGCGAGACGATTTCAATGACTAAGTCAGGTATACCATAGACCCCACTCTGACCAGTACTTTTATTTTGTTTCGATATAAAAAGAAAGTCAGGTTGTAGGACATTGAAGTTTTCTTCAAAGATTACGTCAAATGGTACACGAAAAAAATCGCCCAACTGGTGTGTTTTTACATGATCGTACAACATTAGTAGTAGTTCTCGCATAGCAGCCTGATGCATAACTTTCGGGCTCGGTAAATCGATCTCCTCACCATTGATTATCTGCGTATATTCAGTATTAATGTAAACCTTCCGATTAATTATTGTTTTCATGAAATCTGCGGTTTTTAAACAAAAATACAAGGCAGTACGCTATCCTTGACGAGTCTCGAATAGCCAAATGTTCAGCCGACATCCCTGCGCTTTTAATCGGCTGCCTGCGAATATTCCAGTGCTCAGAATTTGGAATAAATCTTAAATTTGGGCCGAATCATCAAAGCCGCCGTGATCATCATGAATCCCGAACAAAGAATCCAGGAGCTGTCCGAAAAGCTACATTACTATAATGACCGTTACTATCAGGATAGCGAGTCCGAAATATCGGATTACGATTTTGACCAGTTGCTTAAAGAACTGCAGGCGCTCGAAGCGCAGTATCCGGAGTTCAAACAAGACGATTCCCCGACGCAGCGGGTAGGCGGGACGGTAACCAAGGCATTCAATGCGGTTTATCACCGGTATCCGATGCTTTCGCTCGACAATACCTATAATGAGCAGGAACTCCGGAATTTCGACGACCGGGTGCGGAAAGGGCTTGACCGTGAGGCATATGAATACATTTGCGAGCTGAAATTCGACGGGATTTCGCTGAGTTTTACCTACGAAAACGGCGTCCTCGTACGTGGCGTGACGCGCGGGGATGGTACGCGCGGGGATGAGATCACGAATAATGTTAAAACGATCCGCTCGCTGCCTTTGCGGGTAAAAGCGGATAATCTGCCTCCGGTATTCGAAATCCGGGGCGAGGGTTTCATGCCGATATCTTCTTTTCAGAAACTGAATGAGGAAATGGATACCCTGGGTGAAAACCAATACGCGAACCCGCGTAATGCAGCTTCCGGCTCATTTAAGTTGCAGGATTCGGCCGAAACTGCCCGCCGCGGCCTCGATTGCTACCTCTATTATTTTTTGTCGGATGATGATTACTTCAAAAGTCACGAGGAAAGCTTGCTAGGCATCAAATCATGGGGTTTCAATGTGTCGCCGGGCTGGAAAAAAGTCTCAAATATCGACGAGGTCATCGCGTATATTCATGAGTGGGAGGAAAAACGACTGCATTTACCGCTCGCAACCGACGGTATTGTGATCAAAGTGAACTCGTTTGCACAACAGCGGGAACTTGGTTTCACGGCCAAGAGCCCGCGGTGGGCCATTTCCTATAAATACAAAGCTGAAAACAAGCCCGCGGTACTCAGAATGGTAACTTACCAGGTAGGACGTACCGGTGCGGTTACCCCGGTTGCAAACTTATCCGACCTGTCCGAGCGCGCATTACCTTACAATCAGGTGAAAGGTGTGCATCTGTCGGGTACCCGTGTGAAGCGGGCGACGCTGCATAATGCCAATGAGCTGGAAAGGCTTGGGATCCGTATCGGCGACACGGTTTTTGTGGAAAAAAGCGGAGAGATCATCCCGAAAATAACCGGTGTCGATGTTTCGCAGCGTGAAAAATATGAAACTGAGCCGATCGTATTCCCGACGCATTGCCCTGAATGCAACTCCGAATTGCAGCGAAATGAGGGCGAGGTTGCGTTTTTCTGCCCGAACGACAGCCATTGTCCGCCGCAGTTGAAAGGCCGGATCGAGCATTTTATCCACCGGAAAGCCATGAACATCGAGAGCCTGGGTGAAGGTAAAATCGAACTGCTTTTCGACCTCGATCTCGTGCGTACACCCGCGGACCTGTACGACCTGAATCACGACAAGCTGCTGGGCCTTGAAAAGAACCTGTTGAACGAAGAAACCGGTAAGGTCAAAAAGATCAGTTTTCGGGAGAAGACGGTGGAGAATATCCTGAAAGGTATTGACCTCTCTCGGACCGTACCATTTAAAAATGTCCTTTTTGCATTGGGGATCCGCTTTGTGGGCCAAACGGTAGCTGAGAAGCTGGCAGCCTATTTCAAATCGATGCGGGCGCTGCGGGCCGCGACTTACGATCAACTGGTAGCAGTGCCTGAGATCGGCGGACGAATTGCATTGAGTATCGAATCGTTTTTCAGCGTGCCTGAAAACCAGCTCCTGGTAGAGCGTCTGGAACAGGCCGGCTTGCAGATGGAAAGCGATGAGAAACCGGTTGAGATCGAAAGTGATTTGCTCGAAGGTAAGACGTTTGTGATTTCGGGTGTATTCGAGCATTTCGAGCGCGATGAGCTGAAAGAAAAAATAGAAGCCAACGGCGGAAAAGTGCTGAGCGGTGTCTCCGGCAAACTTAGTTACCTGCTCGCCGGCGCGAATATGGGCCCCTCGAAACTGGAAAAAGCGCGGAAACTGGGTGTAACCATCATCTCCGAGGAAGAATTTTTAGCAATGATTGGTAATTAAGTAAAGAAAAATGCCCCCGGAAGGCTAACTTTGTGTTTTAAAATCTAACAATTATATAAGTAAATAATGCCATTGGACCAACGTTTCAAAGGGGTAGGCGCGGCGCTGATCACACCTTTTGATGAGCAGAATGAGATTGACTATCCGGGTCTGAAAAGACTGATCGACCTGGTGACCGAAGGTGGTACGGACTACCTGGTGGTACAGGGAACAACCGGCGAATCGCCGACCGTATCTTCCAAGGAAAAGCGTGATATCCTGGCATTTAGCATCAAGCATAACTACAAGTCGCTGCCGATCGTCTACGGGATCGGGGGTAATGATACCAAGGCCGTTCTGGACACGATCAAAGAAACCGATTTCAATGGCGTCGATGCGATCCTGTCTGTATGTCCTTACTATAATAAACCTACGCAGGAAGGCATTATCGCACATTTCACAGCCATTGCTGACGCTTCCCCGGTGCCTGTGCTGCTGTACAACGTGCCCGGCCGCACGGTGATTAACATGAAAGCGGATACGATCATCAAGCTGGCCGCACATCCGAATATTATCGGTATCAAGGACGCGGGGGGCAGCATTGAACAGAGTATGGAGCTTGCCGCACGCGTGCCCGACGATTTTCTGTTGCTATCCGGCGACGACAACCTCGTGACCACGATGGTCAGCGTAGGCTGGCACGGCGTTATTTCGGTGATTGCCAACGCATTCCCGAAAGAGTTTCATGAACTCACCTGGCATGCTTTGGAGGGCCGTTTCAAAGACGCTGCCCGGCTGCAACTCGCATTCCTGGAATTCGATACGTTGCTTTACATTGAGTCTAATCCGGTGGGGATCAAGAAGTGTCTGGAAATCAAGGGTGTTTGCAGTGCAGATGTGCGCTTGCCATTGTTGCCGGCATCAAAGGAACTGGGCGAAAAGTTACAGAAAGCCATGATCCGCGAAGGTTTTATATAATTGATCTGCCACCAGCAGCATAAGAGGCATCACAGGTTAGGGGACTAAATTCTCGCCTGTGATGTTTTTTGTTTAAATCAAAAACAGAAAGCTATGATCACGTTTTATCCGGGTCCGTCCAAGGTATATCCGCAGGTTGAACAATACATCCGGGAAGCATTTGAAAGCGGTCTGATCAGCGCCAACCACCGCAGCGAAGGTTTTATGCAAATGCTCGCGCAGACCATCGCCGATCTGAAATTGAAACTGGATATCCCGGCTGGCTATGAGGTCTATTTTGTTTCATCAGCGACAGAATGTTGGGAGATCATCGCCCAGTCGCTGATTATCGATTCCAGCCTGCATATTTACAACGGCGCATTTGGTGAGAAATGGATGGAATATACCCATCGCATTTCGCTTCGGACCAGCGATGCCGCTTTCGGGCTCAACGACACGTTGCTGATGGATCGCTCGGCCGCTTTTTCCCGGAATGAGCTGATCTGTGTGACGTATAATGAAACTTCGAACGGTACTAAAATACCGGAAGACTTCCTGCTTGATATTCGTAAGAAGGTGGACAATATCATCGCCGTAGACGCTACATCCGCCATGGCAGGCGTTATTTTGCCCTGGGAGAATGCCGATGTATGGTATGCATCGGTGCAGAAATGCTTCGGCTTACCTGCCGGCATGGCTGTGATGGTGGTGTCGCCAAAGGCCGTCGAGCGCGCCATTCAGGTCGGCGAGAATAAGCATTACAACAGCCTGCTTTTTATCCGCGACAATTTTCTCAAATTTCAGACCCCATATACTCCTAACACGCTGGGTATTTACCTGCTTGGGAAGGTGATGCAGCAGGTGCCAGTGATCGAAGAAGTTGACCGCCAGACACGGCAGAGGGCCTCCGAATGGTATGCTTTTCTGATGGAGAACGGTTACGAACTGGTGGTGGAGAACAAGGCCGTGCGTTCGGATACGGTGATAGCCGTAAGAGCGACGCGGGAACGGATTGCGGAACTGAAAAAGACGGCGAAGCTGGCAGGCATCACACTCGGAAACGGTTATGGAAAAGAGAAAGAGACCAGCTTCCGCATTGCGAATTTCCCGGCGATCAGCGCTGAGGAAATCGATACATTGAAGCGATTCCTGACGAAAATGGCTCCCAACGAAGGAAATGAGTAGTAAATGCCGCTCTTTGTATTTATAACTAAAAATCAACCTACTCACCCGCGGCTTAATAAATTGTGCGATTAGATATTTTAAAGCAATACCAGGCCCAGACCAAATGTCTGGTTGCATTGGATTCCATTATTTTCGGTTTTGACGGCGAGGAACTCAAATTGTTGCTGGTTAAGAGAGGTATTGAAGACGAGCATCACACCTGGTCACTGATGGGAGGTTGGGTCCAGCCCGATGAAAGCCTCGAAGGAGCTTCCTCCCGGATTCTTTTTGAACTAACCAGTCTCACCGACATTTACCTCGAACAACTTTACACTTTCGGAAGCCCGCAGCGGGATCCGGTCGAAAGAACAGTATCAGTGGCCTATTTCGCGCTGATCAATGTGGAGGACTACGATCATAAGATTTCAAAGAACTATGAGGCGCAGTGGTTTTCGATGCAGGAGCTGCCCAAGCTGCTGTTCGACCACGGAACAATGGTCGATCTGGCGATACAACATTTAAGGTACAAGGCATCCCAGCATCCGATCGGTTTTGAGCTGTTGCCTGAGAAATTCACGATTCCGCAGTTACAAAAACTGTATGAGGCTATTTTCGGAACGGAACTGGATAAGCGGAATTTTAGCCGTAAGTTGCTATCTACCAATCTTTTGGTAAAGCTGGATGAGAAACAGAAAGGTTATTCCAAAAAAGGAGCCTACTTCTACAAGATCGACGAAGAGAAGTATAAAAAGCAGTTTAATACATTCCTGAACTTCCTGCCCGGAAGCGCTTCCTGAACGGCTCGATTTCCCGGCCAGCGAGATTTGGGGTTGTGTAAACAGTCGGTTTTGAGCAACTTTGCGGGATAGAAACGCCTCAAAGTGTATGCCCATGTTCAATTTTAAGGAAATCGTTTCCGTGACGCTGATCCTTTTTTCGGTGATCGATGTGCTTGGCTCATTGCCGGTTATCGTCGATTTCCGGCGGAAGCTCGGCAAGATCGAATCCGAAAAAACCACGGTAGTGGCCGGGTTGATCATGGTCATTTTCCTGTTTCTGGGAGAAAGGTTACTGAGCCTTTTC
>CBFGMV010000216.1:0-6601 GCA_965649915.1 uncultured Dyadobacter sp.
AATTATTAAACACAATAAAGCCACTCAGAAATGGGTGGCTTTGTGCGTTTAGGGCATTAGCTAACGGTTTATCTCCCCCCAATTCTTCTTTGGGCGTAGTAGGCGTTGCCGCGCTTTAATTAATTCCCTTCAAATAATCCGCCTCCGGGTGGATTCACGCACAATTAGCTCAGTAGGCAACGAAATTTCCTGTACCGGATAGCTTTGCTTCTGAATATGCCTGATCAGCACTTCGCAGCTCTTGCGGCCGATTTCGTAAGCGGGTTCAGCGATTGTGGAAAGTGATGGTGATATGATTTTGGACGTCGGGTCGTTGGTAAAACCTATAACACCTACCTCTTCGCCAACCAAAATACCGTGCTCTCGCAGCCACAAGATCACACCGAATGCTTTCCGGTCGTTTATAGAGAAGATGGCGTCGGGCGGTGATGTGTTGTTAAACAATACCTCAACGTCTTGCCGCCCATTTTCATCGCTGAAACCGGAATGGATGACTCCTTGAGATTCGAGATTGTACTTTTTCAAAGTATCGAGATAGCCCCGAAGCCTTTGCTGGGTTAGATTCAGGCCCGGCGGCCCGGCTAAGTGAGCGATTCTGGAATAGCCCTGCGCAATCAGATGCTCGGTAGCCATGCAGGCGCCGGTGTAATCGTCCTGAACGATAGCCGACGTTCTGACAGCTTCCGGGACGCGATCGAAGAACACCAAAGGCACATTAGCTTCTATCAGCTCCTCAAAGTGGCCGAAATCGGTTGTTTCATAGCTAATGCACGCAAGCAGGCCGTCGACGCTGCTCGGGGATAGTTCACGAACGACTTTCGTTTCCCAGTAGGCAGAGTCGTTAGTCAGATAAAGCATTACCTGATAATTTTGTTCCAATGCGTATTCCTGAATACCGGTGATGACGGTAGAAAAGTAATAATTGGTAATCGCCGGAATGATAACGGCGATTTTATGTGTCCCGCTTTTGACCAGCCCCGTCGCGTTAAAGTTGGGGCGGTAGTTCATCTGTGCAGCGGTATCCAGCACAAGTTTCCTCGTTTCTGCACTCACATCGTAAGTATCCCTCATCGCCCGCGAGACCGTTGCCACCGATATTCCGAGTGCTTTCGCTATGTCCTTGATCGTGGTTAATCTTCTTGTCATTGAACTAACTGCTTCATGGCATGGAATGAAATTCTGGTTTCGATAACGTTCTCGCTACTATTTAAAGTAAATATCTGGAATGCCGCTATAAAACATTGTAAAATTGTACGATTGCAAACGTTTTTTTGGATTGTACAACAACTGAAAGCAAATGAAAAAGCGGGAATTTTTGAAAATAGCCGGTCTGGGCACGCTTGGCATAGCGGGAGTAAATGCGAAGGTTACCGGTGAGCCGGGTATTATAGTGCCAGCCGACAAGAAGCAGCTCTTCAACATGAGCGGTTACGCAGCACCTAAAATGGATGTTGTGCGTATAGGCTATATCGGTATGGGTAACCGTGGCGGTGGGGCCATCAAGCGCATTGTGCACCTCGCGAGCGTGCAGGTGAAGGGCGTGGCGGACATTGTGCCTGAAAAGGCAAACAATGCAAAGAAATTTCTGACCGATGCCGGACACACGCCGGATGCCTATTCCGGTTCGCCGGACGCCTGGAAGAAAATGTGCGAACGTGATGACATTGATTTAATCTACATTTGCACGCCCTGGAACCTCCATACGCCGATGGCGTTGTACGCAATGGAGCACGGCAAACATGTCGCGACGGAAATCCCGGCTGCTACAACAGTGGCGGATTGCTGGAAGCTTGTCGAAACTTCCGAACGGACCAGGAAGCATTGCATGATGCTCGAAAATTGCTGCTACGACTTTTTTGAACTACTCACACTAAATATGGCCCGGCAAAGCTATTTCGGTGAAATTGTACACGTTGAAGGCGCCTATATTCACGATATTTTCGAATCACTTTTTCAAAAGGATAAGCGCTACGATTTGTGGCGTTTGAAAGAAAATCAGCGGAACGGTAATTTGTACCCAATGCACGGTTTGGGACCTGTGGCACAGGTTCTGAACATTAACCGCGGCGACAAAATGGATTATCTCGTATCCATGAGCAGCAACGATTATATGCTGCAAGCGAAAGCGGACGAGTTGGCTGCGAAAGACCCTGATTTCAAAAAATTTGCGGGAAAATCGTATCGCGGCAATATGAATACTACCACCATTAAAACCAGCAAGGGAAAGACAATCATGCTGCAACATGACGTATCCTCTCCCCGGCCCTACTCGCGCCTGCACCTGATCAGCGGTACCAAAGGCGCAGCTCAAAAGTATCCGTTGCCCGAGGATGGTACGCAGGGCCGCATTTCGCATGGGCATGAATGGATTAAGCCGGAGGAGTTCAAGGCGCTTGAACAGCAGTATCAGCCTGAAATTGTGAAGCGTGTAGGCGAACTGGCTAAAAAGGTAGGCGGTCATGGTGGAATGGATTTCCTCATGGATTGGCGATTGATCGATTGCCTGCGCAACGGCATTCCACTGGATCAGGACGTATACGATGCAGCGTCGTGGAGTGTGATATCACCGCTGACAGAATGGTCGGTGGCGAACAGGTCGAATTCCATCGATGTTCCGGATTTTACCAACGGTTCGTGGAAGAAAAATAAGCCCGTGGACATTGCATTGACGAAGGGCGGTAATACAGAAGTAAAATCATAAAGCACATGAAAGTTATTATTTCGGAGACAAAAGAGGAGTTGGGACAAAGTGCAGGGGCCTATGCAGCTATGCTGATCAGGGACACGATCACCCTGCAGGGATATGCGAATGTGATTCTGGCGACGGGAACGAGCCAGTTTGAAACATTGAACCAGCTGATCGAAGAGAGCGATATTGATTGGTCGAAAGTTACGATGTTTCATTTGGATGAATATATTGGCCTTCCGGTAACGCATCCGGCGAGTTTCCGGAAATATCTGGCTGAACGGTTTTTGTCCAGAGTGCCTTCCTTGCACGCTTCGTACCTGATTAATGGTGAAGGGGATCTTGAAAAGGAATTGGAACACCTGGCCCGGGAAATCGGTCAGCATCCGATAGACGTCGCACTGGTCGGCATCGGCGAGAATGGGCATTTGGCATTTAACGATCCACCGGCTGATTTTGAGACTGATTCGCCTTATTTAGTAGTAAACCTCGATGAGCCCTGCCGCCGCCAGCAAATGGGCGAGGGGTGGTTCGAAACATTGGAGGAAGTACCGTTGCAGGCTATCAGCATGTCGGTGCGGCAAATCATGAAGTCGACGCACATTATATGCTCTGTTCCCGACGAACGGAAGGCGGTAGCAGTTCAAAGCAGCCTGGAAAACGAGGTTAGCAATGCATTTCCGGCAAGTATTTTGCAGCTTCACCCGCATTGTACGTTTTTTCTGGACACCGCGTCGGCAGGCCTGCTTTCTGGCATTGAAACTTCCGACAAAAATATTGAAATGCCGAAATAGCAGCACCCTCCACGGGTAAAAAGCAGTGGTACAGTAACTTCTATTCCAAACCGTTATCCTAAACCTATGGAAGCACCGTCTATTGTTGTTCCAAAAGAAGTAAAGCAATCCAATGCACCGGGCCGGCTGGCATCGATTGACGCATTGCGGGGATTCGATATGTTGATGATCGCAGGTGGCGGACAGTTTATTGCTACGCTTGGAGGAAAAACGGGTATTCCGTTCATCGACGCCGTCGCAGCGCAGTTCGAGCACCCAGCGTGGAATGGCTTCACATTTTACGACTTTATCTTCCCGCTGTTTCTGTTCCTGGCGGGCGCTTCGCTCGCATTCAGCGTTACGGGTGGTTTGGCGAAGGGCATTCCGCAATCCGTGATCCGAAATAAGGTGTTCAAACGAATGCTGATCCTGATCGCATTAGGTATCCTGGATAAGAATGCGCCCATGGATATTTTCGATCCCGCGCACATACGCTACGGGAGCGTACTCGGACGAATCGGGCTCGCGACGTTCATTTCGGCCATTTTGTACATGAAATTTGGGACCACTCAGCGGCTGTACATTGCAGCGGGCATTCTGGTCGCCTATTATCTGACACTGATATTGGTGCCTGTACCCGGCTACGGCTCTGGTGATCTTTCGTTTGAGGGCAACCTGGTAGGGTGGACCGACCGCAATTTCATGCCTGGTATATTAAAGCAAGGGACCTACGACGAACTTGCATTACTTACCCAGTTTCCAGCATTATGTCTGACGCTCTTCGGTACCGTGGCCGGTGATGCTTTGCTCGGCCAAAGTCCTGTGCGTGCGAAAATCGGGAAGCTTTGCTTATTCGCTTCCGCAGGTATTGCAATCGGATTACTCTGGAATTTTGTATTCCCTGTTAACAAACACCTTTGGTCCAGCTCGTTTATCATGCTTACTTCCGGGATGGCATTTGCAATGCTGGCGCTATTCTATTGGATCATCGATGTGAAGGGTTACCAGAAATGGTCGTTTTTCTTCCGGGTGATCGGTCTTAACTCACTGGTTATCTACCTCGCCGTGCGGTTTGTGGATTTCAACGAATCGTCAAGGTTGCTTTTCGCAGGCATTTACAAGCATGCACCCGAAAACTGGCACGAGGTTTACAACACGCTGGGCGGGTTTGTGCTGGTATGGCTGTTCCTGTACTTCTTATATCGTCATAAAATATTCGTTAAAGTATAGCTTATGAAAACCGTCGACACGGATTCCAATGCCGATGAAATATCGCGAAGATCCTTTTTAAAAAACACCGCCGGTACGGTTGCGCTGTCGATGGCAGGTGGCGGCTCGGTCATTTCAGCAGCTCCGATTTTCAATACACACAGTAACAATCCGCTTTCTATGGCATCAGAAAAAAGCCTTATCGGCGCTTATGGTCCCTGGGCCACCTCATTGCTTCCGGCGCAGCCTCCGCTTTCTTTTCGTAATAAAAAGTGGGGCAATGTAGACGCCTGGCGGAAAGAGGCTTTGGAAAAAACGATAGAGCTGGTGTCGGCACCTGCAAAGCCGGCCTTGCCAAAGGTTATTATCAAGAAAAAATATACCTACGACGGTCTTGAAATTGAGGAACTTTCGTGGCAATTGCCTTATGGGCGGCCTACCGAGGCAGTTTTGCTCAAACCGGCAGGCGTTACCAAGCCACTGCCGGGCATTCTGGGGCTTCACGACCATGCGGGAATGAAATATTTCGGGCTAAGGAAAATTGTCAAAACCGCCGACGACCAGCACCCGATATTGAAAGAACATCAGGAAACGGATTATGGCGGCCGGGCATGGGCGAACGAGATCGCGAAGCAGGGCCATGTGGTGCTGGTGCACGATACTTACGCATTCGGCAGCCGCAGGGTCTATTATGAAGATACCAAGGGACTGAATTGGGGAGCAGTGAGTACCGAAGGCAAGTCGGATGCCGACCCTGAAAAAACGGAGCATATCAGGACTTATAATGCGTGGTCGTCCGAGCACGAGCATGTGATGTCGAAGTCCCTTTTTTCGGCCGGTACAACCTGGCCTGGTGTGTTTTTAATAGAAGATCAGGTTGCGCTCGACATTTTGGCAGACCGGAAAGAAGTTGATGCGAATCGCCTTGGTTGCGGCGGGCTTTCGGGAGGCGGTTTACGGACGGTTTACCTGGCTGGCCTCGATCCGCGCATCAAATGCGCCGTTTGCGTCGGCTTTATGACCACCTGGAAGGATTTGATTTTGAATAAATCATTCAACCATACCTGGATGACCTATACGCCGCTGCTGCCTAAGTACCTGGATTTTCCCGAAATTCTCGGCTTGCGGGTGCCATTACCCACTTTGGTTTTAAACAATAACCAGGATGAACTCTACACGCTCCCGGAAATGAAGCATGCTGACGCCATTCTCACCGAAGTTTTCAAAAAAGCGGGCGCCTCCGACAAATACAAAGCCAGCTTCTACGATGGTCCCCACAAGTTCGACGCGGATATGCAGAAAGAGGCGTTCGAATGGTTCAGGAAGTGGCTTTGAGATAGATTTCCGCCCAGCGAAGGTCTTCCGGTGTGGTAATCTTGATGTTCTCATAAGCGCCGTCAATGAGCTGAATAGGGTAGCCAGAGGCTTCGAGCACGCTCGCGCAGTCGGTGAATGATTCGTGATAATCAGCGGAGAATGCAGCCTTCATCCAGGTTGACCGAAAAGTCTGCGGCGTTTGGATAAGCCTGAACAGCGTTCGGTCCATGGCCTTATTACCTTCATTCTGGCCTACAATGCGAATGGAATCCTTCAACGGGACACTAACTACGGCCGCGCCGTGCAATGCGGCTGTTGTAAAACTTTTGGTGATGATCTCGCGCGAAATAACCGGCCTCACGCCATCATGAACTGCCACGAGGAATTCGTCTCTTTCGACAATGCAATTCAACCCGTTTTTAACGGAGTGAAAGCGTGTTTTACCGCCCGCCACCAGTTGATGGGCGATAGCGAAACTATGTTTTTTACACAATTCCTCCCAAAAACTGAGCTGCTCCGATGGTAGCACCACAATCATGCGCAGGTTGGACGAATAACCGACAAACGCGCGGATTGTGTGCATCAGTACTGGAAGGCCGTTTACGGACAAAAACTG
>CBFGMV010000217.1:0-6568 GCA_965649915.1 uncultured Dyadobacter sp.
AATGTCCTCCGAACCCAGTGCGATGGCGCGGGGAATGGCTCCAAATGACGTAGTGCACATATTTGTGGCCAGCGGGATGCCCAGTTCCTTGCGCACCCTGGCCATGTTCTCCTGCCCGCGAACGGGGTCTTCGAGGTATTCCAGAATGCCTTTCAGTTCCCGGCCGTAGCGGATCGCTGTTTCCACTTCCCAGATCGCGTTCGGGTCGATGCGCAGGGGAATGCCCGGGCCAAAGGCCTGGTGCAGGGCCAGCATCGAATCCACTTCCAGGCGCGGCTCAAATGCACCGCCTTTCAGTTTAATCGACTGAAATCCGAATTCCTTGCACATGGCTTTCGCCTGGGCCACAATACCTTCCGGGTCGAGCGCTGCCGCTTGCCGGGCGGCTGCCCAACCGGTGGCAGCGGGATCGGTACCGAATTCGAATTTGCCGCCCGCCCCTTCATATTTATAGAACAAATAGGCCGAGAATGGCACACGGTCGCGCATTTTGCCGCCCAGCAAATCCACCACGGGCCGATTGGTGATCTTACCGATGATGTCCAGACAAGCCACTTCCACGGCGCTGAAAATGTGTACCAATTTCCGCTGGTCCCAGGGCGCATCTCCCCGCGAAGCCGCCGATTCAGTACCGAAATGCTCGGTCAGAATTTGCCGGATCACATTCAGATTGAACGGGTCCTTGCCAATGAGCAGTGCCCTGGCTTCTTCCAGGGCGGCATCGATATCGCTGTTGCCGGGGATCTCGCTGATGCCCGAAATGCGGTCGTCGGTTACGATTTCAACAACCGTCCGGAGCGCATACGGTGCGTGCAGGCCGGCTGCATTCAACAGCGGCGGGTCAATGATGGCAATGGGGGTAATGTGGATCTCGTGGATAATGGACATAGTTTTTTGCTTTAAGCTATATGCAATAGGCTGTATGCTCTGGACGAATTGCAGCGACCTTTACCCTGCTTTTCAAATTCGGGCTTCGTCGGAGGCGGCTTGCAGGAGGCCTTTGATGTACCCGTAGCTGAATGCGAATGCTTCGTTGGTGGATCCCGCCGCTTCGTGATGCGGTACATGGTCGGGCATCACCATGCCGTCGAAGCCAACATCTCGCAATGCGCGGACGACTTGCAGGAAATTCATATCGCCATTGTCGGGATAGACCTCCTGGAAGTTGTTCCAGCCGCCCTTGATGTTGCGTAAATGAATGTTGAAGATCTGCTTGCGGTCGCCTACCCATTTGATGATCGGAAGGATTTCGGTTTTAGGATCTTTCAAACCCTCCGCAATGGAGCCTATGCAGAAATTGAAACCATGGTAAGGATTATCGTAAAGCTGTGCGAAGCGTTTAATGCCCGCAAAAACATCGGGGCTATTCCAGCGGGTAATGCCCCGATAGCCAACGGGCGTCGGCGGATCGGCGATGTGGTTGCCCAACCTCACTTTGTATTCCTTCGCGACAGGCAGGCACCGATCGAGCAGGTAGGTAATGCGTTCGAAAATCATATCAATGGATACGTCTCCGGCTATCGTTTTCGGATCGTTCTTTTTCAAGGCTTCCTCATAATTCCAGGTGCTGTAAATCGCATTGCCCCGTTTCGGGTCGACCGTGCGGCTGGTTCGTAGCACAGGGAGAATGGTGGTATTGTAGTTCAAAAGCGGAACGCCTGTTTTACCGGCCACCATGATCATTTGTTGTAATTGCTCAATTTCGCGGTCGCGCTGAGGGCTTTTTCCCAGCATCACATTGGGAAAAATGGCCTTGTCGATGCCGGAAGAGGCCAGCGGCCAGTGGTAGGCGTCGAGCGCAATACCATACTTTTCGCAAGCTTCCCGCTTTCTCATCGAGTCGTCCAGGTCCCAGCCTTTACCTTCGATGATCTTCGGGGCACCGCCATCGATATTATACACGCCGTGCCGCGCCTTGAATTCGAGGTTTTCAATGCTCGTACCGCCCGACTGGCAGCCTACTTTCATCAAAACCTTCTTGGGTTCGGCCTTCGCGACAGCGTGTGCCTGGCTTTCACCAATGACCGCCGCTCCTACCGAGCCTGCGGCCAGCGCCTTTACAAACTGATGTCTTTTCATGATTGGAATCGGTTAAGGTAAATAATCAAAACCAGTGTTTACTTCAATACAAGGAACAGCGCACTGTGATCGAGCTCCCCGTTACCCTGCCGCATGGCGGCCTGCATCTGGGCCGCCACGGTTTCCGTACCGGGCAATGCGAGGCCAAATTCACCGCCCGTCTGCAAAGCGATGTTCATGTCTTTCTGATGTAGTTTGATTTTAAAACCGGGTTTAAAATTCTGATCGATGATCCGCTGGCCGTGCAGGTCCAGAATCCGGCTCTGCGCAAAACCACCCAGCAGTACTTCCCGCATTTTGACCAGGTCCACACCCGCGCTTTCGGCCAATGTAAATGCTTCGGCCACAGCCTGGATTGTTTGCCCCACGATCATCTGGTTACAAGCTTTGGTCGTCTGCCCGGCACCCGGTTCGCCGATGTGTACGATGTTTTTGCCCATCGCCTGAAACACCGGCAGTGCCCGCCCGAATGCAGTTGCACTGCCACCTGCCATAATGGACAACGTGGCGCCCTCTGCGCCTACCTGTCCACCCGAAACCGGCGCATCCAGTGCCTCTACACCTTTTTCCTGCATCGTCGTGTAAAGGTTTCTGGCCACAGAAGGAGCAATGGTCGACATATCAATAAAGAGACTTCCCTCGCGAATACCGGCAAGCACACCACTGTCGACGACCTGCTCTACCTGCGGCGAATCCGGCAACATCGTGATGATGATATCACTGCCCGCGGCCAGCGCAGCCACATCCGGCCACACGACGGCCCCCGCCTCTTTCAATGTGTCCGACGCCAGGCTGGCGGCCAGCACACCCACCGGAAAGTCCGCTTTAAGCAGGTTGAGCGCCATCGGCTTACCCATGATACCCAGCCCTATAAAACCAATTCTGTCCATATTAACTCACTAATTGTTTTTGAATAACTAAACCAATGGAAACATTCTCGCGGCGATCATCAGCACCACCAGACCAACACATCCCATCACCACGAGCATTGGAGAGAAGGTCTTTAATGCCTCCTTTTCGGTGAGGTTGCTGATCTTGACGATGATCCAGAAACCGGCGTCGTTCATCCACGGCACCAGTTTGGAACCACAGCCGATCGCCAGGCCGAGGTAAAGCGGATGGTATTCGAGATGGGCGCTGGTAGCCATTCCCGACAGGATGCCGGAAGCCGTAATGAGCGCCACCGTCGCCGATCCCTGGGCTGTACGGACAACCGCGCTGATCACGAATGCGAGTGGGATGAGGGTCATCTGGTAATCGGCCGTGAGAGCTGCAATGCGGGAACTGATGCCGGTTTGCTGCAAAATGCCTCCGAACGCACCGCCCGCCGCCGTGATCAGGATAATACCTCCGCCGCTCATCAATGCAGCCTGTACGAATGTGGTAACACCGTCTTTACTACCTTTCTTTCTGACGGCGAGGAGTACCAATGCTATGAGTCCTCCGGTAACCAATGCAATGTTTTTGTCACCAAACAAAGCCACAAAATCCACCAGAAAATGCGCCAGCCCGGATTCCGGCACATAAGTCCCCGATTTAATGACCGATTTCAAAATATTGTCCAGGCAAATCAGTACCAGTGGAAAAAGCACGGGCAACAGCGAAAACCATAACGGCGGCAGCTCGCTGTCGTCACGCTCGGCAAGGGACCGGATATCGTCCAGCCGGGCGTCCAGTGAATCGCGCAGTTCGACGGGCCATTTGGCATTGGCCCATTTGGCAAACAGGAATCCCGAAGTAATGGTAACGAGTCCCAGCAAAGTGCCGCCAGCCATCATCATACCAATGGGGATGTTCATTTCACCGATCAGGAACAACGGTCCCGGTGCCGGGGGTACGAAAGAATTGGCCATGGCCGCGCCGCCGGTAATGGCCAGCACCAGCAGCAGGTAGTTTTTACCGATACGCATGCTCACCGCTTTGGCGAGCGGGATCATGAGGAAAATCACAATATCGAAAAACACGGGCACGCCCAGAAAAAAACTGCTCACCAGGAATGCGAAGGGCGCATTGCGTACTCCGGTGACCGCGAGCATTGAACGGACAATGCGCTCGGCAGCCCCGCTTTCCAGCATACTTTTGCCGATAATGGCCGCCATGGCGATCAAAATACCGATTTTGCCGCAGGTACTGCCAAACTCCGTCGCAATGCGTTCGCCGATACTTTTGGCGGCCAGCGCTTTCGCCGCCGCCGGGGCCGAACCTTTTGCAAGCGCAAATGCCTCGATAGACGCAGCGGGTGTCAGCAATGCCACCGTAAACGCGGCCAGGATCAGGGCCAGGAACGGGTGCAACTGAAGGAAAATGATCCCGCCTACCACGATAATCACGCCGATAAGGAGAATAAACAATGGATCACTGAATAAAACGGTCATCAAAGTCATGAAATGTCAGTTTTGAGTGGGGCGGAGATCGTTCAGTTTTTTGGCCATTGCGCGTGCACCTTCGGCTACAAAAGTGGCATCCGAGCCACAGGCAATGAACCGGATGCCGAGGTCGTGGTAATTTTTGTATTCGTTGGTATTGAAAAACAGGATACCGGTGGCTTTACCCGCCTTCCTGGCCGCCTCCACCGTGTCACGCACCGCCTCTTTGAACTGCGGGTGATCGAACTGCCCGAATATGCCCAGCTCCATCGAAAGGTCGGCCGGGCCGATGAAGAGCACGTCAACACCGTCCGTGCCCGCCACCTCATCCAGATGGCCCAGTACTTCCACCGTTTCGATCTGCGCGATGCCGAGAATATCAGCCCGCGAATTGTCATAATAATCCTGAAAATGCTGCCCAAAACCGGTCGCCCGTACCATTTTGGCTACACCGCGGCCTCCGAAAGGCGGATAATGCAAACCCTGCACGAGCTTCTGCGCCCCGGCGGGATTGAGGATCTTCGGACACATCACGCCCTCCGCCCCCATATCCAGCACCCGGTGAATGCGCTGACTTTCCGAACTCTCCACGCGTACGATCGCAGCCGTAGGGGTGTGTTCCAGGGCCTGTAACTGGTAAAGCACGTCCTTTTCGGAGCCAGCCCCGTGTTCCAGGTCGATCAGCACCCAATCGAAGCCAGCCAGGCCGACGATCTCCGCGGTGAGTGAGCTTCCGGTGTTGAGCCAGCAGCCATGCAGGGTTTCCCCGTTTTGCAGTCGTTTTTTCAGGTTTTTCATTCCAAAAATCAATGGTTGATACAATGCGGTTATTTCTTGTCCCACCACACCCGGGTATCGAGGAGGTCGGGACCTTGGGTGGCAATGGCCTTCTGGACATTGTAGTGGTTGACGTTCAGCTCGGCGTCGGTGTAGGTGAGCCGGCGTATGAATGGTTCGTTTTTGAGGTCGCTGCCGGGATATGGATTGGGTTTCAAAGCCGGAAAGCCGCTGCGGCGGAAATTTGCGAAGGCTTCCGGACCGATCAGAAAAGACGCTACCCAGTATTGCGTATTGATCTCTTCCAGCTCCTTGCCCGCATGCAGCGGATGTGCGGCTACATAGGCATTGATGGCGACCTCTCCGATGGCCGTCGCCGCGCCATACATCCCAAACTGCTGCATATGCGCCTTAATCCCCTCCGCGTACAGCGCTGCCGCGTCCCCGGTCGCCCATTTACGGACTACCGCCTCCGCCAGCAGCAACTGAGTTTGTGCATAGGTGACCAGGAAGCTCGGTGCATTCAGGGCGGCCATCCGGGTCCTGTCGAGCTGACTGTAATCCCACAGGCTCGCCAGTTTTTTCGCGGCCACGTCTGCGCTGATCGTCGTGTTGTCATACCCCTGCGGCATCCCGATCTGAACGCCTACTGATCGGTTCGCTTTGGCTTCCACCTGGTCGGCGCCGCTTTGAGCCCCCACATAGCGTACAGCAATCGACGCCAGGCGCGGATCGGCGTTCGTCGCCAGGTAAGTGACAAATTCTTCATCCAGATAATAGAAAGCCGATTGACCGCCATTCAGCGAGCTGCCGACGGGATTGCTGAAACTGGCCGTATGCCGGATCACCGCATTATCCTGGTTGGAGGTCATCACTCCGCCCGCTGTCGCTTTGGCAACATATTCGGCCGCTTTGGTCGGGTTAATTTTGGCAAGCCGCATAGCAGCTCGCAGCAATAGCGAGTTGCCGAGTTTCTTCCATTTCGCGACGTCCCCGCCGTACAGTACATCGCTGGCTACCGCCGGTTTGGAAGCGTCCAGCCCCTTCGATGCGGCTTCCAGCTCATTCAGAATGTCGTTGTAAATCGCTTCCTGGTTATCATAGGCCGGTGTAGTGTTCCCCGACAAAAAGCCCAATCCGGCTTCGTTGTAAGGAATATTGCCGTAAGTGTCGGTCAGGATCATGAATGCGTAGGCTTTCCAGATCCGCGCCATGTTGTATAGGTTGGTGCGGTTGGCATCGTCCCGGGTTTTGCCGGTCACGTCGGCCAGTTCCTTGATGATCGTCCGGTAAAACGTATTCCAGTTGCCCGAAGTCACACCCCGGTTGTCCTGGTTGAAGTTTGC
>CBFGMV010000218.1:0-6548 GCA_965649915.1 uncultured Dyadobacter sp.
AAGTAAACCTGACCGGGAGCCGCTTGATGATGAAAGCCGGAAGTTCTGAGGCTTTCCTTCCCCATTGTTTCTCGGTATATGCTTTGATCAGTTTTTCATAAATGTCCGTTCCAACCAGCGAAATGGCTTGTTCTTCGAGATTTTGAGGATCTTTGATCCCTGCTTCCTCAACTTGCTGACGGATTTTTTCCTTGGCTTCTTCCGGTGTGCGTACTTTCCACAACTGGTAGAAAGTGTTCATGTTGAAAGGAAGATTATACAGCTCTCCTTTGAAGTTGGCAACGGGAGAGTTGGTATAGCGGTTGAATTCGACGAAAGAATTGACATAGTCCCAAATGTCCTTGTCATTAGTGTGGAATATATGTGCGCCATATTTATGCACATTGATCCCTTCGACATTCTCGCAGTAGACATTGCCGCCTATATGGTCCCGTCGATCAATGACCAGGCATCGTTTTCCTCGTTTGGTTGCCTCGTGAGCAAAGACTGAACCCCATAAACCTGCACCTACTATCAGATAATCGTATTGTTTCATTAATCCTCTGCTTGCTTTATGTGATGATGTGGCCTATTAATTCCTTTCAATAAGTGTGTGAATATATTAAAAAGAGAAAGGCTCCCGACGGGAGCCTTTCTCTTTTAGTCGTTTCCTAAACGATTAAGGAAGAAGTTTAAGTTCTACGCGACGGTTTTTCTGTAAACCTGCGCGGGTAGCGCTGTCTGCGATAGGCTTGAACGATCCGAAGTAATCTACGATCACTTTGCTTGGGTCAGAAAGACCAGCTTCGTTGATCAGGAAGTTTTTCACTGCATCTACACGACGGCGTGACAATGCTACATTGTAGCGGTCAGACGCGCGGCGGTCGGTGTGTCCAGCCAGTTGCAGGCGGCATCCGTTTTTGTTCATCAGAGCAGCAACGTTTTTCAACATTTCCTGATACTCAGGCTTGATCACGTTTTTGTCTGTATCGAATGCAACGTTCGCGAAGATTTCGCTGCAAGCTGCACCGGTTGCCAATGCATTTTTCACGTAAGAGTCAAAGTCAAGGACGCGACCGCTACCGTCAACAATACTTCCGGCAGGTGAGTTAGGCTCTTTATCGAAGAAGTCGGAAACACCATCACCATCGGTATCAAGCAGCAAACGTGGGTCGATATCTTTTGGACGGTTTGCTTTTGCAACAGAGTCCATTTCTTCGAGTGTAAGGATTTTCGGAGGCTTAACCAGTACACGTGGATCTGTGTAACGCAGGTGGTAGTATCCGCCTTCATCAGGTTTGTAATCCCATTTGCCATCCACTTTCGCAACTTTGAGCGCCTTCTTGCCCAATTTGTAAGTTACCTGGATCGCACCGTATCCGTAACTATCCAATTCAGAATTTCCTTTGTGGGAAGTTTTAACCTGATCTTTGATTTCAATGTTGTTTGGAGTTCTGTCGTAGTCGCCGCCGTAAGTAGCGTCAAGGTAGTCAGAGTTGGTATGGGTCAAACGGAAGTCAAGACCGATGTCGATTCTTGGGGTTACTTCATAATTAATGTTCAAACCGGTAGGAACGATCCAGTCGTTCATTTTGCCTGTTTTGCGAAGCTCAACACCACCTGTCAGATCATATGCGGTTGCATCATAAAACACCTGACCGATACCTGCATACGCGTCGATTTTCCAACGCTTCATTTTATTAGGACCCATCAGAAGCCCTTTCAGGTTCACAGTTCCCGAGAGCGATACATCGAAATAATTGCCTTCGAAATAGCGGCTATAGTTACGACGTTTCATACCTCTGAGGTTACCCAAAGATGCATCCAGACGTGCTCCGAAAAGGTATGAAAGTTGTTTGTTCAGTGTGAGGCCTCCTTGAAAAGTTCCGGATTCCTTGTGGCTGTCAGAGTTAGTTTTGGTAACAGGCCAGAAGTCATATTCTCTAAGGTCACCAAAAAACAGCGTCGGGCCAAAGTGTGCTGAAATTGACCAAGTGTTCAATTTGTAAGGGCCATCGTACGTCGCTTTTGGGTTGTAATCCGGAGAATTCGGTTGCACCAGCGGTTGTGCAAATGATGGCAGCGCCATCATTGCTCCCAAGGCAAACGAACCAATCAACTGGGATACTTTTTTCATACTATTCAAGTTAGCGTTATTAAGATTAACTAGGATTGAGCTATAGTCAATTTATGAGTAAAGTTATATTATTTATTTCACGGCTAATCGCAACATTAACCAAATGCCTAGTGCGCACAAAAATAGGTTATCAATATCACTTAATCAACCGAAGTTGATACAAATGGGAAAGTTTCTGATTTTTAATTCAAAATTTACCCGAAAGAAACCTCCTTTTATGAACTTTCAAAGCCGTTGAATTAATTTTTTTTCCATTTCCCGCTTCCAGGACGCGAAATTTCCCTCTATTATTTTCTCTCTCGCGCTGTTAACCAGCCACAAATAGAAGGTCAGGTTATGGATGCTGGCGATCTGTGATCCCAGCATTTCGCCGGATTTTACAAGATGCCTGAGATACGCCTTACTATAAAATGTACTAACGTATCCACCCAGTCCCGCGTCTATCGGCGACAAATCATCCTTCCACTTTTCATTGCGGATATTTATAATACCCTCTGTTGTAAAAATCATGCCATTGCGTGCATTGCGTGTGGGCATTACACAGTCGAACATATCTACTCCCAGCGAAATGCATTCCAGTATATTGGCCGGTGTACCTACGCCCATAAGGTAACGGGGCTTATTTTTGGGCAGGATGTCGCAGACGACCTCGGTAAGTTCGTACATGATTTCGGCAGGTTCGCCGACCGACAACCCACCGATCGCATTGCCTTCCCGGTCGCATGATGCGATAAATTCGGCGGATTGCTTTCTGAGGTCCTTGTACACACTTCCCTGAACGATAGGGAATAACGTTTGGCTATGATCGTATAGGGGAGAAGTATTGTCAAATCTTGCGCAGCAGCGAAGCAGCCAGCGATGCGTCATGTCCATGGATTTTCGCGCATAGGTGAAATCACATGGGTAGGGTGTGCATTCGTCAAACGCCATGATAATGTCGGCGCCGATGGTCCGCTGTATGTCCATGACGCCCTCCGGTGTGAATGTGTGTACGCCACCGTCAATGTGTGACTTAAATACCACACCTTCTTCATTGATTTTTCTGCCTGTTCCGGCGAGTGAATACACCTGATATCCGCCGCTGTCTGTGAGGATGGGCCTATCCCAACCATTAAAAGCATGCAATCCGCCCGCCTTCTTCATGATATCGAGGCCAGGACGGAGGTATAAATGGTAAGTATTTCCTAGAATGATCTGAGCTTTAACGTCTTCTTTCAGCTCCCGCTGATGCACGGCCTTAACGGTCCCGGCGGTACCTACAGGCATGAAGATGGGAGTCTGGATTACCCCATGATCCGTCTCGATCAGGCCAGCTCTCGCTTTCGACTGGGGATCCTCAACTTGTAATGTAAACTTCATTAAAAGGTTTTAAATTGCTGATGTGCAAAAATAGGGGTATCGTCTCGAACATTCCTGACAATGACAGTATATTTGCATGAATATGGAAAAATTTTACATCTCTCTTCTGTTGTGGCCGATTATTTACTCTATGCGCTAGGGGCGTTTGTAGCTGTTCAGTTATTCTATTATCTCTTCTTTTTTACACGGCTGGCATTTTATGGTAAAGGCGCTAACTACGGCAACACGATGCCGGGCGTTACGGTGCTGGTTTGTGCATGGAATGAAAGGGAGAACCTGACGGAGCTGATCCCTTTGCTCGATGCACAGGAATATCCGGAGTTTGAGGTAATTCTGCTGGATGATCGTTCCGACGATGGCAGTGAGGAGTACATCCGGGAAAATATCAATGGCTGGAAGCACATCCGCTATATCCGCATCAATGATCAGTTTGATCATGTAACTCCTAAAAAATATGCGTTGACGGTTGGAATGAAACAGGCAAAGTACCCCATTGCATTGATGACCGACGCTGATTGCCGGCCAACATCCGAGCACTGGATTACCGCTATGACATCCCGCGTAGCCGAGGACAAAGACATCGTGTTGGGATTCTCACCCTATTTCAGGCAAAAGGGTTTGCTGAACTGGTTTATCCGCTGCGAAACGTTCTACACAGCCGTGCAGTACCTGTCGTTTGCGCTCGCGGGACTTACCTATATGGGTGTCGGGCGCAACATATTATATAAGCGTTCGGTCTTTTTCGCCAACAAGGGCTTTTATACCCATAAGCATGTGTTTGGCGGAGACGACGATATCTTCCTGAACGAGGTAGCGACAAGTTCGAACACTACGATCTCGGTAGAAGAAGATTCATTTGTGTATTCTGTACCCAAAACAAACTGGAAAGACTGGTTTCGTCAGAAGCGGCGGCATATTTCAGTAAGCAGATACTATAAAATGCGTAACAAGATATTGCTCGGAATGCTTTCGGGATCACATATGGCGGTTTGGCTGCTGGGGTTGCTTACGTTGGCATTTGGGTTGATAACCAAAGATATGTGGTTGCTGCAATGTCTTGGCATTGTTTTCGGAGCCAGGTGGATCATCCAGTGGTTCCTGCTGATCATTATTAATGTAAAGCTCGACAAGACCGTGGAGTGGTTCAGCTTTTTATTGATGGACTTTGCGCTTTTTGCTTATTATCTCGTTTTCGGGTTTTTGACCATGACGAGTAGAAAACCCCGTAAATCATGGAATTGATTGATAAATATTTCCCGGAACTTACCGCCGAACAGCGTGATAAATTCGGGCAGATGGGAGAATTGTATGCGTATTGGAACGCCCGTGTGAATGTGATTTCAAGGCAGGACATCGAAACGCTGTACGAGCGTCATATCCTGCATTCGCTGGGGATTGCCAAGGTTCAGGCATTTCGCCCGAACACGAACATTCTGGATGTCGGAACAGGTGGGGGATTCCCCGGGATACCTCTGGCGATCATGTTTCCGGAAGCTAAATTTCACCTGGTCGATAGCATCGGCAAAAAGATCCGCGTCGTGCAGGAGATCGCCCAGGCGCTGAAACTCGACAATGTCGTGGCGGAACAGGTGCGTGCCGAGAAATTGGAAGAAAGCTACGAATTCGTGGTTAGCAGGGCTGTCACGCGGATGGCACCATTTGTTGGCTGGGTGAGGAAGAACATCAGCCGGAATTCCTTCCATGAGCTCAGGAATGGAATTTTATATCTCAAAGGGGGCGACCTGGCTGAGGAGCTTTCCGAGATTCCCCAAAAGGCCCGAACCTACGAGCTTTCCGGCTTTTTTAAAGAGGACTTCTTTGAAACCAAGAAAGTTGTATATGTACCTTTGTAACTCATTATTTAAATAACCTATCCATATGAACGAACGATTCAGCGCCAGTGGGCTCATGAACCCGTTTTTCCCAGATGAAGTCACATTCGGCGAGAAAGGCGTAACCTTTAAGGTCAGAAAGCTATTCAAAAGCACGGATAACTTTGTTTTTTATTCTGACATCTCAGGGGTGGAAATCGAGAGTGGCGTGTTCTTTTCAACCATCCGGATCATTCCGCGCATGCGTCCTGAAATTATTATGAATAATTTTACGAAGGGAGATGCGAAGAAAGTCAAGGAGTTAATACTTGCCAAAGTACAGGGCTAATAAATTTTTAGTCTTTTGACTTGCGCTGTATGAATTGAATTATTAGCTTTGCACCACAATTCGAGTACAACAACCGGATAATGATTCCCGAATAGCTCAGCCGGTTAGAGCATCTGACTGTTAATCAGAGGGTCGCTGGTTCGAGCCCAGCTTCGGGAGCTCTGAAAATTGAAGCGCCTAGCAAGAAATTGTTAGGCGCTTTTTCTTTGCAAACAATTATCCCAGATTCGGCCCCAATAGCGTTTAGCGAGGATCAATTCCAAAACTTGGGATCAAGCAGAATTCTTGAGGGTAAATTAGGCATAAAGTTTGGTGAGCCTGAATGGGAAGAATGGAATATCCCCTAACACCTCTGGAAGGCGACCTAAAAGCCTTGATTTTCGCGCGGTCCGTCGCCGCGGTTGAATGACTCCGCCGAAGCATTAGTACTTCTGTCGTTGAAGAAGCGGTCCGCCGTCGCTGTTCAAGATATCCAGGTAATGTGTCTGGATGAACCTGGCCACGGTTTTGAAGGAATCCAGGGCGCCATTGCCAAGCTTGATCCTCGTGATCCTATGAAGCCTTTGCTGCTTGCAACATTTGATTATCAATACGACAGTTTGGGAAACCTGACGAGTGAAAATCTTACTTATATAGAGGTGGGAATTCGACCGCTGGCAAGTATGGATTTTGGCTACTATTTGATTCGAGGAAAGCCTCAGCAACGTTCCTGAACTTTTGTCGGCGATTTTCCGGAACGCACTGCAAAATACAATTCGGCCATCTGCTTGTTGAGCTTGTATCGAAGTCATTCCAAAACAGGACCTGGAATATGAAGGTTAAAACCTGCGAAAGATCATCGTGCCGGAAGTGACACGGGCCCTACCTCCTGGCGATCTTTTGAAGCAGGAAGTGCTTTTGAAGATGCATGTGA
>CBFGMV010000219.1:0-6281 GCA_965649915.1 uncultured Dyadobacter sp.
TTCGACCTGGAAATCGGCTGGACTGGCGCTGTCGGCAAGGATTTTACCTACTTTATCAGGCCTAACTTCACATTTGCGCGGAACAAGATCATTTTCATGAACGAAATCCCCTACGCCTCCGCCGGCCGGGCCAACACAGGCAAGCGTATCGACGAGCATTTCGACTACATTTTCGACCGTTTCGTCGCCAACCAGGAAGAGGCCAACCAGCTGAATGCCATGAACAGCGGCAGCGGCTTTCAATCCTTCGGCACGTTGCGTCCCGGCGATGTGATTTACAAGGATTTGAATGGTGACGGCAAGATCGACGACCTGGGTGACCGCACGGCTGCCGGTAATCCCCGTAATCCGGAGATCATGTTTGGTTTGCCGGTAGGCGGTCGTTTCAGGAATTTCGATTTCAGCGCATTGTTCCAGGGGGCTGCCAGGGCTTCGGTGCAGCTTTCCGGTGCGGCAGTGTACGATTTTCCGCTATTTAACCAGGATAAATACGGCAAGGTGAAACCGATGCACCTCAAACGCTGGACACCGGAAACAGCGGCGACGGCAACCTATCCCGCGCTGCATTTCGGAGATCATAGCAATAACAAGAACGGTGCGAGCAGCCTGTTTCTTTATGATTCCAAATATGTGCGTCTGAAAACAGTGGAAATTGGCTACAACCTCCCTAAGACCGCAATTAAGAAGATCGGTATCGACAACTTCCGCATTTACGTGCAAGGGATGAACCTGCTCACCTGGGACGGACTCGGCGAGGCGGACATGGACCCCGAGACGCGGGAAGGAAGCGGTGATTGGTACCCGATCCAGAAGGTAGTGAATTTTGGTGTTGATATTTCATTCTGAAAAACCGACTATTTATGAATAGCAAGAAATTTTATTCAGGAGCTATGCTCGGCATTGCATTACTGTTTTCCGCGTGCCAGGAAGACTTCCTCGACCGGAAGCCCGACGATCAGATCGACGCCGAGCAGGTTTTTACCAGGTATAACAAAATGAACCAGCTGGTGACCGATTTATACGATAATGCGAAAGGCGCCAACAGTCCGCTTGTGTTTTTCTCCCACTTCTCGTCGGCACCGGTTACCGACGAGGCAGAGGGATCCACAGCCGAGGGTAGCCTTACCAACAAGTTCAACACCGGCGACTGGAACCCGAATTCCATGCCCGACCGCAGCAACCGCGGCCAGTACTGGTGGGAGTTGTATGGCCGCATTCGTAAGGCGAATGTGATTCTGGAAGGGATTAAAAAGTATAATACGCCCGATAATCCATTGCAGGCCGGCGACCTTCAGAAACGGATCGGGGAAACCTACTTCATGCGCGCCTACCTGCATTACCTGGCCGCCCGCATGTACGGGGAGGTCGTTTACATCAACCGCACCATTCAACCTACGGACCCGATGGATTTCAAACAGGAATCCTTTCACGCCATTGCCGCGAAAATCAATGCGGACGCTGATTCCGCAATGGCATTGGTGCCCGGAAGCTGGGGCGGCGCAGATTTTGGACGGGTGGATAAGGGGGCTTGTCTGGGTCTGAAAGCAATGGTTGCCTGGATGGCGGCCACGCCCATGTGGAACGGCGGTACATTCCCGAACGACACGCGGCAATTTGCTTCGGAATACACCTATAATGTTGCCCGCTGGGTGAAAGCGAAGGAGGCCGCAAAAGCGGTGATCGATTTCAAAGTGGATGGCCGCCAGCGTTACAGCTTGTACCAGGGCCACGATGCGGCCGATTTTCGCGACGATGCTGGTGTTGACAACAACAACTCCAAAGTTCCTGCGCGCTTATGGGACTTATATCACGACATGCAGGCGTTCCAGAACGAGGCAGTTTTCTTCGTAACCCGGGATAAGGACCACAACTGGCAGGGTGATATTTATCCGCCAAGCTGGGGAGGAAGCTCCCGTCAAATGCCTGTTCAGGAGCAAGTGGATGAGTATGAATACATTGCCCCAAATGGATTTGGCTACCCGGTATACAGCTCGCGCGCCAAAACCGACGGCTACGACGATGGTAACCCTTACGAAAGTGTTAAAAGAGACCCGCGTTTCTATCGCGATATTGTGTATCACGGCTCGACATTCAAAGGAAAGGTGATTAACACGGCCAGCGGAGCGGATAAAATAGGCGCTTCCAATTCCTCGACAACCGGTTATTTCCTGCGCAAAATCCTGCGTGAATCGTGGAACCGCGACAAAAGTTTCGCCATCAGCGGCCCGCCGGTGTGGCGCTTGCCGGAGTTCATTTACATTTATGCGGAAGCGGTCAATGAATCGGCCGGGCCTAATGCCGAGATTTACCAGATGCTGAATGACGTAAGAAAGCGCTCATTCATGGCGCCGATCCCCACAGAAACGCAAAGCAGCAAGGCGTTGATGGACGAGTATATCAAACGCGAAAGAAGGGTGGAGCTGTTTTATGAAAATAACCGGATCTGGTCCTCGCGCCTGTATCTGGAACCGAATTCGGCCAAAGAAGTCGCTCGCGAGCAGGCGTGGCAAGGTGCAGGCGCCACCAATGAACAGCGTTCGCAAGCGTATTGGCCGTATCCTAAAACGCAACGGATGATCAACGGTATGAAACCGGTGGAAGACCCGAATGGCAAAATCGTAGTAGACGGCAGGAAATACAGAATGCAGCGCTATTTCGTAGAAAGCCGCGTGTTCGTAACGCCAAGGCATTATCTCTTCCCGATCATGCAGGACGAATTGCAGCGCACACCGACATTGAAGCAGAATCCGGGGTGGTAGTTTGAAGGGAGAAAAGGAGGAAAGGGAGGATGGAGGAAGGGGATATTTACATTTCCCTTTTCTCCTTCCTCCCTTTCCTCCTTTCTCCCTATTATTATTCCTTAATCCCCTTGATGTAAGCAATCGTCACCGGGATCTGCTTCAAGTACGATGGACTTTCGTCTTCGATGAAGTAATGCTTGACACCTACCTTTTTCGCCGCCTTCAAAGTGGCTGCGATGTCGATTTGGCCGGTGCCTAGTGCTACATCGTTGGTAGTGGGCGTGCCGCCTGAGAGGTCGCCTTTCACTCCTTTTTTCAGGTCTTTAAGGTGCATCAGCTTCCATCTTGTCGGGTATTTTAAAAGCAATTTCGCGGGATCCTGGCCCGGGAATGCGGTCCAGAGCACGTCCATTTCGAAGTTTACGTATTCGGGATTGGTGTTCTTCACGATGTAGTCGAACAATGTGCCGTTCTCATACGGCACGAACTCGTAGCCGTGGTTGTGGTAAGTCAGCGAAATGCCAGCTGCTTTCAGTTCTTTCCCCGCTTTGTTGAAGTCGGCTACCGCTTTTTTCGCGGTTTCGAGATTGAAATTGCCTTTTTCGTGAGGAATCCAGGCTACCATCACGTAGGTGGCACCGAGGATTTTGGCATCCTTGATGGTTTGCGCGGTGCTTTCGCTCAGCTTTTTGTAATCGGCACCGATGGAACGCATTTTAATGCCCCTTTTGTCGAGCTGCTTGCGGAGTTCTTCGGTGGTCATGCCGGCGATCGGGCCGCCTTCCATTTCGGTAACGCCGAGGGACTTGATCGTGTCCAGCGTAGCTTCGATACCTTTGCCCCAGCTGCCGCGGAATGTATATGCCTGTAAGCCGATCGGAGCGGTGTAAACCGGCTTGCCCTGCGCAAAAAGGTCACTTTCGCCCGTCAGCAATGCCGCAGCCAGACAGCCCAGACCAATTAGTTTTTTCATTGTCATTTCGTTGATTGTTTTAGATAGGTATTGCCAAAAGTGTTTCCAGGTAGCAGGAAGAAACCGTGGTCATTTCTTTAAAGCATTGCCTGTTATTGATATACTAAAATCCGTCGGCCTTGATCTGCTTTTCACTCAATTCACCGTATTTTTTAACCTGCTCCTTAATCTCCGAGGCCTTGCCTACAAACACAAATTGCAGCTTGTCTTTCGGAAAATAGGTTGCGATAATGTCCTTCGCCTGTGCTACGGTCAGTCCGTCGACTTTCGATTGAAATGTATTGATATAACTTTCGTCGAAATTGTAGGTAAACATATCCGTCAACAGCCGCGCCAATGCAGCTGCCGACTCGTAATCCGGCGGGAAATCACCCTTCACATAGGCCTTCGCGGACGCAAGGATTTCTTCGTTGATGCCGGTTTTATGGAGGCTGTCGAGCACGCTTAGCGCCATGTCGATCGCCGGAACGGTCGTGGAGTTTTTAGTAAATGTGCTGATACCGAATGTGCCGGCATATTTGTAGCGCGTAAAACGGCTGCCGGCGCCGTAAGTCAGGCCGGAATTCACGCGCAATGCATCGTTCAGCCAGGAGGTGAAGCGGCCGCCCAAAATGGTGTTGATCACGACAATAGGCACGAAGTCAGGCGAGTTGAAGTCGACTCCCTTGCCGCCGATCATCAATGTCGTCTCGCGGGCGTCGTCTTTGTTTACAAGCAGCACGCGGGCTTTGTCGAATTCCAGGTTGGGCGCCACGCGTTTCACCATTCTTGCAGGTGCCGTTTTCCATTCGCCAAACAATGCGGTTACCTTTTTCTTCATATCCGCTGCTTTGAAATCGCCGACAATCGAAATCGCGCCTTTTCCGGTGGTATAGTTGCTCTGGTAAAATGCCTTCACCGCGGCTGCGTCGATTTTTTCAACGGTAGATTTGCTGCCGGTCGTGGGTGTCGCGTAGGGGAAATTGTTGAAAGGGAACGCATTATAGTAGTTCCCGATCACCTGCCGCGGGCTTTCCTTCGCCTGGGCGAGTTCGAGCAGCGTGCGCTGTTTGTGTTTGTCAAATTCGGTAACATCGAAAACCGGGTGAATCAGCACCTGCTGGATCAGTTCAAAAAGCTTTTCCTGGTCTTTTACGGCAAAGGAAGCCGCAAGACCCGCATTGTCTTTCGATGCATAGGTAGAAAGGCTCGCGCCAACGTAGTCGGTCATTTCCTCGATCTGCGCTTTGGTGTATTTCTGCGTGCCGAACAGCAATGCGTCGGCTGTCAGGCTGGCGAGGCCGTAGCGCTCACCGTCGTTGATCGACCCGGCATCGAATACCGCCGAGACGTTGATCAGCGGCACCTCGTGCTGTTCCATGAGGTACACGGTGAGCCCGTTTTTGAGTTTGAATGTCTCGTAAGGCGGCACCTTGAAATTATTCTGCGCCTTGGCCGCGAACGTGCACAGGGCGAGTATGAGTACTAATATATTTTTCATTCCAATTTCAATTTGAATGGCTGTTATTTCGATTTTTCGGGAAGCAGGTAGCCTACGGTGCGGTTGCGCTCGGTGAAATATTGGGCTGCAACACGCTTGATATCGTCCACTGTGACCTTCTTATAGTTTTCCGGCGCTTCAAACATCTTTTTATAATCACCAAAAAACACATCATAAGTGCCTAAGCTATTGGCTTTTCCATTGATGGTTTCGAGCGTGTGGTAGAACTCCATGAGCTTCTGGTTCTTTACTTTCTGCAATTCCGTGTCGGTTACGCCATTCTTGATAATGTCGATCTGTTTTTCGATGGCTTGTTCAAGATCCGGGGCTGAAACATTGTCGCCAGCCACACCAAAAACAATGAACAGGGTAGGATCGAAGCCGTTTTCGAGCCCGGTGGAAACGCTGGAAGCAATGGTAGTGTCCATCACCAGCGATTTCACGAGCCGCGAAGAGTTGCCCGAGCTCAGCAGGCTACTGAACAAGTCCAACGCGTAATAATCTGCGTGGGCGGTTTCAGGGACGTGGTAGGCCAGGATAAGGTTCGGCGTGGTAATGTCCTTGTAGGTGGTCACGCGGCGCTCGCCATTCTGGGGCGGCTCCACGGTGCGGATCTTCGGCGGCAGGCCACGCGCGGGAAGGGGTGCCATATACTGGTCGGCCAGCTTTTTAACCTGATCAAATTTGATATCGCCGACCACCACAACAGTCGCATTATTGGGCGAATAGTAGGTTTTGAAATAGTTTTCCAGATCGGCCTGCGTCCAGCTCTTAATGTCCGATTCAAACCCGATCACCGGGAACATGTAGGGATGCTCCTGAAATGCAACGGATTGTACCAGCTCACCCAGCAGCCTGTAATTGCTGTTTTCCAGCCCGGTACTTCGCTCGGAAAGGACTACACCGCGCTCGCTTTCAACCATTTTAGGGTCGATCGAAAGGTGGCCAATGCGGTCGGATTCCAGTTTGAAGATCGTTTCCAAAGCGTCTTTCTGGAACCAGTCGGTGTAGACGGTCACGTTTTCGCTCGTGTAGGCATTATTGGAGCCGCCGTTGGCTTCCATCACGCGGTCAAACTGCTTCGGGC
>CBFGMV010000220.1:0-6160 GCA_965649915.1 uncultured Dyadobacter sp.
CCGCCAATCGTCGTTAATGCGGATTCGGGCTTCGCAACCGGGCAACTTCCCGATAAGGAAGGACAGATGTATCATGACAAGCAGGATGACCTTTATCTGATCCCCACCGCCGAGGTACCAGTTACCAATTTGTACCGCGATGTGATCGTTGGAGAAAACGAATTGCCCGTGAAAAATGTCGCATTCACACCATGTTTCCGCAGGGAGGCGGGTAGCTGGGGCGCACACGTACGCGGACTCAACCGTTTGCACCAGTTCGACAAGGTGGAGATCGTGCAGATCAACAAACCGGAGGATTCATACAAGGCCCTGGACGAAATGGTCGGCCATGTGAAGGGCTTGTTGGAAAAACTGGAATTGCCTTACCGCATTCTGCGCCTTTGCGGCGGGGATATGGGCTTTACCTCTGCATTGACTTATGATTTTGAAGTATGGTCGGCGGGCCAGGAGCGCTGGCTGGAATGCAGCTCAGTGTCGAATTTTGAAACTTATCAGGCTAACCGTCTGAAATTGCGTTATAAGAACACGGAAAAGAAGACGCAGTTACTTCATACGCTGAATGGTTCTGCGCTCGCATTACCCCGTATCGTTGCCGCGTTGCTTGAAAACAACCAGCAAGCGGATGGTACGGTGAAGATACCAGCGGTGTTGGTGCCTTACTGCGGGTTCGATGTGATCGAGTAGGTCTTTTTATTTGTGTAATGGGCGCTCAGGTCATTGAGCGCCCATTTGCATTTTGGAGCAGCGCTGTTACCCCTGTCTGGTCCATAATCAACCGTCCCACTTTTTCGAAGGCGGCGCCTTCTTCTATTCTGAATGTATTGTCGAAATGGCCAGCTGTAATGCGGGTTTTGAAACACCGGAAGGCAATCGCGGGATGGTGTTCATAATGCGTTACAAGTTGATGCAAATGGGTGGATAGCAGGAAGAAAGAGCCTTGATGAGCCGCGAACCCTTCTATAACGGTTTCCGAGCAATGCAAAGCGTCCTCCTGATTGGTACCCCGGAACAATTCATCGACAATCACAAAACACGTTTCACCCTCACGCAGCGAATGGGCCATTTGCTTGATGCGGATCATTTCATTGAAAAAATGACTATATCCCAGATCGAGGTCATCGGAGAGGTGAATAGATGTAAACAGGCGATCGGTGAAGGATAAATGAAGCGAATGGGCAGGAACCGGCCACCCCAGATGTGCCAGGTAAACCAGAATGCCACAGGTTTTCAGAAATGTAGTTTTGCCGCTGGTGTTGGCACCTGTAAGTATGCAAACCGGGTTATCATTCGTCAATTCAAAGTCATTGGGAACCGCGTCCGGAATAAGCGGATGCCAGGCGGATTGGGCATGGAAACCTTTGGAGTGTCCGGTAAAAACCGGAAAAGTAAGGCGGTGTAGTCTGGCCGTTTTAACAATCGCCTGACAGGCATCGAGATAATACAGGATATCCAGCATTTGCCTGAACTGCTCCCGGTGGCTGATCCTGAAATAGTAATCCAGGTAGAACAGTGATGCATTCGACAACGAATGATCCCCTTTTTCCATGAATCTGGCGAGAGTTGGTGCGGAAATGAATTTCCTGAGCGCTGAAATTGAATCGGCAATCTCTTCGGGCGGATCTGCCGACCCGAGGCTGCCCAATACCGCGGTGAGCCCACGGACTACCCTCAGCGTGGCTAATACGCCGCTTTGAATGCGATGGAACTCGGCCTTATTCCGAATAGAATACAACCACGTATCGAACCAATGCTTGAAAACATCCTGGGACATCGAATGCGAAACGCCCAGAGCGTAGTAAGACTCTGCCGTTGCTGCATAGACCTTGGGTACATTGGGCAACCAGGCGGCAGGCCTCACGGAGATGGTTCGGAGTAAATCCTGAAAGCGCAGTACGTCAGCTAACGTTGCTTTGCATTTGGTAATGATCACTTTTAGCAGCTCCGCACCGCCCTGCGTTTCTGTATAAGCGTAGAAGCTTAAAATACTAGCCGGCCGGCTATTCTCAGGCAGTATCTGGAGTTCGTGTAGCGTATGCCGGTCGACGGGCTGCATGGGTGACTTGTTCGTTGTCACCAAATGTAAAAACAGGCCTGGACTACGGGGCGTTAAATAAAGTTAAACTTCGGATTTCCTCGGGAATGCAAGCCAGATAAAGTAACCCGTCAGGACCACGATGGCCACTTGCATGGAATAATCGATCAGGAGTTCGGGGGACGCCGCCGTGTCAGATGGCGTCATGTAGCAGGGCATGCCCAAGCGCCACCAGTACGAGGGGTGCACCACGCAAAGCAAGTTAAAAATAAACAGCAGGACAACTTGTGTTTTGTTTTTCCAATCTATCACAAAGAACACGAGTGGCAGGAGGAACAGAAAGATATAATTGCTGTAAGCGCTCTGCTGTACGATCATCATCGTAGCGTAAAGCACAACCCATACTTTCGAAAGCATCATGCGGAAATCCGCATTTCTCAACCGCCAAGCGGACAGGCACGCCAGACCGACCGAAGCAACCAGCCCGATCCAGTTCCAGAATTTTTCGCCGACACCGATGGAATTATGAAACCACGGATTGAGCACAGAGGGGATATTTGGTGCGCGAAGCGTTTTGGCTTCGTCCAGCGGCTGCATGAACTCCATTCCGACCAATGGATAAAGAATGCCGAGCGAAAGCACACCAATAATGGCCATCGGAACCAGGAACCTGATTTTTTCCTTTTCAAGAATAAAAAGAGGGACGAGGATCAGTACAAATATCGCCTTGGTAAACAAAAGCCCCAGCGCAAGGATGACGGCGTACCATTCTACCCGTAATGTGCGCTCGCGCAGGAGATACGCAAGAATGACGAACAGCCACATCCACACATCTTCCTGTGCACCGATCACGCAAAGTACCAGAGAACCCGGCAACAGCAGGTATATGATGGACAGGAACAGGAATTTTCCGCGTGATTGGAATGGTCTGAAAAAATGGTAGGAAGCCAGCAATGCAATGCCATCCATCACGGTCATCGTCAGGACGATCATTTTTGGACTATACCATAATTTAAGCCAGATCCCGAGAAAATATGCATACAGCGGCGAGTAGGGCGACCAGAAATCGCGGTAAACTACCTGACCGAGCGAAGCCTTGCTGCCTTCGTCCCAGAAGCCGTTGACATCGGAAGTAGGTTCCATACCGGCGACGAGGTACACTGCTACAAATGGCAGAAGCCGGAGCAACACCCAGGCGATAGCCAGCACCCGGTTTGCGGATTTTTTTTCAAGCCAGCTGGTTAAAAGTTCTCTCTTGAAAAGCAGTGCTGACGTCAGGAGCAGCGCGGCAATGCTGATACCTGTTTTGGCGAGTATAATGTTCATGCCGCTACCAGGTTTTGGGAAACGACCACTTTCCGAAATGTTTCACGGAGGATCCAAAGGAAGCAGAGCACATTGAGTATCTGCAATGCGTATTCAAACAAGCTCATGGGATTTCCGAACATGCCCAGGGAAGTATATGCTGGCTGTTTGATGTAAACCCATACAAACGGCTGCACAACGGTAAGCCAGTTGAGGGCGATCAGTACGGCGATGTGGAATGTTTTACGGATGTCGATCACCTCAAACAAAACGGCCATCAGATAGGCGATCACATACGCGCCCATGGCACTGGCCTGGAATAGCATCATACAAACGAAACACGCGATGAAAATGCCGGGCAACACTTCATTGATATGCCGGTGGCGCGCTTTGAAAGCCATATACACAGGAATGAAAACCGTGAAAAGTAATCCGAACCAGTTGAGAAGTGTCGATTTCTTTTCATCAACATGGAAAACCAGTTCGATAAAAGGTCGTAAAACGGAAAACAAATTGGGGGTCATCAGCTGCTCCGTATGGCGGATAGGCATCAGGAACAAATCGCCGATCTGCCAGTACAGGAAGCCAACAGCCGGTACGCCGACAGCTGCCATCACCAGCAGCATTTTAAGTGGTTTTTTTACCATGACCAGCAATGCAGGCAGCAAGAAGATGAACGTTACTTTAATAGTCAGTAAAACCATCGCGTAAAGCAACCCGATGCCGACCTCGTAGCCGACCGGCTTTCTGATCGTGTAACGCCAGATGAGCAACGCGGCACCCCAGAACCACACTTCCTCCTGGCCGTCCACGAGAATGTACATGAATGCGGCGGGAAGCATGTAATAGATTGTGGCGAGCTGTAATGCCCTGGGTGAGCGTGCTTTGTAGGTCTGGTAGGTCAGCCAGAGAATCCCGCTTTCCATGAGGACCATAAACAGCACAATGGCCCGAGCATTATGCCAGATCCAGACGGGTATACTGATAATGTAGGCGTATAACGGTGCATGGTAGGACCAGAAGTCGCGGTATACAAAACCACCGGCCTTGGCAGCTTCGGCTTTGTAAAAGAAGAAGGGAATATCGCCTCGCGGTTCTTCGCCGATGATCAGGAAAATGCCTATCCAGGGCAGCAGACGGAAGAATACGAAACCTAGCGCCAGAATCAGTTTATCGTTTTCCCACTGCCATTTGGTAAAGAGCGTTGACTGCCTGACTGTCCAGATAATCCCAATCGTCAATACAAGGTTGATGAGCAGCTTAATGTAAAAAACGGTAAGAATGGGCATGTTTAATCTGTCGTGATAAAGGCGCAAACTTAAGACAAGTTTTCTTCAAAATGACCAGCAAAACCCAAAGTTTTAATCGGTTAGGCAATTGTATGCTTGCATACTGTTTTCGTAAATCCTATTTTTGAAAATCTTCATCCACAAAAATCAACGTCGTCTATGTCAGCTTCCCAATCGCTTACCGGAATGGACTTTAACCTGAGCGAAGAGCACCAGGCCGTGCAGGCGGCCGCCAGGGATTTTGCGCGGAATGAGCTGTTAGCCGGTGTCATCGAGCGCGATAACGCCCAGCATTTCGATCCGGCATTGCTAAAGAAAATGGGAGAATTGGGCTTTCTCGGCATGATGGTGGCCCCGGAATACGGTGGAGGAGGCATGGATACACTTGCATATGCCATCGCTATCGAAGAAATATCGAAGATCGATGCCTCTGCGGGCGTAATGATGTCGGTGAACAATTCGCTTGTCTGCTGGGGCCTTGAAAAGTACGGTACCGAACCTCAAAAGCAAAAATATCTGACCAGATTGGCGTCCGGTGAAATCATCGGTGCATTTTGTTTGTCGGAGCCCGAGGCCGGTTCGGATGCTACTTCTCAGCATACCCAGGCCATTGAAAATGGAGACCACTATTTATTGAACGGTACCAAAAACTGGATAACCAACGGCAACACGTCTTCCGTCTGCCTGGTCATTGCACAGACGCACCCTGAACTAGGGCATAAAGGGATCAACACTTTTATTGTCGAAAAAGGATGGGACGGCTTTTCAGTGGGTAGGAAGGAGGATAAAATGGGTATAAGGGCCTCTGATACACATACTTTAATGTTTTCCGATGTGCAAGTGCCCCGTGAAAACAGGATAGGGGACGACGGCTTCGGTTTCAAATTTGCCATGGGAGTCCTCAATGGCGGTCGTATCGGTATCGCGGCGCAGGCATTGGGAATTGCGGCGGGTGCATTTGAACTTTCCTTGAAATATTCCAAAGAAAGAAAGACGTTCGGGAAACCTATCGCGGAACACCAGGCGATCCAATTTAAACTGTCGGAAATGGCCGTGAAAATTGAGGCCGCTCGGTTACTTGTTTATAAGGCCGCCAGGCTTAAAGATGAAGGAAAGGATTATATACAGGCTTCGGCGATGGCAAAATTGTATGCATCCGAAGTAGCAATGTGGGTGACAACAGAAGCCGTCCAGGTGCACGGGGGCTACGGTTATGTAAAAGAATACCACGTCGAGCGGCTCATGCGCGATGCCAAAATCACACAGATTTATGAAGGTACCTCCGAAATCCAAAAACTGGTAATCGCCCGTGAGCTCCTGAAATAATTAGTAAATCTGTCAAAAGTCGATTTTATTCCGAATGTTGGATTAAAATAATATCAAAATATCACTTTTTTTTAAATTTTTGTGAAACTATACTTGTATTAGTTTTGTACAATTTATTAGATTTGTACAAAATTTGGAAAATCGGTCAAAACGGCCCTTAAATATATCAAGTATGGAAGACTATAATAAGATCATTGAGTCGTTGGGG
>CBFGMV010000221.1:0-5951 GCA_965649915.1 uncultured Dyadobacter sp.
GGGCAGAGCGAAATCCGGCAGCATTTTACTGGGCAGCACGATCAAGCTCAGCAGTGATGTGATCAAAGACCTGCCGCTCAACCGGGTTCCGATCCCGACCAACAAGCTTTATATCAAATATAGTATCCTCGTGAGGCAATATGGGTTGTCGCGGGAGGCATTTGAGTATTGGACAGCATTGGCGAAGACGACGCAGGGAACAGGGAGCCTTTTTGATGTTTTACCGTCGCAGGTGACGGGCAATATCACCAATGTAGCCAATGCGAAGGACCTGGTATTTGGCTACTTCAGCGCATCGACAGAGGCAACCAAAAGACTCACCGTTGCACCCCGGCTCGGGATGTTTCCACGCTGTACGGAGCCCGACACGCTTCCGCTGCGCTGCTCGCCCAGGGGCGAAGTTGAATGTGCATTGAACACCCCGAAGCTACTGTTGACTTACTGGGGTTTCCGCGCGGATTCGGTTTTGGCGGCACCGCATTCATGCACCGATTGCCGGCTGGAAGGTGGCAATACGGAACGTCCGTCGTTTTGGTAGTGATTTATTAGTGTAAGAATGGCAATAGAAATAAACTTCATCCAACAAGCAAAACGCAGGAATCCTTTCCGGAAAACGAATTCGAGGGGACTATTGCTGTCGGCATTATTGATGGGAATCGGATTGACCATCCACAGTTGTATCGACCCGTTTTCTCCACCTGAGGTGAACAATCCTGACACGTTCCTGGTGGTTGACGGTTTTCTCAACGTGAATGGCGATACAAGTACCATCCGGCTCAGCCACACCCAGAATACAAACGATAACAAACCAGTGGTGAACGAACCCGGCGCGTCGATAACCGTAGAAGCAGAGAATGGCGAAACCTATCTTTTCCAGGAGGTCGGCAATGGGCTGTATCAGCTTCCTCCGGCAGGGTTTGACCAAAACAAAAAATACCGGCTGCATATCAAAAGGCGGAATGGCGGAAATTATGAATCTGAGTATGTCGTAGTGAGCAAGACACCGCCGATCGACAGTCTCACCTATCGGGTGGATGCCAACCGTAATGCGATGCTGGTGTATGTCAATGCGCATGATGCATCGAACGCAACGCGGTTTTACCGATGGAATTTTGATGAGACCTATGAATACAGAATGCCGTTCTATTCGAGTCTGACGCGTGACGTTCCCAACAAGCAGATTATTCCGAGGCCTGAAAATATCAACGTTTGCTGGCGGACATTGTCATCGAAAGACATCAAGCTGGGCTCGACTATTAAATTGAGCCAGGACATCATCCGGGACGTGCCCGTCAATATTATCGACATCGGTACCAATAAGCTTTACTTTGGCTATACGATCCTGGTGAGACAATATGGATTAACACGCGAGGCATTCGAATACTGGACCGATCTGGCCAAAACGACGCAGGGAACAGGAAGCCTTTTTGACCCCCAGCCTTCGCAGGTAACGGGTAATATCAGAAATAAAGCCGATGAGAAGGAGCTGGTTTTTGGTTACTTCAGCGCGGCACAGGAACAAAAGAAGCGCATTTTTATCAAGGAGGGATTGGGCGCCTATCCGCGTTGCCAGGCACCCGATACGCTCACTTTCAAAGATGCGCTGGAAGGAAGTGGTGTGCTCCTGAGCTTTTATATGGGTTTGCCGAAGAGCGGTTATCTGTCTACTTCGGAATCTTGTGCAGATTGCCGGTCGCAGGGGGGAACAACCACGAAGCCATCATTTTGGGAATGATCAATTTCATGAATTGGAAATAGAATGAAACTCAGGACTTTTATTTACTGCTTGTTGACCCTGGCTTTTTCCGGCCGGTCCTTCGCTCAGGACGACGCAATGCTCGTATCCATGCAACAGCGGTTTGGGTTGTATACCGAGAGGGCGATACAGGAGAAAATGTACGTGCACATCGACCGGCCGTTCTACCTGGTTGGCGAATCGATATGGTTCAAGGCATACAACCTCAACGGAGCGACGCACCGCTTCCTGGACCTGAGCAAAGTGGGGTATCTCGAAGTGCTGGATAGCGAGAACAATGCCGTATTCCAAACCAAATTCGCCATGCCCGACGGACGCGGCAATGGGTCGGTCCTGATACCTTCTGCCATTGTAAGTGGTCAGTACAAATTACGTTGCTATACCAACTGGATGAAGAATTTCAGCGCGGACAGCTATTTTGAAACATCTATTTCGATCGTGAATCCCTTTGTCAGATTCGAACCGGACAGGGCGTCCAAGGAAGAATTGCATTATGATGTCCAGTTTTTTCCTGAGGGAGGCCATTGGGTAAACGGAATAGAAAGTAAAGTGGCGTTTCGGGCTGTCGGGGTGGACGGTAAGGGGATCGGGTTCAAGGGAGTCGTGCTGAATCAGCAGAATGAAACGGTCCGCGAGTTCGAACCCGAGGTGAATGGTATCGGCTATTTTACATTGAAACCGGAAGAAAATAATGCATACAAGGCCGCCATTACCGACAGTAAGGGGCGGCGGTTCGAATATGAGCTTCCCAAAGCTGCATCCTATGGCTATACGATGGAAGTAAAGGACTCGACGGCGAGCCTGGTGAAAGTTACGGTTGCTGCCCGTCTGGAAAATGAAAGTTCCGAGAATGTGTACATGCTCACGCACACGAGGCAGACTAACAGTATGTTTGGCAAAAAGGCATTGCGTAACGGACGGGCGGTTTTTGTGCTGGAAAGAGGCAAACTGGGCGAAGGCATTTCTCAAATTACGATTTTCAATGAGAAGCTGAAACCGGTTTGTGAGCGGCTGTATTTCAAGCGGCCGGAGAAGCAGCTATCCATTGATGCGCAGGTAGGCAAGACTTTTATTACAAGAGAGAAAGTAGCAATGAACCTGTCGGCGACGGTAGGCCAATCTGTACCCGCATGGAGCAATTTGTCCGTCGCCGTTTATCTCGATGATTCGATCCGGTATGCACAGGGGCCGGATATCCACAGCTATCTCTGGCTCAACGCCGATTTGAAAGGGAATGTTGAGAACCCCGGATACTATTTCCGGAACACGGGCAAGGATGCCGACCGCCAGCTCGATAACCTGATGCTCACCCACGGCTGGCGCCGCCTGAAATGGGATCAGGTTTTCGGAGGGCAACCGGCAACTTTTGAACATTTGCCCGAATACGATGGTCACTTCATTACGGGCAGGATTCTGAACAAGGCAGATGGCACCCCTGCTAAGAATATTGACGCCTACCTGGCATCGCTGGACGTTCCGGCGCGCGTATATGTAGACTACAGTGATAAAGACGGAAAGCTGAAGTTCGAAGTAAGGCAGTTTACGGGCCCGAAAGAAATTACGCTCCAGACAAACCTGAGCAAGGATTCAACATATCGTTTTGAAGTGGCCAATCCATTCTCGAAGCAATTTTCGACCACTCCGACACCGTCTTTCTTCTTTGACAAGACCCTGGAAAATCAGCTGCTGACGCGCTCGATCAATATGCAGACCGCCAATGCATACCTTCCCAGACTGTATGCGGAAAAGAAAGCGGTACTGACAGACTCTTTGCCCTTTTTCGGAATGCCCGACGAGAAATATTTCCTGGATGATTTTACACGCTTCCCCACCATGGAGGAAGTTTTGAGGGAGTATGTCAAAGGGGTTCTCGTGAGAAGAAGACAGAAAGAGTTTCATTTAAGAATGATCGACAAGCTGGTTCCTAACACCTATTATACGACCGACCCACTGATGCTTCTGGACGGGATTCCTGTTTTCGACGCGGACAAGATCATCGAAATGGATCCTTTGAAGGTGAAAAAGATCGAACTGCTGAGTTCGCGCTATTTTCTCGGACCTATGACTTTCACCGGTATTGTCAGTTTCTCTACCTACCGCGGCGACCTTGGCGGTTTTGAACTCGATCCCAAAGTATTTGTAATGCCCTACGAGGGCGTACAGGCAGAGCGGGAATTTTATGCGCCCAGGTACGACAGCGGCAACACGGGCAGTCGAATAGCCGATTTTCGAAACCTGATGCATTGGGCACCCAATGTAACGACCGACCGGACAGGAAAGGCGCTGGTCGAATTTTACACCTCCGACCAGGCGGGCCATTACCAGGTAGTGATCCAGGGAATTGCCCCCGACGGTACGGCAGGCAGTAAGATCGTTTCTTTCGATGTGAACCGCAGAAACTTCTAAATGTAGAACTCGGAGGTGTGCTTGATCTCCTTCAACACGAAAGTGCTGTTGAGGACGCCGATGTTGTCGATTTTAGAAAGCTTGTACTTCACGAAGTCATGGTATTCGTCGAGGCTCGACACGTTGATCTTCAATAAAAAATCTACCTGGCCTGCCATATGGTAGCATTCCTGCACCTCATGCAGGTTCTGTATTTCCTGTTCAAATTTTTCGATGAATGCCTCATTGTGGTACCGCATGGACACCTGACAAATGGTTGTGACCTGTCTGTTGATGAGTTTTTTGTCCAGAATGGCGACGTACTGCTTGATATAACCCAGACTTTCCAACCGCCTGATCCTTTCATATACGGGTGATACCGTAAGGTTGAGCATAGTGGCGATCTCTTTCGTCGTTTTTTTTGCATCTTTTTGCAGGATGCGGAGGATTTTGGTATCGATTTTGTCCAACTGTTCCATGGGGCAATAATATTTACTGGTGCGATCCTTTATTTCAATTACAAAAAGTAAAATTTGCTTCAAAAATCAAATAGTGTGGTAATGTTTCCTGTGAAAAAGCCTGTTTATTGAAAATAATTATCATAAATGGGAAATTGCAAGTGATTTATGCTTTACCAAAAAGTTGGTTTTATGAAAACGGACTGCGTTTTAGTGATAGGAGCAAACGGACAGATCGGATCTGTTCTCGTGGAATATCTGAGAGGAATTTACGGGCTCGGAAAAGTGGTAGCTACCGACATTCGTATGCCGGAATCGCCGACCGGGATTTTTGAACAGCTGGATGCCACGGATGCCGGAGCAATGGCAACGATCGTCAGGAAATATGGTGTTACGCAGATCTATCACCTTGCTGCGATCCTGTCTGCCAAAGGTGAGCAGGAACCGTTGCGTACCTGGCATATTAATATGCAGACTTATTTCAATGTGCTGGAAGTCGCGAGAGAGAACGGGGTTAGCAAGGTTTTTTACCCAAGCTCCATTGCGGTATTTGGTGACCGCGTCGATACGCTGGCCGAGCAATGGTCTTATCTGGACCCTTCCACTGTGTACGGGATCAGCAAAGCGGCCGGCGAAAACTGGTCGAATTATTATTTCAAAAGATACGGTCTCGATATCCGTTCGCTGCGTTATCCGGGAATTATCGGATATCAGTCAATGCCAGGCGGCGGTACTACGGACTATGCCGTTGACATCTACCATAAGGCGGTGAAGGGAGAGGCATTTACCTGTTTTCTGAAACCGGATACGACGCTGCCGATGATTTATATCAGCGATGCCATGGACGCGACCGTGCGCCTGATGGAAGCTCCCGCCGAGAAAATCACAGTAAGAACATCCTATAACCTTGCCGGGATGAGCTTTTCACCCGAAGAAATTGCGCAAAGCATTCAAAAGATAATTCCCGACTTCAACATAACTTACAAACCAGATTTCCGGCAGGCCATCGCAGACTCGTGGCCGCAGGAAACCGACGACAGCCAGGCCCGGAAAGACTGGGGCTGGCGCCCATCGTACTCCCTCGACAAAATGACCGAGGAGATGATCAGCGAGCTGCGAAAGAAGTATCAGGTTGTGAAGGAGTGAAGGTGTGTTAATGAGTGGATGTGTGAAGGAGTGAATGAGTGAGTGATTGAATGACCGAATGACTGAATGACTGAATGACTGAATGTTTTTTGGGGGTCATTAAGCTTTTAGTTTATTCATTTGACTTACTCACCACTATTTTCCGAAGCTCTCTTTACTCATTCATTATCCACACATTCACACATTCACACATTCACGCATTCACT
>CBFGMV010000222.1:0-5659 GCA_965649915.1 uncultured Dyadobacter sp.
GATCACCGTAAAAGAAAGTTCGGCATGAAAGCGGACGGAATAGGCGGGGAGCAGTTCATTGTATTTTCCCAAAACCATGACCATATCGGTAACCGGATGTTGGGCGAGCGGACGAGTCAGCTGGTTAGTTTTGAAATGCAAAAACTCCTGGCCGGTGCAGTTTTCATCAGTCCGTTTGTACCCTTGCTTTTCATGGGAGAGGAGTGGAGCGAATCCAACCCGTTTCAGTATTTCGTAAGCCATACCGACGAGAAACTGGCGGAAGCGGTGCGGAAGGGCAGGAAAAGTGAATTTGCGGCCTTCCACCTCGAAGGCGAAGCCCCTGATCCGGTGTCACCTTTGACTTTTCAGAATTCAACATTGCAATGGGAGCTGCCGGAGCAGGAACCGCATCAGGCCATGCTGCGCTACTACCGCCATTGGATCCGGTTGCGCAAAAGCGAGCAAGTTCTGCGAGCATGCGATCGTGATGGGCTATCGGTGGAGGCTTTTCCCGAAAAAGAACTGATCTGTATTCAGCGGGTCGGGGAACGTCAGCACCTGATAGGCGCGCTCAATTTTTCAAAGTCAAGCCAGGAAGTGCTGCTTCCGTTTGAGCATCTGATCTGGTCGAAACTGATCGCCTCTTCCGATCCGCTCTGGAACGGGCCGCTGGTCATGCCGGATCGTGTTGATGCGGGCACATTGGTTGTTTCGCCTGAGTCTGTGACCGTTTATGTGAACGTTACAACGTCCTGATTTTGATGCGGATATCGTGCGGTGCCGTCTCGTCGCCGCCGAAGTAGGGTAGCAGCTTGTAAGCCAGGCCCACGCCGCCGGAGCAATGGCGCGGCATCACGGTTTCGACTCCGCGGTACGTGAAAACGTAAGAGTTTTCGCGGATATCGATACGGAAGCTGGTTAGTTCGTTCAGTTCCGCCGTGCCGAGTTCGCGCTCCTGGCGGATGCCGTTGGCATAGATGTACGCGTAAATACGTAATGCACCTTCACGCCAGTTCCAGCCGAAACGTGCGCTGTTGCTCTGGTGCTGCGAGCTGCAATCGGAGAAGCCGTAGAGCTTGTTGATATCGTTCTGGTTTTCGGGAACTGCGGACCGGTAGACGCAGCTGCTGTCGAATAAAGCCTGAAAGCGTACCGAGCTGGATGTGAACGGGGTATTCAGGTTATGTTCGACTTCGTGATTGCCGGCCTTGATGGTGTAGGTAATAAAATCATCCCCGAAACTCGGCGTATTGCCTATCCATTCGCAGGAGACCGTTCCCAGAAGGAGCAGAAGGCCAGTCAGGTATCGTTTCATCTGTTCGGGTTTTAGAGGTGTCGAGCGTTGATCAGCATAGGAACGACAAAGCGTCGGAAAAATTGAATGTCATTGCTACTTTGCATTTGCGCGGTAGGCCGAGGGTGAGAGCCCCATTTTCTTTTTGAATACACGCGAAAAATAGAATTCCGACTCAAAGCCGCTCCTGACGGCCACCTCCGCTACCGACAGTGATGTTTCCCGCAGCATTTGACAGGCCTTATCGATTTTAAGACCCAGATGGTACTGACCCGGCGCAATGCCCGTCAGCTCCTTGAATGCTTTCCGGAACCATACATACCCGACTCCGTTGGCCGCCGCCAGCTGCTGCATACCCAGCGGGCTCGCCCATTGTTCATGGATCTGAAACCGGATCAGGTGGACGACCCGCTCTTTGTCGGATTGGGAGCGGTCGGCCATCAGCGCCGACGCGTACACGAGGCCAAGCAGCTGGATCACCAGGCAGGAAGCCATCTGGCGGTGTGCAATGCCCTTGTATTTCAGCGTGTCGACCAGCCGGATGAACACATTCAGTAGCTCTGCATTGAAACCGATCGGCAGGAGTGGATTTTGGGGATTAAAACAGTCCTGCTGCATCAGGTACCCCGCATATGGTCCATCGAACCCCACCCAAAATTCCTCCCACCCGGTATCGGAAGCAGGCTGGTAACGGTGCCAGACGCCCGGGTAAAGCAGAAAGGCGGTGCCGGCTTGCACCGGTGTCGGCGGCAAGTGGGCCGATTCGAATATTCCGCTGCCATCAGAAATGTAAACCAGCTGGAATTCCCGGAGTATCCTGCCGTGCTGAAAGTCAAATTGGTAGCTCTCCGGGTGCTGCGGATCGGGGTATCGCTTGTTGGCCGGGTGCGCATTGTGACCGACGTTGAGGATGGAAACGCCCCAGTTGGGCTCTGTTTCGGGCGGTCGTTCCGCGCTCGTGCCATTGAAGTATTTCCTGTATAGATCCATATCATTTTGTGCAAATGTGCATCAAATCCTGTATTGCCTCTGGGCTTGCTTATGTCCTATTTTTGTAAAAATAAGGAATATTTTAGGAACCAGACGGCTGCAAATTATAATCTGCCTTTTGACGCGATTACTTTCAGTTTGTATTTTTTGATATGGAAAAACAAAATAGCTATCCCTTACGGGCAGGATTATTCGGCATCGGGTTAGAGGCCTACTGGGAACAATTCGACGGACTCGAAGAGCGGTTGCAGGGATATGTAAGCGTCGTAAAGGATCGGCTTACGGGTTACGGCGCGGAGATCGTCAATCTGGGGTTGATTGACACCCCGGAGAAGGCATTGGACGCCGGGCACCGGTTCCGGCAAGCCGACGTGGACCTGATATTTCTGTATGTGACCACATATGCGTTGTCGTCGACAGTACTGCCGGTGGTATCGCGCGCGAAAGTTCCCGTCATCGTCCTGAACCTCGCACCTGAGCCGGCGATCGATTATCGGTGGTTTAACGCACTGAACGATCGCACACGCATGACGGGTGAATGGCTCGCATTTTGCTCCGCCTGCCCGGTTCCGGAGATCGCGAACGTTTTCCGACGGTCCGGCATTCCGTTCTATCAGGTCACCGGAACCTTGCACGACGATCCGGAAGTCTGGCGCGAGGTGCGGGAATGGATCGAGGCCGCGAAAGTGGCGCACACCATGTACCACAACCGGCTGGGCGTGATGGGAAACTATTATGGAGGGATGCTCGACATTTATTCCAACCTTACGCTGCAATGCGCGACGTTTGGAGGGCATGTGGAAATCATCGAAGTCGACGAACTGTCGGCCCTGCGGGAAACCGTGGCAGACGACACGGAGCAGGCAATGGTGGAAATTTTCAGGAATACCTTCGACATCCAGCCCGACTGTTCGGATCGGGAGCTGGCCAGAGCTGCGCGGACAGCCGTTGCGCTGGAAAAGCTCGTGGAAAAGCACCAACTAGGCTCCCTGGCCTACTACCACAAAGGAACCGGTAATGCGTCGAACGAGGATACGATGAGTTCGGTCATTCTGGGTAATTCGCTGCTGACAGCCAGGGGGATACCCGTTGCCGGAGAGTACGAAATAAAGAATGCACAGGCGATGAAAATTATGGACAGCTTCGGGGCGGGAGGTTCATTTACGGAGTATTATGCAATGGACTTTAAAGATGACGTGGTTTTAATGGGACACGATGGCCCCGGGCACATTGCGATCGCGGAAGGGAAAACGAAGGTGAAGCCTTTGCAGGTCTATCACGGCAAGGTCGGTAACGGCCTGTCGGTGGAAATGAGTGTCGCGCACGGGCCGGTGACGCTGCTGTCGGTTGTCGAGACCGTGGAAGGGAAAGTGATCCTGCTTGTGGCCGAGGGGGCGTCGGTGCCCGGCCCTGTTCTGGAAATCGGCAATACCAACAGCCGCTACCGATTTGGCATCGGGGCGAGGCGTTTTGTGGAAAGCTGGAACCACCATGGCCCCGCACACCACTGTGCGGTGGGTGTAGGACATATCGCTTCGAAAATAGAAAAGCTGGGCAGGCTGATCGGCGTGGAGACGGTGGTGGTTTGCTGAGGGCTTGCCCAAAGTATCGGATGGAAAAGGCGAGCGAAGGATGGAAGCCGCCTGGTGAAATCGTTGACGGGAATGGTAAGGGCATAAAAAAACGAAGTCCGGATGTTCGTTTCATGCGGACTTCGTCTCAACTTAGGAACCATTTAGAAAGGTGCTGTAATGCTACCTTCGCTGTTTTCCCAGGCTATTGTGTTGCTTTTGGTTGCTGGTAATGTGATTACCTTTCACCATTTCCTCTTCACGATGCCTGCTATCCAGATTGTCTTTGTTTTCAGGCCGGTTCTGGACCTGGCCTTGCGGCATGGTTCCTGAACTTTGTGATTGTTTCATGACAATTGTTAAATGGTTATGTCTAATATGATCTAAATATTATGCCAAACCTTTTGTGCCGTGCCGACAATTTCTTTCAGACCTTTCTGGAACCTTCGTAAAGTTCGTATTCCAGCAGCCTGCAATCGATTCTGCCCGAATAAAATTCCATTCTGCGTTTCGCTTTGAGGCCAATTTTCTTCGCCAGATCGAGGTTGCCGGTGAACACATATCCGAAATATCCTCCACACTTCTGTTTCATAAAATCACCAATCCGTGCATAAGTTTCTTCAAGTTCGCCGATTTCGCCGAGACGCTCACCATATTCGGGATTGATGAAGAAGACACCCTTGTTGTCGGCAGGAACTTCCGTGTCTGCAAAATCGCAGACATCGAATTCGATCATGTTGGCAACGCCGGCGGCAATTGCGTTCTTTTTAGCGTTTGCGATCGCATTGGTGTCATGATCTGTGGCGATGATGCGCAGGCCAGGTACTTCAATGATCTGCGCCTCCAGTTGATCCTGCTCCCGGTAATATACCTCTTCATCGTAGCCCAGTAAATGCATGAAGGAATAGTTATCCCTGAAAAGTCCCGGGCGGCTGTCGGTGGCGATCAGGGCAGCTTCGATGGCGAGTGTCCCCGAGCCGCACATCGGATTGAGGAATGCGGACCTGCGGTCCCATCGACTGGCTACAATGGTAGCCGAGGCAAGCGCTTCGAGCATCGGGGCTTTTCCCGGGATCTTCCGGTATCCATGCCGGGCCACCGATTCTCCCGATGTATCGATGAAAATTTCGGCCCGATCTTCTTTCCAGAACAAATGGACCACAGCCCCTTTCAGCTCGGAACCACTGGATGGCCTGACGCCCTTCTTGTCACGCAGCCTGTCTACAATGGCATCCTTCACCCGCAGGTTGGCAAACATGCTGTTGTTCACCGTCTCGGTCATGACATTGCTCGTTACCGAGAAATAGGCATCTTCGGCCAGTATATTCTCCCATTGCATTTTGGAGAGGAAGCGGTAAACGTCGTCGGGATGCCTTGCACTGAATGACCCGAGACTGTACAACACCTGGCTCGCGCAATAGAGGTTGAGGTTCAGTTTGATACAGTCGTCCATGGTGCCCCGCAGCTGCACGCCCGTCGCAAATGTTTCCTCCACCCGGAAACCAAGTTCCGTCACCTCTCTTTCAAGAAATGGTGTAAGGCGTTTGTAGCAAGTAACGGTGATGGGGGCGGTGGTTTTGAACATATTGTGGCAGTCGGCTGTCGGCTTTCGGCCGTCGGCTTTTTTTATACAAATAACAATTTTTAATCGCCGACAGCCGATGGCCGACAGCTGAAAGCCACAAAGCTACCATATTGCAACACGCCAATCAGTACTCTTCATTGATTAATTCGTGATTGAGCCTTACTCCTGCGATGGTGCCTGCGGCCATGACGCTTGTTAACCCCCTGAGAGCGCCGCTGTTGTCTCCCGCTGCGTAGA
>CBFGMV010000223.1:0-5456 GCA_965649915.1 uncultured Dyadobacter sp.
GAAATTTAGTAATTAAAAGTATTTTCGCAACCCAAAAAACAAAAAAAAACACTCCTAAAATACAATTAACCATTTACAATCAACTAAGTAACTCAATTACAGGAAGTTAAATTGAGTAGAAATATTTTCGAGAATTCAATAAAAAAGAGGGCTCCTTATAAAAAAGCCCTCTATACGCGAAAAAACGCGGTTTTATGATTATTCCACGACCTCCTGGACGTCGTCGCTCTGATAAACTCTGTTCTTAAGTTTCTCCGCCAATGTCGTAAATGCGTTCAAAGTGTACTCGACATCGTCCAGCGTATGGGAGGCTGTCGGAATGATCCTGAGCATAATCTGACCTTTCGGTACGACGGGATAGACCACGATGGAGCAGAAAACCCCCATATTTTCGCGCAAGTCACGCACCATGCGTGTCACCTCGGGCACACCGCCTTCGCTGTGCAGGAACACGGGCGTCACAGGCGACTCAGTCTCCCCGATATTAAACCCGCGGCTGCGCAGGCCATCCTGCATTGCCTTCACATTCTCCCACAGTTTGGAACGTAGCTCAGGCATTTGCTTGATCATCTCGAGACGTTTGCGGCAGCCTTCCACGTAAGGCATCGGAAGTGCCTTGGCGTAGGTTTGTGAACGCATATTGTATTTCAGGAACATGATGATATCGGGATCGTTTGATGCGATAAATGCACCGATAGCCGCCATGGATTTCGCAAATGTCGAGAAGTACAGGTCAATTTCATCCTGAACACCCAAAAGCTCGCCTACTCCGGCACCGGTTTCACCCATTGTTCCAAATCCGTGCGCATCGTCTACGAGCAGGCGGAAATTGTATTTCTTTTTCAGTTCGGCAATGGCTTTCAGGTCGCCTACTTTGCCCGACATTCCGAAAACGCCTTCGGTAATCACCAGAACACCGCCGCCTTTCTCTTCGGCCAGTTTGGTAGCGCGGATCAGGTTCTTTTCAAGGCTCGCCATGTCGTTGTGGTTGAATTTGTAATATTCGCCCAGCTTGGCTTTGTGCAACCGGATACCGTCGATCAGACAGGCATGCGATTCGGCGTCGTAAACGATCACATCGCGGTGGTCGCAAAGACACTCGATGGCGGACATCACGCCCTGATAACCGTAATTAAGGAGAAATGCATCCGTTTTACCGACAAACTGCGCCAGTTCCTTCTCGAAAGTCTCATGCAAAGTGGAATTTCCGGACATCATTCTGGCGCCCATTGGATAGGCAAGTCCCCATTTGGCCGCGGCTTCCGCATCCGCCTGGCGTACTTCCGGATGATTGGCCAACCCCAGATAGTTATTGAGGCTCCAGTTCAGCACTTCACGACCCATAAACCTCATGCGCGGCCCAAGTTCACCTTCCAGCATCGGAAACGAAAAGTAATGGTGGCTGTTCAGCATTTTGGCTGGTGTTCCGATCGGACCTGAGTTGTTGCGCAATTTCTCGAAAATATCCACTCTCTATTAATTTATGTGGGTAACTGATGATTTAAATGTTAGATAAATGCAAAAATAAAGAATTTACCTTTAACATAAAAAGACCGTTGTCATTGCAACTTACGGTAAGTTAGTAAAATAGCCCAAATGAGGCCATATGCCTGTGAATGAATCCGGTATTTTCCCACCAAACAAAAAATCCCGGCTATGATGCCGGGATTTGAGGGGAAGAGCTGTTGATGACTTTTTTTTCGAGCCTACTGCCAGGTGTTGGTCCAGTTTGTTACATCTCCATTGTCATCAGTCTGCGTTCCACTTGTTACATAACCTTGCTGATCTATTACGTATGAGAAACTAGATTGTAGATTAAAATCTGCACTTTCAATAATCCTCTTTTTAATAAGATATTTAAATTTTCGTGGGAAAAGTGTACCATCCATATAGCCATTGTATTGATCCCCGTCCTGGCTAAGTGATCCGGACTTATCTATCAAATTAGTATACTCAAACGTGGTCTTGAAATCCGGCGCCCCGTTTTTATCAAAAGATTGTGAATACTTAACATTCTCATTAAGATCATCATAATAATGCTCAATGTATCCCTCTACCTGACCTGAGTAAACCTCCTTAGAAAGTTTTCCCTTCTTGTACAAATAAGTCACTGTCAAGTAACTTGTCTCATTTCCGTTATTATCGACCGCGTAAAAGGTAACCTTCTTCGCCACACTATTCTCCATCTCGTAGACACTCTTACCCGAAGTCTTTCCGTTGGTACTTTGAGTGTAAATGGCACTGTTGGGAGTGTATGCAACATTAAAGGCAGCTGCTTGTCCAGCCTGAAACTTCTTCACAGTCTTATCCGGATTGTATTCTATTGCTTTGACAGTATAAAATTGGGTAGACTCCAACAACAACCGCTCATTCACAGCCGGGATCGGCTCTGGATCGGTCTCCGGGCGTGGTTCATGATCGTCGCAGGCGGCGGTGAGCAACAGGAACACCAGGAAGCCTGCATACCTTAACAAATTGTGCTTTGTGGGTTTCATCAACATGTTCTTATCAGTTTGGTTGAAACCAAAGCTACGACGCCCCCGCTCTATATAAATCGGTGACATACCGCCTAAAAATCCTACGGCAACGCCCTAATGATCCTTCGGTGCAAAACCTGCTGGTCGCAGTGAGTAGGCGACGTTAAAACAGATGCTTTTACCAGCATTATCGACAATGCACTTACGATCCTGACCTGTTCAAATGCCCGAGATCAAAAAAATCCTCGTCGCCAACCGCGGCGAAATTGCATTACGCATTATGCGTACCGCACGCGAGATGAATATTGCCACAGTTGCCGTATTCAGCGAGGCCGACCGTAATTCCCCTCATGTGCGTTACGCGGATGAGGCCGTGTGCATAGGAGCCGCGCCTGCCTCTGAATCGTATCTGAATGCGGAAAAAATCCTGAAAGTTTGCCACGATCTTGACGTGGACGCGATACATCCCGGCTATGGATTTCTTTCCGAGAATGCAGGATTTGCACAGAAAGTCAATGAAGCCGGGCTCATCTTCATTGGCCCTTCGCCCAGATCTATTGAAGTAATGGGCAGCAAACTGGCCGCAAAGCAAGCTGCATCTCAATATAACATCCCCATGGTGCCGGGCACTGCGTCCGCTATCCAGGACCGGGAGGAAGCGAAAGCTATCGCGGCTTCAATCGGCTACCCGATCCTGATCAAGGCGAGTGCGGGCGGAGGCGGCAAAGGCATGCGCGTGGTCGAACAGGAAGCAGAATTTGATGAGCAGATGGATCGGGCCGTCAGCGAAGCGCAGGCCGCATTCGGCGATGGCTCTGTTTTCATAGAAAAATACATTACCTCTCCCAAACATATCGAGATTCAGGTTTTGGGTGATCATCACGGAAATATCATCCATTTGTTCGAACGCGAATGCTCTATTCAGCGTCGGCACCAGAAAGTGGTGGAAGAAGCGCCATCGATTTCCATTACACCTGAAGTACGTGCGGAGATGGGAAGATGTGCGGTCGATGTCGCACGTTCCTGCGGCTATTACGGCGCCGGCACAGTGGAATTTATCATGGATGAAAACAATCGCTTTTACTTCCTGGAAATGAACACCCGACTTCAGGTCGAGCACCCGGTAACCGAGCTGATCACGAATGTAGATCTGGTAAAGGAAATGATCCGGATCGCAGAAGGAAAGGCGCTGTCGCTCAAACAGGAAGATCTGACAATCCGGGGTCATGCCATTGAAATCCGGGTGTACGCCGAAGACTCGCGAAACGATTTCCTGCCTGACATCGGGACATTGCATACCTATATCAAGCCCGATGGCAATGGCGTCCGCGTCGACGACGGATTTGAGCAGGGTATGGAAATCCCGATCTATTACGACCCGATGATCGCGAAACTGATCACTTACGGTGAAGACCGGGAAACGGCAATCCGGAAAATGATCCGGGCGATCGATGAATACCAGATCACGGGTGTGGAAACTACCTTGCCGTTTTGCCGGTTTGTAATGGAACATGAAGCGTTTGTAAGCGGAAGCTTCGACACTAATTTCGTATCGAGCCATTTTCATCCGGATAAGTTAAGTGCAATTGCAGCTTCCGGCAATGAGGCCCTGGCTGCATTGATTTCGGCATACTTATTACAGTCGGTCGCGAAAAGCGAACCCGTTAAGGATGAGCTAGTGAGCATCAACAGCTCCAAATGGAAAGATCGTCGCCTCGCCCGGCGTTAAAACAAGGGGAATTATTGAAATATTTTAAAAAAATTCGTACTTTTGCGGACTTATTTTAGATAGGGGCGAATTCCACAAATTTCAGGGATTTTGGAATTCGTTTGCAAGTATTCTCCGTGATAAATTTTCTTTCACTAAGAGCGTACGTTATACGTTAATTATTACTATAATACCGTTGCATTGAGTGTCAGAACACCCCGGAAAAGCACTTCTGCGCACTTGATCATCACATTATCTACGACCAAAGCAATTCACAGAATATCCAGCTATGAAGCTATCCGAATTTAAGTTTGATCTTCCCCAGAGTTTAATTGCACTTCATCCTTCCGACCGCGGCGAGTCCCGCCTGATGGTTGTTCACCGCAAAACCGGCGAGATCGAACATAAAACCTTTGCCGACGTGATCAATTATTTTGATGACGGCGATGTCATGGCGATCAACGACACCAAAGTTTTCCCTGCCCGTCTATACGGTCAAAAAGAGAAAACCGGTGCGAAAATCGAAGTATTCCTATTGCGTGAGCTGAATCGCGAGATGCGTTTATGGGATGTATTGGTGGACCCGGCCCGTAAAATCCGGGTTGGCAATAAGCTATATTTTGGAGACAGCGACCTGGTAGCGGAGGTAATCGACAACACGACATCACGTGGCCGTACGATCCGGTTCCTGTACGACGGTGATAATGACGCATTTATGAAGCTCGTGGACGAGCTCGGCGAAACGCCGCTTCCCCCCGAAATCATTTCCCGCCGCAAGGTCGAGAGCTCGGATCGTGAACGTTTTCAAACGATTTTCGCGGAACACGTAGGCGCAGTAGCCGCACCTACTGCAGGTATGCACTTCACCAAGGCGATCATGAAACGGTTGGAAATCAAAGGCGTTGACTTCTCACCCATTACACTTCACGTTGGTTTGGGGACTTTCCGGACCGTCGACGTAGAAGATCTTACCAAACATAAAACCGATTCAGAGAACTACCGCATTACCCAGGCGAGTGCTGATGTGGTCAATAAGGCGATTGACGCAAAAAAACGGATCTGTGCGGTTGGAACTACATCTCTCAAAGCCATCGAATCATCAGTATCAGCCAGTGGTCATCTGAAAGCTGTCGAAGGCTGGACAGACAAGTTTGTGTTCCCTCCATACGATTTCAAAATCGCCAACGCATTGTTGTCGAATTTCCAATTGCCTGAATCCATTCTTCTGATGGCTGCCTGCGCATTTGGCGGATTCGACCTGGTGATGAAGG
>CBFGMV010000224.1:0-5339 GCA_965649915.1 uncultured Dyadobacter sp.
TTCACTCATTCAAAATTTAAACCCCTCAACATCCCCGCAAGCACCTCGCGCTCGCCTTCGCCCAGGGGTGTGAGCGGGCTTCTGAGGAAGCCGCTTTCTGTTCCCAGGATCTGTAAGCCTGCCGCGATGGTACGGGGGAGGCCATTGGCGGTGATGAAGGTCAGGATTTCGGACTGGCGGTAGTATGCTTCACGGGCAGCCGCCAGATCGTTGGCCAGGATCGCGTCGTAGAGTTGGTGGTTCAGTTCCGGGATCAGGTTCGGAGCGGCGGTGCACCAGCCCGAGGCCCCGGCGGCAAATGCTGCAAGTGCGAGTGGGTTGGAACCGTTGTAGAACGCCACTTCCTCTCCCAAAACCCGTCGCAGGTAATGCATCCGCTGCACATCCCCCGTACTTTCCTTCACCATCGTTACATTCGGTATCTGCAAGAGCCTTTTGAGAAGTGCAGGCGACATATCGATCCCGCCTGTGGCCGGATTATTGTACGCCATTACCGGAATGCCGATAGCCTCCGCGACTGTTTGATAATGCCTGAAAATCTCGTCGTCGGAAAGCTTCCAGTAGCTCATCGGGATGATCATCACCGCCGACGCACCGGCTTTTTCCGCGAATCGGGCATGGTATACGGTGCGCTCGGTGGTCAGATTGGAGACGCCCGCGAGCACTGGCACGCGCCCATTCACTACCTGTAATGTAGCTTCCACCAGAGCCTCCTTTTCCTCATCACTCAGGTACGGGAGCACGCCCGTGCTACCCAGCGGCGCAATCGCATGCGAGCCCGACTCTACGAGCCGCTGGGTAAGCTTTTTAAACAATGCAAGATCTACACGTTCCTGGTCGTCGAACGGGGTGATCGGATAGGCGATAATGCCTTTGAAAACACTTTGATTGGTCATCGGATTGCTGTTATTAAAGAATGTAAATCGTTTTGGTTACAGGTCGCGCCCCTCTTCCTCGCGCAATGCTACGCCCAGGTTCTGCAATTGAGGTGCATTTTCGCAGGCTATGTACTTGGCGGGCTCGGTATCGCTCAGGTTCTGGTGGCGGTGCCATGCCCAGCTCGGAATGTAGACGGCGTCTCCGGCTTCCCACTCCACACGCTGATCCTCTACTTCGGTGTAGCCTTTTCCTTCCAGCACATACAAAACGGTTTCGTAGGTGTGGCGATGACGGTTGGTAAGCTGCCCCGGCAACAAACCGCCGATGGTCAGACTTACATTTTTGGTTGGGAGGTCGACAAAGAAGACGGGGTGCTTCCGCTCGGTCGAAAACTGGTTGTGTTCACCTGCCTGCTCCACGTTGCGATGGATCAGTTTGGCGGGCTGCACGTACACGGGGCGGGCAAATGTCTGGTGAAAATCCTTGGAGCTGAATGGCTGAGCTTGTGTTTCCATGGTCTGATTGTTTTTTGTTTTCTGCATGATTGCGAAACAAAAGTATCTTACCTTTGGACTAGCTTACTGGTTCAGAAAATACAAAAACAAATAGTCCAGATGTTACGACCCTGGGAACTTTTCATACCCATCGATAAAGGCAGCGACAAGCCTGTGTACATGCAGATCGCCGAAGCGATGATCGCTGCCGTAAAGACCGGACAACTCAAAGGCGGCGACGCATTGCCCGGCAGCAGGCAACTGGCAGCGCAATTGAAAGTCAACCGGAACACCATTGTGGCTGCCCTAGACGTGCTGATCGCGGAGGGCTGGCTTGTTTCCCGCGAACGTACGGGCATATTCGTACCGGTGCACATGCCCGTGCCCGCTGGCGCGCCCTTGGATCCGCAGATCGTCCCCGGCATCGCCACCGCCCTGCCGAAGCCGGACATTTTCTTCGACGACGGCCTGCCCGACAGCACACTCGCCCCTATTACCGAGCTGGCACGTGCCTACCGGCAGGTATTCAGCCGGAAAGGCCGCTGGCAGATGATGGGTTACACCGGTGCTGCCGGAGATCCTGAGTTCAGGGAAGCGATTGCCCAGATGCTCAATCATAAGCGGGGTATGCGGCTCCGGCCGGATGATGTGTTCATCACCCGCGGCAGCCAGATGGCCATGTACCTGGCTGCTCATTGCCTGCTTCAGAAAGGCGATTATGTGCTGGTGGAAAGTCCGGGTTATCAGCCTGCCTGGCGCGCGTTCGAGCAGGCGGGCGCGACGCTGCTGCCCGTGCGTGTAGACGCGCAAGGGCTGGTCGCGGAAGAGCTGAAACCGCTTCTCGACAAATACCCCGGCATCCGCGCCGTTTACATTACACCTCACCACCAGTTTCCGACTACGGTCACCCTCACGCTCGCACGCCGCCTGGAACTCGTCCGTCTATCGAATGAATATCAGTTTACCATTATCGAGGACGATTATGATCACGAATTTCATTTCAGCTCGCGACCTGTTATGCCGGTTTGCAGCCTCGAAGGCATTCAGCATTATGTATACGTAGGAACGATGAGCAAGATTGCCGCACCGGCATTGCGGATGGGATACCTCGCCTCGTCGCCGGATTTTGTTCAAAAGGTGGCGGATTTAAGGAAGATCATCGATGTACAGGGCGACAATGTGATGGAACAAGCTGTTTTGCAGCTCATTCGTGACGGAGAGATCAAAAGGCACCTGAAACGGGCCACAAGCCGGTACAAGGCCAAACGCGACCGGTTTGAAAAACTGCTGACCGAACAGCTGGGTGACAAAATCCGGTTTACCAGGCCCGAAGGAGGGCTCGCATTCTGGATCGAACCCAAAACGCCGGTGGACCTCTGCGAGCTCATCGACGCCTTGCGACGGGAGCGGATCGCCGTCCTGCCGCCGGAAACGTTCGGATGCCCCGATATCCGCGGACTGAGGCTGGGCTACGCATCGCTGACAGAGGAGCAACTGGAAACGGGCATTAAGGCCATGGCCCGTCTTTGGCCCTCCTGAACTGAAATAGCACTGGCCAGACGTGAAAAACACGCCCGGTCAGTGACAAAACATCTACCCGTGTTAAAAATATACTATCCCAGCTCTTGAAGCACCTTTTCGAGCAATGCCTTGGTCTTCCGGATACCTTCATCGTTTGAAGGCTTGGTGGTATCACCGCCCATATCCCGCATCAGGCCACCTTCGTATTCGATGCCGACGATCCCGTTGTTCCAGCCCGAATCCCTGATGATTTTGAAGATCCTGATAAAATCAGTTTCAGGGTCGTTGCCATTCGCATCGAACCGGTGTGTTTTGGCACTGATTCCTTTGGCATAGGGCATCATTTTCTTCACGCCCTCGTACTTATCATGTTCCTTCACGCATATGGTCGCCATAAAACCCTTGATGTCCATTGTTTCCGGTTTGCTCCGTTCCGCGCAGAAATTGCCGAAATCCGGTAGCAAGCCTTTGTTGGGAGCCTTCAACTGCTTCATTACGCCCACCAGCCAATCGGGGTCGGTGGAAACGCCAAAATGGTTTTCGACAATCACATTCAAACCGGCTTTACCGGCATATTCGAGCAGTTTGCCATAGCCATCTACGGCCGCGGTAGCTAGCTGCGCCGGCGTGCCTTCCTCTTTTTTGCCCGACATCATCGCCATGGCATCCCCCAGGTTGACCCGGATCGCTGAACAACCCAGAAATTTCGCGGCTTCCACCCACGGGAAATGTGCTTCCACCGCTTTTTTGCGGGCAGCATCGTTCAGGGCCGTCAGGTTTTCACCATCGACCATGATAAGGTGGTTTTTCATCCCGAGGTCGTCGCACCGTTGTTTGAGTTCTTTCAGGTAGGTCTGGTCGGTGTGTTTATTGTTGAAGAAACCGGATACATATTCGAGGATCGAAATGTTGTAATCGTTCCTGGCGCGGGCCGGAAAATCCATATTGGTCATTTTACCTCCGAAAAGCTCTGAGGCAAAAGAAAACTCGGCCAGCGAGATATCGAATTTGAATTTGGCCAAAGGCCCGGCGACCAGCGAATCCATTGATGCAAAACCCAGTCCGGCCGTAGCGAGCCCCAGCTGACCGAGGAATTGGCGACGTGATGTGTTCATAAATAGTTTATAATTAGGTTTTAAATAAAATCAAAGGGAAACAAATGTGACCTAAAACGGAACAGACAGCGAACTATCGCAGACTACTGCCGCCAGGGCCTGGCTGGCTATCGCTTCAGTATCGCCCCACCGTCACCCTTCGACCGCCTGACGGCCCGGTACGCTCAGGGTGACGGTAAGACGACAATCCTCTCATACAGCCATTGCATTAATAATATTTTTAATAAAAATTTGAAATATTTTAATTCCTATCAGGATACAATGATAAAGAAAATTTTCTTTGTGTAATATTTACGCATTGAAAATTTTTCTTAATGGTCAGCAGATTAATATGGAGCATGCTTTAAAGGAGTATTTCGAGAACACATTAAAAGAGGTCGCCATCGATTGCGCGGTGTTCGGATTTCACGAAGGGGAGCTGAAAGTGCTGCTGCTGAGGTGGAAAGGCACCGACGGATGGAGTTTACCGGGAGGTCATATCCTGCTCGATGAGTCGGCCAATGACGCTGCAAACCGCATTCTGATGCAGCGGACCGGGCTGAGCGAGATCTTCCTCGACCAGTTCTACACTTTCGCGGACGTCAACCGCTATAAGCATTACCCGGTAGCCGAGCTGCTGACCAAGCTGGAAGCGACTTTCGGAAAGGGCTTTTTTGACGGCATTATGTTCGGACGCACTGTGTCCATAGGCTACTTCGCACTTGTAGAGTTCGACCAGGTTCAGCCCACGCCCGATTGGTTTACCGACGAATGCCGTTGGTGGAGCATGGCAGATATTCCGCCATTGCTGTTCGACCACAACGAAATGGTCGACCGTGCGCTCATCGCGCTGCGCCAGCGTATTCGCAACCAACCGGTGGGCTATAACCTTCTGCCCGAAAAATTCACCATGCCGGAACTGCAGCGCCTCTACGAAACGATCCTCGGTCGCCAGTTCGACCGCCGCAATTTCCAGAAGCTCTTCATGAGCTTCGACATCCTCGAACGCCTCGAAGAAAAGCGCATCGGAGCCGCGAATAAATCGCCATATCTGTACCGGTTTGTAAAGGAGAAATACGATCAGGCGGTAATAGAGGGGATTTCGTTTTCGATGTAGGGATTTTTTGGGGGAGGAAAGTGACGATGGAGGAAAGGAAGAGAAATGTGGTTATTTAATAAATGCGGGGCGAGTTAGTCAGTCAAACGAGCAGCAGTGACGGACCGTCCTGTTTGTAGCAATACGGTACCCGGCGTTCGGCTCCGGCCGAGCATCCGTTCCCAAGAACGAGGAGGCCCCGACGGGGCCGAAATCGTGTGTGGCAATGCTGTTTCTAGAAACAGGTGGCCGCTC
>CBFGMV010000225.1:0-5295 GCA_965649915.1 uncultured Dyadobacter sp.
ATGAATACGGCAGGGTAGTGAGACACGGATACCATGAAAATCATGAAGAAAATCACTCCCTGGCTTCTGGTATTGGCACTTGTTTGCGGCATTTCAGGTGTTGAAACCGTTTCAGCCAAGCCTGCATCTGCTAAAACAGAGCTATTTGGTAAAAAGAAGAAGTACAAGGGTTACAAGAAGCCGAGGTCTAAGAAATTCCTGGGGATATTCAAACGGAAAACGGATTGTGGTTGCCCTAACCACTAGGAACTTCCGGTCGCTGGATTTTGTACATAATCAAGAGTAAGCATAGCCATCAATCTCTGAGAGATTTGGTTGGATTTGCTTACTTTTGTATTTTAAAATCACCTAATAGCGGCATTCTCAGCCTAACTTGAATGAAAGTTAATCTTCGAAACCAGGACAAGTTTGAAAACCGTCACCACGGTAAAGATGAGCAGGAATTGCAGGAAATGTTGAAGACCATTGGAGCCGGGTCAGTGGATGAACTGATCGACCAAACTCTTCCTTCCGCGATTCGTTTACAAAAACCATTGAATTTGCCGAGGCCCAAATCGGAGCAGGAATTTTTACAATACATCAAAAGAATTGCTTCCAAAAATGCGGTGCTGAAATCCTATATCGGCACGGGCTATTACGATACCATCACACCGAATGTCATCCTGAGGAACATCCTCGAAAATCCGGCCTGGTATACTGCCTATACGCCCTATCAGGCGGAAATCGCACAGGGGAGGCTTGAAATGCTTCTGAACTTTCAGACGGTTGTAACTGATCTGACAGGCATGGAGATTGCGAATGCATCGTTGCTCGATGAAGCAACAGCCGCAGCTGAGGCGATGACTATGCTGCATGCATTGAGAGGCGCTTCTAGAAAAAAGGCAAATACATTCTTCGTATCGGAGCTCTGCCATCCGCAGACGATCGACCTCGTTTACACCCGTGCGAAGCCGATCGGCATCGACGTAATAGTGGGCAACCATGCAACGGTTGACCTTACTGATGAAAATATCTACGCCGCGCTGGTGCAATATCCGGCTACCGATGGCGAGGTGATCGATTACACCGATTTTATAGCATCGGCTCACGAACTGGGCATTTCCGTAGCAGTTGCAGCAGATCTGCTGGCATTGACGCTTCTGAAATCGCCGGGCGAAATGGGTGCCGATGTGGTGATCGGTTCTTCACAGCGCTTCGGTGTGCCCATGGGCTACGGTGGTCCGCATGCGGCGTATTTCGCCACTAAGGACGCTTTCAAGCGCCAGATTCCGGGCCGTATCATCGGAGTTTCGGTAGATGGCGAGGGAAATCGCGCATTGCGTATGGCGTTGCAGACCCGCGAGCAGCATATCCGCCGCGAAAAAGCGACTTCCAATATTTGTACCGCGCAGGTACTGCTTGCCGTTATCGCCGGCGCCTATGCGGTTTACCATGGGCCCGAAGGTGTCAGGAGCATTGCTGCACGTGTGCATGGCCTCACCCGCCTGTTTGTGGAAACGGTGAAGAAATTTAATTATGAAGTTGTAACTGAAAATTATTTCGACACCGTAACGATCAAAACACCACTCACCAGAAAATTGCGTGAGCAGGCGTTGAAATGGGGTATTAACCTCAAATACCATGGCGACGAGAGCCTTTCGGTTTCTTTTGATGAGGCCAAAAACTTCGACGATGCGATTGCATTGCTGAATGTGTTCGCCGAAGTTTCCGGATTCCAGGGTGAAATGGTGATCGACGAGGAACTGGAATTTTCTTTCCCTGAAAATCTGGTAAGAACTTCGGACTACCTGACGCACCCGGTTTTCAATACGCATCATACCGAGCATGAAATGCTGCGTTATTTGAAATCATTGGAGAGCAAAGACCTTTCATTGGTACATTCCATGATCTCGCTCGGCAGCTGTACCATGAAGCTGAATGCGACCGCCGAAATGATACCGCTTACCTGGCCGGAATTTGGCGGCTTGCACCCGTTCGCCCCTACCAACCAGGTGGGTGGTTACGCGCAGCTGGTGAGCGAGCTCAATACCTGGCTTTGCGAAATCACCGGTTTTGCGGCGATGTCGTTTCAGCCAAACTCAGGGGCACAAGGCGAATATGCCGGCCTGATGGCCATCCGTGCCTATCACGAAAGCCGGGGTGAGGCACATCGTAATGTTGCATTGATCCCTTCTTCCGCGCACGGTACCAACCCCGCGTCAGCTGTAATGGCCGGTATGAAGGTAGTCGTGACGAAATGCGATGAACGTGGCAATATCGACGTGGAAGATTTGCGTGCGAGGGCTGAACAATATGCCAATGAGCTGTCGTGTTTGATGGTAACTTACCCATCGACGCACGGTGTTTATGAAGAAAGCATTATCGAGATCTGCTCGATGATCCATTCGTTCGGCGGGCAGGTGTATATGGATGGCGCCAATATGAATGCACAGGTTGGTCTTACAAGCCCTGCCAGCATCGGTGCGGACGTGTGTCACCTCAATTTGCACAAAACATTCTGTATCCCTCACGGTGGCGGTGGCCCGGGCGTAGGGCCGATCGGCGTGGCCGAGCACCTGATGCCATTCCTGCCAGGTCACGTGAATTTCAGCACGCAACCCGAGTATTTGCCAAACGGACAAGCCGGAGCGGTTTCTGCGGCACCTTACGGCAGCGCGAGCATCCTGACGATCTCCTACGCTTACATTGCAATGATGGGTGGTGAAGGGCTTACCAATGCAACCAAATACGCGATCCTGAATGCAAACTATATCAAGGAACGCCTGAACGGACATTATGAAGTGCTTTACACGGGCGCAAACGGGCGTTGTGCGCACGAAATGATCGTCGACTGCCGTGGATTCAAAGCTGCGGGTGTGGAAGCGGAGGATTTGGCGAAACGTTTAATGGACTACGGTTTCCATGCACCTACATTGTCATTCCCGGTGGCAGGTACATTGATGATCGAGCCAACGGAGTCGGAATCGAAAGCAGAACTGGACCGTTTCTGTGACGCGATGATCGCGATCCGTAACGAGATCCGGGAAGTGGAAGAAGGCGTGGCAGACCGCACAGATAACGTTTTGAAGAACGCACCGCATACTTCCCGCGTATTGCTGAGCGAGAACTGGACGCGCTCTTACAGCCGCGAAAAAGCTGCATTCCCGCTGCCATACCTGCGCTTCAACAAGTTCTGGCCAAGTGTAAGCCGCGTCGACAGTGCGTACGGCGACCGCAACCTGATCTGTTCCTGCATCCCGGTTGAAGCCTACTCCGAAGTAGAAGAAGCCTGACCACGTCCCAGGCTTTCAAGCCTGGGGACATCCGGAGCAAGGCAAGATGACAGATACCAAACAAAAAGAGGCTCGAAAGAGCCTCTTTTTGTTAACCCAAGCCTTCAGGCTTGGGTCGAGCGATACAGTACCGCTAGAAGTGTCGCTCCCCAATCTCCCGCTTGCCCAACAACACAGCTCCAACCATCGCCACAAGCAAAAGGATAGAAGCCAGCTCGAAAGGCAGAAGGTATTCCCGGAAAAGCATATGTCCCAGGTTTTCGATCATCCCGATCTGCGAATCATAAGTTTGCGGATTGAATGGCTCAATGGCGGTTTTGCGGTAAGCACCGAAAAGGATCACAAATACTGTCCCGCCTACGATAGTGGCTGCTATTTTGGTCAAATTCGTCTTGGCTTCCTCCTGATCCTGCTTCATATTCAAAAACATGATGACGAAAAGGAAAAGAACCATGATCGCCCCGGCATACACGATGATGTTCACCGCCGCCAGGAATTGCGCATTCAGCAGAATATAGTGACCCGAAAGTGTAAAGAACGTCAGGATCAGGTACAGAACGCTGTGAATGGGGTTACGCGATACCACGACCATCACAGCACTCAGGATGGTCAGGAAGGATAGAAAGTAAAAAAATGATACTGCTGAATTCATAATGTTAGTAACTGCTGACAGTCTTGGTTTACCAATCAGGGAATAGCTCGTGGAACAACGTTGGTGACCTCGCCGCTGGCTCTCTTATTATCCAGTACCCGTGCTTCCTCTTTCGTCCAGGCTTCGCGGGTATAGCGGCTGTTCATGTCTTCCACGAGCAGGTCTTTGCCCCAGATCACCTGGTCGCGTTCTGTGAAGACAGGTACGAACTCGTCGTGGCGCAGGTAAACAGCCTGTTTCGGGCAAGCTTCTTCGCAAAGGCCGCAGAAAATACAGCGGAGCATATTTACTTCATAAACCGCCGCATATTTTTCTTCACGGTAAAGATTTTCTTCACCCTTGACGCGCTCGGCTGCGACCATTGAAATGGCCTCCGCAGGACATGCTACCGCGCACAAACCGCAGGCCGTGCACCGCTCGCGTCCTTCCGCATCTCTCTTCAGAATATGTCTTCCACGGAAAACCGGTCCCAGGTACCGTTTCACTTCCGGGTATTGGATGGTTACTTTCTTGGCGAAAAAGTGCTTGATCGTAATCGCCAGACCTGTTGCAATCGCAGGCAGGTAGGCGCGCTCCGCCAGCGTCATTTGTTTATTGCTTACTTGCTTTGAGCGATTTGTCAATTGCATGGCAATACGATTTTGGAATTAATTTAACCACGCGGTGATCACAGGCTTCAAGAAAAGCACGGCTGCACCGGTGATAATAATGTTAAAAATAGCAAGGGGGATCAGTTTTTTCCAGCCCAGGTTCATCAATTGGTCGTAGCGGAAACGAGGGATCGTCCAGCGCACCCACATGTAGAAGAACACGAAGAACAATGCTTTTCCGAAGAAAACAGCCGTTCCGATTAATGTTGCTATGTTATGACCTGTGTCAGTGCCTAATGCTTTAACCAGCTGCGCATACACGAAATCCATTCCCGGATAGTTATAACCACCGAAATACAGCACGGAAATGATCGCCGAGGAAATGAACATGTTGATATACTCCGCGAACAGGTAGAAACCCAATTTCATACTGCCATACTCGGTATGGTAACCACCTACAAGTTCCGTTTCGCATTCAGGAAGGTCGAATGGTACACGGTTACATTCTGCGAACGAGCAGGTGATGAAAATGATGAAGCCCAACGGTTGGTAGAAGATATTCCAGTTCATACCATGTTGTTGCGCCACGATCTCGCCCAATGAAAGCGAGCTGCTCATCATCAGGATCGCGATCAGGGAAAGACCCATTGCCACCTCATAACTGATATTCTGCGAAGCCGCCCGGATGGCTCCGAGGAGTGAGAATTTGTTGTTCGAAGCCCAGCCACCGACCATAATTCCGTAAACACCGAGCGCTACCACACCAAAAACATATAGGATA
>CBFGMV010000226.1:0-5181 GCA_965649915.1 uncultured Dyadobacter sp.
GAAATCGTTGCCGGAATCAAAGAAGCTCCGATTTAGCACATAAAAAAGTGGCTGAATGGATTTCCGCCCATTCAGCCACTTTTCCAGATAGTAATATAGGCCTGTTAGTTAGCCTTAATAAAACGTAACTTGGTAGCCTCTCCGTTGTGATTAATCTTCATGAAGTAATGCCCTCCGCCGAGTTTTTTTACATTAATGCGGTGGCTGTTTTTACCCTCATTAATGCGGATCGACGATTCGCTTACTGCTATCCCGGAAAGATTGTAAATCGTCACGTCCGAAGCGCCGGCCGTCCTGGAAGAGAACTGCACATCGATATAATCCTGTGCCGGATTAGGCGCTAAAACGGTTCCAACGAGAACGTTCGGATTAACGGCCACGATTTTGCTCTTCATATAGGTCCCGTCGATGTCGATCTGTTTCAACTGATAGTAATTGATACCCGGCAGCGGGTGCTCATCCAGGAAGCGGTAGTTGCCAACGCGCTGATCGGTGAGCGAGACTTTGCCCAGCACTTCTTCATGCTGCATCTGGCTATCACGACGCAGGATCTCAAATTCCTTCCCATCCTGTTCTGCGACCACCTGCCAGGTCAGTTCTACTCCTTTTTCTACCGCTTTGCCTTCGAAATTGGATACATAGATCGGCAGCGGTACATTGACACCAAAGTTGGTTGCCGTCACAGCGGATTTGCAGGTACCTCCCTGAATTTCCAAGGTATAAACGCCCGTTGCCAGTGTCGAATAATTGATCAAAGGGGTGTTGCTGGTAGGCGCTACCCTGTTTTGGCGCAACACTGTACCGTTCTGCGTGATCTTCCAGTCGATGCCAAACACATTCGAACCATCAAAAAGGAATGACAGGTTTGTTTCGCCGGAAGACACTATAGATTGCAGCGTAGGTCCTTTGGTACAAGCAGTACGCGTATCTGTCGCAGCCACATTGAAATCCTTCGTAGCAACACTCACGGCCTTGCAATCCTCGGCCTTCAGTTCGAATTTGTAAGTTCCGTTTTGAAGAAAGTTAAATGTCAGATCGGTAGTGTTACCGCCCAGTATACCGGTTTTTCCACTTGCGACCGCTGCGCTGTTTTGCAGGATACGCCATGAAAAAACACGCAGGTTTGTACCTCCAAAATCAATCGTTGCGCTGCTGGGTGTAATGTTGCGAATTGTGGTAACCGATGGACCATTCTGGCAATCAGGAACCACTACGACAGGCTCATTAATGGTAAATGAACGGCTGCTTACTGTCGAAGTACAGTTGTTACCTTCAATTTCGAGCGTATAACCGCCCGGAGCGAGGGACGCATAAGTCACATTTACGTTGGTGCTGCCGCCCAGGTCTCCGGTCGTTCCGGAGCGCACCTGAGTGCCACCGGACTTAATTCTCCATTTGACGCTACTCACGCCCGATCCACTGAAACTGAACGTAAGCGCTGTTTGCGTGATATTGCTAACATTGGTTGCCGTAGGTCCCGACGCGCAATTAGCGTCTGGCAGCGGTGTAGCAGGCTTGGGAACAGCCGGCCAGTAGCAGCCGTCGACCATCTGTGTCGTCAGCACATTCTTCCATTTCGAACTCATGTAGCTTCCATTCGCACCCTGGATCGTAAAGTTGAGCAGACTCATGTTGTAGTTAGTCGTACGATCGTCATTAGGTCCCTGCTTGATCATGACCCGCAGTAATCCGTCCACGTATTTGGTATATTGGTATGTTTCCCCGGAGCTTCCCACGTAAGTACCCAGCAGATCACCGTTCGTCATCACAATACCTGCGCAGGTAATTTCGCCGCCCGCCGTCCGTCCCAGCAGATTGGTTGGCGCGGTACTGGGGTCAACCGGGTTCACACATCCCGAGATCGTTGCCCCGTCCGTAGGGTTATCCTGAAATGTCCCTTCTTTCAAATGGTTCAAAATCCAGATGTTCTCGGCGATCTTACCATTCCAGTTCAGGTAGATCCGGTCGTCTTGCAGCCTCACCCATACCGGCTGGTCATCCTGCGTGTGTCCCAGAAGCTGCCCCTGTGTCCATATCCTCCCGCCACATGAAACACGGGTAGCCATCGGCGCCGCAGCCTTGGCTGCAATTGTAAAAGGTTTTTCCGCAGCTTCGTAAGGGTTCCTGATGTTGTAGGAACCATTCAGATCAGGTTCCATACTGCTTTCCACATTTACGCTGTCGGCACGCATTCCCGTGCCCGCAACGTCTTCGTACGGAGTCGCAGCCACTGAGCTGGCGATTCCTCCCGCAAAAACAAGTTTCAGTAAAAAATTCATAGATCGTAAAAAATTAGTGGGCGATAAGAACGATGTAACTGATCCTAATATATTTGGAATGAGCACAATCGTTCGTTTCAAATATACTACAAACCACTAGAAAGATTTTTATTGAAAGTAGAATAATATTGCTTGAGTGTTTGGCCATTGAGTTGAAATGCACCAAATAACTGCCCGGCGAAGCGCAAGGGCCTATTACAAAATCAGCTAAGGGAATGGAATTGAAGGAGCTGGAATAATAAATGGAAGCAAGTGAGCGACACTTAACAAGTAGCTCGAGCCACCTCGAACCATTTTGACATGCTAAAAAAAACAAAAAAACCGCCCAAAAATTTGAGCGGTTTTTGCAATGATTGAAAGTGCTCTTTCGCACGGTTTTGTGACCCATAGGGGAATCGAACCCCTGTTTCAACCGTGAAAGGGTCGTGTCCTAACCGCTAGACGAATGGGCCGACTGGTCTCCTACTTCGCGCGTTTTACTAGCACTTTCTTTCACTTTCCGTTTCCCTGTTCCGAAAACGTGGTGCAAAGATGCAGGACTGGAATTTAAAAAGCAACTACTGATTGAAAATAAAAATCAATTAATTTTTAGTTAACTCATTTTCAGATTCTTCAAATCGAAACTTTTTTTATTCCCTTTCCCCATTACGGTTAATTCGGGTAACTTTTTAAATTTGGGTTAAACCGAGCTTCACCTTTTCTTCATCCATGACCAAGCTGTTCCGCTACCTCATTTTACTGCTATCCGCTTCATCGTCGTTCGCCCAAACTCAGACACCCGATCAGTTCCTGGGCTATCCGTTGGGAGCCCGGTTTGCTTACCACCACCTGATCACCGGCTATTTCAAATCTGTACAGGCACAGCATCCCGACCGCATGAAACTGGTACAGTACGGCAGTACCAACGAAGGTCGACCACTGATGCTCGCCTTTGTTGCATCACCGGAGAACATGGCGCGACTGGAAACGATCCGCACAAATCATCTGAAAAGTATAGGATTGCTACCGGGAAAGGCGGATGCAAGCGTTCCGCCGATCGTATGGCTGAGCTATAATGTGCACGGCAATGAGGCTGTTTCATCCAACACCAGTATGAAGGTGATCTACGAACTGCTGAATAAGGACAATGCATTGACCCAGGAGTTTCTGAAAAACATGGTGATCATCATGGACCCTTGCATCAACCCCGACGGCTACGAACGCTATACCCAATGGTACAACCGGGTCGCGAATGCAACACCGGACGTTACCCCTTTTGCACTCGAACACGACGAACCCTGGCCCGGTGGGCGCTTTAATCATTATTTATTCGATCTGAACCGCGACTGGGCGTGGCAAACGCAAAAGGAGACCCAGGAACGGATTGCACTATACAACCAGTGGATGCCTCATTTCCATGCCGATTTCCATGAAATGGGGCCGACGCGAAGTTACTATTTCCCACCGGCCGCTAAACCTTACAATAAGGATGTGACCGCCTGGCAGCGCCAGTTCAACGAACTTATTGGTGAATATTGTCGCAAATATTTTGACAAAAATAACTGGGCCTATTTTACGAGAAATGACTATGACCTATTCTACCCCAGCTATGGCGATACCTGGCCAACAGCCAACGGCGCCATTGGGGTTACCTATGAGCAGGGCGGTGGCGGACGCGCCGGCATTGCCCTTGAACGCCCCAATGAGCATGATACGCTGACTCTCCAAAGCCGCATTGCCCATCATTATGCTACAAGCCTGGCTACGTTGGAGGCTGTCATGTCCCAAAAGGAAAAAGTGGTTACCGAATTTATCAGGTTTCACCAGGATGCTGCGAATGCACCTTCCGGCGCTTTCAAAACTTATGTGATCAAGACCAGAGGCCATGAGGAGCGAATCCGATCATTTACGGGTTGGCTGAACAAGCAAGGTTTCAGCTATGGCATCGCCGGAAAAGCTTTATCCGGCAAGGGAACCGAACTGACTACCAGCACCGAGCAGTCGTTGAAAATCGATCACGACGATCTTCTTATCAGTGCCTATCAACCCAAGTCCAATCTGTTACGCATTCTTTTCGACCCGAAGCCGGCATTGGAAGATTCCGTAACCTATGATGTGACCAGTTGGGGTCTTGGCTATATTTTTGGATTGAAAGCATACGGATTGAAGGAAAAGCTGGTGCCGGCGCCATATCAGTCGTCCGAAATTTCCAATCCCTTGCCGACTTCGCCGCCCTACGCCTACCTGGCGTCCTGGTCGGAGGTTGGGGATGCTTCCTTTTTGGCGGACCTGCTAAAAAACGGTGTGCTGGTCAAGACCTCCAACACACCGTTTGAAATGGATAAAATCACTTATGCCGCCGGAACACTGATTATTACTAAAAAAGGGAATGAGCACCTTCAATTCGATCAGCTGATAACATCGGTCGCTAACCAGCATGAAGTGCGGCTCACGCCTGTCAAAACCGGCTTTGTGAGCTCCGGTCCGGATTTCGGAAACGACAACGTCGTAGCGATTAAAGCGCCAAAAGTGGTGGCGATAGCAGGAGAAGGCATTTCACCGACAGCATTCGGGGCTGTTTGGCATTATTTTGAGCAACAAATCAACTATCCCTTGACGATTGTTAATGCAGCGAAATTGACCAGTCTACCCTGGAACGAAATCGATGTACTGATTTTACCGGATGGAAAATACGGCGACGTTATCGCTGACAAACATCTCGAAGCCATCCAGAACTGGGTCAGAAATGGCGGGAAGCTGATTGCCATGGAAAAGGCGACGGATGCATTTCTGAATAAACCCGGTTTTGCATTAACCAAAAAATACTCCGAGAAGAAAAGAGATAGCGACGTGTTCAGAAAATATGGCGAGCAACAGCGCGAAGACGCAAGTGAATCATCACCCGGCAGCATGTTCCAGATCA
>CBFGMV010000227.1:0-4616 GCA_965649915.1 uncultured Dyadobacter sp.
TGAGCAGCCATGGCCGAAGAAGAGCTGGAAGCGCTGATGCTTTTCTTTTTCCAATGCTTTTTCAAGGGCCAGAATCCTTTCCCATCCCTTTTTGCCCGAGTCCAGCCAATCCCGGTCGCCCTGATTGATGAGGATGTGAAGCTGCGGGGCACGGTCGAGCAGCGCGATTGCATTTTTCTTCCATTCAACAGCCTGGTCGGCGGTCCATAGTTCGGGGAAAACATCGCCGTTCATCACCCAAAGTACCGGGCCCGGCTGCTGGGCGAGGTAGTTTTCGATGACCGGGAAAATGTCGGACGGGTTTTTCAAGTCAGCGGTGTTGCCGGTTAATACGACTTTAAAATCGGCCCCAAGCAGGGGGCAAATTGAGAAAAACATCAGGACGACGGCCATCGTCAGGGGGCCTGTCCGGATTTTGCAGCGATGAATAGCGCGGTGTAGCAGTGTTATCAAAGTTTCGGAACGTTGGGTAGAGAATATGTTTACAATTTAGCACGAAATCGCACAGATTAAAACGGATATATTGTTGGAAACGTTGGCAGATTACGCTCCGACGCTGTTTTTTCATACCTTACAGGGAAAAAACGTTTGAAATGCCGCTATCAAAATTGCCGATGAAGCTCTTGCTCATCGAAGACGAGCCTAGTGTGATATCTGTGATCCAGCGAAGCCTTTCTGCTAATGGCCACGAAATCACCGTGGCTATGGACGGGCAATCGGGGTTGCAAATGGCATTGCAACACCAATTCGACGTGATCATACTGGATCTAATGATCCCCATTATCAATGGAATGGAGGTTTGCCGGAGGGCACGTCATGCGCAGGTCACCACGCCGATCCTGATGCTGACAGCGCTTGGAACCACTGAAAATATCGTTTCCGGACTGGACGCCGGTGCGGACGACTATATGACGAAGCCATTCAAACTGGCGGAGCTCGAAGCTAGGCTACGGAACCTTGTCCGCAGAAGTAAAGAGCCTGAAAAGGAGAAAAACGAAAAGGTTCTCTCACTTGGAGACCTCGTGCTCGACAAGGTAACGAAGACCGTTAAACGCGGCACGCAGACCATCGAACTGACCGCCACCGAATTCCGCCTGCTGGAATACCTGCTTTCGAACACCAATCGGGTGCTCAATCGTATGGAAATACTTGAAAATGTGTGGGATATCAATTTTAACCTCGGCACTAACGTCGTGGATGTTTATATCAATTATCTGCGCAAGAAAATCGACAAGAACCATGATGTCAAGCTCATCCATACCGTGTTCGGGATGGGTTATGTGATCCGCCAGTCGTATGAAGATACAAAATAAGATTGCACTTATTTTTACAGGCCTTTCGGCAAGCATTATTCTCGCATTGAGCATGTTTGTCTATTTTTTTGCTTCTGAAAGTATTTCCGGGAGTTTTTTTCACCGGCTGGAAGTGCGCTCCGACATTGTGGGGCATGCCGCATTGCAGGAGAACAAGTCGCTCACGTCCATTTACTACGACATCAAGGAGCGGCATCTTGGGAGCCTGCCGTATGAGAAGCACCGCATTTTGCCCGATCCGCTGGATGACGCTGGGAAAAAGCGGCTGGCATTACCGTCGTCATTCTATGAGGCCGCCGAAGGGACGATTCCAGCCCGGTTTTTCAGCCACGACACCTCCTACGTGGTCATGCGCGTTGCGCGCGAGGGCAAAAAGATCATGGTCGTTTCGTCGGCATTGGACCTTTACGGAATGGAGGAGATGGCGAACCTCAAAAACCTGCTGCTGATCGGTTTTTTCATCGCCATGTTGTTTGTATTTTCCTTTGGAAAGCTGTTTTCAGACGTGATCTTCAGGCCCATTCGCCGCATTATCCGCAATGTGAGGGGTATCAACGCACATAACCTGCACCAGCGGCTGGTGGTAGAAGAAACCAAAGACGATGTGGAGGATCTTTCAAGGACTTTCAACGATATGCTCGATCGACTGGAAGTGACTTTTGAAATGCAGAACAACTTTGTAAGTAACGCTTCCCATGAATTCAAAACGCCTTTGACGATCGTCAGCGGGGAGGCGGAGCTGGGCATGTCGACGCCGGGATTGCCGGAGGCTGCCAAAGAATCATTTCTTAATATTTACAAAGAAGTAGAAAAGCTCGAACACCTGACGGGCAGCATGCTGAGCCTTGCCCAGACCGGCTTCGACGGTAAGAAAGAGCAATGGACGGAGGTGCGGATCGACGAACTGATCCTTTCTGTGAAGGAGGCAGCAGACCGCATTATCCCAGATAACAAGGTGAGTATCAATTTCGACGACCTGCCGGAAGATGAACGCAAACTTGCCGTGAACGGGAATCTTGCACTTCTGAAAGCAGCATTTACAAACATTGTCCTGAACAGTTGCAAGTATTCCGACAACAAGCCGGTCCGTATTGAAATTCACGCCGACCAGATGTATGTCATTGTGGAAATCGTGGACGAAGGCATAGGTATCCCCGACAGGGAGATCGGGCAGATCTTTGTGCCTTTTTTCCGTGCTTCCAATACTGCCAGGTATAAGGGTTATGGAATCGGTTTGCCCCTGGCGCACAATATCATACGCATGCACCAGGGCAAGGCGGAGGTGCACAGCCGCGTAGGGGAGGGAACACGCTTCATCACCTACCTTCCGTTCAGGTATTTTTAGCTTCTCTTATCTCATTTTAACATTCTCATCCCGTTCTAATAACTCTCTCACCGTATTATAACCGGGCTTTTAATCAGCCCTAATGTCTGCACGGTAACATTGCATTGTCAATTGAAAATCAACGCTTTGTTAAACAAACCGACAGCATTAATATGAGAACGGTAGTGATCCCAACAGACTTTACGAATGAAGGCATTCAGATTGCCGAGGCCATTGTAAGAGACATTCAGGACGACGTGCGGGTGGTTTTCACCCATCTTTTCCACGTGGCCGACGACATCCAGGATTTACTTTTCGCCACCTACCGCGAGAAGGAGTATGAGCTCGTGCCGGAAGATTTCTGGGAGGATTGTAAGATCCTGAAAGACACTTTTTCGGATAAGCTCAGCAGCATTAAAGTCGATTTCTTCTATGGAAGCAAACTCGCGCTTTTGAAGAACTTCCTGGAATACTACGAAACCGACCTGGTAGCTTATTCGGAACAGTATGGTATTCCCAAACTGACCAAAAACAGCCTGGATGCATTGCCGGTGCTCAAAAAGACCGGCTACCCTATGATCAACACCGACATGGTGCAGGTATCGGCGCTGGCTGGCCTGGACAACTACCGGTAGACGCTTATATCAAATGAGATTGTGAAAAAGGTAAAGATTCGTGAATTATGCTTCTCAAAAAGAACATCCCCATCCGATATATTTTCGGAAAGATCAAATATGAAATTCTGTTCGTGACCATCTACGGTGTCACCATTGAAATCATCTATCAGAACTTTCATATCACCAATATATCCATCCCCATGACGGTTCCAACCGTATTGGGTACGATCATATCCTTGTTACTCGCATTCCGCTCCAACCAGGCCTACGATCGTTGGTGGGAGGCACGAATCATCTGGGGCGCTATCGTAAACGATTCGCGGACGCTTGCCCGGCAGATACTTTCGCTGATGGAGGACCCCCTGGATCCGGAGCGTATCGACGGTTTCAAGAAGCGGATGATCAACAGACAGATCGCCTGGTGTTACGGGCTCGGTAAAGGGCTGAGAAAAGACGATCCGATGCCGCTGATCAGCAAGTTTGTGTCCGACGAAGAGGTGGAATACCTGAAAGACTATGACAACAAGCATGTCGGGCTTATTCAGCTTCACGCCCGTGACCTCAATAATGCATTGAAGCAAGGTTGGGTAAACCCCTATCAGCAGGTGGAGCTGGATCAGACCTTGACGCGCCTGTGCGATCATATGGGTAAGTCGGAGCGGATCAAGAATACCGTTTTTCCATCTACTTACAGCCTGTACATTCATCTGGCGCTGCACTTTTTCATTCTGTTGCTGCCATTCGGACTGGTGCAATTGTTCGGCTTCCTGATGGTGCCCGTACTGATTGTGATCACAGCCTGCTTCTTCCTGATCGAAAAAATGGCGATTCATTTGCAGGATCCTTTCGAGAATAAACCGACTGATACGCCGGTACTCTCGATTTCACGTAACATCGAGCGTGATTTGAAGCAGATGATGAAAGATACACAGGTACCTATGGCTTACCAGCCCGACCGCTTCTACATCTTGTAATGCTGGTGCGAAGCGGGTAGCTTCGCACCTTATTTTTTGCTAAGTCCCTGCCGGATATCCACTAGGATGTTAAGATCATCCCTCACCCAGTTACCGCTCTGGTACTTCTTGTGTTTTCCCTTTAAAAGGTAGTCCTCAAAAATGGCGTACGCCTTGTGGGCTTCTTCGACGGAATAGAATGAGCCCAGCCAGCTTGCCGGAATCTTGTCTTTGGCGACCACGCCGATCCCCACATTGTAAAGCCGTACGATGCCCTCGGAAAATTCCCATGAAATGTAATCCTGCTCGCGGATCTGCGCGCTTTTGTCATCGAAGACGCGCGAAGAGACGCCTATGGACACAGACCGAAAACCCTGAGAAGTGGTATCAAAGCCGACAGCCGTGGCAT
>CBFGMV010000228.1:0-4310 GCA_965649915.1 uncultured Dyadobacter sp.
ATGAATTTTGTTTGCGCGGTGCCGGTCGAATGTCCTCTGTTGAGAGCTGGCTTTCCGGGTTATCAAATGGACGAATGTTTCGGGATATCCCTCGAAGCCAGGTATCGCGGACGATTTAAGAATAACCTTTACTTTGAGGCCATTGATTTGAAAGTTTGAGGCCATTGATTTGAAAGGGGGTGTCAATGAAGTCGCGTTTAAATTCTGCGAACAAAAGGTCGAGCTGTGCACTGGTGGGATCCAGACCAAGATTATGAATTAAATCACTCAGCTCACACAAATCCATGCCTATTGGTCCTTGGGCTGATGGTCAAAAATATTGAACTTGGTTTCCCAGGGAGCGGTGCCTTCGTGCAGGTAAAAGCCCGAACACTTTTCGAGATATTGAATAAACTCCATTTTTGCCGCGTTAGCTTCAAGTTCATTCCTCTCTACACGTGCTTTATAGGTAATTGCACCAATAAAGAGATCGGTTAATTGAAAGAACAGATTTTCATGCGAGCGCAAGTGCTGAAAATGGACAAACGGGGATTTGCCTTTATGGTAGTTATTGAAAACCTCTGTCATCTTTTGAAGTTTTTGTTTCCCCCTGGTATCCTTGATGTCGATAAAGATCCTGTATTTAAGCTCGATAGGATTTGGACGGAGTAGGTAATAGGCCATTTTGTAATAAAAATTATCATGTGACCCCTGATTGAAATCCTGGTTGTTCAACCGGTTCTTGTATTTGACCAGAACGCATCGAAATTCCAGCGGCGTATGAAAGAAAAAGTCGACCAGCTCTTTGTAAAGCCCGAGCCGCGACTTGGAAAATTTATTCCATTTGATCTCAGCCATCGTATAGTGAGCTCTTTTGATATTTTCAAATTGTAGGTAAAGTTCGCGGTAGGCGATGTGCGGAACCTTGATGTATCCGATACACATCACCGAAATTTGATCATGTTCAAGGTGGCAACTTTCGTCTACAAATAGATTGTACTCCCTACTGCTACTTGCGTCATTTCGATGTTTACTATCTCTGGCAATATCTTAATTTTCAGGTAAAATCCAATTTCCGAATCCCTGGTGGCTTACAGACCTTGCATAAACCTACCTCAGCCCAAAATCATACCGCTTATCGACAATCCTCCTCAAAATTCCGATCTGTCCGCAGTGGTACATCGTGTGTTTGACATTCCAGTCTATGGCTTCGAATTTGGTTTTGGCGATGGGATGCGGAGTAGGGGTTGGTTCCAGCGCGCTTTGAAGCTCTACAATATTAAGGGTCGCGAGGATCTCCAGTGACTTTTGCTGAATGGTTTTGAGGTCGGCCAGCAGTTGCGGCGGGTTGAATTTTCCAACAGACTGTTCGGCGAAGGAGATCGTGAACAGGTCGCTGTATTCCTTGATGGGCATTTGGCGGAGGATGTCCATCTGATGCCCCCGGATAACCATGATGGAGTGGAAGTAATGGCTGACGATCAGATGTCCGACCTGCCAGGCAATGCTCGTTTCAATGGTGTCCGGGATGATTTCCCATTTTTCGAATGGGATCGTTTCTACCAGTTTGTTGGTCCATTCGTAAGCGTTGGCATTTTGATGGATAAGGAGTTCGAGTTCGGTCATACAATGAAGATAAAAACGTTGAATTGGTCGTGCAGGGCTAAAAATAGCAGATGCGGCTTGCATTGCGCGTAAATTGTCTATTTTTGGGCACATCTCAAGCGGATTATGAAAGCAGCACATTTGGATGGCGGGCATCGCGAGGACTTGCAGGATTTGCTGATTGCCGTTGGACAGGACTTCGGCATCCGGTTTGAGGAAGGGGAATTTGCGAACAGGATTACATTGGGCGAAGTCTGCGACTATGTGGCCGGGAGAATTCCGCTGGAAGACGATGGTTTCTGCACGACCCAAAGCGCTTTTTATAAACTTCGCGCAGCCATTGCCGGTAACGGTTACGAAAGCATTGTTACTCCCCAAACCCCATTGGTGAATGTCCTTCCCCGCATTGACAGGATCTCCGGAGTCAGAAAACTGGAAGCGAGCCTCGCTTTAAAACTCCCTATTCTCCGCCCTCCGTTTATTGTCGAAGCAGGACTTTCGCTCACAATGTTGTTTCTGCTGATCGGGACGTTTGCAGCGTGGAAACTTTTTGCTCCATGGCTTTTTGTGAGTATGGTCGCCTATGGGTTAGCCTGGAAATTTGGAAAGGAAATGCAAATCGAAACCGTGGGCGACCTGGCCAGAACTTTGGCTGCGGACCATTATTTCAGGCTCAGGCGTGATCCCGCGACTATCAACCGAAAAGAATTCCGGGAAATCCTGATCACGAAATTGAACCAGAATTATCCGCGGGAATCGGATCGGGTGACGGCGGATAGTCGCTTGTGAACCGGGAATGAAAACCTTCCGTCTCCGGATATCGGGTTCAAAACCGTAACCTTCAGGACAGCGCAATGCATTTCTACCTAACCGTGCCGCCAGACTTCACTGCCTCGAAAAGCTAAACTGGATAATTTTCATGGAGAATATCATTAAATTGTAGAGGCCTTTCGCTTTTGCCGGTATCTTTCAGGGGAACATTTCATCAAGACCAGTTAATCCGTGAAAAACCTTTACAGCCACTATTCCGAGGAAGCATTGATGACGTTGATCTGCGAGGACAATGAGGAGCTGGCTTTCAGGGAGTTGTATCGCCGGCATGTGCGGCTTCTCGTGCATACTGCCATTCGGAAGACCGGCTTGAAAACCATCGCGGAAGACCTCGTTCAGGAAACTTTCGTGAAATTCTGGCTGGGCAGGCATCGATTTGACATCCATAAAAACATCCAGGCCTACCTGCTCGGCACCCTTCGCCACTGCATTATCAATTACTATCACCAGGAGCAGAGAAAGCAGGTCTCGACGCTCGGAGCGGATGATTTTCTGCCGGACAACGATACCAGCGAACACCTCGACTTCAATACGCTCCACGAATTTTACGAACAATCCCTCCTGAAACTCCCCGAAAAATGCCGGGAAGTATTTACGCTCAGCCGCAAGGGTTACAGCCTCAAGGAAATCGCAGCGCAAATGGAGATTTCCGAAAAAACAGTGGAGGCCCACATCAGCAAAGCATTGAAAATCCTGCGGATTGAAATGAAAGATTACATCGCACTTGCGCTGATCTCTCTCCCTTTACTTTGACATATCCAATTTTTTGAAAAAAAATTTCTATTGGACTAAGGGTTCCGTAACGGTTTCCCGGACTGTACTATCAGTTGCCTAATTAAGTGTTAAAAATACACCTAAAAAACCTATGAACCCCGAAACCCTTAAAAAGTACCTCTCCAACCAATGCACCGACGAGGAGCGCAGGCAGGTGAATGAATGGTATCAGCAGCTGGATTTTCCATCGGAAGAACAGTTTGCCAATTCCGATGAAGAGCGGTTGTACCGAAGCATCCGATCCGAACTGGAAAGTTCCCAACTGGAAAGAAATGAACCGCAGGCTTCGGTACGGCCTGTTGTGAGTATCTGGAATTATATCGGTCGCATTGCGGCGGTGTTATTGCTCGGCATGGGTATTCTGTATTGGATGTATCAAAAGCCGGTGACGATAGCGCCCGATACGCCGGAAGCTTTGGATACGGAGGTCTCCTTCACGAACAGGCAGGCGAAAATCATTTCTTACCTGCTGCCCGACAGCACGGTGGTGTGGCTGCATCCGGGCTCGGAGTTGCATTATTCCCAGGCATTTGTAAAGCGGGCAGTACGGTTTTCGGGCGAGGCTTTTTTCGACGTCAAACGGGATCCGGCACACCCGTTTATGATCTGTTCAGGTGATATGCGGACAAAGGTGCTCGGGACTAGCTTCAACGTACGCGCATTCGAAGGCGATCCTACTTTCAAAATTTCCGTCGTGACCGGCAGTGTGCAGGTGAGCGATGCGAAAAAGCAGGAAGTGGTAGTGTTAAAACCAGCTGAGGAAGTTGTTTTCGAAACAAAATCAAAGCACCTCACTGTCCGACAGACGAAAGAAAGGGGGACAGACAAGGAACTTTGGCAATCGGCCTCGCTGGTATTCGATGAAACCCCTATGGCGGAAGTCGCCGGGCGACTCATGGGCACCTTCCACGTGAAGATCGATTTTGCCGATCCGCAACTGGCCCAATGCCGCTTGAAAGTGGATTTCACACAACAAAGATTACCCGAAATCCTGGACATGATCGACACGCTACTCGGCAGTACCTACCGACTGGAAGGAGATCGGATCACGTTCAGTGGGGAGGGGTGCCGGTGAAAATTAATGATTGAATGACTGACCGAATTGTGAATGAGTGAATGAG
>CBFGMV010000229.1:0-4286 GCA_965649915.1 uncultured Dyadobacter sp.
TGCTGAACTCATTTCCCTGGGTAGGCAACCTCATTTCTTCCTTCCGAATTTTTGGTGTGCGAGTGAAAATTGTCCAGCGGAAAGCGCCGCCGCGATGGAGATTTCCCCGGCCAGGACCAGCGCTCCGCATATTTCGGCAAACTTGCGGGTCTTACCGGCGCCGTAGCAATCCATAAGTTCGAGGCACTCGCGCTGGGTGGGCAGCGAAGTGCCGCCCCCTACCGTTCCCACGATGAGGTTGGGCAATGTCACGGAAACATACAGGCTGCCGTCGGCCGTGTGTTCCATGCGCGTAATGCCCACCGATGCCTCGGACACGCAGGCGACGTCCTGCCCTGTGGCTATGAAAAGGGCCGTAAGCCCATTGGCATAATGCCCCTGCGCACCGATCGACCCGCTTTGAATGGTGCCGATGGTCGATGACCGCCAATATTCCGCCATTGCTTCGGGCGTTGTTTTCAACACTTCTTTGACGATTCGCCCGGTCAGTGTGATTTCGGCAGTGACCTTTTTGCCCCGCACATTCGCGAAAGACTGGGAGGTGGCCTTCTTGTCGCCGGAGAAGTTTCCTTCGAGAAACCAGAATTGCGGCTGCACCGGTGCATTGCGAATGATGTACTGGCAAATGGCATTCGTGCAGATCGTTACCATATTTTGCCCGGATGCATCCCCGGTATGGTATTCGAACGTCAGGATCAGGTGGTTTCCTTCGACATTGGACTTCATGTCGATCAGCTTTGCATACCGGCTTGCCGTTTCGGTAATGTTCCTGAACTCCTCGATCTGCCCCAGGATCCACACCAGGAATATGCCCAGGTTGCCCAGATTATCGAATTTAAAAACAGGGGACCGTTGCACGCCGTCGATCAGGCAAACCGACGTGGCCCCGCCAGCCAGGTAACAAGCCCTTGCCCCGCGGTGGTAGGATGCCAGCAAGCTGCCTTCGCTCGTCGCCAGCGGGACATAAAAGTCTCCCTTCGCCATGGAGCCCAGCACCGACACCGGCCCAATCACCCCGGTTGGCACCATCGACATCCCTATGTAGTTCTCTATGTTTCCTTCCAGGCGCGAAAGGTCTGAGAATTGCCTTTGTCCGCTTAAAAATGGAAATTCACTGTTAGCTTTCCGCAACAGAAATGCGAGCCGGTTGCTGATGCCCTCCACGGAAACTGGGATTTCAGAGGGCAGGTTTTCGGGCGGCTCGTGGCTTGTCGGCTTGTTCTTAATGTCTTCCAATAGTTGCTCAAGATCTTGCAGAGCACTCATGGCGCGAAGCGCCTTCATGGTAGTTTCGCTGGATGAAGACATGATGCTTATTTAGGTTGACAGAAAAGGGCGATGCACAATCCTGATGCGCAGAAACCGGAGTCGCAGCCCCGCGGATCGGAACACATCAGGTCCTAATTATAACGACAATTTCTTTGATATCCGAAAGAGCGTGACTTTGCGGCTTTTCATTTCGAGATTGAATGTCACCATTAATTCATATGCCGCCTCGCCCGTTCGCCTGTGTCGTGACAATTTGCTACCTTTGCGGCCCATTTATCCGGCGTACAGACGCTATCAGCTTGTGAAGGCCTATTTCAATCTGTTTGATTTCAAACAAAAAGTTAATTATAAAAATGAACTGCTGGCAGGCATCACTGTCGCGATGACTATGATGCCTGAATCGCTTTCGTTTGCGATTCTTGCTGGCTTCCCGCCTCTGGTGGGCTTGTATGCGGCCTTTATGATGGGACTTGTCACGGCAGTGTTTGGCGGCAGGCCGGGACTGATTTCCGGTGGTGCCGGTGCCACCGTAGTGGTTCTGATTGCCCTTATGCAATCGCACGGCATCGAATACGTATTTGCGACAGTGGCCCTGGCGGGTGTTATTCAGATCCTCATCGGACTTTTTCGGCTGGCCAAATTCATCAGGCTGGTCCCGCAGCCGGTAATGTACGGGTTCGTCAATGGCCTTGCCGTGATCATATTCATGTCACAACTCAATCAGTTCAAAGTATCCGTTGACGGCGCGTGGCTGAGCGGGCAGCCGCTCCTGGTCATGGCCGGGCTGGTGGCACTGACTATTCTGACAATCATCGTTTTTCCCCGGTTCACAAAGGCAATACCTGCCTCGCTGGCAGCCATTATCGTCGTTTTCCTGGTAGTGTTCGGCCTGGGTATCGACACCAAAACCGTCAGCGACATCGCGTCCGTCGCCGGCGGATTCCCGCCGTTTCACATTCCGGCGATCCCTTTGACCGTGAAGTCGTTTTCGATAATCGCACCTTACGCGCTGGTAATGGCGGCGGTCGGCCTCACCGAAGGTTTGCTGACATTGAACCTTGTGGACGAAATAACCGGTACCAAAGGCAATGGTAACCGGGAGAGTCTGGCGCAGGGAGCCGCGAATATATTGAACGGTTTCTTCTTCGGAATGGGCGGTTGCCCGATGATCGCCCAGACACTGGTAAACCTGAGCGCCGGCGCGAGGGCCAGGCTATCCGGGATCATTGCTTCGCTCACAATCCTGTGTGTGATTTTGTTTGGAGCACCGCTGATCGGACAACTCCCTATGGCAGCATTAACCGGCGTGATGATCATGGTTGCAATCGGCACTTTCGAATGGGCCAGTTTCAGGATGATCAACAAGATGCCCAGGCAGGATATTTTTGTCGGGGTGCTGGTCGCCGTCATCACTATTTTCCTGCATAACCTGGCGCTGGCAGTCCTGATCGGCGTCATCATTTCCGCATTGGTGTTTGCATGGGAAAGCGCCAAACGAATCCGTGCCAGGAAGTACACGGATGAAAGCGGCATCAGGCATTATGAAATTTACGGCCCTCTTTTCTTCGCGTCGGTGAGCGCATTCAACGAGAAGTTTGATATTGCTGGCGATCCCGCCCATGTGATCATCGATTTCAAAGACAGCAGGATTGCCGACATGTCGGCAATCGAGGCGGTGAACAAGCTTACCGAGCGGTACAAAGTGGCCGGAAAGCGGTTGCAGCTGAGGCACCTCAGCGAAGATTGCCGGCGGCTCCTGACCAACGCCGGAACGATGATCGACGTAAACATCATGGAAGACCCTGCCTACTCGGTTGCCACAGAGTCCGGGTAGCCGCATTTAGATCATTAATTAAAATTTCTTCATCGTAATATTGCAATATCATTTATTACTGCTAAGTTTGGCCTATGGGTGTTACGAGAACAGAGATCTTCACGGCGCAGCAGAATCGGATCGCAGATCTGGCGAAAGCATTCGCACACCCGGCAAGGGTTGCGATTTTACAGCTATTGATTGCACGTAAAGCCTGCGTTTGCGGCGACCTGGTGGATGAGCTGTCGTTGGCTCAGGCAACAGTCTCCCAGCACCTGAAAGAATTGAAAAGGATCGGCATTATTCAAGGCGAAATCAACCCGCCCCGTGTTTGCTACTGCATCAATCCCGAAGTTTGGGAAGAAGCCAAACAGGCATTCGGCAGCGTCCTGGATTCGTTCATAGCCGCTTCCTGCTGCAATTAGGCCCACATTTTTTTCGGTTAGTCAATCGTAATATTACATTATAACAATAGACACAATGCAAAATCAAACAAATCCGATGACCTGGCAGGCATTCAAAAGCAAGCTGGAAGAAAATCCTGAACTTCATTTGCAATTTCAGTATGAGGAAGGCAAGTTTGTGGATAGCTCGTTTCATATTACCGAAATCAAACAAGCACCGATCGTTTCCGTCGATTGTGGAGGTGTCATGAATAGCTGGACCGAAGTGGTCGTACAGCTCTGGGAGCCTCAGAACAGCGAGGCAAATCGTTCGATGCGGGTCGGCAAGGCGCTCAAAATTGTAAATCTCGTCGAAAGGTCGCTTCCGCTAAACCCGGATGCCGTCGTTAAAATTGAGTTTGGAAATTCAAAATTTGACACCCGACAGATGTATCCGGGTGACTTCCTGGCCGACTCGGATAGCTTCATCATTAACCTCGTCCCAGACTTCACTCAGTGCAAAGCGCTTGGGCGGAACCAGGCCTGCGGTACCACGAGCGACGCAGCCTGCTGCACGCCTGTCCCTGCAAATGCAGCAACGGAACCTGACGCGGCCGATGGTGCTGCCTGCAGGCCTGGTTCAGGCTGCTGCTAACTCTAATCAGATTTCAATTATGAAAAAAATTCTGGTCCTATGCACGGGCAACTCAGCCCGCAGTCAAATCGCACAGGGGTACCTGCAATATTTTGGCGGTGACCGAGCAGCTGTGTACAGCGCGGGGATCGACCCCAAAGGAGTAAATCCGGCTGCCATAAAGGTA
>CBFGMV010000230.1:0-4270 GCA_965649915.1 uncultured Dyadobacter sp.
CTGTGGTAGCAGCCTTTGGCCAATCCCTTATTTATGAACCAAAGCGAGTATAGGTTTTTGTGTGGAAGAAGAGTCTGGCCTTTGCGGTAGTTTTTTATCGTGAGTGCTGCGCTGAATTGCGCGCGAAACTCCGCGGAGAGCGGGTAGTACCTTGCCAGGCAATCGATCATCTCGTGCGCTGCCATCGGATGTGTTCTAGGATTCTTTAATCCAGGAAATCATCTTTTCCAGCGTCTGGATCACAATTTGCTTGTCTTGCGCCTCGTAGCTGTATGCTTTGTTACGCAGGCTTTCATAGGAGATTTCTTCTTTTCTGGGTGTGGAAAGGAAAGGGGCCACGCTTTGCATGAGTGCGTTGAGCGACTTGGCCTTTACGATTCGTGCAGCGTCCATAGCGCGTAGAATAAGCCCTATCTGATCCACCGACAAAAAACACATCACCTTGAAAGGTTCGGATTTTTCTTTAGACTGCTGCGGCTGATTCTGGAGTGGCAGCACATCCCACTGGTGCTTTTTTTCCAGGTACGTGATCTCCTGGGCGAACCAGTTTCCAAGCACTTTCTTCAAATCTGCATGCTGGGGGCTTAGTTTTACCCCAGCCTTGCGATGCATCTGGTTGAATTCCTTGTAGCTTAGAAGCAGCTGAGTCATCTTTTCATGAACCGCTCCGTAAGCATTGATTTTCTGAGCGAGCTTTTGGGTGAAGTAATTCATGAAACCACGGCTGTTAAAGTTCAGGTAGACCAGCTGTTCGATCACAGCCTGGTGGAGCCGGGCGTGGTCTTGTTCGCTGCTGATTTTTTCAAGCGAGCTGACAAGCTCTTTCTTATAGAAAACTTCCCGGAAAGAGATCGGTCTTTTCTCTGAATCATAAACAAAGTGGTGGAGACTGTTTGTAACGATATCGGTCAGGCTCCGGTTATCAACGCGGATAAATAGGTCTGCGCGCAGCATCTCCAGCCGCTGGGAAAGCTCATTTTTTATTTGAGCCAGATAGGAGGCGGGAACCCTTTCGTCCAGGCTTAAAAAGTCGCTGAACCGGTCCTCGACAAAGCCAAGCAGCTCATCCAGATAGCCAGAAATACTTTCAAGGGCAGCGTGAAGCCTGCCGTGGGCAGGACCAATCTTGGCTGCATTCTCGTAAGCCTGATCGAGCAGCATCACAAGACTTGCATGGTACTGGCCGACCAGCAACTGCATTTTCCTGCGCGAATCGACGTGAAAACCCTGCTGCTTTAAGAACTTGATATGGCGGTCCTTTTCCTCGCCGGCTTTGGCGACAATCGTCTCAAGCTGTTTCCCAGAGAGCGTATCGACCTCAGTTTTGGCCACATTCAGCGTCACGTTGATGATAAAGTCCAGCCATTCGAGCGAGTAGTTTTTTTCAAGCATATCCAAGGGGGCTTAACAGAAAAAAAAGGACAAGAAAATGCCCGGAAACCGAAGGCAATCTCTTCGGGTCCGGGCGGGTGGGCGCTGGTTTTACAGTTTGCCGATAAGTGTGCAAATCGTGCCGCTAGTCGTAATCGGATCATCGCCACCAGGCCCTTTGAGCCCTGTTTGGCTTACCACTAGCTGGCGAATGATCAGTTTGGGTTTTCTTGCTTTTTTCATTGCTCTGACTTTTTGTTGACAGAAGCAAAGGAAGCGCTCGGGGCCTACATGGCCTATTTTCAGGTACGAAGCGTTAAGGTTCTGCGGATGAAACCGCAGGTTTTGGGGATGCAAGAATTGGGATACAGAGCAGAACCGCGTAACTGACCGCGTCCTGCGTTATTTCGAACGTGTAAGGGTATTGACCCTGGAAGAGCATGGCTAGACGCCGCTCGATGGTGGGCAGGCCAAGGCCCTGCAAGGGCTTTTTCACCGGGCGTGACGGCTTGTTATTGGTAATGCTAAATTCGAGCATCGAGTCAACCACTGCTATTTGAATATGGATCCGGCTGATGCCAGCATGCGCGCCAGCGGAATGCTTGACCGCATTTTCTGCCAGTGATATCAGCACCAGGGTTGGGATGTAGCCCGCCGTGGACAGGTGGTCTGACTGTTGCCATGTTATTTTAAGCCTTTTGCCGTAACGGACCGATTCCAGTTTCAGGTAGCTTCTCAGGCTTGCCAGCTCCTTCTTGACGGGTACGAAACCGGTGGATGTCTCATAAAGTGTGTACCGGAGAAGGCCGGCCAGGCGGTTAAGGTATCCTGCTGCCTTGCCTGAGACTGGCAGCACCGAGGCGTAGGCCGACAAGAGCACGTTGTAAATAAAATGAGGCTCCAGCTGCGCTTTCAGTAGCCGCAGCTCGGTCTCTATCTTCTGCCGCTGCATAGCCGCTTTGCTCTGGCCTTCTGCAAGCCCATATTGCAGCATTTTCAAACCCACCGGAAACAACAGCAGTTGCAGTTCCTGCAAATCGTAGATGAATACCAGCCAGTCGCGCCAGCCGCGGGCAGCTGGCGCTTTCAGGTAAGCATTGCCCAGACTGCCGATCGCTCCTCCGAGTGAGGTTAGACCGTAGGCTTTGTCCAGAAGCCCGTATACCAAAAGGCTTGACACATGCATCGCAAAGGTCAGACCTGCCAATGTCGCTATTAGCAGCCACCGAACGCTGAGCCTGCCGTGAAGTCTTTTAAATAGCCAAATCCCGGCATAAAAAACAGGAATGAACCGCAGATAGTATATCAGGTAGGAACAGAAAAGCTTCCTCTCAGGGAGCTCCCCGGCCGAGGCGGGGATAAAGTAGGCAAGGTGGTAGAGGACAAAAAGGGCCCAGAACAGTGCGTGCAGGCGGATGCGCCTGCGCCCTTCCAAATTGAGCAGCGTGGTTAGCTGTGAATAATCCGGTCTGTTAGCCGAAGGCCAGGCGCTGAATGATTTCGTTTCGTTCATCTTTTGTGATCGTTACCCTGAGTTGATTATAAAGTTCAATGGTGTTGCCTTCAATGCTGCTGATCTGATAACGGTTGACGATGTACGAGCGGTGGGTACGGATGAAATGGGGAGGAAGGTTAGGGGCAAGTTCACTGAGTGTGGCCCGGGTCCGGAGCACGGAGCGGTCATTGAGGTAGATTCTAACGTAATTTTGCTCGCCTGTGATAAAGGAGATATTTTTATAAAATATGCATTGCAGTTTTTTTTCGCTTTTGATCCATAGCCGCTGTTCGTCAAACGCTGGCAGACTCCCCAAAGCGTCTTCGCTCATTTGGAGTCCGGGAGCATTTTGCTTTCCAGGCGCAACTGGCGCTGGCGTTAGAAGACGCCCTTTGCGTTTTGTGGCCTTGGTAATAGCTTTGACAAAACCATTATAGGTGACTGGTTTGGGAAGAAATGAGATCACATCATAATCGTAGCCCTGGATGGCGAATTTCTCAAAGGCGCTGGTGATGATTACAGATGAACCTATCGCCGGGCGCATGTCCAGTAATTCAAGCCCGTTTATTTCGGGCATATTAATATCCAGAAAGACGATATCCGGATTTTTGTTCTCGATAATCTGCAATCCTCGAACCGCGTCGAAACAGCTGCCCGAAAGCATCAGCCAGGGGATCTGACCGATGTGACTTTTCAGGATCTTGTGATTCGCAGGCTCATCGTCGATAATAACGCAGCTCAGTGAGCCGGCCGGGTCGTGACTCGTTTTCATGGCTTTGATGCGGCAGATTGCCCATATAGGTGTCAGTATGATGTTTAAATTAGTTTACATTTGGTTACTTGCAAAATCTGTGATAACAACTTTTTCTACATTCAGTTGAAAATCGTAGTACTTCTTTAAAAAATGATAAATGATGGATTCATGAGTCTTCTGATATGAACAGAAGTAGCGGTTGCAAAACAGATGTATCAAATCGGCAATAAACGGGATGCTCTTATTTGTATTAAAGCCCTCAAGCACACTCAGTTGGGTTTGGATCAAAGCCTTGCGATCTGACAATGCCAGGAAAGTGTCTGCCAGCGGCAGATGCTGCTCGGGGTGCTGCATCAGTTTTATAAGCACTGACTTGTGCTGCCGGTAGAGATGATCAACCCTTAATGAGCCTGTATCCTGGCAGACAAGACTGACAAATCTGAATTTGCTATCAAGGCTATGTCCAAACGCGTCCAGCGTTTGGTCGGCCGCAAGCATCGCTGTCAACCAGCGGAGCTCGGGCGCAAGTCCCAACGGCTGGCTACGCAGAAGACCCGCCACGGCCTGGCTATCGATGAAAAACAGGGTTTCTACCTGCGCATAGTCCATCAGCTGGTAACGGGCGGTCTCCCTTTCGTAAAGCTGTGATT
>CBFGMV010000231.1:0-3957 GCA_965649915.1 uncultured Dyadobacter sp.
TGTATTTTAGGAGTGTTTTTTTTTGTTTTTTGGGTTGCTAAAATGGTTTTAATTACTAAATTTCGGTCAAAACATGCGTTTTTAGCGTGTGAGAGGCATTTTTAAAACTAAAAAACAAGAAAACATGGCAAGATTCGATGAAGTAAAGGATTTAATTCTTTCGCTTGAAGGCGATTTCGATAAGTTCTATAACAAAGGAAACCAGGCTGCGGGAACGCGCGTTCGTAAAGGCATGCAAGACCTGAAAACGTTGGCTCAGGACATTCGTGCAGAAGTTCAGAACAAAAAGAACGACGGCGAAAAGTAACGAAGCACACGGAAGATTTTTGAGCCCTGGCGGATTACCGTCGGGGCTCTTCCTTTTTCAGAACTTTTCCTGATTGACCATCGATGCAACGCCCCGGGTCGTAATCTTATTCGTCGTGGCGTCATAGATCTCCGTGGAAATCTCGGCGATGTGTTTTTCAGGATTAATGGATACAATCTTGAAAACGGCGCGGTATTGTGTGTCGACAAACATGGGCCGGAGGAATTCCACAGTTTGTTTGAGATAAATAGAGCCGAAGCCCGGAAACTGCGTGCCCAGCACTTTTGTAAAAACAGTTATCCCAAGCATTCCGTGAATAATTGGCCTCTTGAACGAGGTTGTAGCTGCATAGTCGGCATCGAGATGGACCGGATTGTTATCGCCGGTCAGATCGGCAAATGCCTGGACCTGCTCCTGCGTAAACTGGAAAAAATAGTCGAACGTAGCATCGACAACGGGTTCTATTTGCATATCGGGTAGGTTACTAGCTTAAAACACGGGCAAATATGGCATCCTTCCTCCTGAAACGCAAGAAGCCGCCTGGCGGTTGGCGGCTTCTTGAATCAGAAAGTTAAAAACGCTATTCTTCGGCTTCCTCTGCCATCACGGTTACCCCGTCATCTTCGCTCAAGCCGTCGATGTTTTTGGTAACCCTGGAATTGTTACGTTTGTTTTTAAACTTCTTCACCTGCATTTTCAAGGTATCTATTGCTAAGTCAGTAGCTTCTTCAAATGTTGTTCCCTGCTCTCTCACAAACATCGTTCCGCCAGGGACGTAGAGCTTAACTTCCAGGAGTTTGGTATGTAACTTGGCATTGTCATTTTTGTCGAGCTTAAGGAATACCTCTCCACTGGTGATCCGGTCATAGAACGTATCCAGTTTATCCAATTTTTGTTGAATGAAGCTCAACAGTTTGGGATCGGCATCAAAGTGAATTGCTTGCATCTGCAGTCTCATAAGCACTCATCATTTAAAGTAAAACATATTTCCAACCGTCTTCGCGATATTTACACCGGAGTCCTATTCATCTTCGGATAGTTATAAAAACTGCCTCTACACCGAGTGACCTCCTGGTTAAATCTGCCTTAACGGTAGATTAAATAAAGGGAAATATTAAGTTAATGTCAAGTAATGAGCGTGGTTTTTAAGGATTATTATTTAAGCCCAAAACCGGGGAATTCAAGTGTTATGCCTCCTCTAAAAGTGTCCTGAATGAGACATATTGTCCATTGAAAAGCGTATGGTGGCGCTCCTGTAATTCGGGTTGAAAGCTGGTTTGATAGGCCAGGAAATCCTCCATTGTCCTGAAACTAAACTGCGTGGTGTAGGTAGAGCCCTCATTCTCGATTTCCGTCAGAAGCCGCAGTAACTTGCATTCAAGGGGTAAGGTGGTGCCCAGAATTTCAGGGATGTGAACGGATTTCATATAGTTCAGCCAGTCTTTTTCTGCCTGGTGACTGATGTTGACCGTGATGTTATAGATGATCATTTTACAAAAGTTTATTGTTTGCGAGTTACATTTGCGTGCATATCGTTATTCACCGTAATCAATAGTATCATGAATATTCTTCTACACGCCCATTCGGGCCTCCGTTATGTGGTGTTAGGACTTTTGATCGCAGCTGTTTTTACTGCATACTCCAACTGGCAGAAGGGTAGCCGGGAGGACAGCAAGCTTTATCTGTTCACATTAATCGCCACGCACACCCAGTTGCTGATTGGCCTGGTGCTTTACTTCATGAGCCCCAAAGTTAACTTTGACCTGATCAGCGAGAAAGTGTTCCGCTTCTACTCGATAGAACACGTTTTCATGATGCTGATCGCCATTGTGCTGATTACATTGGGAAGGGTTCGCTCGAAGAAACTAAGTGGCGCCGAAAAGCATCGTACCGTGCTGTATTTCTATGCGATGGCATTGGTAATTATATTGGTTGCGATTCCCTGGCCGTTCCGCAATCTGGGATCGGGGTGGTTTTGAGGAACTTCGGCAGTCGGCTTTCGGCGATCGGCTATTGGTTCAATGGACAATAGCTGACTGCCGAAAGCTGAAATACTAACCGAACAGATCGCTTGACAGGTAGCGATCGCCGCGATCGCAGATGATAAACACGATCACGCCTTCCTTCAATTCTTTAGCAAGTTGTATGGCAGCCCAGGCGGCTCCCCCGCTGCTCATTCCTGCAAAAACAGCCTCTTCGCTAGCCAGTTGCCGGGTAGTCAGGACGGCATCTTCCTGAGTAACTTCTATCACTCTGTCGACCCGGTCCCGGTCGAAAATCCTGGGAAGGTATTCGATCGGCCACTTACGGATTCCCGGAATGCTCGAACCATCGGTCGGCTGGCATCCCACGATTTGAATTTTATCGCTTTGTTCTTTCAAATATCTCGATACGCCCATAATGGTACCGGTAGTACCCATGGACGAAACGAAATGTGTGATGTCCTGATTTGTGTCCTTATAGATCTCAGGCCCGGTAGTACGATAATGCGCCTTCCAGTTGTCGGGGTTCGCAAACTGGTTCAGCATAAAATAATCGCCATTGGCGGCCTTCTCCTCCGCGAGGTCGCGGGCGCCTTCCATCGTTTCGGTAAGGATCACTTTGGCTCCGAATGCCTCCATGGTCAGGACACGCTCCCTGGTGGAATTCTGGGGCATCAGCAGTTCGAGTTCCAGGTCGAAAAGGCGGGCGATCATCGCCAGAGCGATGCCGGTGTTGCCGCTCGTGGCTTCGATGAGTTTCATCCCGGGCTGGATCTCACCGCGGTCCAGCGCTCCTTTGATCATGCTGTATGCCGCACGGTCCTTGACGCTTCCGCCGGGATTATTCCCTTCCAGTTTACCAAAAAGCCTTACGTTGGGATTGGGGTTGATTTTTTTTAGTTCAACAAGGGGTGTATTGCCTACCAGATCCAATAATGATGACATGGGGTTGCTATTCTTGATGTTGTGATTCAAAAAGGTACGTATTAAGATAGGGGAAGGCCCCGCTTATCTTTTGAAACATAAATCAACAACATCGTGAAGACCGAAAGAATGCCCGCACCTGGGAAAATGTAGGAAAGTACTGGGTTAAAAGCATATTTACCCTATTCAATTAATGGGATGCAAATATACCTGAATATTTATTTGGTTTGAGTAAAAAAGTCCAGTGTGCCGAGCAGGAAGGCAGCAATAGAGCTGCTATGGGTACCACCCGGAACTGGTATGAACTGGACATTGGTGGCTCCAAGCGCTTTCATGGCATTAAAGGCGTTCTCCGAGTTGAAGTAAAAAACCAACGGATCCACAGTGCCGTGGTAGAGTCTTGTGGGTGTTTTGGGTTTCCAGTTATACACGTCGTTGTCGGCAATGGCGTCGATAAACCCTTTATCGGTCCCGTCGTTCAGCGCCTTTTTGAATGAATCGTTAAGGGCAAGATGAAAGCTTCCGGAAATAGCGGCATCCTTACCCGAAGCCGTGATCTGGGCTGCATATTTGTCGGTGAAGTAATAGGAAGCGGGTTTATTAAGCTTGTAAATGCGGTCGTACGTAAGCAAAACCCAGAGATAGAGTGAATTGTAGCCAACAACACCCTCTGTTTTCGTGTTAATGATATATTTCATAAAGGCTCTTTTATCATAAGCCCCCGCCCCGCAGCTCGCCGCCCGA
>CBFGMV010000232.1:0-3868 GCA_965649915.1 uncultured Dyadobacter sp.
CCGCCCGCGGCGACGGCGACCCGGACCTGTATGTCGTGAGCGGCAGCAATGAATTTGAGACGGGTTCGAGATATTATCAGGACCGGCTCTATAAAAATGACGGGAAAGGCAATTTCAGCCTCGATGCAGCGGCACTACCCATGTTGACCGGCAGCGGATCCACTGTCAATGCAGCTGATTTTGATCGCGATGGAGACCTCGATCTGTTCGTCGGTGGAAGACTCGCACCGGGTGCCTATCCGATGCCCGGCGAAAGCTATCTGCTGCGAAATGAGGGCGGGAGGTTCGTTGAAGTGACACCGGAGGTTTGTCGCGGGATTAAAAGCATTGGCATGGTTACCACCGCGCTCTGGACCGATTTCGATCAGGATGGATGGGTAGATCTCATCGTAGCCGGAGAATGGATGCCTGTTGTTTTTTATAAAAATACCCATGGAAAGCTTGTCGATGTAACTGTTAAGACGGGCTTGAAAAACACGACCGGGTGGTGGAACAGTATCGTTTCCGGCGATTTTGACGAGGACGGTGACACGGATTACGTGTTGGGTAATGTCGGCCTGAACAGCGAAGGAAAGCCTTCGAACGACAAGCCGCTGACTTTGCTGGCCAAAGATTTCGATCAAAGCGGCACCATGGATCCCGTCATGGCCCGTTACATTGGCAACGACCTCTACCCGGTACACCCGCGCGACGAAATGAACAGCCAGATGAATTTTCTTAAAAAGCGCTTCATTTATTACGCGGATTATTCCAAAGCGAAAATCACCGACATCTTCAAACCGGAAGAGCTCAAAGACGCCCGCAGACTGGTTTGCGAAACAATGCAATCGGTGATGCTTGAAAATAAGGGCGGTGGAAAGTTTGTCCTGAAAGGCCTGCCGGCAGCTGCCCAAATGGGGCCCGTTTACGGCTTGCTGGCCGAAGATTTCAACCACGACGGCCACCTCGACCTGCTGCTATCCGGCAATAGCCACGCCACGGAATCGATCAGCGGCCGGCTCGATGGTTTGAATGGGTTGCTCATGCTGGGCGATGGCAAAGGCACATTCAAACCGCAGCATGCGGCTCAGAGCGGCATTTATATTCCTGGCGATGCGAAGGGAATGGCACATTTGCGACTTGCAAATGGCAGTTCGCTGGTGCTCGCGGCGCAAAATAACGCCCCATTACTGGCATTTGCAGGGAACGCAAGAGGTAACGTAATTTATCTCAAACCCATGGCCCTGGATGTATCGCTTGAAGCGACGTACGCGGACGGTCGCAAGCAGCGTATAGAATTGGCTTACGGTTCCGGATACTTGTCGCAGTCGTGCAGGGGCGTAGCGCTCCCGCGTGAAGGGTTACAGAATGTCAAAATAACCGATTTTCAAGGGCGTAGTCGTCAGGTCCCGTTTCAGTCGTTGTGGCATCCCTGACGGGATTTAGGGCTGGGAGTTTGCCGGTTTTTGCTACCAATGTTACATCGCTACGCGATTCGCTTGCGGAACCCGAAACGACACAAGGAATTAACATGGGTAGCCCTAATCAAGCGTTGCCACGCAGATCGTCCAATGCCGTCAGGCAGCGATATGTTAGAAAAAGTCGCACAACCAATGCCAGGAAAATCCCGTCAGGCATGTAACAACAAATACATCCCCAACGGCGCTTTACCAAACATATGTCGCAACTGACCCTGCTTTAAGGCTTGTATTCGTTTGGATTCCTCCATATTGAATTGTGAACTTTTTCTCAGCATCAGAGTCATTCAGGACTATCAATACAATTTTGCCGTCCGGTGTAAGGAATGCAACATTGGGTAGCTTTTCATCGGAAGGCCGACCGATTGTGACGTTTGTGTCGGAAGGGATCCGTACCGAACCCGGCCGGACAAACTTGGAGGCGTGGGCTACCACATAGTAGGCTGCATTGCGTGTAACCTTGTCACCGTCGATCGTAACGCCGCCCAGACAACGGTCACAGCCACCACGATCGGTATAAGGACGGTTCTGCGGATTGCTCGTCAGGTTCCATTCCAGCACCGTTTTAGCCCAGTTTCGTGTTGCGCCGATGGTCAGGTTTTTGATGTGGTTCGGGAAGTCTTTGGCAAAATCGCCCGGTGCTCCCATCCATTGCTCGGTGAAATAGAGGTTTTTATCGGGATGGGCTTCGTGCACTTTCGACAATGCGTCGATCGTGCCGCCGTAAAGGTGAAATGCCGAGCCGTCGATGTACTTTTTCGCTTCGGGATCGTCGAGGATCGAGATCGGATATTCGGGTTTATCGGCATTATGATCATACACGATAATTTTCGTCTCGATCTTTGCCTGCGCAAATGCAGGTCCCAAATGGTTTTTGACAAAAGCAGCCTGGTCTTTGGCGACCATGAGCAAACTCGGGTTGTTACCCGGATGTAAAGGCTCATTCTGCACCGTAATGGCGTCGATGCGAATCCCCTCTTTCTGCATATCCTGAATGTATCGCACGAAATACCTGGCATAGGCATCATACCACTCCGGTTTCAGGCTTCCGCCACGCGTGTCGCCGTTGTCTTTCATCCACACCGGCGGCGACCAGGGGGAACCCAGAATTTTAAGCTTCGGATTAATGGCCAGGATCTCTTTCAGGATCGGTATGACATTCTGCCGGTCGAGGCCCAGGTCGAAACGCTTCATTTCCGGGTCGGTTTCACCATTGGGAAGGTCGTTATATGAAAATATTTTTTCATCGAGATCAGATGCACCTATGCTCACACGCAGATAGGCCATCCCTATACCGTTGCCAGCACTGGAGAAAAGCTCTTTCAGTAATGCAGTACGGGCTGTTTGGCTCATGCCCTTCAAATGCGACGCACTGCCGCCGGTAAGCGTGAATCCAAATCCGTCGATCTCCTGGTACCGCTTCTTAGGGTTCATGTGAACAACCGTTCCTTCTATCACGTCAAGTTTTTTTAACACTAGGGCCGGTTGCTGCTGAAAAAGTGCTGATTTATCCAGATTGGTAAGCCAGACATCGACCTTTTTCGATTGACCGGAGGCCATCAGGGAGGCTAGTAACCAAATGCCCAGCATTACTGTAAATTTAGGACCGATAATTTTCATGCGGCGATTGAAAAGAGATAGGTGATAGAAAAGTCAGCGCGATTTCTGATGTTGAAAAACACTGAAAATAATGTAATATATTGCGAGTTCAAATGTAAGGGAACCCGCGCGGGAATCTGTATGAGGGACTACTACATTACTACAACAATCCGAAAAAATTGCGAAATAAATGTGCTGACGCGGTTTTCAACTACGTCAATCTTCTGCCTGCGGTACTGCAAGTGTGTAATGGGGTAGCAGCCGCTTTGGTGCCGCTGCTGATCCTCTTTGCCGGTCTGGCCAGGGCTCAAAACACCATTGGTCTGCCCGAGGTAGTAAACTATACCAAGCAGGCTTATCACGCAGGCACACAGAACTGGGCGATCCGCCAGGACCGGAACGGCATCATGTACTTTGCCAACAACGAGGGCCTGCTCACTTTCGACGGCGTGTACTGGCGTACCTACCCGCTGCCCAACAAAACAAAGGTCCGATCGATGGAAGTCGGGGCGGACAACCGTATCTACGTCGGGGGAGAAAACGAATTTGGTTATTTCACCCCGGATCAGCGCGGGGTATTGCATTACGTTTCCCTGCGTGACCTGGTGCATGAAAGGGACCGCGGCTTTGCCGACATCTGGAACGTGGCAGTGCTCAAAGGAAGCGTCTTTTTCAGGGCTAGCAACCGGATTTTTGTATATGAGGATAAGACCGTAACGGTTTTCAACGGAGCGTCCCATTGGCGTTTCATGGGGGTGTCCAACGGCATGGAAGTGGCTCAGGATGCCGCAAGCGGACTGTTGCGATATGAC
>CBFGMV010000233.1:0-3701 GCA_965649915.1 uncultured Dyadobacter sp.
TACCTTTTTCACCTCGCTCTTTCTGATCAATTCCACACCCATTCCCGGTGTACACGATGTGAGCTGGAACATCCCGAGCTGGTCGATCAGCGCCGAAATGATGGCCTACCTGGTATTCGGAAGCCTGGTCGTGTTGATTCACCAGTCCGGCCAGACCGGACGTCGCAATCTCTGGTACGCTTTAATGATCATTGTCTCGCTGGCCTGCCTATGGCCTGTATCCGGCAGTTTCCAGATCAATTACAGTTTCGATTACGGTTTCCTGAGGGGGATCCTGGGATTTTTCACGGGCGTGCTTTGTTTCAACCTGTTCAGCAACACCCATCTGTCGGTGCGCGAATGGCCTCCCCTGCTCTTCTCGGTAGTGGAAATTGTTTCCCTGGCGTTGATCGGACTATGTATTTACAACGGGGAGCTAATGAAACCCTGGGGAGCGGTTTTCGAGGTGTTGTTTTTTCTTTGCATTTACACCTTTGCCTTTCAGAAAGGAATTGTTTCAAAAGCCATGAAAAGTGTGGGATTGCTCCATCGACTCGGCAAGTACTCCTACTCCATTTACATGACACATGCCTTGCTGATCAGCCTTTTCAATGTACTTTTTATCCGCATTCTCAAATTTCCGCCCGAGGCCTACGCTTACCTTTTCGTACTCAATTTTATTCTGATCTATTTCGTGTCGGCCTGGACGTACAAGCACATCGAAATGCGGTTCCAGTACAAATCTCCCAAAAAAGTGCAGGATGGCGAGGTAGTCGGCAAATGAGGCGGGCAGCCATTCAGCGTACATAGCTCCCAAAAGGCGGTGGGTGATCCACAGCGGCTTGTCAGAAGCCGTTCGGCTCTCAGCTCAACGGGCTTTGTGCACAACCAGCCGCCCCCACCAGATCCTGACCAGGTTGACTGCTTCCGAATAGCCGGTCGTCAGAACGCTCAGGATATTGAAAGGCTGGAAACGGTTCAAACCCCAGTAACCGATGCCCACGCCGATAAGCGTAGGGATCACGCCTGCGATGGCGACACCATAAATACTGCCTGTGAGGTAAATGCCCGTAACGGAAGCGATCACGCTGGCTGCGAGCATGATCAGGACCTTCACAAAATTGATTTTAGGCTGGTGGATCACGTCGAGCGTCAATGCAAAAAAACGGTCGAGCGGGTAAAGTAAGGCGAACGTCATGAACAAGCGCATGATGTTGGCAGCCTCCGAATCCACGTATTTCTCCCCGCCAATGATCTGTATCGCCACATCGGCCAGGATCACCGCTCCGATGCAAGCCGGCAGCAACGCCATGGTAATGAGCCCGGTATACCGCTTCATGGTCTCGATTACCTTTTGGCGGTTACCCTCATTGTAAGCCGCCGAAAGCTCGGGCATTCCTGTCGCCGCAAAACTCCGGAGCGGGATTTCGATGATCTCCATTAATCGCTGCCCGAGGTTGAAAACCGCCAGTGCCGCAGGGCCCAGCATGAAATTGATGATCATCGTATTGGAAGTACCGAAAAGATTCGAACTGAGTGTGGTACCAACCGAGAATTTCCCGAAATGAAAAATTTCACGAATGCATTCTTTGCTCCGGTCCTTGAAATTGGCCAATCGTGCCCATCCCATCACAATTGTAAAAACACTGGTGAGCGCAGCCCCTCCCAGGTAGGCGTAGATGATGTTCTGAAGCGTGGCTGTTCTGGTGAAGGCCATCAGCATTACGAACAGGATGAAAAAACCCTGACTGAGGAAGCGGATACAAAGCAGCTGATCGAACCGTTGCTCGGCCTGGACGACACAGGAAGCAATAAAGTAAGGCAGCGAGGCAATGTAGATGATCCCAAACCATTCCACAAACAGCAGGACGGAGGGATTTTGGATCCGGGAGGAAAACAGAAATGCGGGGATGTTGATCAATGCGAGGATGCCCGTAATGGCACCGCCGATGAACCAGGCCGAGCCGACTACGTCACGCTTGCGTGCGTCGCTGGCGCCCGCGTAAAACTTGATAAAGGCGGTCGTCAGAAACCCCGACCGGAACGTATCCACCAACAGCAGGATAGACAGAAAGAACACCCACATCCCGATACTCTCCACCGGCAAAGCACGATACAGGATGATCATATTGAGCATTCCAAGCACGGACATGATCCCGTTACCGGCCAGTGAAAGAAAATGCTTGTTTCTTAATTTCTGTAAAAGCTGAATGGCCATAAGGTAGCTTGCAAGATATTATGGTCAACCGGAATTATTTCCACAGATTATTTAACTAATTTACAACCGGCGGACCCCATGCAATATGCGAAGTAATTTTACAATATTTTTGCGCAAAGCTGGAATAATGTTTTAACTTTCCTCCGCGCTATCCCGGTACCGGGGCTTCATGACTGCAAAGATGTACAAAACCTACTGATTACCAGAATATGAGTTTACTGGGTTTACCTAAATGGATTCTACCGCACCTTTTTACAAATAAACGATTTGAAGACCTCACCGACGGCGAAATCCGGGAGTTGCGGGAACGCATCGGCCGGTTCCGGGAAGAGAGTCCGGACATTTCGGTAGTAATTCCTGCCTGGAACGAAGAAAACAACATTTACAGGACACTTTCTTCACTTTCCGCAAGCAGCACCCGCGCCAAAGTCGAGATTATCGTTATTAACAACAATTCTACCGATGGTACGCAGCACGTGCTCGACACGCTCGGTGTCCGGAATTACCTCCAGACCGTGCAGGGAACGCCGTTTGCCCGGCAGATGGGACTCGAACTCGCACGCGGAAAATACCACCTCTGCGCCGATTCGGACACGTTTTACCCACCCGACTGGATTGATCTGATGGTAGAACCGATGGTCGCAAATAAGCGGATTACGGGCGTGTATGGTAATTACGCATTCATTCCTCCGGCCGGCCAGGGACGTCTGGGTTTATGGCTTTATGAAAAATTTGCAGGTATCATGATCCTGATCCGCAAGAAAAACAGGGAATATCTGAATGTCTATGGCTTCAATATGGGATTTGTTACCGAGGTCGGGCGCACCACGGGCGGCTTCAAAGTGAGCGGTTCGCGGGTTTATGCCAACATTGTCGGCAGCGATTTCCAGAACGAAGCCGAGGATGGCCGGATGGCCCTGAACCTGAAAAAAGCCGGAGACCTGAAACAGGTAACCAGTTCCAGAGCGACGGTGTTTACTTCGCCGCGCCGCCTGCTGGACGACGGCAGCATCAGCAAAGCATTCTTTAACCGCGCCAAACGCCAGTTGCAAGGCATGCGCGATTATCTCTCGATCCTGTAAGCCACTATGCATCACCATTTCCGGGATACCACTTTATTGATCACCCACTATAACCGCAGTGGCTCGCTTGAAAGACTCCTGGCCAGCTTTCAATCGCTTGGCTGCCGGTTTGCAGACATTGTCGTGTCCGATGACGGAAGCAAAGCCGAGCACCTCGACAAAGTAATCGCACTTCAGGAGCGCTTCCCCTTCCGGCTGATCACCACCCCGATCAACAAAGGATTGGGTAACAATATCAACAAAGGCCAGGATGCGGTGCTATCGGAATACACATTATATGTACAGGAGGACTTCGAGCCTTCGGACATTTTTCCCGAACATTTCCAGGACGCGCTCACATGCATGCGCGAGGATCCGAAGTGGGACATTGTTCGCTTTTATGCCTACTTCGCCTACCCCACCCTGAATCCGTTCGGGAGAGG
>CBFGMV010000234.1:0-2794 GCA_965649915.1 uncultured Dyadobacter sp.
ACCCGCGGCGGAATGGGAATTTCCTATACATCGATCTTCGCCGCATCCGCCAGCCTAGACGACAAGGATTTCCAGGGCAACACCCGTAAACTGAACCACGAGGCCAAAACATATCTTTACGAAAACCTCGATAAGATGGGTTACAAATACATCCCGTCATACACCAACTTCGTGCTCTTCCCGATCAGCATTTCGGGTAAGGAGCTGCTCACCAAAATGACCGCCAAAGGCATCGCCGTCCGCTCATTCGACGTCCAGAACAAACCATGGTGCCGCGTAAGCATCGGGACAATGGATGAGATGAAGGCGTTTGTGGGGGCGCTCGGGGCATTGAGTTGACGTCTCGCAATTATCCTTCGACTCCGCTCAGGATGACAGTCAGGGTGGCATTGTGCACTTGTCAGTCTGGCATCGCAATTGTCACACTGAGCGAAGTCGAAGTGCATGCGACATCGCCACTATCCTTCGACTCCGCTCAGGATGACAGTCAGGGTGAAATTGTGCACTTGTCAGACTGACATCGCCATTGTCACACTGAGCGTACCGGGCCGCCGGGCGGTCGAAGTGCATGCGATAACGATACCATATTTTCACTCCTATTACAACTCGTTACAACACCCGCGAAAGCAACACTCCTCTTTGATCTTCGATACTCCTATTACTATTTAAATATTCCTGACTATGAGTGACGCACTACAAAAAACCATCACGCTATTATTACTAATTGCTCTGGGATTGTTGCTCAAAAGCAAATTCAAGAACAAGGACCAGACTAACGGCATCAAGGAAATCATCCTTTCGGTGGCATTACCCTCAACGATATTTATCTCTTTAATGAAAATAGACATCGATTCGTCGATGTTCATTATCCCGCTGGTGACGCTGGTATTCAACTTTTTGATGTTCTTCTCGGCGCCGCTTGCATTCGCATTGTTTGGCATAGAAAAGAACAGCCCCACCGGCCGCACATTAATGATGCTCATTCCTTCTTTGGCACCGGGTCTGTCGTGCTTTCCGTTTATTGCAGAATTTTTAGGAGAAAAAAGCCTCGCTATCGCCGCCCTGGCAGATGTAGGAAACAAGTTCTTTGTTTTGATCTCCCTCTATATTCTGGCCATGAACATGTTCCTGAAAAACAGCGACGACAAGGAGACCAAAATGGGCGGCAAGCTGAAAAGCCTTTTCGCTAGCATGTTCCAGGAGCCCATTAACCTACTCATATTCATCGCGATCATCCTGCTGAGCCTGGGTATCAATTACAGCACGCTGCCGCCGCTGGTAGTAGATATTTTTGATAAGACCAGCGCCATGATGACGCCGCTTGTGTTGCTGTTTATCGGGTTGGCCGTGCAACTAAAGGAAGGGAAGAAACGTATCGTTGCAAGTATCCTGTTTTTCCGCGCGGGCATTACGATGCTCATCAGCGCGGGGATGATTTATGTACTGAACATTACGGATCAGAATATGGTATTACTTGCGATCGTGATTCCTTTAAGTGCCGCGAGCTTTTGGCCGCTCGCACACATTTCAGCATTCAACCTCCGGGAAGACGCCAAATCCATGCCCAAAGAAAAAAGAACATTTGATCTGGAACTGGCCGTGTTGTTACTTGCATTCTCATTACCATTCTCAACGATATTAATTCTTTCCATTTTGTCATCGGGTTCATTTTTCGCGCATACCTCCACGCTGATCACCGCGGGGCTGGTGCTGATTTGCCTGGGAGCAGTTCCCAACGTACTCAGTAAGGTATTTGTAAAAATGTCCAAGGCATCGTCCTAATCAAAAGTTGTATGCATAAGATCCTGGTTACGTTTTCCTTTTCACTCCTGTCGTTAAGCGTATCTGCCCAAACCGAAATCACTACCGTCAGCAGCATTCAATCGCAGGCTACGATCCGGATTTCAAAAAGTAAGAAGCATTGCAAGTATTTTTCCGCCAACGCACCCGTGACAATGGCGGACGGAAGTCTCAAATCGATCGCGGATGTACGGGTGGGCGAGCATGTCAAAACCTGTCGCGACGGCAAGAGTACCATCACGCAGGTCAGGCAGATCGATGTATACAACCAGCCGAATTCCGCATTAACCGCGGTGTACCTGCGACCTGCAGAAGAGCTACCGTCCTCGGATTCGCCGATCGTACCCGCATTGCTCCTCGAAGCCACGCCAGATCACCGGGTTCAGACCCACCGGGGTAAAAAGCGAATGAAAAAGCTTTCCAAAAACGATATCCTGTACCACTATGAGCCATCGACGGGGATGGTTTCATCCTGGAAAGTGGGCGCCGTGCAGCGAAATGCCCGTCGGGTAAGCAGGGCCTATAATCTGGAAACGGTGGACGGTACTTACCTGATCGACAATGTGATGGTCGCTAATAACTAATTCTATTATTTTACTCAACTTCCCTGAAAAGCCCTGTTCGCGGGGCTTTTTTCGTGGGTTCGCCTGCTATTATCCTCCCGATATTCGCGGTCTTCCAAACCTTTTGCGACCTTTGTACTTTCTTTTTGAATACTAACGAACACATTACTGACGTGTCAGCAAATCCCGCTTCATTGACTCCCCGCGAACTTGGCTTTACATTTCCTGCCGAATGGGCGCCACACCGCGCCACCTGGCTCACTTTCCCGCACAACGATGCATCGTGGCAAGGTAACAAGCTGGCCCAGATGCGCCCGCAGTATCTGGCATTTATCAAAGCGATCAGCCAGGGAGAGCAAGTGGGGATCATTGCCAACGACGAAACATTGAAGCAATTCATTATCGGCGAGCTCATTAAAACGGGTGTCGAT
>CBFGMV010000235.1:0-2625 GCA_965649915.1 uncultured Dyadobacter sp.
TTCAAAATTCACTCATTCACTCATTCACTCATTCAAAATTCATCCACACCTCACACAAACGTCCTCGTTCCCGAATAGTTGTCCCGAAACTCCTTCGGCGTACAGCCATTCCTGCTTTTGAAAATCCGGTTGAAATACGAAAGATTATTGAATCCACATTTGTACGCGATCTCGGAAATCGTATTGGTGGTATTGATCAGTGACCTCGACGCATGCCCCAGCCTGATCTCATTGAGACTCTCGACAAAGGTCTTACCCGTCCGTTTTTTAATAAACCTGCTGAACGATACTTCCGACATTCCGGCCAGCCTGGCCACCTCTGCCAGGTTCACGTCCTTGTCGTAGCTATCGCGCATATAGGTAAACACCTTTTCGATCCTGCGGCTGTTGAAATTGACATTATCTTCGGTAAAAGTGCTGTTCGACAGCGTGCGCATGTTCCGGGAAACGGACAAATCATGCAGGATCGACATCAACTCCAGCATCGAATCGAAGCCGCTCTTCTCCGCCAGCGTCGTAAGCCTCGGTTTAATCCGCTCTATCGTCTCTCTTGAAAACGAAATCCCTTTGGCCGATTTCTCCAGTAATGACTTTACGAAGAACAACTGGTTTCTTTTCAGAAACTTGTCATCGAACAAATCCCGGTGAAACTGCACCGTTACCTCCTTGATTTCAGGCATTCCTTCCTCCCATTTGTAGGAATGGGTGAGCCACCCGTGTGGCAAATTGTTCCCCACCAACACCAGCTCAGCATCATCGATCACTTCGGTATGATCTCCGACGACCCGTTTCACACCTTTGCCCGACAGGATCAGGTTCAGCTCGAATTCCTCATGACTATGAAGCGGGAAATCGAATATGGTCTTTCTTCGGTCAAAAACCGTAAAGCAGTCGTATTGGGTCAATGGGGTAATCTCGCGGTAAATTTCACTCATAGGCTAAATGGTATTTTTAAATTAAATTTAAAATGGCATCACCAGGTTAGCGTGCGCTTGTTATATTGAGGTAACAATTTAAAGATTAATTATTATTAATGCCAGTCCCGCACATACGAAGTTGTACCTCCAAAAATGCCCCATTGTCCTGGATATTAACCCTCTGCCACCCTATAACTTGTTAGTATTGGTCTAATCATGGATAAAAAAGTATTATATCCTGCCCTGGTTTTGTCAATAAGTTTGTACCGAACCTGCCAGTTGCCGTCCGTTGCCGACATATGGAAATTGAACATGCGGGTTCGTTCATGAAAATCAGGGCGATCGACCTCCTCGTCATAATACTCTATCTGGCAACGGTAATGTTTATGGGGATATACCTCAAAAAACAGGCTGCCAGAAGCAAGAACGACTATCTCCTGGGCGGTAAGTCTATGCCGTTCTGGATGCTGGGCATTTCCAATGCATCAGGTATGTTCGACCTTTCCGGCACGGCATGGATGGTCGCTATCATGTTCGTTTATGGTGTTAAAAGCATCTGGCTGCCTTGGCTGTGGCCGGTTTTCAATCAGGTATTTATGATGGTCTATCTATCGTTATGGCTGCGAAGGTCCAATGCCGCTACCGGCGCGGAGTGGATGCTATTCCGCTTCGGTGACCGCAACGGCGCGGGACTTTCCCATAAGATCATCATCGTTTTCGCGTTGCTGAGTTGCCTGAGCTTTATGGTTTACGGCTTCACCGGACTTGGTAAGTTTATCGAGATATTCATCCCCTGGGAACTTGTCAGTCCATTCCTGCCCTTTACGTTGCGCCCCGACTATGTCCCTCATTTCTATGGTGTGGTTTTTACTGTATTTACAGCCTGCTATGCGTTACTCGGAGGCATGAAAAGCATCGTCTGGGCCGATATGCTGCATTACCTAGTGATGACGGTCGTTTGCATTTCCGTTGCTGCAATGGCTTATGCTGCTCTTCCCGCCACGGATTATTTACCGGTGCCAACTGGCTGGACGGACCTGTTTTTCGGCAAAGACCTCGACCTCGACTGGGAAGAGCGCCTGCCTGCGGCAGCCGAGAAATTGCGGGCAGATCGCTTTTCTCCATTCAACTACTTTTTTGCACTAATGGCAGCCAAAGGGATCCTGGCAAGTCTCGCCGGACCCGCCCCGAACTACGATATGCAAAAAATACTCTCTACCCGGTCGCCACGGGAAGCCGCGCTGATGAGCATGATTGTCAATATCGTCCTGCTGCCGACCCGGTATCTGTTTATTACCGGCATTACAGTGCTTGGGTTGCTGTACTTCCAAAACCTGGATATAACTACGCAATCAGGAACGGACTTTGAAAAACTCCTCCCCGCTGTCCTGAATGCCTACATCCCCTCCGGTCTGCTGGGTTTAGTGCTGGTCAGCCTGATGGGCGCTTTTATGGGTACTTTCGCAGGCACTTTTAATGCCGCACAGGCGTATTTTGTGAATGACATTTATCTCAAATCCATCCGCCCGCATGCCAGCAACAAGCAGATCAGTCAGGTGAGTTATGCGACAGGCCTTGTCATCGTGGCCGTCAGTATTTTGCTCGGCCTGCTCGCCCGGGATGTGAACAGTACACTGCAATGGATCGTATCTGCTTTGTATGGCGGCTACATTGCTTCCAATGTGCTCAAATGGTACTGGTGGCGTTT
>CBFGMV010000236.1:0-2607 GCA_965649915.1 uncultured Dyadobacter sp.
CGGGGCACGTGAAGATCATCGATCTCGGCCAGGCCTGCCAGACCGGAATCGTCACAGACAGGTGCACACAGTCTGCTCCGGGGATTATGTACCAGAATTATATGGACTACACGCCGGATGCCTGCTTGTACATGTTTACCAAATTGCAGGTTGCCCGCATGGAGGCTGCCTACACGACTTATCGCTCATTGTTAAGCCTATCCAATGGCTGCACGCCTGTGGATGTGAAGGCGAAGGATGCTTCGCTGAAAACGATCCGTCAGCCTGCCCAGCGGATCTGCGTCGGGTCGCTTACACCGCAGGTTACCCTGGTCAACAAGGGAAGCCAGACGCTCACTTCCGTAACGATCCATACCGTGATCGACAACGGCACGGTGCAAAATTATAACTGGACGGGCTCTCTGACGACTTTCGCCGAGACGACGGTCACGCTACCCGCGCTGACGACGGCAGAGGGTAACCATGTTTTAAGCATTTATACATCCAACCCCAATGGAGCCGCTGACGAAGATACATCCAACGATGCACTGAGCCTTGACTTCATTTATTATGAACCGTTCAGCGCACCCGTGAAAGAAGGCTTCGAAGGTTTGTTCCCGCCGCAGGGATGGGACATCGTCAACGAGGATGGCGGATCGACGTGGGAGAAAACTTCCAGTGCGGCGAAAACCGGCAGTTCGTCAGTGAAGATCGGTAATTTCGATAACCAGGTCGTTGGGCAGCGGGATTATCTGCGCTCACCAACGGTCAATATAGCCGGTGTGGATTCAGCATTTGTTTCGTTCCAGGTCGCTGCCGCCACTTACACCAATGCGTCGTCGATAGGAAACGTTTGGGATACGTTGCAGGTGCTCATCAGTACCGACTGCGGACAGACTTATACCACGGTCTACAAAAAATGGGGTTCTTCGCTCATTACCCGAAGCACTGCCACCAGAACGGCATTCACACCGGGCATCAACGAATGGAGAAGCGAGGAGATCAACATCGGCAGCTTCATCGGGCAGGGAGAAATATTGGTAGCATTCCTGAATACCAATGGTAATGAGAATGATATTTACCTCGACGACATCAATATCCGGACGGTCACCGTCAATCCGAACCTGAAAGAAGCAGGGTTCCTGGTGACGCCCAATCCGACGAACGGCCTTGTTTCAGTCCAGTTTTATCCGCATCCGGAAAAGCTGAAATCTGTATCGATCTACAATGTTTCAGGACAAAAAATCATGGAGACCGTCATCACCGGAGAGGTCAGTTCCAATGTCTACAATTTCGATCTGACCAGGTATGCGGCCGGTTTGTATGTCGTGAAGGCGGAATTTGAGGATCGTGTACTGACGAAGAAGATTGTGAAGAACTAGCCAGTGGCCGACAAAGCGAAGATCCCCGCCTGATTGCAGACGGGGATCTTCGCTTTAGTATATCCTTTTGACGATCACTTTGCTGTTGGTTTGGGAAACCGCAAATTCCTTGGCATTCTCGTTGGCCGGGGCGATGAAGAGCTGCCTCTTTTTCTTCCCGTCGGTATTCACCCAGTTGGCGGAATAAATTTCGGGTAGCTGTCCTGCGTAGATCGGATGATGGTCTGAATGCATAAAAACCTCTTCCTGTTCGTAAGCCGACTCCAGATCGCTTCCCTCTATCACGTCGCAGATGATCTTCAACCCGCCTGAATCATCGTCGACCAAACCCTTGATCCGGGCCTTCCCGTAAAAAGGGTCTTCCTCAAAATCCCATCGGATGTAGTATTCTATTACATTTCCGATCTGGGATTCAATGTAGTCGGCTGTTAGCAGTTGTTCCTGGCGCATGGTCGAAGTTGGTTTTTTACACTCCTTTAAACTAAGCAAAATTCAATCCCGTAACGTGCGGGCATTTTGACAAATGTAATCGTAACCGGGATGTTTCCAAAAATAATAGGTTGTGTTTCTTGGATAATTGAAAAATTAGATCGAAGAGTTCCGGGAGGCGATCGCGACACCCCGAAGGATCAGGCATATACTTGTATGAGTTAGTTATGGAAGATGCAAAAAGAAGCGCCGCGCTGTCCGCGGGCAGGTACGCGGGGAGTGCCTGTTTTATAACTTCCGGGAACATAGCGGTATGGTTTTTGTCTATTCTGCCTAAGTAAAATTTTCCGGGACCTTATCCCGTCACCTAGCCAGAAAGAACATGAGAAAAACTCAACGAGCATGCGAGCCCCCGACCAGTCCGGGTACGCTCATTTTTCTGAGGATCGGTTTTGTGCTGTTACTGTTGATATTAAGTCACATTCACCCCGTCACCGCCCAGCAGACAGCGCCCGATTCGACGCGAAAGCCGAAACCCGATACGCTCAACACTCCGGTCCCCAGGCCCTCGTCGCCCCGACCAGCCTCCGATACCCTCCCCAAGACACCTACAACTTCCGATTCTGCTAATAAATCCTCCTACTCACCCCTGGTGAAACCCACGCAGAATTTCGATCCCCTGCAAAAGCAGCCTCCTCAAAAAGATTCGTTAAGTAAAGATTCCCTCGGCAAAGCTACCACAGCTCCGACTATCAAACCTGATAGCGCCCGGCCCACTCAGCAGGGAAATACAGCGCAGGCCCAGCCCGTCGCCCAG
>CBFGMV010000237.1:0-2354 GCA_965649915.1 uncultured Dyadobacter sp.
TCTGCGCGCTTTTGAGGATGTATGACGTATGTGCGAGATAGTTCAACAGCCTGTTCCTGATCTGCTGATCGGTTTCGGGGCTGGTTGGTTTGATCCGCCACTGGTTGTTGCCGCCAAAATAGGGATCATCCTGGTATCTGGATAGTTTGCTTCCGTATTCGATAAAAGAGAGGTTCTTACCGGGCGAAAATTCGAAGTTCATCAGCTTTAGACCGTTGGCTGCATAGTCGAATGCAATGGATATTTCTTCGGTTTTGCGGTTGGCGGTGAGGAACACGGAGTGGTTGGCGGAATCATATGCCCATTTGCCTGCGGCATATTCTCCATTGGTTCTTACACGTGTGAAAGTACTGTCGGGAAAGAACGACATCAGCATTTTATTGTCCTTGCTCGTCTCGTGCTGGGCCGGGCGTCCATTATTATCCACTACCGACGGGTCTACCGCGTGGGTTCCATACAGTCGCCAGGTACCAAACAGGCTTCCCGGGCGGGAGCTGTTCAGGTCGTCGAGGGTCGGATTGAACACGCGTATCGGTTTTCGGGAGCCTGTCCGGTAGATGATTCCACGATGTTGCAGCATGGTGATCACAATGAAGAGGATGAACAGTTTGAACGAGGTCATGGCTGGGATGTTGATGCGGAAGTAGTACCCTAAAGTTATGTAATTATCCTTAAATACAAGCGCTCCCGGGCAGTTTTCGAGGCAGGTATAGAGTAATTATGCGGTGATTTTTACTTACTTCCTTATAGACGGATGGTCATAATGCATCCGTAATTAATCCTAAAACCCAGGAAATCTGCTCATGAACTTGCTCAGGTCTTTACCGCTGTTTTTCGTTTTTGTACTGTTAAATTTTGGTTATGATTTCCGCTCCCCGGATCCGGAGCATGTTGCGGTCGCGCCCGAAGCTGTTGCGTTGCGTGCCGTGCAGAACGAAAAAGACGAAACCATCAGCATTTTCCGTGGAAACGAAACCAAACCTGTTCTCACACAAAATGCGAAGGCCGATTTCCGTCCTTACCTGCACCCAATCGTCGCACCCGACGGCAAGGGCGTGCTTACCGAGTATAGTCCCGGCCACCACAAGCACCAAACGGGCATTTACTGGGGTTACACCCGCGTGAATGGCCGCGACTATTTCCACCACCCGAGTGATGGTTATTGGAAGAGGGTTTCGGCGAAAGTTATCGAAGGAAAGGGCACGGAAGTCAAATGGCAGACGGTTTACAACTTGCTCGATTCGACCGGTGCCGCCGTGCTGACCGAAACGCAAAACTGGTCGATGCGGATAAAGGACGGCAAATACCTGCTCGACCTGGAATGGAACGGTGAGGCGCAAACCGATGTCACGATAGGGAAATATGACTACGGCGGTCTTTTTGTGCGCATGCCCTGGAAAGAAGGGATTAAAGGAGAAGTAATCAATGCGGCCCGCCAGAAAAACGAAAAGGCGGAAGGACAGGCTGCAATGTGGGTGGATATCGGCATGCAGGTACCGGGCCGTACCGACCTGGCGCACATTGCCATTCTGGATCATCCGGGAAATAAAGGGTATCCCCAAACCTGGCGTGTGGACGGTCAGCTGGGCGCTGGCCCCGCGCGTGCCCGCAAAGGTGATTGGCATATCAAAAAAGGAGAAACCGAGATTATTAAGCACGAACTGGTCATTTACACAGGTGAACTGAATGATATTCAGCTCAATAAAACTTTTGGAGAATTCATTGGCAATACCGGGCAGTATAACACCACAGCACTTTGGGCACTAGCGCAGAAAGAGGGTCGGGAAGCCAAGTTCCTCAGTGCGCAGGAGGCGGTGGCGGCCATGACGGTCAAGGAGGGTTACCAGGTTAATGCATTTGCCTCCGAACCGATGATGACGCAGCCGATGGCGTTTTGCTGGGATGATCGCGGCAGGATGTGGATCGCAGAAAATAAGGACTACGAATCGCGCGGAAAAGGATTTTCGAATGCAGGTACCAGCCGGATCCTGATCCTGGAAGACACCGATCACGACGGGGTTGCCGACAGCAGGAAGGTTTTCATGGAGGGCCTCGCATTCCCGGCAGCGTTGGCGGTTGGTTTTGGGGGGGTGTTTGTGGGTGCGCCGCCGAACCTCCTTTTTGTGCCTGATAAAAATGGCGACGACAAAGCCGATATGGACGATATCGAGGTTCGCCTCACCGGCTGGGGCATCCGCGACCGGCACGAAACCCTCAACAGTTTTCATTGGGGTCCGGATGGCTGGCTGTACGGTTTGCAGGGCTTCGCAACTCCTTCCAAAGTGGGGAGGCCCGTAGGAAAAGGTAAGCTATACAAACATCAGGACCCATTCCCGGAGCAAATCCAAGTCGAG
>CBFGMV010000238.1:0-2074 GCA_965649915.1 uncultured Dyadobacter sp.
AAGCGTGCTCCCCGGCAAAGATATTGGGGCATGGGAGGCCCATGAACGAGAGTCTCGAACCATCGGTGCCGCCGCGGATGCTGCGTTGGATGGGCTTTAAACCGACCCGTTCCATGGCTGTCAATGCATTCTGAATGACTTCCGGATGCCGGTCGAGCACTTCTTTCATGTTTCGGTACTGCTCCTGCACTTTGAATTCGGCGGAAGAATTGGGATAATCCCTTAACACCTCTTCCATAATACCTCTCAGCAATGCCTCTTTCTCATGCAGCCCTTCAACCGTAAAGTCACGGATAATGAAGCTCAGCACCGCTTTTTCCTGGATACCCTCCATTTGAACCGGGTGGATAAAACCCTCCTTATCCTCCGTCGTTTCAGGCGAAAGTTTGTCTTTCGGCAGTCGTGCGAGTATTTCAGCAGCGATTTTCAATGCATTTTCCAGCTTGCCTTTGGCATAACCGGGATGCGTGCTCACACCCTGAATGGTGATCTTTACGCCGTCGGCAGAGAAAGTTTCATCTTCCAGCGTTCCGATCGCTTCACCATCGACCGTGTAGCCAAAGTCAGCGCCGAGCTTCGCCAGATCCACCTTCTCCGTTCCTCTGCCCACTTCCTCGTCAGGCGTGAAAAGGATTTTGATGTCACCATGTTTGATTTGCGGATTGGCAAGTAGATACTCGGCAGCGGCCATAATTTCGGCAACGCCGGCCTTATTATCAGCGCCCAGCAATGTGGTACCACTGGCAGTGACTATGTCATTCCCGATCTGCTGATCAAGGTCGTGGAGCTCGGCTATTCTCAAAACCTGCGAATGATCATCCGGCAGAATAATGTCCGAACCATCCCAGTTTCGATGAACGATCGGCTTTACATGCTCACCGGAAACATCCGGGGAAGTATCGACATGCGAACAAAAGCAAATGACGGGCACATCGTTTCGGTCCGAATTGGATGGAATCGTCGCATACACGTACCCATGCTCGTCCACATGCGCATCCGCGACACCCAGCGCACGCAGCTCTTCCGCGAGCAGGCTGCTCAGGTTACGCTGCTTGGCAGTGCTCGGAAAAGTCTCCGAATTAGGGTCCGACTGTGTGTCGATCTGCACATAGCGCAGGAATCGTTCGAGAACTGAGCTCATCACCTTGAAATTGGTTTGATAATGCAGATTAACCGATAATGGAAGCCAGATCAGCCGGAGAATAATTGACATTCTTCAAAGTCTTGTCATCGGCTGTACGGTACACGAGGTACTTCCCATTGTCTTCCTTGTAGTAGCAATCGGTACCTTTGGCCTGGTAATGCGCCACGGTAGCTTCGGCTTCTTCCACCGAGTTGCAGGCTTTCGACATGTTCGAACGCTGCACCTCATCGAACAATGTCCGGAACTTCTCTCCTAACCCGAATTCCAGCACAGCGCCCGACAATACATATTGCAGGTCGCAAAGCGCGTCGGCCACTTCCACAATGTCCTTTTCGAGGATCGCAACTTCCAGCTCCTTCAACTCCTCGGCCAGCAATGCTACGCGCAGGCGGCTTCTATCTTCGGAGGGAATGGTCGGGGTTTCCAGAATGGGATGCTTGAATGTTTTGTGAAAATCCGCGACCTGATTAAGGCTATCCAGTTGTTGCATTGTTATATTGATTTAAATATTAGTCTTAAAAAAAACCTGTTTTACAGGCATTTACATTGAGAGATTGGTTTTAAAAAGCTTAATGGAAATAGCCAGCAGGATAATCCCGAATACCTTCCGGAGAATATCGGTGCCGCCCTGTCCGAGTTTCCTTTCCAGCCAGTTCGAAGATTTCAATACGAGGTAAATAAAAAACAGGTTCAGCAGAATGCCGACCAGGATATTCTCGATCCGGTATGCCGAACGGAGCGACAGCAACGTGGTCATCGTCGCGGCACCAGCGATCATCGGAAATGCGATCGGGACAATGGATGCCACGCTGACGTCCATGTTGCCATGTTTGAAAATTTCGCGGCCCAGGATCATTTCAAGTCCCAGCAAGAAAAGAATAATGGCCCCGGCGATAGCGAAAGAAGCAATGTCGACCCCGAAAAGGCTCA